>NZ_BAZY01000001.1 GCF_001310975.1 Thermoanaerobacter thermocopriae JCM 7501
TTGAAAAAATTTAATAAAGAGTACAAAAAAAGTTCTTGACTTTACAGTTTCAAAGTGATAACATAGATTACAACATGCAAAATTGAATATATTACACGCAAACCTCTTATCAAGAGTGGTGGAGGGACTGGCCCGATGAAACCCGGCAACCGGCATTTATATGCGTCTGGTGCCAAATCCTGCAGGTTAGATTATTCTAACCTGAGAGATGAGAGGAGTGGCGGATTATTAGGCCCTCTTCTCATTTCGAAGAGGGCCTAAAAATTTGCTTGGAGGTGTGATATGACAGTAAAAATTGGATTATTGGGACTTGGGACAGTAGGGACAGGAGTATATAAATTGATAACTTCAAGAGGAGGTCATATAAAGGAGAGCACAGCGCTTATCCTGAGATAAAAAAGATACTCGTGAAAAATCTCAATAAGCCCAGGAAAGTGAAGGTGGAAGGACTACTTACTCAAAATGCTGAAGAAATTTTAAAAGACAAAGAGATAAAAATTGTTATTGAAGCAATAGGTGGTATTTATCCGGCTTACGAATATGTTAAAGAGGCTTTGCTTTCAGGAAAACATGTAATTACTGCAAATAAAGAATTAATAGCCCAATATGGAGAAGAATTAAATGAAATAGCAGAAAAAAATAGAGTATTTCTAAAATGTGAGGCAAGTGTAGGTGGAGCTATACCTATATTGCATCAAATTGATAGATTAAAAATCACAGATGAAATAGATTTTGTAGGCGGTATAGTAAATGGCACTACTAATTATATTCTCACCAAAATGACTACTGAAGGTAAAAGTTATGAAGAAGCACTTAAAGAAGCCCAGCAATTAGGATATGCAGAGGCAAACCCCGATTATGATGTAAAAGGTTTTGATGCCCTTTATAAACTTGTTATATTAATGAGGAAAGTGTTCAATATAAATGTGCCAATAAATTCTATACCTAGAAAAGGAATAGACGAAATCACGACTCAAGATTTAAATTACAGCAATAAATGGGGATATAAAATAAAATTGTTTTCCTGGTGCAAAAAAGTCAAAGATGGCATCTTTGCAGGAGTGGAACCAGTTTTAGTCGAAGAAAATAATATTTTGTCAAGGGTAAACGACGTAAATAACGCTATCATACTTAGAGGGGATAGTTTTGGTGAATATGTTTTTGTAGGAAAAGGTGCTGGAGAACTTCCTACAGGGGATGCTGTAGTGGCTGATTTAATTGATATATTGTTAAACTATGATATCAAGGATAATTTGAGGATAAACTTACTTCCAATTCGTCAGGGAAGTTTTACAGATACTTTTTATATAAGGCTTAAACTTTACAAAGAAGATATTATTTTAGGTTTGAAAAAAGTTTTAAAGTTTTTAAAAGAACAAAGGGTATCAATTGTGGAATCTTCCTCTGAAAATGGTACGTTTGCAGCTATTGTGAAGACAAAGAAAAATGTAGAGGAATTAATAGAAAAATTAGAAGAAATAACCGAAATAAAAGCTTTTTTTAAAGTTTTACAAGAGAATATAATAGAAGAATTAAAGTTAAGTGAATTTGAGGATTTTGTTGAAGTAATTTAAAAAATTTTTGTGAAAGGAGTTAAAAAATATGGCTAAAAAATATGGTTTTTCAACTTTAGCAATCCATGAAGGTTGGGAGCCTGATCCAGCTACAGGTGCCGTAGCCCTTCCAATATTTCAAACTTCTTCCTATGCTTTTAAAAGTACTCAACATGCTGCAGACCTTTTTGCCTTAAAAGAAGAAGGATATATATATTCTCGAATGATGAACCTACTGTTGACGTTTTTGAAAAAAGAATGGCTGCATTAGAAGGTGGGGTAGGTGCCCTTGCTGTATCCTCAGGTCAAGCAGCTATAACGCTGGCGGTTACTAATATCGCAGGAGTAGGAGACGAGATTGTATCTTCTACCAATCTTTATGGAGGGACTTATAATCTTTTTGCGACTACTTTGAAAAAGTTTGGTATAAATTTTAAATTTGTAGACCCTAAAAATCCTGAGAACTTTAAAAGTCAAATAACAGATAAGACAAAAGCATTATACGTTGAAACTATTGGAAATCCAAAGATTGACGTGGCTGACATTGAAAAAATAGCAGAAATTGCCCACACTGCAGGAATTCCTCTAATTGTAGATAATACTTTTGCAACTCCTTACCTTGCCCGACCTATCGAGTTTGGAGCTGATATAGTAGTACATTCGGCGACTAAATTTATAGGTGGACATGGGACTTCTATAGGTGGAGTTATAGTAGATTCTGGAAAATTTAATTGGGACAATGGAAAGTTTCCAGAACTTACAGAACCAGATCCAAGTTATCATGGTATAAGGTATGTAAAAGATGTAGGTGAAGCGGCTTATATTGTAAAAGCAAGGGTGCAGCTTTTAAGGGATTTGGGTACTGCTTTGAGTCCCTTTAATGCATTTTTATTCGCACAAGGATTAGAGACTCTATCCCTTAGGATGGAAAGGCACAGTCAAAATGCTTTAAAAGTTGCAGAGTTTTTAGCTTCTCATCCATATGTTTCTTGGGTGAGTTATCCAGGACTTAAATCAAGTCCCTACTATGCTTTAGCACAAAAGTATTTGCCAAGAGGGCAAGGAGGAGTCTTGACTTTTGGCATAAAGGGTGGATTAAAAGCAGGCATTAAGTTTATAGAGAGCTTAAAATTATTTACTCATCTTGCTAATATAGGGGATGCAAAGTCGTTGGTTATACATCCGGCTAGCACAACTCATCAGCAGTTATCAAAAGAAGAACAGTTGGCTTCTGGTGTGACGGAGGATATGATAAGACTTTCGGTAGGGCTAGAAGACATAGAAGATATATTAGAAGACCTTGATAATGCCCTTTATGCATCGCAAAAATAGATAAGAAAGGTTGATGTAAATGATAGTTGAGGAAAAAAAGGTTACACTAAGAGGGAAAAATATATTCACTACAGAAAGTGGATATAGCTTTGATGAGCTTACTATTGCTTATGAAACTTATGGAAAATTAAATAAAGAAAAAAATAACGTAATACTTGTAGAACATGCTTTAAGTGGCAGTGCTCATGCAGCAGGTGTACATCCTGGAAAAAATAACGTGGGTTGGTGGGACCCTTTAATTGGTCCCGGCAAATATATTGATACAAACAAATATTTTGTCATATGTTCTAATTTTCTCGGCAGTTGTTATGGAACTACAGGTCCTTCTTCTATAGACCCCAAAACAGGGAAACCTTACGGCTTGAGGTTTCCGAAGATTAATATAAGAGACATGGTTAGAGTGCAAAAACTTCTTTTAGATTATCTTGGCATAGATCGGATAAAAGTTGTTATTGGAGGGTCTATGGGGGGAATGCAGGCTTTGGAGTGGGCAGTAACATACCCGGATTTAGTGGATAAATCTATTGTTATAGCTGCTGATTATAAGCTTACCCCTCTTAATATTGCGTATAACCATGTAGGTATACAATGCATATTAAATGATCCACATTTTTATGGCGGTGATTACTATGATAAACCACATAAACCTGATAAAGGGTTGAGCACTGCAGGATGTTAGGAATGATAACCTACAAAAGCGGTGATTTATTTGACTATAGATTTGATAGGTTAAGAGATGAAAACAATTTTGAAGTGGAGAATTACCTCAACTATCATGGTTTGTCTTTTATAAACAGGTTTGATGCAAATTCATATTTATATATTTTATGGGCTATGAATGAACATGACATTACGAAGCCCTATGGTTCATTAAAGATGGCACTTAAAAGGATTAAAGCAGAAGTACTCATGATAGGGATAGATACAGATATGATTTTTCCTTCAAAATACATGAAAGACTTTATTAAGAAGCTAAATGCTTCAGGAGGTTATGGTAAATTTGAAGAAGTATCTTCAATGCAAGGGCATGACTCTTTTTTGGTGGATATAGATAAGATTGGACCTATTATTGCAGATTTTATAGAAGAGACATACAATAAAGAAATGGCATGTATATGATGTGCCTCGTGCAAAAGGTGTTCTGCATGAATTTAATTGACGACTCTAATGAGTGATGAAATATCTGGGATTTCTTTTTTATGCTTTTTATCAATGTTATAATTAATAAGTGAATTTTCGAAAAGAGGTGAACTGGAATGTCAAAAAGACAAATAAAACTTGGCTTTATAGGGCTTGGCTTTATTGGCACAATCCATTCTATAGCTTGTTTTTCAATGCCTTTAATATTTAAAAACCTTCCTTTTGAGGTGAAACTTGGACCTGTCTGCAAAAATAACACAGAAGATATACCACATTTTTTTGAAAAAGGTGTAAAAAGTATTGAAGAAATGCTGGAAGAGGGCGACCTTGATGCTGTCGACATATGTACCCCTAATTACCTTCATTATGAACAGGCGATGAAAGTTATAGAAAAAGGTATTCCATTATATCTTGAAAAGCCAATGGGAGTTAACGGCAAAGAAGCCTATGAAATAATGGAAAAGGCAAAAGAAAAAAGGATAATACATCAAACAGCTTTAATGTACAGGTTTATGCCTGCGGTAAACCAAGCAAGAGACATGATAAAAAATGGAGAGATAGGTGAAATTTTAAATTTTAAGGCTTTGATGCTTCACTCGGGTTATATGGACCCTAAGAGGCCTATGTCTTGGAAAATGAAAAAAGCTACTTCTGGTGGTGGCGCCATAGTTGACATGGGTATACACCTTGTGGATGCAGTGAGATTTATGATAGGAGAAATAAAGTCTTTGAGAGCAAATTCCAAGACATATTTTAAAAAAAGGCCTGTATCCAAAGGCTCTGATATTTATGAAGAAGTAGATGTAGATGACTGGACAAGTGTAGAAGTAGAAATGGAAAATGGAGGTTGGGGAAGCATCGAAGCTTCAAGGATATCTCCGGACCTTGAGGAAGAGACTATATTTGAAATATATGGAACAAAAGGGTCAATAAAAATAACCACAAAGCAGCCTCGTTATGCTATATTATATAAAAAGCAAGAAAATGTTCAAATAATTGGCGATTACGATAAAAAAAGCAAATTTAGCGAGTATAGTATGTCAATATATCCTCCAGAAAAGTATTCTCTTGGGTGGATGGTAGATTTACATATGGCAAGCCTTATAAACTTTTTTACAAATGTTGTAGAGGGTAAAATTGTATTTAGTGAGACGCCGACTTTTGACGAGGCCTATAAAGACCAATTAATTTTGGATAAAATATTGTTGTCAGCGGAAAATAATGGGAAAGTTATTAGTATCTAAAAGATTAGTTGCCAGTATATTATTCAATCAATAAGATAGGGGTAGTAATAAGATGAAAATTATAGTAAAAGAAGAGTTTTTGAAGAGAATGGAGCAATTACTTAAAGAAGAGTATGAGGATTTTTTAAAGGAATACGACAAAAAACCTCAAAAAGGTTTAAGAGTGAATACATTAAAAATCGGTGTAGAAGAGTTTAAAAAAATTGTTCCTTTTGAGATAACACCTATTCCTTGGTGTCCAACAGGATTTTATTACGACAAAGAGGAAAAGGCAGGCAATAATTTATACCATGTTTTAGGACTTTATTATATTCAAGAACCGACAGCAATGGCAGTTGTGGAGGTATTAGATCCTAAACCAGGGGAAAAGATTCTTGATGTAAGTGCAGCGCCCGGTGGTAAAACTACCCATATAGCCACAAAAATTGGCGATGAAGGGCTTATTGTTGCTAATGAAATAGATAAAAAAAGAATAAAAGCATTAGTAGAAAATGTAGAGAGAATAGGGATAAGAAATATTGTCATAACAAATGAAACTCCTGAAAAGTTGACTACTGCATTTGAAGGATATTTTGACAAAATCTTGGTAGATGCTCCTTGCTCAGGAGAGGGGATGTTCAGAAAAGACCCTACAGCGAGAAAAATTTGGTCATTAAATAATGTGATAAGTTGCTCCATAACACAGAAAAATATACTTAGAAATGTAGCGCCGTTATTGAAGCCGGGAGGCATTTTGGTTTATTCTACCTGCACTTTTTCGCCAGAAGAAAACGAAGGAGTTATAAAAAAATTTTTAGAAGAATATCCAGAGTTTAAAGTTGAAAAAAGTGAAATGAGTAAATTTTTTGACAGAGGTTATCCAGAATGGGTGGAAGGACCTGAAGATTTGAAAAAATGTATGAGATTGTGGCCCCACAAAGTAAGAGGAGAAGGACATTTTATAGCAAAATTGAGAAAAAAAGAGGGAGAAGCAAATTCTAAATTCAAAGGGAGGAAGGGTAAAAAAAAGCAAAAAGAATTACAACTGTTTTACGATTTTGCTGATAGATATCTTAGTTTAGACTTAGGTAATTTAAATATTGAAGTGCATAATGGTTTTGTTTACCATGTACCACAAGGCTTACCGGATTTGAGTAATATAAGAGTTTACAGATACGGTTGGCAGTTGGGAGAGCTTAAGAAAAACAGGTTTGAGCCTTCTCACTGGTTGGCAATGGGGATTAAAACTTTCCAAGCTAAAAGACTTTTGGAACTTGAAAGAGAACAAAGGGAAAAATATTTAAAAGGAGAAACTTTTGAATTGAGCTTAAAAGACGGATGGATTCTTTTTACTATAGAAGGATTTCCAGCAGGATGGGGAAAGGTTGCAAAAGGAATAGTTAAAAATTACTATCCTAAGTGGCTCAGAGACATAGAAGTATGGGAAGAATAGTTGTGTGTGCTCGCATATGCGAGCTTTTATTTTTTTTGCTTTAAAATCGCAATTTGGGGGAATAATATTTTTAGCATGAAATTGCAGTGGAGAAGGAGTTGACAGACTGTGTGGTACATAGTAGCTTTAGTTTTGCTTTTAATAGCAACTTCAATAGTACATATTTCAAAAAATCAGAGATTAAATAGAGAAGACTCGATGAGGGATTTTGATGATATTATTCTAAATTCAGAAGAAATGGAAAAACATGCAGCCGAAATAGCGCAGAATCACAACATAATGAAGAGAACTAAATTATCTTATTTGTTAATTCCGCGGATGAATAAAAACTACAACTACATAAAAAATGTTTATAGAAATTTGAACAGCATCTTAAAGGAAGAGGATGTCTATATTTCTCAAGAAGAGGAATGGCTGTTAGACAACTTTTATATAATCGAAGAGCAAGTCAAAGAAATAAGAAAAAGTTTGTCAAAAAGTTATTATTCCGGACTTCCAGGGATTAAAAATGGTTTATTCAAAGGCTACCCAAGAATATATGCTATAGCCTTTGAGCTAGTTCTTCACACTGATGGGAAAATTGATGAAAAAGCCATAATTAATTTTATAAAGGCTTATCAGACAAAGGCTTTGCTTTCCAGCTCTGAGCTGTGGGCTTTAAGCCTTATGATACGCATTGCTTTGGTGGAGAAAATAAAAAAGATTTGCGAGAAAATTGTAGAAACTCGCAGCCAAAGAGAAAAAGCAGAGAAAATACTTACATTGCTTTTACAAAAAGAAATGAAATATGAAGAAGTGAAAAAGCTCATAAGGGAAAACATCAACGTTGCGGATAAATTTCCTCTTCAGTTTATTGAGCATTTGGTAAGTAGACTTAGAAAAGAAGGGAATAGTTCTGCTAATATTATACAGTCTATAGAGAAGATTTTGATGGAATATGACACTAGCATCAGTGATGTAGCAGAAAAGGCTCATCAAATACAGGTCAAAAGACAGATTTCTATAGGCAATGCTATTACCAGTTTAAAAACTGTTTCATCACTGGATTGGGCACAAATTTTTGAAAGTTTGAGTTCTGTAGAACAAGTGTTAAGGCAAGACCCAGATGGTACGTATCCTAAGATGGATTTTGAATCAAGAGATTATTACAGGCATGAAATAGAAAAGATAGCCAAATATTATAATACTTCAGAAACATATGTTGCTAAAAAGGCTATTGAATGTGCAAAAGAAGTGGCAGAACAAGAGGGAGAACTAGGGTATATAAACCATGTAGGATTTTACCTTGTAGGAAAAGGAAGAAGTATTCTTGAAAATAAGCTGAGTAATAAATCAAAAAGGACAATAAGCTGGATAGAAATTGCCAAAAAATCTCCCGAAACTTTGTATCTAAGTTTAATTTTAACTTTTATATTATTAGGAGAATTTTTGGTATTGAAATATATAGCAAATTTTTTCAACAGGTGGGACATGCTATTCATCTCCGCTCTAATTCTTCTAGTGCCTTTTAGTGAAATATCAATTCAATTAGTAAATTGGATTTTAATGCATATTTTTAGGCCAGTGATATTACCAAAAATCGAGTTGAAAGAAGGTATTCCTGAAGATGCTAAGACAATGATAGTGATTTCTTCTCTTTTGCCAGATGAAAAAAGGACAAAAGAGTTGATTGATAATCTTGAGGTGTATTATCATGCAAACCGAGAAAAAAATTTATATTTTGGTCTATTAGGAGATTTCAAAGATGCTCCTTTTGAAGTTGTGCCAGAGGATGAAAAAATTGTAAAATGCGCTTTGCAAGAAATTGAAAAATTAAATGACAAATATTCTAAAAACGGCGAAAAAATATTTTACTATTTTCATAGGAAAAGGCAATACAATAAAATGCAAAAAGCTTGGATGGGCTGGGAAAGAAAAAGAGGAGCTCTTGTCGAATTTAACGAGCTTTTAAGAGGGAAAAAAGACACGAGTTTTTATGTAGTTAATGAAGATGTTTCTAAACTGAATATAAAATACGTAATAACTTTAGATGCAGATACTAATTTACCTATTGATACTGCTAAAAAATTGGTAGGTACTATGCTACACCCATTAAACAAAGCAGTAATTGATAAAGATTATGGTCTAGTAGTAGAAGGATATGGATTGTTGCAGCCAAGGATAAGTATTGATGTAGAAAGTGCAAATGCAACTTTATTTTCTCGAATTTTTGGAGGAGAGGGTGGTATAGATCCATATACTACAGCAGTATCAGATGTTTATCAGGATTTGTTCGGAGAAGGTATATATGCAGGAAAGGGAATATATGATGTTGATGTTTTTAGAGAACTTTTAACAGATACTATACCGGATAATTCTATTTTAAGTCACGACCTTTTAGAAGGGTCCTTTGTGAGGACAGGTCTTGTCAGTGATATAGAATTGATTGATGCATACCCTGCTAAATATAATTCTTATATTATGAGACTACACAGATGGGTTAGAGGTGATTGGCAGTTATTGCCTTATTTGAAATCCAAAATAAAAAATAGAAAAGGAGAAATTATAAAAAATCCCCTTTCTTTAATTACTAAATGGAAAATTATGGATAACATGAGAAGAAGTGTTGTTTCAGTCACATTAATGTTAATGATATTTTTGGGGTTTAGTATTTTACCTGGAAGTAGTTTTTTATGGTTAGGGCTTGTAGCTTTAACTATTTTCTTCCCACTTCTGCCTGCTTTAGTTGACACTAGTTTTAAAGGCCAGTTTAGACACTATTGGGAAAAAAGACATAAAGCCATGATAACTAGAATAGAAGCCGCTTTTTATCAATCTTTACTTAATTTTGTGTTTTTGCCATATCAAGCATATATGATGGCAGATGCAATAGTTAGGACACTGACGAGACTTTATATAACTAGAAAAAATTTATTAGAATGGGTTACAGCTGCTGATATGGAGAAACGACTTACAAATGACTTTGTAAGTTTTATCAAAAGAATGTGGATAGTTTTAGTAGAGGGATTAGTATTAATTGGGTTATCTATGTATTTTAAGCCCCAAGATTTAATTGGAGCTATAGCGCTTTTTTTCCTTTGGGCTATTTCTCCATATATTGCTTTTTATATAAGCCAGCCAATAATTTCAAAAGAAAAAACTGTATCACAAGAGGAAATGGAGGAATTGCGCTTAGTTGCGAGAAAAACCTGGAGATATTTTGAAGACTTTGTGACTGAGGGCCAGAATTATCTTCCACCAGATAATTTTCAAGAAGACCCCCCTAATGGAGTTGCGGAGAGAACATCACCTACAAATATAGGACTTTACTTGGTTTCAGTAATTGGTGCAAGAGACTTAGGTTATATAACCACAACTGAGATGGTAGAAAGAATCAAAAAAACCCTTGATACAATTGAAAAAATGGAAAAATGGAATGGACATTTGTATAACTGGTACAATACAAAGACTTTAGAGCCTTTAAGGCCTATTATGTGTCTACGGTCGATAGTGGAAATTTAGTAGGTTATTTGATTACAGTAAAGGAAGCTATAGGTGAATTTTTAAATAAACCTCTTATAGATATTGAATTGGCAAAAGGCTTAAAAGATACTATCAAAATGTTGAATGTAAAAGGAATTACAGAAGATATTTTTACAACCATTTTAAGTAAAACGACTTTAGTGCCTCTGAGTGGGAGGCATTCTTAAATAAAATTAGAGAGAAACTTTTAAGTTCACAAGATGATTTGGAAAATATTAAAAGATTAAAAAACATAATTATAGCTTTAAAAGGGGAAATGAAAGAATTCTTAGTATGGACAGAATTTGATGAAAGTGAGAAAGAGCAAGAGATTTTTAAAAGATATAAGGAGGTTTTTGAAGAACATTCATCTCCAAAAGAATTGGAAAAAGTCTATAAAAACTATTTATTAGAAATAGAAGAAGTTTTTAAAAAAGCTACAGAAGAGGAGAAAGCTTTGTTAAAAAGTCAAAAAGATAAAGTTGCCCAGGCTCTGGAGAAAATTAAAAAGTTGGAGGCAGAGATTGAAAATATAAAGAGTACAATTGAAAATTTGGTAGAAAAAACAGAGTTCAGGCATTTGTATGACGAAAAAAGACAATTATTCTCAATAGGGTACAATGTTGAAGAGGAAAAACTTACAAAGTCTTATTATGACTTGTTGGCTTCAGAAGCAAGGCAAGCGAGTTTTATTGCTATTGCAAAAAAAGAAGTTGATAAAAAACATTGGTTTAAATTGGGCCGGATGCTTGCCATTGAAAATCGTTATAAAGGCTTGGTGTCTTGGTCTGGAACGATGTTTGAGTATTTTATGCCTCTTTTAGTAATGAGAAATTACCAAAATACTTTATTGGATGAAACTTATGCCTTTGCTGTAAGAGTGCAAAAAAATTATGCTAAAGAATTAGGAATTCCGTGGGGCATATCAGAGTCGGGATTTTACGCTTTTGACATGAATTTAAATTATCAGTACAAAGCTTTTGGAGTCCCTAGTTTAGGTCTTAAAAGAGGATTATCTCACGACAAAGTAGTAGCTCCTTATGGGTCTTTGCTGGCTATTGGAGTAGATGTAGAAGGGGTGTTACAAAATATAAGGTTCTTTAAAAAAGAAGGAGCTGAAGGGAAGTACGGTTTTTATGAAGCGATAGACTATACACCAGAAAGAGTTCCTTTTGGCAAAAAAAGTGCGATAGTTAAAAGCTTTATGGCCCATCACCAAGGTATGGTATTTGTGGCTTTGGACAATTTTATAAATAACAATGTAATGCAAAAAAGATTTCACAAAGACCCAAGGATAAAAGCTGCTCAAATATTGTTGCAAGAAAAAATGCCAATGTATTTAGATATAACGAGAGAAGAAAGAGAAGGAGCAAGAAAAATTCAAAAAGTTCGCAAAGAAGATGGGGACTTTGTAAGGATTTTGGGAGAATCAAAAACTTGGTTGCCAGAAGTTCATATTTTATCAAGTGGAAGATACTTTGTGATGCTTACAGAAAAGGGAACGGGATACAGTAAAAATAACAGAGGTATTTTCTTGACAAGATGGAGGAAAGACTTGGCGCAAGATTTTGGTACTTTCATATTTGTTCAAAATATAAACTCTAATACTGTATGGTCAGTCACTTACGCTCCCTTTTACGAAAAAGGTCAAAATTACAGGGTTGTTTTTTCTGCTGATAAAGCAGAGTACTTTAAAAGAGTTGGAAATATAGATACCCACCTAGAAATAGTTATTTCGCCAGAAGATGATGTGGAGATAAGGCGACTTACTTTAAAAAATCACAGCAAACATCCGAGAATATTAGAAGTTACAAGTTTTGGAGAAATAAGCTTGATAGATTTGCCAACGGATGTGGCACACCCTGCTTTTAATAAACTTTTTGTAAAAACAGAATTTTTAAAGGAAGAAGATGCAATTTTAGTCTACAGAAAGCCGAGAGAACAAGGGAAAAATAAACTATGGGCTGTGCATAAGGTAGCAGTTTTAAGTGGAGAAATTGTGGGAGATACTCAGTTTGAGACTGATAGAGCAAAATTTATAGGAAGAGGAAGAAGCTTGAAAAATCCAATTGCTTTAGAAGTCGATCAACCCCTTTCCAATACAGAAGGAGCAGTCCTCGACCCTATTGTAAGTTTAAGGAAAAGGCTAAAAGTAATGCCAGGAGAGATAGCAAAAGTAGTATACATTTCTGCAATAACTGAAACTAAGGAGGAAGCCGTAAAAATTGCTGCAAAATATAAAGAGGAAAATGTAGTAGAAAGAGCTTTTGAAATGTCGTGGACAAGAAGTAGAGTAGAATTAGATTATCTTAATTTAAAACCTAGAGAATTAGGTCTATTGCAGAGGATGTTGGCTCACATTTTATTTGTGAGTCCTCAGCGTAAATTAAGAGAAGAGATGATTTTGAAAAATGGAAAGGGTCAATCCGGATTGTGGGCATATGGAATTTCAGGAGATTTGCCAATTGTGTTAGTAGAGATAGAAAAGATGGAAGAACTAGAGATGGTAAAATGGTTTTTAAAGGCTTATGAATATTGGAAAATGAAAGGTGTGAATATTGACCTTGTTATATTAAATAAAGATAAAAGCGGTTATCTCCAGCCTTTACAAGACAAGATAAAAGAGTTAATTAATACTACTTTTTCCTATGACATCTTTGGAAAATATGGAGGAGTTTATTTATTACAGCAAAATAATTTAAAAGAAGAGGATATATATTTATTAAATACTGTTGCAGCCCTCAAGTTTGATGGGGAAAATGAATCTCTTTACGACCAGATAATGATTAAAGAGACAAAAAACACACCCAAACTTAAAAATTGGGTCAAAAAAAGTACAAAATTTTGAGGAAGTCAAAATGGAAGAATTACCATTAGATTATTACAATGGTTTTGGAGGGTTTAGCTTTGATGGCAAAGAGTATGTGATAAAATGGGAAGGCAAAAGTACTCCTGCTCCTTGGATAAACGTGATTTCTAACCCTTCTTTTGGTTTTCAGGTGTCAGAGGTAGGAGCAGGGTATACTTGGGCAGAAAACAGTAGGGAATACAAATTGACCCCATGGTACAATGACCCTGTTTTAGACCCTCATGGTGAGGTAATTTATTTAATAGATGAAAAAACAGGGGACAAATGGTCAATTACTCCTTTACCTGCTGGCAAATCAAAAGTTCAATATATAAAGCATGGCTTTGGGTATACTTCATTTGAAACAATATCTTATGGTTTAAGCCAACAGTTAAATATGTTTGTAGCAAAGGAAGATTCGATAAAAATAAATTTAGTTACTATTAAAAATTTGGGAGATGAAGACAGGAAACTGACAATATCTTATTACATAAGGCCGGTTTTAGGAGTGACAGATGAAGTTACTTCACCGTATCTGTTTACAAAATACGATGAAAAAATAGGGGCATTAATGATTAAAAATTTGTACAATGAAGATTTTGCTAATAGATTAGCATTTTTGTCAGCTTCGGAAAAGATAAATTCATTTACAGGCGACAGGTCAGAGTTTATAGGAGTTGCTTCAAGTTTAACTTCACCTCAAGCATTGGAATATGAGACTTTCTCAAATTCTACAGGAATATCATTAGACCCTGTGCTGCAATACAATTTCATGTAGAAGTAAAAGCTAATGAGGAAAAACAATTTGCAATCTTGTTAGGGCATGGAAAAAACGAAGAAGAAGTAGCGAGGTTGATTTCAAAATATACAAATGTTGAAAATTGTAAAAATGAATTGCAAAGAGTGAAAGAATTTTGGCAATACCTTTTAGGGAGAATACAGGTTAAAACTCCTGACAGGTCGATGGATTTGCTTGTAAACGGATGGCTGCCTTATCAAACAATTTCATGTAGATTGTGGGCAAGGTCGGCTTTTTATCAATCGGGAGGAGCTTATGGCTTTAGAGACCAATTGCAGGATGCTATGAATATGATATATTTAGAACCAGAATTTACAAAAAATCAAATAATCAGTGCTTGTCAACACCAATTTATTGAAGGGGATGTACAACATTGGTGGCATCCAGTTTTAAACAAAGGAATAAGAACAAGATTTTCTGATGACTTATTGTGGCTTCCCTATGTTACAGCTGACTATATAGAAAAGACGGGAGATTGGTCTATACTGGATATAGAAGTAAATTACTTAGAAGACTTACCATTGAAGGAGGAAGAAGAGGAAAGATATTCCACACCTCGCATATCTGAAACAAAAGGTACGGTGTATGAGCACTGCCTAAAAGCTATAGACTATTCATTAAAATTTGGAGAACATGGTTTGCCTTTGATGGGGACTGGCGACTGGAATGACGGAATGAATAAGGTAGGAAACAAAGGGAAAGGGGAAAGTGTATGGCTTGGCTGGTTTTTGTACACTATTCTTCAGAAGTTTTCGCCCATATGTCAAACTAAAAGGGATGAAGAACATTCAAAAAAGTATCAGGAAGTAGCTGACAAATTAATAAAAGCTATAGAAGAAAATGCATGGGACGGAAGTTGGTACAGAAGGGCTTACTTTGACGATGGGACACCTTTAGGATCTGTAGACAATTCAGAATGTAAAATTGATTCCATATCTCAATCTTGGTCTGTTATATCTAAAGCGGGAAAAGAAGTAAGAGCAAAAGAGGCAATGAAGGCAGTTATAAATTATTTGGTCAATGAAGAAGAAGGGATAATAAAGCTTTTAGCGCCTCCCTTTGACAGTGGCGAATTAAATCCAGGTTATATAAAAGGATATGTCCCAGGAGTTAGAGAAAATGGTGGTCAATATACTCATGCGGCAGCATGGGTTATACTAGCTTTTGCGGAGCTTGGAGAAGGAGATAAAGCATGGCAACTTTACAACATGATAAATCCTATAAATCACGCCAGAACCCCTATTGAGTGTATGAAGTACAAAGTAGAGCCTATGTTATGGCGGCAGATGTGTATGCAGTAGAACCTCATGTGGGAAGAGGAGGTTGGACGTGGTATACAGGTGCAGCAGGTTGGATGTACAGAATAGCAATTGAGAACCTCTTGGGTTTGAAAAAATACGGAGAAAAACTTATAATAGACCCTTGTATACCCCAAAATTGGATAAATATGTGATAGAATATAACTATAAAAATATCAAATATTTAATAGAGGTAAGAAATCCTAATGGTGTTAACAAAGGCGTAAAAGAAGTATATATAGATGGGGAGCTTGTTACAGATAAGACTATTGATTTAACAAAGAAGGGAAATAGTCATCAGGTTTTAGTGGTAATGGGATAATAAGAAGCTATGACGACTTTTGTCATAGTTTCTTATTATCATTTTGCTTTAAGTTACAATCTTAACTAATACTTAACAATTTGTACACAAATTTTTAATAATTTTGTGATATAATTTCCACACTATGTAAAATGGAGGGTTGAGACGACCATGATGATAGAGCTAAAAAACGTTACAAAGGTTTATGGCACTCGTAAAGCAGTAGATAATATAAGTTTTTCAGTAGATAAAGGAGAAATAGTTGGTTTTTTGGGGCCCAATGGCGCTGGTAAAACTACTACTATGAAAATGATAACAGGATATATGCCTCCTACCAGTGGCACTATAAAAATTGCAGGATATGATATTGTGGAACAACCGATAGAGGCAAAGAAACATATTGGTTATTTACCAGAGGTACCTCCTTTGTATTTAGATATGACCGTAGAAGCATATCTCCATTTTGTGGGAGGTATAAAAGGTATTCCTACTAAAAAGATAAGAGAAGATGTTGAACGAATTATACATGAAGTTGGTTTGACTGATGTGAGAAAAAGACTTATAAAAAACTTGTCTAAAGGTTATAAACAAAGGGTTGGACTTGCACAAGCAATAATAGGAGACCCTAATGTTTGATATTAGATGAGCCGACAGTAGGTCTTGACCCTAAGCAAATTAAAGAAATAAGAGATATTATAAAAGAGTTAGGAAAAAAGCATACAATAATTTTAAGCACTCATATATTGCCAGAAGTTAGTATGGTGTGTGACAGAGTTATTATAATAAATAAGGGGAAAATTGTTGCAATAGATAAGACAGAGAATTTATCAGCTACATTGAAAAATTCAAGGAGATATTTTATAAAAGTGGAAGGGCCTTATGAAGAAGTGGTAAGCAGTGTAAAAGAGATTGAAGGAGTAACTAATGTAGAAGCAGAAGTTGATGCAGATAATACGATAAAGCTGACAGTGGAATCTTCTGCTGATAAAGATGTTCGAAAAGATATGTTTTTTGCTTTTGCCAAAAAAGGCTTCCCAATATTAGAACTTAAAGTACTAAATTATAGTCTTGAAGAAATATTCTTAGAACTTACAACAGAGGAGGAAAGTTACGATGAAAATGTGGGAAATACTAAAGAGGGAGCTTAAAAGCTATTTCTTCTCGCCCCTTGCCTATGTGCTGCTAGGATTTTATCTTTTGATATCTGGATACTTTTTTTCAACCTACGTATTATCTACTCATTATGCTATATTAACTCCAATCTTAGGTAGTATGGTCACTGTTTTTATGTTTATAAGTCCTATTTTGACAATGAGGCTTATCTCGGAAGATATGAAGACAGGAACAGATCAACTTTTACTCACGTCACCCGTTACAGTTACTGATATTGTTATTGGCAAGTTTTTTTCCGCAATATTTGTATATTTAGTAGCACTTATAATAACTTTTTTATACCCCATTTATCTTAAATTGTATTCTTCACCAGATATGGGCTCTATCATAGCAGGCTATATTGGAGTATTTCTAATAGGAGCGACTTTTATATCAATAGGTCTTTTTGCTTCCTCTCTTACAGAAAATCAAATGATAGCTGGAGTAATTGGATTTGCTTTAATTCTTGTGCTTTGGTTGATTAGTTGGCTAGGAGAGGTGTTTAGTGGAAAAGCAAAAACTATTTTTCAGAATCTGTCTTTCTTTGACAGGCTAAATAATTTTCTAAATGGATTAGTGAATTTAAGTGATGTAGTCTTTTTCATGAGTGTAATTATATTCTTTATTTTCTTGACAATCCGTGTTGTAGATAAAAGACGTTGGAGTTAGGGGGATTAAAGAATGAATAGAACAAAGCTAAAATATGGAACTAATGCTTTTATAATGACCGCACTTTTGTTAGCTGTTTTGATATTAGCAAATGTTATTGTAGCTCAAAAACCTATAAAGTGGGACCTGACAAAAAATAGGCAATATACCCTTTCTGACCAAACAAAACAAGTTTTAAAAAGTCTCAAAACAGATGTTACAGTTTATGCCTTTTTCCAAGATGGTACTACTTCAAAAGATATGGTAAAAAGCTTGTTAGACCAATACAGAAATGTTTCAAAGAGAATAATTGTTCATTTTGTAGATCCAGACAAAGAGCCGGCAATTGCTCAAAGATATGGAATTACGGATTATGACACAGTGCTTTTTATTGCAGGAAATGGTGCTAATGAAAAAAGACAGATAGTAAATTCTTATGATATTTTTGGTTTTGGGAGTCAACCTAATACTGCTACTTTTAACGGGGAACAACAATTTACTCAGGCTATAATTAATATTACTCAACCTAAAAAATTAAATGCCTATATTCTTCAAGGTCATGATGAATTAAACAGCGCTGACTATTTGGCGACTTTTAAAAACGCTTTGAGAGGAGAAGGATATAATGTAGAAGATTTAAATATAGGACAGGCAGGAGGAATACCGAAAGATACAGACTTATTAATTATTGCTAACCCAAGAAGAGAGTTTACTGACAAGGAAATGGCTGCTTTAAAAGAATACTTCGACAAAGGCGGAAAAGCGATCATTGCAATGGGAGCAGAATACGGGCCTTTAACTCAAAAATCTGTAAATGAGCTTTTATCTACTTGGGGTGTAAAATTTGACAATGACGTTGTAGTAGATCCAGGAAGGAATTATTTTATGGACCCGCTTTCTCCAGTTCCTCAGTACAAATTTCATACTATAACTAATAAATTGGATTTATCAAACTTGTACATTGTAATGCCAATGTCAAGAAGTATTTCTTATCCTGATAAACCAACAGAAAATATAACTATAGAGCAATTGCTTTCAACTAGTGATAAAGCTTGGGGTAAAACCGATTTTAACTCAAAGATGCTAACTTTCAAAAAGGTGATATCAAAGGTCCTCTAAGCTTAGGCTTAGCTATATCCGATTCAAAGACAGGGATGAAGATTGTAGCTATTGGAAGTAGCATGATGTTTACTGATAAAATAATTACATTGGAAGCTAATAGAGACTTTTTAATGAACAGTGCCAACTGGCTAGCAAATAAAACCACACAGATTTCTATACGTCCCAAATCCATTGAGTTTAATCAGATTTTCCTAACCGGCAAACAAGCTGCTATACTCTTTTATACCACAGTTGTAATTATTCCGCTGGTGATGTGGATAATTGGAGGATACATGTGGTATAGGAGGAAAACATTATGAGGGTTTTTAAAACCACTATTGTTTTGCTGGCAATATTCGCTGTTCTTTTTGGCTATTATTTTTATGAAAGTAAGAACAATAAACCTGTTAAAGAGGACAACAAAATTTTTACCTTCAAAAATAACGATGTAAATTCTTTAAAAATAGAACAAGAAGGGAAAACTTTAATTGATTTTAAAAAAGAAGGCGATACATGGTTTATAAAAGAACCTATTGATTACAAAGCAGACAGCATTTATGTTGATGAATTATTAGACAGCTTGACTTCTCTCACTTTTGATAGAACATTAGAAGGTGATTTATCCACTTATGGTCTTAACAAACCTTCTTATGCTATAAAAGTATCTTTGAAAAATGGAAAAAGCTATTCACTTTTTATAGGAAATAAATCTCCTGTAAAAGAAAATTACCAAGAGGGTTATTATGTAAAAACTGATGGAGATAAAATTTACAGAGTCAATGCTTCTTCTTTAGAAAATTTCTTTCTAACAGATGATTACGTATATAAATATATGGAAAAATTTGTAGTGTCTATTCCAAAGAATGAAATAACTAAATTAGTTTTCTACCAAGATGGAAAAGAGTATCAAATACAAAAAAGTGAAAAAGATAACTGGCAAATTGATGGGAAAGCTGTTAAAGCTGATGATGTAGACAATCTCTTAGACGGAATAGTATTACTTCAGATTTGTGGATTAGATGAAGGAAAAAATATTTCACAGGGAGAAACACCTTTTGCTTTTGATGTGTATGGCAAGGACAAAGTAGAAAAAATAAGTTTTACTAAAAGAGATACAGAAAATAAATATGTGCTTGTTAATGGACATTGCATAGGACAATATGTAACTTTGAAAGACATAAAAAATCTGCAAGATACTCTTGATAAACTTATTAAATGAAGTATAGAAAGGCAGAAACTTACAGTTTCTGCCTTAAATTTATACTAAGCTTTTAAATGCAAAGTGCGTTGTAGGAGTATTTAATGTAATTTTTACTGCGAACAGTAAGTAGTTTGAATATGTTGAGCTTCATAGAAGAGTTTAAGGCATAAAAAGGTTTTTGGGGAGTTTAAAAATTTTTATAAATTTTTTTCTCTGTAAAAGAAGGAATTTTAAAAAAGATGTCGAATATATAATATAAAAAGATAGTTACCGATTACATAAGTTATTAAAAATATCTTGAAAATATCGCATTTATCGTATATGTAACAGGTTTCGAAAATAAACATAAAAAAATAAGTTTGAAGGGTAAGTTGTGATTTTTAAGAAAAATAGTGGCTGGTAGAAAGAGAAAAAATTTTTTAAAAATAAGGAGGAATTTTTGAAAAATGTCGAATATATAATTACATAAAGATAGTTACCGATTACATTAAACGACGATAAATATGTAGATTCGCAATTTAACACTAATGTAACAGATTTCATTAACTAAATTTAATAAACAGCTGTAGAAATCCCAAACAATATACAAATTACAAGTTTTAGTATTCAAAAACAAGAAGGAATTTACAAATTTACGTCGAATATTTATATTATACAAATAGTTACCGATTACATATACAATCGGTAAATCATATTAAAATAAGTCTTTGAATCATACGTAATAGATTACAAGGAGTGTGAGTAAATGGCTACAATAAGGGATGTTGCAAAGTTGGCTGGGGTTTCTACAGCTACAGTTTCAAGAGTTTTAAATGAACAAGGAGGTGTGAATAGCGAAACAAAACAAAAAGTTTTGGATGCAATTAAAAAGCTAAATTACAAACCGAACACTATAGCTAAAAATTTTAGACAAAATAAAACTGACACGATTATTGTTGTGATTCCTGATATTACTAACACTTTTTTCTCAAAAATACTTTTGGGTATGCAGGATGTTGCAAATGCGAATGGATACAATGTGCTTTTATGCAATACCAATAATGATGTGGAGAAAGAACTTGAATATATAAGGTTTACAGAAAGAAGAGGAGCAGATGGAATTATCTTTTTAACAGCAAGAGTTAATTATACTAACATTTTGGAATTAACTAAAACTTGTCCAGTAGTTGTAGCTTGCGAATATATAGACAATTTAGACATTCCTACTGTTTCTATCAACAATTTTAAAGCTGCTTATGAAGCTACTGAATATTTAATAAAGCTAGGGCATAAAAAAATTGCTTATATAAATGGTCCTAAAGGTATTGTATTATCCAGAGATAGATTAAGAGGATATAAGGCAGCTCTTGAAAGATATGGAATAGAAATTGATGAAAAACTTATTTTTGAAGGAGACTTTTATTACGAAAGTGGTTATAAACATGCAAAACAAATATTAGAAAACGAAGCAACTGCTGTATTTACTGCATCGGATGATATGGCTGCAGGCTTTATAAGATATTGCATAGATAATAATATTAAAGTACCGGAAGAGGTTTCAGTGGTAGGATTTGATAATATTAAATTAGCTTCTATTATAAAGCCTGAATTAACTACTATAGCTCAGCCAATGTATGAAATTGGGACTACTGCAATGGATATGCTTATCAAATTAATCAAAGGAGAGGAGGTGGAAAAGAGAAACATAGTGTTAGAGCATCAATTGATTGTGAGAGAAAGTTGTATGCCCTATGAAAAAAGTTGTGTGAAAAGTAAAGGATACTGAGTAAAAAGTTTGGAGAAAAACAACAAATATTTCGAATAATTAGAAAGGAGATTTGATATGAAGATAGGTTATATGACCAATGCATGGGGGAGTGTAGTAGGACATCCTGCGGGTGTCACTTCTGTAAAAGATCTTTTTATCTATCTACTGGACCTACAGAAGAAGCAGTTAAGTCAATTTCAAAAGTTGGATATGAAATGATTGAAATTTTTGATGGAAACCTAGCTCAATATGAAAATGATAAGAAAAAGTTTAACGATCTCTTGAAAAGCTTTAATTTGAAACTTTTGGCTGTGTATTCTGGAGCCAATTTTATATTTGATGAAATACTTGAGGACGAATTTTATAAGCTTGAAAAAGCTATGGATTTGGCTGTTGAATTTGGAGCAAAACATTTTGTGGTTGGTGGAGGCGCAATTCGTGCCAATGGTATTACGAATGACGATTATAAAAAACTTGCTGACGGGTTAAATAGACTAGTAGATTTATCGAGCAAATATAATCTTATTGCAAGTTATCATCCTCATTTAGGAACTATTGTTCAAGCTCCTGATCAACTTGACAAACTTATGGAACTTACCAAAATAAACTTGTGTCCTGATACAGGTCATATAGAGGCAGGGGGTGGTAATGCTGTAAAGGTGGTAGAAAAATATAAGGATAGGATAAAGTATATACATTTGAAAGATTATCATGAGGGCAGTTTTTATCCTTTAGGTAAAGGTCATATAGATTTTAAACCATATTAAACACGTTACTAAATTATGGACATGAAGTAGATTTCACTGTTGAAGCTGACGGTTATAATGGGGACCCAGAAGAAGCGGCAATTGAGTCATATAAATACCTGTCTCAGGTATTTAATGAAAATAATAAAAAATAAAAAAGGGGGAAAGGAATATGAAAAGAATAATGGTGGTGCTTTTAATCATAATTTTTATTCTTAGTATAGCTTTAGTAGGATGTGGAAAAAGTTCACAAAGCACATCTAATGACTCTCAAACATCAAATTCATCTACAACGTCAGTAAGTGAATCTTTACAAACACAGGACATGGCTGTTTCTCAAGACCAAGTATTGAGTACTGGTCCGCACGGAGAAAAAGCAACTTTAGCTACAACTTTAAAACTTACGGATGAAGAAATTGCAAAAATTAAAGAAGGCCATTATACTGCTGCTATAGTACTGCATTATGGGGGTAATGACTGGTCTACTGCTCAAGTTAAAGGTTTGAAAGATACCTTTGCTAAATTAGGAATTAAAGTAGTAGCTGTAACTGATGCTAATTTTAAAGCGGAAAAGCAAGTGTCAGATATTGAAACTGTGTTGGCATTAAAACCAAATATAATTGTAAGTATTCCAGTTGATCCTGTTTCTACTGCTCCAGCATACAAAAAAGCTGCTCAACAAGGGGTAAAGTTAGTATTTATGGATAATGTACCAGATGGTTTACAACATGGCAAAGATTATGTAAGCGTTGTTTCTGCAGATAATTATGGAAATGGTGTTATAGCTGCAGACATCATGGCAAAAAATTTAGGATATAAAGGGAAAATTGGAGTAATCTATCATGATGCTAATTTCTTTGTTACAAATCAGAGAGTGGAAGCTTTTGAAAAAACTATTAAAGAAAAGTATCCTGATATCAAAATTGTAGATCGTGGTGGTTTTACTGATCCTAATGCTGTAGGTTCTGTAGCGGACGCCATGTTGACAAAACATCCAGATCTTGATGGTATTTTTGCAGTGTGGGATGTTCCTGCAATGCAAGTAGTAGCATCTGCAAAGGCAGTAGGAAGGAATGATCTTGTGATTACTACCATCGATTTAGGAAATGATGTTGCTAAGATCATTGCAGAAGGAGGACTTGTTAAAGGACTCGGAGCTCAAAGACCATATGATCAAGGTGTGGCTGAAGCAACACTGGCAGCTTATGCGCTTTTAGGAAAGGAAACTCCTCCTTATGTAGCTGTTCCTGCATTAGCAGTCACTAGAGATAACATTCTCGAAGCTTATAAACAGGTATATCATAAAGATCCGCCAGCTTTTTTGGTAAATGCAGTTAAAGGGAAATAAGATGTATTTTGATTGTTAGCTATTCCTTTCTCAATTTAAAACAAAAAAGAGACAAAAAATTAGCTAAATTAATTAAAAATAAAATTAAAAGTTAAAAAATAAAAAAGATTAAAAGGAGTGGTGATGTCATGAAAAAACTTAATGTTGGATTAATTGGTGCAGGTTTTATGGCAAAAGCACATGCTATGGCGTATGCTACTATGCCAATGTTTTTCTGGCCAGCACCTGCTATTCCAGTAAGAAAAGTGATTGCTGATATTACAGAAGAAGGTGCTAAAATTGCAGCTGAGCGATTTGGCTTCGAAAAATATACTTCAGATTGGCGGAAAATTATAGAAGATCCGGAAATAGATATAGTAGATATTGTCACGCCTAATGATACTCATGCTGAAATAGCGATAGCTGCTGCTAAAGCAGGAAAACACATTTTTTGTGAGAAACCAATTGCTCGAACTAGTGAAGAAGCAAAGAAAATGTATGAAGCAGTGACAAATGCGGGTGTAAAAAATATGCTTGCTTTTAATTACAGGAGAACACCTGCTGTTGCACTTGCAAAAAAGTTTATAGAGGAAGGAGCAATAGGGAAAATTTTAAACTTTAGAGGTACTTATCTTCAAGATTGGTCAGCAGATCCTTCTTCACCATTATCTTGGAGATTTCAAAAGTCTATTGCAGGTTTAGGAACATTAGGGGATATTGGAACACATGTAATTGATATGGCAAGATATCTTGTAGGAGAATTTGACGAAGTAGTTTCTATGATGAATACTTATATAACAGAAAGACCTATTCAAGAAGGAATGGTTG
Source organism: Thermoanaerobacter thermocopriae JCM 7501 (assembly GCF_001310975.1). Taxonomy (GTDB): domain Bacteria; phylum Bacillota; class Thermoanaerobacteria; order Thermoanaerobacterales; family Thermoanaerobacteraceae; genus Thermoanaerobacter; species Thermoanaerobacter thermocopriae. The sequence goes on from NZ_BAZY01000001.1 coordinate 24,199, forward strand.
ATAAGCTTGGGACAGTAAAATTAGAAGGAAGTGTAAAAAAAGGACCTGTTGATGTAGATGATGAAGCATCTTTCATGATAAAATTCAAAAACGGAGCTGTTGGGAGTATAGAAGCTACTAGAAATGGATGGGGTAGAAACAATTTCCTTACATTTGAGATACATGGTGAAAAGGGTTCTATTTTCTTTAATTATGAAAGAAGAGACGAGCTACAAGTGTATTTTGCAGATGATCCAGTAGATAGGAGAGGTTTTAGAACTATATATACGGGTCCTGCTCATCCATATGGTGAAGCTTTATGGCCAATTCCCGCTTTAGGAATCGGATATGGAGAAACGAAGATAATAGAATGTCATGATTTTATAAAATCGATTATTGAAGATGTAGAAGCGTCACCAAGCTTTGAAGATGGTTATAGGATTTCGTTAATATGTGATGCAGTAGTAAGATCAGCTGAAGAGAAGAGATGGGTTAAAGTAGATTTTGGCAAATAAGAATTGTTACAAAATTTGATTTTTCAGTCCCCTTGTTACAAGGGGGCTGAAAAATCCTTATTATAGATTTATTCGAGGTGTAGAGAAATGAATGAACAGTATATACTCGAATTAGAGGGTATTCATAAATCTTTTAATGGAGTTAAAGTACTTGAAAATGTGAATTTTAAAGTAAAAGCGGGTGAAGTTCATGCCTTGGTGGGAGGCAATGGAGCAGGAAAGTCAACACTTATGAAAATTTTAACAGGAGTTTATAAGTGTGATAAAGGTGTTATAAAAATAAATGGAAAAGTGGTAAAAATTGAAGATCCTAATGATGCAAAAAAATACGGAATACGCATGATTTTCCAAGAATTAAGTTTGGTTCCTACTTTAACAGTGGCTGAGAATATTTTTCTTACGAATGAACCAATTACAAAAGGATTTGCAATTAATAAGAGAATTATTCAAGAAAAAACAAGCAGACTTTTGAAGGAATTTGATATAGATGTAGACCCAAATGCACGCGTAAGCTCATTAGGAGTGGGATATTGTCAACTTATTGAAATAGCAAAGTCTTTAGCTACAGAGGCAAATATTCTAATAATGGATGAACCCACAGCATCTTTATCTGAGGCAGAGACAAATATTCTTTTTAATTTTATAAAAAAGTTAAAAGAAAAAGGCGTATCAATTATATATATATCACACAGAATGAATGAAATCTTTGAAGTAGCTGATAGGATAACAATTTTAAGAGATGGGAAAAATGTTATAACTACTGAAATTGAGAAGATAAATATTCAACAAATTATTGAGTATATGATAGGGTCGAAAGTTGAAAAGATTTTTGAATGGCAAGAAAGAGATCAGATGATAGAAAATGACTATATTTTAGAGGTAAAAGAACTTACTATTAATTCTCGAATAAAAAACGTCAGTTTTAAATTGAAGAAAGGGGAAATTTTAGGTATTGCGGGTTTAATGGGAAGTGGACGAACAGAAATTCTAGAAGCAATATTTGGAATAAGAGAAAAAATAAAAGGTGAGATTTTAATAGAAGGAAAAAGAACTGAGATAAAAAGTGTTAAAGATGCAATTTCAGCAGGAATAGCATTGGTCCCGGAAAACAGACGAGAACAAGGACTTGTTCTGATGCACTCGGTAAAAGAAAATATTATATTGCCAAATTTGCAGAGATTACTACATGTTTTTGCAATAAATACTAAGAAAGTTAAGATGCTAGTAGAAACAAGTATTAAAGAATTTTCCATAAAAACTGATAGTATAAATAAACCTGTAAGATTTCTTTCAGGTGGTAACCAGCAAAAAGTAGTTATTGCTAAATGGTTAAAGACAAATCCGAAAGTATTGCTACTTGATGAACCTACAGCTGGAGTAGATGTAGGTGCTAAAGGTGAAATTGTTAACATAATTCGGGAATTTGCTAATAGTGGTAAAGGGGTGATTGTTGTTTCGTCCGAATTAGCAGAGTTGCTTGCTGTATGTGATAGAATATTGATATTAAGTAAAGGTAGGATAATAAAGGAATATTTACGAAAAGATATTGAATCTGAGGAGGTCTTACAACATGCCATCCAGCAATAATACTAGCAAAATAAGATATTGGAATATAAAAAATATCGAATGGCGAAAATATATAGTCTATATTGCGTTTGTAATAGTATTTTTATTCTTTGCCATTACTCTTCATGACCAAGGTTTTACGAGTATTTCAAATATATTGAATATTACTCGACAGACTGCAATGATTTCTATCATGGCAGTAGCTATGACTTTTGTGATAGGTGCAGCTCAAATTGACTTGTCGGTTGGTTCTATTACTGCTCTTACTTCTTTAGTTACAGCGTTAATATTAGCTAACAATGGTGGAATCATCGTGGCAGTATTGGGAGGTTTAGCGACGGGAGCAATAATAGGTGCTATTAATGGCTTTTTTATAACCAAGATTAATATTCCTGCTTTTTTAGTAACTTTAGGAACAATGGGAATTACAAAAGGTTTGGCGATGTGGATTACAGATACTGCGGCAGTACCAATTTCTAATAACACTTATAATTTCATTTTTGGATTAGGAGATATTTATGGCTTCCCTATACTTTTTATATGGACATTAATTATCTTGATAATAGGACATTTTGTTTTGATTTATACCCCCTTTGGCAAATATACGTTAGCGACAGGTGGTAAGGAAGAAGCTGCAAAATATACAGGAGTAAATACCCAAAAAATAAAATTTACGGTAATGATGCTTTCGGGTATTATGGCAAGTTTTGCGGGATTATTGTATGCAGGTAGAATGCAAGCAGGAAGATATAGCTATGGCGAGGGGGATGAATTATCAGTTATTGCAGCTGTAATTTTAGGTGGTACAAGTCTCTCGGGTGGTACAGGATCAGTCATAGGTTCGGTTTTTGGTTCGCTGATGATGGGAATGATCAATAACGGCCTTATTATTGCGGGGCTGAGTGTAAGTCAGCAAATGATCGTGAGAGGAGTTATTATAATTTTGGCAGTAGCTTTGGGAAGCAAAATAAATACAAAAAATTAAAGCATTTCAAAATTTTAATAATAAAAGAGGAGGAATTCATAGAATGAAACTTGGTTTTGTAAGTGCAATATTGGAGGAATTAAGTTTTGAGGAAGTTATAGATTTTGCTTCACAAAATGAGTTTTCATGTGTGGAGATTATGTGTTGGCCCAAAGGAGAAGCTGAGAGACGATATGCAGGAGTGACTCATATAGATGTTTCTGATATTGATGAGGGAAAAGTAAATTATATTAAGAATTACCTCAATAAAGCAGGTATAGAAATTTCAGCATTAGGATATTATCCTAATCCTTTAGATCCCGATCCGGAAAAGCGTGAATTTTATATAGAACACATAAAGAAAGGAATAAAAGCGGCAAATAAACTTGGCATAAAGAATTTCAATACTTTTATTGGAAGAGATCAAACTAAAAATGTTGACGAAAACTTAAAAATGTTTGTAGAGGTATGGAAACCAATAATCAAATTCGCTGAAGAACACAACGTGAGAATTTTAATTGAAAATTGTCCTATGCTTTTTACAAATGACGAATGGCCTGGTGGGAAAAATTTAGCAACCACTCCTGCTATATGGCGAAGAATGTTTGAACTTATTCCAAGTGAGAATTTTGGGTTAAATTACGATCCTTCACATTTTGTATGGCAACAAATGGATTATATAAAGCCATTATATGAGTTTAAAGATAAAATACATCATATACATTTTAAAGACACGAAAATTTTCAAAAATAAATTAGATGAAGTTGGAATCCTTGCGACACCTCTCGAATATCAATCACCAAAAATTCCGGGCCTTGGCGATATAGATTGGAAAAAATTTATATCAGCGCTTTATGACATAAGATATGAAGGTCCTGCTTGCATAGAAGTGGAGGATAAAGCTTTTGAAGATTCTTTAGAGCATAAAAAACGTGCATTAATAATGAGTAAGAATTATCTAAAACAATTCATTGTATGAGTTTACAAAACTTGCATTTCATGAGGTTAAATTTTCGTAGAAAATATAACTAACAAAAATAATAAAGGTGATGAGAAGAATGAGAATTGGCGTTGACCTTGGAGGCACTAACATAGCTGTTGGATTGGTGGATGAAGAGGGGCAAATTTTGGCTACAGATAGCAGACCGACAAAACCAGAAAGAGGTTATGAGGCGATTGCCAAAGACATAGCGGATATAGCTCTTGAACTTATTAAGAGGAGTAATCTAAGTGTAAATGATATTAAGTCAATGGGAATAGGAGTCCCGGGTGTAGCAGATAGCGAAAAAGGCATAGTAATACGAGCGGTGAATCTCTTTTGGACAAAAGTTCCTCTTGCGAAGGAAATAAGAAAATATATTGATTTGCCAATATACATGGATAACGATGCAAATGTGGCGGCTCTGGCAGAAGCGGTATTTGGAGCAGGAAAAGGTTCCAAGTCATCTGTCACTATTACTTTGGGAACAGGAGTTGGTTCTGGTTTTATTCTTGACGGAAAAATATACAATGGTGCCCATCATTTTGCTCCTGAGCTTGGACACATAGTGATAGGAGACAATGGTATAAGATGTAATTGTGGCAAAATTGGGTGTTTAGAGACATATGCTTCAGCTACTGCTTTAATAAGAAAAGGTAAAAAGGCAGTAAAAAAAGACCCCAACTCCCTCATTTTAAAATTGGCAAATGGGGATATAGAAAGCATAACAGCTAAAAATGTAATTGATGCTGCAAAGCAGTATGATGAACAAGCGATGAGGATTTTCAATGATTATGTCAAATACCTGGCTGTTGGAATTGTCAATGTCATAAACATGTTTGACCCTGAAGTGATAATATTGGGTGGCGGTGTTGCAAACGCAGGAGATTTTCTCATAAAACCCCTCAAAAAAGAAGTGGCACAGAATATTTTATTCAAGGACTTACCGTATGCTGACATCAGAAAAGCAGAGCTTGGAAATGATGCGGGAATAATTGGTGCAGCTATATTAGATTAAATTAGGGTAGAGGAGGAGATGTAAAATGAGAAAAATAAAGGTTGGAATAATAGGTACGGGTTTTATAGGACCTGCGCATATTGAGGCTTTAAGAAGATTAGGGTTTGTAGAAGTAGTAGCAATTGCAGATGTTAATCAAGAGGTAGCAAAACAAAAAGCAGAATTATTAAATGTAGAAAAGTATTATGGTGATTACAAAGAATTATTGAAAGATCCAGAAATAGAATCGGTTCATGTGTGTACTCCTAATTACCTCCATTATAAAATTGCTAAAGATGCTTTATTGGCAAACAAACATGTAATATGCGAAAAGCCTTTAGCTATGAATTCTTCTGAAGCTGACGAACTTATTAGAATTGCAAAAGAGAAAAAACTTGTGAATGCGGTACATTTTAATTTAAGATTTTATCCTTTAATGCATCATGCAAAAAAAATGATAGAAGAAGGTGAATTAGGGCAGATTTTTGCAGTAAATGGTTCATATCAGCAAGATTGGCTTTTTTATGATACAGATTTTAACTGGAGACTTTTGCCTGAATTTAGTGGAGATTCTAGGGCGGTTGCAGACATAGGTTCCCATTGGTTGGATCTAATCGAATTTGTTACAGGAATTAAAGTAAATGAAGTGTGTGCGGATTTTGCAACATTTTATCCTATAAGGAAAAAACCACTAAAACCTGTTGAAACCTATGCAGGGAAATTGTTAAGTCCAGAGGATTATGAAGAAGTAAAGATTGAGACTGAAGATTATGCTACAGTGCTGTTAAAATTTAATAATGGAGCACATGGATCAATGACTGTAAATCAGGTTGCAGCAGGCCGAAAAAATAGATTATATTTTGAGATTTATGGTTCTAAAAAGTCTATAAGTTGGGATTCAGAGAGACCTAATGAACTTTGGATTGGAAGAAGAGATGGGACTAATGAAATTTTAATGAAGGACCCTTCGTTATTAAATCCTTATGCTAGAGAAATAACTAGTTTCCCTGGAGGACATAATGAAGGTTTTCCTGATACTTCTAAACAGATGTTTAAAAAAGTTTACGAATATATACTTCAGGATGGTCATCTTAAAGGAGAAACTCCTGATTTTCCAACTTTTGAAGATGGACGTCGCGAATTATTCTTATGTGAACAAATAGTAAAGTCTGCAAAAGAAAATAAGTGGGTTGTAATTGAGTAAAATCAAGTGGGAGGGAGGCGAATCATCCCTCCTACTTGATAAAATTTTTAAAATTACAAATTATACATTATACGCTATGCGAAAACCTTCGTAAATGGCATCTATAAATTTTCTAGGCTTGACACAATCTCCAATAGTATAAACAGGTATATTTTCTTCTTCGATGGACTTCAATAAATCATTTTTGGGTTTAGAACCAACTGCCATTACGATTGTATCTATACCAGTTATTTCTTGAGTTCCACTTTTACTTTCTATAATAACTTTATCACCTGATATTTCTCGAACTTTGCTCTTCGTCAATACGGTTATTTTTTTCTCAGCCATTCTATTTAATAAGAGAACTCTAGTCAATGCTCCAACATCCAATGCTATATCATCCAACATTTCCACTACAGCTACTTCTTTATCATATGTAAATCAGTTTTTAACAGTTCTTTTGCTGCCATCAAATCGTCATTAGCATAATCTAGCCACTGACTATATTTATGAACTTCTGTCATACAATATGACCCCCTTCTTGAGTACCTCTTCGGTATAAAATAGGTCTCTATTCTTCTTAAACAACTCTTCTTCTTCTGGTGTATATACTAAAAAATCAACTCCTACTCTAGGATGGGTAAGTCTCATTAAATATAAAGTTCTATCAGCAAATCTTAAATCCGTATTCATTATCACGACTAAGTCAATATCGCTCCATTCCTTAGCAGTACCATTAGCCATTGACCCGAAAAGTATTATCCTCTCTGGATTGCACTTTTCAATAATAATATTCGTTATCCTTTTTAGTTCATCTTCTAAAGAATACTTTAATAATTCAGTAGCTTCTATCATAAAAAACACCTCTTTTTGTCAATAAAAAGGTTTGTAATCAGTTTCTATTCATATTAGTACTGTTTTTAAATCAATTACAAGATCTTCAAAAATAGAAACTTTAACTTTATCATCTTGTGTATATATGTCGGGTCGTCCATATCTTTCATTATTTTGTAAAATAAACACACTTAGGATTTTGTTTTCTGGTTCTACTATCCAATATTCTTTTACACCATACTTTTCATACAAGTTAAACTTGTGGAGTTTATCTTTCTGTGCTGTTGAAGTCGAAATAATTTCGATTATCAAATCAGGAGCTCCCGTACATCCCTTTTCATCAAGCTTGGATTCATCACACACAACAACTATATCAGGCTGAACTACAGACTTTATATTTTCTTCGTCCTTCTCATTTCCGTCAGGAAACCTTACATCAAAAGGTGCCATATATACTTCACACGATTTATCTTTGAGATAATCAAAAAATTGGTAAAAAAGCTGTCCCAAGATCCTTTGATGAGTTCTTGAAGGGGAAGTCATCAAGTAAATTTGGCCATCAATCAGTTCTATTCTTTCATTTTCTGGCCACGCTATATAATCTGCATAAGTATATATTTTATTTTCTTTTGGCAACGGCATATTTAACACCTTCTTTCAAATTAGATTAAAAGCTTATATTCCTCTTATGTAAATTGCCAAAAATCCACACCTTTTTCATCTAACAGTAAATACATTATTCACATTTAACTCCTTTTATATTTAATTATACCACAAACAACCTTGAGTTTTCTTCAAATAATGTAAAATTTCACTTTTTTGATTTTGCGTGTGGATTTACAATGTGAGCAGGATAATAATCAGTACGTTTCTGCCTATTTGTCTGTGCTTGACATACATTGAAAATTAGGATACAATAAAAGAAATACAGTTTATTACTTTATCACGTTACAAAGACAGAGTAAATTGTGGGGTGTTTTAATGATATATTTGCCTGATGGTGTACAAGATTTTTTGCCAGAGGAATATAAGTTTAAGCGCAAAATAGAAGAAAAGTTTAGAGAGATTTTTATAAGATTTGGCTATCAAGAGATAATGCTCCTACTTTTGAATATAGCGATAATTTTTCTGTTTTGTTTGATGAAAACAATTTGTACAGATTTTTCGACAAAAAGGGAAATATATTAGCTTTAAGGCCAGATGTAACTACTCAAATAGCGAGAATTGTTTCTACGAAGTTAAAAGGTAGTTTCCCACTTAAGTTATGCTATGTCGCTAATGTCTATCGCTATGATGACCCTCAGGTAGGAAAAATGAGAGAGTTTACTCAGGCAGGAATTGAACTTATAGGTACAAATCATGAAGAATCTGATGCGGAGATAATAGCAGTTGCGATAGAGGCTTTAAAAAGTGTTGGAATAGAGGACTTTAAAGTGGACGTGGGACAGGTTGAATTTTTTAAAAGACTAGTGGAAGATTTAGAACTACAAAATGAAGAAATAAACCTTTTGAGAGAGTTTTTGCAACAGAAAAATCAATCTTCGATAGAAGAATTCATAAAAGACAAAGGAATTAGGGGCAAAAAAGCAGAGTTTTTAAGTGAACTTCCTCTTTTGTTTGGCGGCGAAGAAGTGCTTAAAAGAGCAAAAGAGCTTTACGATACTCCTAAACTGGGTGAAACGATAGATTACCTTGAAAGGGTATATAAAATATTAAAAGATTTTGGTATGGAAGAGTATATAAGTTTTGACTTAGGAATGGTGCAAAATCTTAATTATTATACTGGTATCATATTCAGGTGTTTTGTTAAAGGGATTGGTTATGCTATATGTACCGGAGGAAGGTATGATGGCCTTTTAGGGATTTTCGGAGAGCACATTCCAGCGACAGGTTTTGCTATAAGTGTGGAAAGGTCAATGCTGGCACTTCAAAAACAGAAAAAAGATATTGTTGATAAATCCTGGAGAGTCTTAATAAAATACAAGGAAAACTTAAGAAGTAATGCTTACAAGAAAGCCACTTTGTTAAGAGATGAGGGAAAAATTGTAGAGATGTATAGCTATGAAAAAGCGAAGCATGTTGATGAAAATAGCTTTGACGAAATTATAGATATGGGGGAATAACATGGAAATCTTGATTGCACTGCCAAAAGGCAGAATGGCGGATAGTGCTATAACTTTGTTTGAAAAGGCAGGAATTGCTGAGAATATTTTAAAAGATATTTCTCGAAAGCTTGTTGTTAATGACCATAAAAATTTAATGAAGTTTATGTTGGTAAAGCCAATGGATGTGCCAACATATGTGGAACACGGGGCAGCTGATTTGGGGATTTGTGGAAAAGACATTCTCTTAGAGCAAAAAAAAGATTGCTATGAAGTTTTAGATTTAAAATTTGGTTTTTGTAAAATGGTGGTTGCGGGGCCTAAAGAGGCAAAGGACAGTTTTCTTACTAATAAAAGAGTTGCAACAAAGTTTCCCAATATTGCAGAAGAATTTTTCAGACAAAAGGGAGAAAATGTAGAAATAATTAAGCTGAATGGTTCTGTGGAGCTTGCTCCTATCGTGGGGTTGTCAGAGGTAATTGTAGACATTGTAGAAACAGGCAATACTTTGAGAGAAAATGGTCTTATAGTCATTGAAGAAATTTTTTCTTCCAGTGCGAGATTGATAGTGAATAAAGCCAGTCTTAAAACAAAAAGCCAGAGAATAAAAGAGATAATTATAAAATTAAAAGAGGTTGTGGAAACTTTTAAGGAGGTCAAAACAGCTGAAATTAGTAGTAAAAAATGATATAATTTTAATTGGGTGATAATAAATGTTACTAACTATAAAAAAAGTTAAAGAGCTATATGATATAAGCAGGATTACTCTAATAAACTGGGAAAAGTAAGGATTAATAACCCCAGTTAGGACACCGAAGGGGAGAAGAAGGTACAAAAAAGAAGATATAGAGAAGTTATTAGGCATGCTGGGAGAAAAACCAAAACCCAAAGTAGTTTTATATGCAAGAGTATCCACAAAGAAACAAGAAGAATATCTTAAGAATCAAATTAGAAGGCTTGAAGAATACGCTAATTCCCAAGGATGGCAGTATGAAGTCATACATGAGATAGCAAGTGGAGTAAATGAAAACAGGAGAGGGCTATTAAAACTTTTAAATAAAATCAAAAGAGGAGAAGTTGAAAAAGTTGTAATAGAATATCCAGACAGACTTGCGAGATTTGGATTTGAATATCTCAGATTTTTTATGGAAAGCTTTGGGGTGGAGCTTATAGTTTTAAATGGGAAAGAAAAGGAAGAAGATGCAAATAAAGAGCTAGCAGAAGACTTAAGAGCAATAGTAACATCTTTCGCGGCAAGAACGGACAAAGGGGCGGCAAAAAGCATGATAGTGATACAGGCTAAACTCATTTTTCTAAATCAAGAAGACAAACAAATAGTATTAAACTTAATGAGAAGATGGTCATCCTGCATGAGATTTGCATACAAAAGGCTTCTAGAAGGTTATGATAGAAAAACATTAAAAAGAGACCTTCAGGGGATGTTTGACTTAAACTCAAGGTATGTAGATGATGCAATAATGAAAGCAAAAAGCACATTAGAATCTGCTAGAGAATTAGGGAATAACCCAAAGAAGGTTATTTTTGGTGGGAAAAAGCTATTTAAAAAGCTCCAAAAGCACCATATAAATGGGAAAGAGTATCAAAAATTAAAAATAAAATGGCAGGAGAAAAGAAAAGGAAATCTGTATTCAAGAGGAGATAAAAGCAAAAAAGGAAATCTCAACACAAGGATAGAACTAAAAGAAAATGGCACTTTCTTAAGGATAAATGTAGGAGAAAGAAAATATGTCTATGCCAGAATACAAGCAGGATATAAAAAGAATAAAAGAAGAGAAGAACTCCTTCAGGAAATTGCCAAAGCAGACATACCCTACTCTGTAGAATTAAAACTTAAAAATGGCAGTATATACGCCTATTTTGCTATTGAAGAAGAATATCCGGAAGTAAAAATAACAAAAGAAAAAGGAGTCATAGGAATAGACATAAACGCATATCCAGACAACATATCATGGGTAGAAGTAGATGAAAAAGGTAATCTAATAGGCTATGGGAATATACCAATGCCAGAGCTTGCAACTGGAAATAAAGACAAAAAAGAATATTTCAGATGGCAGTATGCTCATGAGATAGTAAAAATAGCGAAAGAAAAAAGAAAAGCAATAGTAATTGAAGAGTTAGACATAAAAGAAAAAGGAAAAAGAGGAGATTTTTCAGGGAGAAAATCAAGGAGAATAAGGCATAGTTTTAGCTATAAATCACTTCTTTCAAAAATAAAAACACTAGCAAAAAGGGAAGAGATAGAAGTAATAGAAATCAATCCTTCTTACACATCAATAATAGGCATGTTAAAATATTCACCGCAGTACATGATAACAAAAGATGTAGCAGCAGCCTAGGTAATAGCAAGAAGAGGGTTGGGGCTTCAAGAAAAGATACCAGACAATTATATAAAGTTTCTCAATACATTAACTGTAAATGAATTAGAAGAATTAAAAGAGCATGTAAAGAAAACAATCAGGAACAAGCATATAAAGAAAAAGCACATAAGGGAAATAAATAAAGCAATAGAATTTTTACAAAGCCTTGAGAGTGAGCCAGGAAGGGTGCTAGAACCTCTGGATGGAACAAGTTTTAGTGCCTATAATTTCTGGCAAGTTCTCAAGGTAGCGGTGGTAACGCCACTCTCCCTGAGAAGATATCAAGAGACTTCTCTGCCCTGAAGGAATTACTAATTCAGGGCAAGTGGGGAGATCCGTAAGGGCGCAAGTTCCTGCTTCTTGGGGTAGGGGCTATGGCTTTCCCAAATACCGCCTGCTGGGGCTGGGAAAGCCTGAAAGGCGGACTACAAATACTCCAGCTATCTAAACTGTGCACTTTTGTACAGTTTAGGTAACCAGGTTTAAAATGATTGAGATATTTGATTTTCGAAAGGGAATTGACAATGGCATTTTGCAAAAGCTTCACAACAGAAGTAAATTAGAGAATAAAGAAATAGCAAAAAAAGTGGAAGAAATAATTTCAAACGTAGGAGAGAGAAAAGACCAGGCTTTGTTTGAGTATACTTACATGTTTGACGGAATAAATCTTGACAAAAGTACTGTAAAAGTTACGAAAGAGGAAATAAAAAATGCTTATAAAGAAGTAGGAGAGGAATTTTTAAAAGCGATTGACAAAGCTATCAAAAACATAACAGAATTTCATGAAAAGCAAAAACAGTCTACATGGATGGATTTTAAAGAAGGTATAGTTTATGGGCAGATAATAAGACCTCTTTCTCAAGTTGGAATTTATGTGCCGGGGGGAACCGCTTCTTATCCTTCTTCAGTTTTGATGAATGGAATACCTGCAAAGGTGGCTGGTGTAGAGAAAATAGTGATGGTTTCTCCGGCTGGTAAGAAGGGAATAAACTTATGTGTTAGTGGCTGCAGATAGGATAGGAATAGAGGATATATATAAAGTTGGCGGTGCACAGGCTATTGCAGCCTTGGCCTTTGGTACAGAGTCAATACCTAAGGTGGATAAAATAGTTGGCCCGGGAAATATTTTTGTCGCAATGGCTAAAAGAGCTCTTTATGGATATGTAGATATTGATATGGTGGCAGGGCCCAGTGAAGTTTTGGTAATAGCTGACGAAACTGCTAATCCTAAATATGTGGCGGCGGACCTGCTGTCACAGGCGGAACACGATGTAATGGCATCTTCAATACTTGTAACCACATCTTTGGAGGTTGCGCAACAAGTAAAAATAGAAATTGAAAGGCAAATGGAATATCTTGAAAGGAAAGAAATAATTGAAAAGTCTTTAAAAAATTTTGGCGCGATAATTGTTGTAAATAATTTAAAAGAAGCAATTGGTATTGCAAACGACATAGCTCCGGAGCATTTAGAGCTTAACATTTCCAATGCCTTTGAAATAATTGGTGAAATCAAGAATGCAGGAGCAGTCTTTGTGGGAGAATATTCTCCAGAACCCTTAGGGGACTACCTTGCTGGCCCTAACCATGTGCTTCCTACCAGTGGAACAGCAAGGTTTTTCTCACCTCTTTCTGTGACGGACTTTATCAAAAAGATGAATATTCTCTATTATTCTAAGGATTCTTTAGAAGAGGTAAAAAAGGATGTAATCACTTTTGCAAATTCAGAAGGGCTTACCGCTCATGCTAATTCTATAAAAGTGAGGTTTTAAAATGATTGAGAATTTGGTGAGAGAAGAAATTAAAGGATTCAAAAATTATGAAGTCCATAGTGTACCTTATAAATATAAAATGGACGCAAACGAAACACCTTTTGAACTTCCTGAAGAAGTAATAAAAAATATTCAAGAGATTGTAAAATCTTCTCAAGTAAATATCTATCCTGACCCTACTGCAGAAAAGTTAAAAGAAGAATTGGCACGATATTGCAAAGTTGAGCTACAAACGTATTTGTGGGAAATGGCTCGGATGAGATAATCCACCTTATTATGCTGGCTTTCATAAACAAAGGCGATGTGGTAATATATCCTTATCCTTCTTTTGCGATGTACAGTGTATACAGCAAATTGCGGGAGCCGTTGAAATACCTGTAAAATTAAAGGAAGATTATACTTATGATGTGGGGAGTTTCACGGAAGTTATAGAAAAATATCAGCCTAAATTAGTGTTTTTGTGTAACCCTAATAACCCAACAGGAAGTGTTATAGAAAGAGAAGATATAATTAAAATAATACAAAAGAGCAATGGAATTGTAGTTGTTGACGAAGCTTATTTTGAGTTTTATGGTAATACAATTGTAGATGCTATAAATGAATTTGAAAACTTGATTGTTTTAAGGACCTTATCTAAGGCTTTTGGACTTGCCGGTTTGAGAGTGGGATATGCTGTGGCTAACGAGAATATTTTAAAGTATTTAAACCTTGTGAAGTCACCTTATAACATTAACTCTTTATCTCAGGTAATAGCTTTGAAGGTTTTAAGGACTGGTGTTTTAAAAGAAAGAGTTAACTTTATTTTAAAAGAAAGAGAGCGTCTAATAAAAGAATTAACTAAAATTCCTGGCATTAAAGTTTATCCCTCAAAAACGAATTTTATATTGGTAAAATTTAAAGATGCAGATTATGTGTACAAAGGACTTTTAGAACGAGGAATTTTGGTGAGGAATTTTTCAAAGGTAGAAGGGCTTGAAGGAGCTTTAAGGATAACAGTGAGTAGTTGCGAGGCTAATGATTATTTAATAAATGGATTAAAGGAGTTATTGCTATGAGGAAGGCGGAAGTTAAAAGAAAAACTAAAGAGACGGATATATACGTTGAACTTAATATTGACGGAAAAGGAAATTATGACATAGCTACAGGAATAGGTTTTTTTGACCACATGCTTTCTTTATTTGCTAAGCATGGACTTTTTGATTTAAAGGTAGTGGCAAAGGGAGATCTAGAGGTAGATGCTCATCATACTGTTGAAGACGTAGGCATTGTATTGGGCAATACTTTTTTAAAAGCTTCTGGAGATAAAAAATCTATTAAGAGGTTTAGTACTTTTTATGTACCCATGGACGAAGTCTTAGTGAGAGTTTCTGTAGACATAAGTGGAAGGCCTTTTTTATACTGTGATTTGCCTTTAAAAGCTGAAAGAGTTGGAAATTTTGAAACGGAAAATGTGGAGGAATTTTTGAGAGCCTTTGCTTACAACTTTGGCATTACACTGCATGTGGAGCTTTTGCATGGCAGTAACAGTCATCACATTATAGAGGCAACTTTTAAAGCACTAGGGAGGGCTCTTGATGAAGCGCTAAAGATAGATGAAAGGGTAGAAGGGATACCTTCTACTAAAGGGATTTTATAAAGATACAGTTTAAGCGAGATTGCATATACTTTACACGTAATTTAAGTGAGGCGGTGAAAAATTGATAGGGATTATTGACTATGGAATGGGAAATTTAAGAAGTGTAGAAAAAGCATTTAAATACGTAGGCTATGAGGCAAAAATTATAAAAGATGTAGAGTTGGTAAAAGAAGCTCATGCATTAGTTCTTCCTGGAGTGGGAGCTTTTCCTGATGCGATGGATACTCTCATTAAAACAGGCATGTTTGAAGAGATAAAAAGACAAATCGACAAAGGTAAGTTGTTTCTGGGGATATGTTTAGGGATGCAGCTTTTATTTGAAAAGGGTTTTGAGATAGAAGAAACTGAGGGCTTTAAGATTTTTAAAGGGCAAGTAATAGAACTTCCAAAGCATAATAAAATTCCTCACATGGGATGGAATAGTCTTGAAATAAAAAGAGAAACTCCACTTCTTAAAGGAGTAGAGAATGGAGATTATGCGTATTTTGTCCATTCTTATTATATAGCCAACAATGAAGAGAAATATGTGTATGCAGTGACTGATTATGGTGTTCAGATTCCTGCAGTTATAATTAAAGACAATGTTTTTTCTTGTCAATTCCATCCTGAGAAGAGCGGAAAAGTGGGACTTAAAATTTTAAAAAATTTTGGAGAGATGGCAAAATGGTTTTAATACCTGCGATTGATATTATGGAAGGAAAATGTGTAAGGCTTACAAAAGGAGATTTTAATACCAAAGAGGTTTATTATGAAAATCCCGTTGACGTAGCTAAAATGTGGGAGGAATTAGGAGCAAAGAGAATTCATGTGGTAGATTTAGATGGTGCAAAACAAGGTCATTTGGTAAATGGTAATGTCATTGAACAAATTACAAAAAACTGTAAAGCCGAGATAGAAGTAGGGGGAGGAATAAGGAATAGAGAAACTATCGATTATCTTTTTTCTGTGGGTGTTAAGTATGTAATTTTAGGTTCGGCGGCAATATATGACAAAGACCTTCTTCTTTATTCCCTTTCCAATTACGGAGAAAGAACGATAGTGGGTATAGATTCAAAGAATGGAGAAGTTGCCGTAAGTGGATGGCTTGAAAAGACTAAAATAAAAGATATGGAGTTAGCTAAAAAAATGAAAGAAATAGGAGTAAAAACGATAATTTTCACTGATATTTCTAAAGATGGAACTCTTAATGGACCAAATCTTAAAGCTTTAGAAAATATTTTAAAAACAGGTGTTCAAGTGATAGCATCAGGGGGAATATCCTCAATGAAGGATTTAAAAAAGCTTAAAGAGATGGGAGCATATGGTGCGATAATTGGAAAAGCCTTATATATTGGAAAAATAAACTTTAAAAGTGCTTTGGAGGTAATATAAATGCTTGCAAAAAGAATAATTCCTTGTTTAGATGTGAAAGACGGCAGGGTAGTTAAAGGAGTTAACTTTTTAAATTTAAAAGATGCGGGAGACCCTGTCCAGATAGCATCAGAGTACAATGAATTAGGAGCAGATGAGCTTGTATTCTTGGACATTACTGCTTCTTATGAAAAACGAAAAATAATGATAGAAGTTGTAAAAAGGACTTCTGAAAAAGTATTTATTCCTTTAACTGTTGGTGGTGGAATTTCAGACCTTGACGATATAAGGGACATTCTAAGAGCAGGGCTGATAAGGTTTCAATAAATACCCAAGCTGTGAAACAACCAACCCTTATTCGTCAGGCCGCTGTGCGTTTTGGAAGCCAATGTGTGGTCGTGGCAATTGATGCCAAGAGGCGAAGTGATGGCTCAGGATTTGATGTGTATATAAACGGCGGAAGGGTAAACACAGGGCTTGATGCTGTTGAGTGGGCTAAAAAAGTAGAGTCTTTAGGAGCAGGAGAAATACTTCTTACAAGTATGGACAGAGACGGTACTAAAGATGGGTATGATATAGAGCTTACAAGGAGGATAAGCGAGGCTGTAAATATTCCTGTTATAGCTTCTGGAGGTGCAGGAAAGAAAGAGCATTTTAAAGAGGTTTTTACTGAAGGCAAAGCTGATGCTGCGTTAGCGGCTTCTGTGTTTCATTACAGGGAGTTGGAAATAAAAGAAGTTAAAAAATATTTAAAAGAAGAGGGTATACCGGTGAGAATTTAAATTTATCGAAAGGATGTAGAGAATGATTGATATAGAGAAATTAAAATTTGATGAAAAAGGACTTATTCCTGCGATTGTGCAAGACTACAACACAAAACAAGTATTAATGTTGGCTTATATGAATGAGGAAAGTTTAAAATTAAGCTTGGAAAAGGGAGAAACTTATTTTTTCAGCAGAAGTAGGAAGGAAATTTGGCATAAAGGGGAAACTTCAGGTAATACCCAAAAGATAAAAAACATATTTTATGACTGCGATGGGGATGCTTTGCTAATAGAGGTGGAGCCAAAAGGGCCGGCATGCCATACAGGGAATGTAAGCTGTTTTTATAGGAGCTTTTTAGGTGAAGTTAAAAATTATGACATGGAAATACTTAAAAAGCTATATGAACGGGTAAAAGATAGAAAGACAAACCCGGTAGAAGGGTCTTATACTAATTATTTGTTTGAAAAAGGCATAGATAAGATTTTAAAGAAAATTGGCGAAGAAACTACGGAAGTAGTGATAGCTTCCAAAAATGACTCCAGAGAAGAGATAGTGTATGAGGTTTCAGATTTACTTTATCATTTAATAGTTTTGTTAGTTGACAAAGGGATAAAGCTTGAGGATGTATACGGTGAGCTTGGCAGAAGGTATTATAAGCCAAAGGAATTTAAAGAAGAACATAAAGAGAAAAAGAAATAGGGAAAGTCGGTAAAAGACTTTCCCTATTTCTTTATATGAGGTCCTCATAAAGAGGGTATTTTTTGAGAAGATTTGCTACTCTCTCTTTTGCTTTTTCTTTATAGTTTTCATCCCTTATTACATTGACTATAATGTCCGCTATTTCTACCATATCTTCAGGTTTCATTCCCCTTGTTGTGACAGCTGGAGTTCCCAGTCTCACACCAGAAGTGACATTTGGCCCTAATGGGTCAAAGGGTATAGCATTTTTGTTGCAAGTTATGTTTACTTCATCTAATCTTGTTTCTAACTCTTTGCCTGTTATTCCTGTGTTTCTTAAATCCAACAACATCAAGTGATTATCAGTTCCACCCGACACTAAGTTTATTCCTCTTTCCATTAAAGCATTTGCTAAGGCTTTTGCATTTTCTACAATTCTTTTTTGATATTCTTTAAATTCATCGGTGAGAGCTTCTTTAAAACAAACGGCTTTCGCTGCTATTATATGCATTAAAGGGCCACCTTGTGTTCCCGGAAAGAGTGCTTTGTCTATTGCTTTTGCGTATTCTTCTTTGCAAAGAATAGCTCCCCCTCTTGGGCCTCTTAAAGTCTTATGGGTGGTAGTTGTAACGACATCTGCATAAGGAACAGGATTGGGGTGAAGACCTGCTGCTACAAGACCTGCTATGTGAGCCATGTCTACCATTAGGTAAGCTCCAACGCTGTCCGCAATTTCTCTAAATCTTTTAAAATCGATTATCCTTGGGTAAGCGCTAGCACCGGCAACAATCAATTTGGGTTTGTGCTTTTTTGCAAGTCTTTCTACTTCATCATAGTCTATATATCCTGTATCTTCTCTTACTCCGTAATATATAAAATTATAGATTTGGCCTGAAAAATTGACTTTACTTCCATGAGTGAGGTGCCCTCCATGGGCTAAATCCATTCCCAGCACAGTATCTCCTGGTTTTATAAGAGCAAAATAGGCAGCCATGTTTGCCTGTGCTCCTGAATGAGGTTGTACATTTGCGTGTTCAGCACCAAAAAGTTTTTTGAGTCTTTCTCTTGCCAATTCTTCAGCCACATCCACATATTCGCAACCACCGTAATACCTTTTAGCTGGATATCCTTCTGCGTATTTATTGGTAAGTGGCGACCCCATTGCTTCCATTACAGCTTTACTTACAAAATTTTCAGAAGCTATAAGCTCTATTTTATTTCTTTGCCTTGCAAGTTCCTTTTCAATTACCTCTGCAATTTCTGGATCAGTTTTTCTTATTATTTCAATATCCATGACTTTACCCCCTATGTTTCATTTATACTTCTATTATAAATTTTTTGTATACTATATTCAATAACAAATCATTCTTCATAGTTTAGCTTAGTAAAAATTTAATACAAATTTTAAAATTAACGATATTTTAATTTTAAAATTTGGTTATAAATAATAGGATAAGCTCTCTTATCAAAAAAATTTTTTATAAGGTCTTGATTTTTTTGAAAAAGGACTGTATAATGTATACTTGGTCAAAACAATGACTCCCCCTTTAACATATGCAAGCCCTTGGAGTATTCCAGGGCTCTTTTTGTTTTTATATTAGAATTTTTTTGATAAGATTTTCAAAATTTTTGTGAGTAATTTTAGCAATCTGTTCTTGGGTGTATCCTCTTTTTATTAGTCCTTCTAAAATTGCGGGGAAATAGGATATGTCCTTTAATCCTTCAGGGGTACTCTCAATTCCGTCAAAGTCAGAACCAAATCCTACATAATCTTCCCCTACTAATTCGCATATATAATCTATATGATTTAAAACATCTTCTAATGTAGCTTGACCTTCATCTCTTAAAAATTGTGGAGCAAAATTTATTCCAATTACACCACCTTTTTGAGCTATTGCTTTTATTTGCTCATCTGTTAAGTTTCTTCTGTGGGAGCATAGGGTTTTGGCATTAGAATGAGAAGCTATAATTGGTTTCTCACTAAGTTCTACTACATCCCAAAATCCTTTTTCATTAAGATGAGACACATCTACAATCATTCCTAGGCGATTCATTTCTTTTACAACTTCTCTGCCAAAAGAGGTAAGCCCTGCTTCTTTAACACCGTCTACTCCGTCTCCTAAATCGTTTCTTAAACTCCAAGTTAAAGTGAGAGCTCTTACCCCTAATTTGTAAAACATCCTAAGAAGAGAAGTTTCACCTTCTAAAGCTTCACCGCCTTCTATAGAAAGCAATGCTCCAATTTTTCCTTCTTCTTTTGCTTTCTCTATATCCTCTCCTTTTAATATTAATCTAAATTCTTCTATTTCTTCGATTATTTCATGCATTTTGTCAATCATCTTTAAAGCCATTGTAGCAGCATTTTTCCTCGTCTGTGTTGGGTCTACAAATACAGCAAAAACCTGTAGGTGAACTTTGCCTTCTTTCATCCTTTGTAAATCCACATGACCTTCTTTTGACCTTTCAGCGAAATCTATTTTTTTATCTACTAAACGATAAAGAGTATCACAGTGAAAATCTACAAACATATTCATCCTTCCCCCTTTTTATTTTTTCTTCATAGTATGATTTTATCACAACAAAATATTTGCCTCGATTCCTAAGCAAAAAAATAGAGGTTCCTAATCTTTTGTGCATTGTTACCACCTTGAAAATAACTTTATTAATAAGATTCCTATTAATTGAATTTTTTATTTATTTACTAGTTTGTCTATCAAAACAAAAAGTTGTTTAAGAAAAGGAACTATTAAAACTGCAGAAAAAAGATTAAAAAATGTGTGGGCGTTTGCTACCTGCCTTGAAGGATTATAAGGGGAAACGAATTTCAAAAACTCTGTGAAAAAATTTGTAAAAGGTAAAAAAAGTATAGTGCCCACTATGTTAAAAAAAATATTAAAGAGAGCTATTTTTTTCCCTTCTTTGTTAGTAGAAAAGCTCAAAATTATGGCTTCTGAACAAGTTCCAATATTTAAACCATATATTATTGGCAATGCTTGAGATAAGGTTATTAGTTGGGAGGATACCAAAACCTGCAGTGTTGCAATACCTACATTACTTGATTGGAGAATTAACGCCGTGATTATTCCCACAACAATTCCCCACAAAGGATTTGAAAAATTAGCGTTTATAAGATCAAAGTTAGAATTTTTTTTAAGAGGTATGGTAGCCAGCTCCATTGTTTTAAGTCCATAAAGCACCAATCCAAATCCAAGCAAGACTCTTCCTACAATTTTTAGTTTGTCTCCATAATTTTGGAAATGCAATAGAGAACCTATAAAAACTAAGTAAGGAGCTATTTTAAACAGATTAAAGGCGTAAAGTTGCACCGCAATAGTAGTTCCAATGTTAGAACCTATGATTATACCTGCTGCGCTTTTAAGATTTAAAAGTTCTGCTCCTGCCATTGTTATTGCTATTACAGCTACCATGCTACTGCTTTGAACAATTAAGGTTATAAAAAAACCTATTATTATTGATTTTAATAGGTTGCTTGCAAATTTATTAATAATTTGGGAAATTTTTTGTTGTGAGAAGGCCTTTAATCCTTTTGTTAAAGTAAATATTCCCCAAATAAAAACTCCTATTCCTGCTACAAAGTATATTAAAGACATTACCATTTTTACTCCCCCGCAAAGTCCCTTTCTTATTTCAATTTTATGTGGCTAATGTCGTAAAATGAATAATTTTTCATTAAATAAAAACACTAACAACTAGAGGCTAATAATATTTTTTAGGGGTGGTTGGATGAAAGGGATAATCATGGCGGGTGGAGAAGGAAGTAGGTTAAGGCCTTTAACAACCGATATACCTAAGCCTATGGTACCTGTTGCAAATAAACCTGCGATAAAACACATAGTGGAGCACTTACACAAATATGGGATTAAAGAATTAGCTGTTACTCTTTTTTACTTACCTCAAAAGATTAAAAAATATTTAGAAGAAGAATATGGTAATGAGATAAAATTTTATATAGAGGATAAACCGTTAGGTACTGCTGGAAGTGTCAAAAATGCTAAAGACTTTCTAAATGATACTTTTATTGTTATGAGTGGAGATGTAATTACTGATGTTAATATAAAAGAAGCTTATGAATTTCACAGAAAGAGAGGGGCAAAAGTTACTCTTATTTTGACAAGAGTAGATGTGCCGCTAGAATACGGTGTTGTGATTGTGGATGAGCAAGGCAAAATAAAAAAATTTTTAGAGAAACCTTCCTGGGGAGAAGTGTTTAGCGATACAGTAAATACGGGTATATACATAATCGAACCAGAGATATTGGAGTTTATACCTCAAGATAAGCCTTTTGATTTTAGTAAAGATTTATTTCCTATGTTATTGAAAAACGATATTCCTCTTTATGGTTATGTTACAGGAGGATATTGGTGTGACATTGGAAATACCAATCAATACATTACTAGTCATTTTGATATTTTAGAAGGAAGAGTAGATTTAGGATATAAAGATAAGTTATTGAAGGAGGGAAAAGTAATAGGTAAAAATGTTACAATTTCTCCTGAGGCTAAAGTAATTCCCCCTGTGATTGTAGGTGACAATACGATAATTGAGGCTAATGCTGTAGTAGGACCTAATGCAATAATTGGTAAAAATAACCATATAAAACAAGGGAGCAGTTTAAAAAATGCCGTATTATGGGATGAAATAATTATAGATAAAAATTGCGAATTAAGGGGTTGTGTAATTTGCAATAGGGTGAGAATTGGCAATAATGTCAGAATTTTTGAGAATAGTGTAATAGGAGAGGGCTGCAAAATAAAACCCTTTGCTGAAATAAAGCCAGAGGTAAAAATATGGCCCTATAAAATAATAGATGAGGAAGCTGTAATCGCCAAAGATATAGTGTGGGGAAATGGTAGGAAGCCTTTGACTTTTGGATATAGGGGAATTAAAGGGGTTTTTAATGAAGACATTACTTCTCAGATTGCAGTTGAAATTGGAGAGGTTTTTGGAAATATAATAAATAGCAGTGTGTTGGTAGGACACGATGGGGATGTTGTATCTCAATTTATAAGCGATTTAATAAGTTTCGGACTTGTATCTGGTGGTTGTGAGGTCTTAAAAGCCAATAATACTCTTTTACCCACTTTAAGATATGGAATTAAGAAAAATGAGTGTGGAGGAGGAATCTATGTAGAAGAAGAAGGAGGGAGTTTAAGGATTTTGTTTCTCGATAAAGATGGATGTGATATTGATAGAAATTTAGAAAAGAAAATAGAGAACAAGTTAAGAGTACATGATATTAATCGCGTGGATGGGAGAGATTTAAAACCTATAAGAGAAGTTGATATAAATAACGATTATATTAACTCTCTTTTTGAAAGAAAAACTGCTTATAAAAGTTTTAAAATTAAACCTTACGATGAAAAAACAAAACTGCTATTAGAAACAGTAGGTAAAAATGAGTTCTTAATAGTGCAAGAACCTTATGACATAGGGGTACTTTTTTATAAAAATGGGGAAAAAATTAAGCTCTATGATGAAAAAGGAAGGGAATTTGATGAGGATGAACTCAATTACTTAAGAATGTTAATCGCGAAAGAGCAAGGAGCCAAAAGTTTTGTGCTTCCTTTCGATAGTTCCAAATACTTGACAGAATTTGCAAAGGAATTTTCTATTGATACTGTAAGCAGTAAAATTTCTCATAAAGAAAGAATGAAAACAATAGTGTCGAAGGAAAGTGTAGAAAAAGACTTACAGATTAATTTGGAATTTGACGGTTTTAGTTTTTTACTAGACCTTTTAGAATATTTACAACATACTTCTAAAAAACTGTCCTCTATTAAAGACAGTTTTCCGTTAAGATATAGAATATCCAAGAGTATAAGATGCGATTGGAAAGATAAAGGGAAAATAATAAGAAGCTTTTTGAAAAAGCCGATGGAGGAGCGGAGTTTTTAGATGGCTTAAAATTTAATAAAGAAGATTCATGGGTGTTAGTAGTTCCAGATTATGAATTACCTGCTTGTAATATTTATATAGAAGCTCCTACAAAAGAAAGAGCTGAAGAGCTATTTTCACTGTATGAAAAAGAAATTAAAAGTATTGTACAAAAGTAAAATTTTGTTTAAAGTTTGCGAGATGACTACAGTTTGAAGCGGGTTTTACCCCCGTTTTTTTATATGGTATAATAAGGGCATGAAAAATTTCTCTTGAAGGTGTTTTATTATGAAAAAAGAGGGTAAATATATTTCCGCTACAGAGATAAATCAATTTCTTTATTGCCCCTATCAGTGGTATTATATAAAAATATATGGAATGGAATATATCAATGGTTTGAGAGAACAAAAAGAGCAAGACTTGCAATTTAGTAACTTTAAGAAAGGGATAGAATATCATGAAAAATATTACAAGGATATTGTAAAATTGCGATATAAAAAATATGCGATTATTTTTGGAATTATAGCTATTTTATTAATAATTGCAATTATGAGGGTTTTAAAATGATTCTCAATATAATTTTTTTATTTTTTACTATATATTTGCTTATTCAGTCAATTATTGAACAAAGGCCTTTTTATAAAAAAATGAAAAGAAGCATAGGATTTCGAGGAGGCAAAATAATATACATAGATAAGCCGCAAGAAGTGAAGGAAAAAGGAGTAATATATGGAAAATTATTAAAATCAGATAAATATGGCTTATCGGGAAAACCAGATTATATTTACCAATTAGGAGAAGAATTGATACCAATAGAATTAAAAAGCAGTCAAGCAGAGGATTCACCTTATTATAAAGATGTTATGCAGCTAGTTGCGTATTTTTTGATAATAGAAGATGTATACCAAAAAAGAGTAAAAAGAGGGCGAGTAGTTTATAAAAATTCAATGTTTGAAGTATATAATAGGCGATCGCTAAGAAAAGAGCTTTTTAATATATTAAAACAAATGAAAAAAATGCAAGAAGGTAATTATTTACCTGAAGTAAATCCTTCGTATGCTTTATGTAGATTCTGCCCTTGCAAAGAAACTGTTTGCGAAATATACAAAAATACTTCCAAATAAATACAGAATATTGCGTTTATATAGAGAAAAAATAAAAAAGAAATATAGAAAAATTGAAGCGAGGTATGGCTATGGTAAGAAAATTATTCTTTATCTTAATAGGAATTTTTCTGTGCTTTTCGATTGTCTCTTGTGGAATAGCTAAAAAAGGCATTACAAAAGCAGAAAGAAATGAAGCTTTACAAAAGCCTTTAGAGAAACCTAAAGAAAAAGTATCTAATACAGTTAACAAGACGGTTTATACTAACACAGAAAATTTGGACAACACTTTATATGGTTGGGGAGTAAGAGTGTTGCCAAATCACCAAACTCCAGAAATAACTCCTAAGGCGATGGAGCTTATAAAAAAATACGACGCTATTTTTGTAGGTGACACGACAAAAAAGGTAGTTTATTTGACTTTTGATGAAGGATATGAGGCTGGTTATACTCCTAAGATACTAGATATACTCAAAGAAAACAATGTAAAAGCAGCCTTTTTTGTAACTGGACCTTATGTAAAGGAACATGCTGATTTGGTTAAAAGAATGGTGGAGGAAGGACATATAGTTGGCAATCACACTGTCAATCATCCAAGTTTGCCTACTTTGTCTGATGAAAAAGTAAAAGAGGAAATAACTAAATTGGGGGATATGTTTAAAGAGCTAACAGGGAAAAAGATGAAATATTTTAGACCTCCCAAAGGAGAATATAGTGAAAGGACTCTTTATCTTACTAAGTCTTTAGGATACAGGACTGTTTTTTGGAGCCTTGCTATGGCTGATTGGCAGCCACTTCCTGGAGGTCCAGAAGAAAGCTATAATACTGTTATAAGAAGACTTCATCCAGGGGCGGTAATACTTCTTCATGCAGTTTCAAAGGACAATGTTATTGCTCTTGATAGAATAATTAAGAGCGTTAAAGCTGAAGGATACGAATTCAAGACTTTAGACGATATACCATCAAAGATGTAAAATAAGTTTTTGCGATATAGCTTTTTCTATATGGCAAAAATAAAATTTATACTTTTTCTCAGTAAGTTTAGAAATATTCATAGTATACCAACTTGGAAATTTCGACTACAGAGGTTTTTGTAGCAACAAAAAATCAAGATATAAAGAGAATGTTAATTAAATAACATTTTGGTACTAATTATCATATTTAAAATTGGCCTTTGATATTTAGTACCAAATAGTTATTTTTTTTATTTATTTTACTGAAAAGGTTTTTGGCATATTACTTGCAAGAGAAAGAGGTGGGGGTTATAAAAATGGAAGAAAAAATTCTTGATGCAATAAAAGACTTTCCAATAATAGCTGCGGTGCGAGATGTAAAGGATTTAAATACAGCTCTTTCTTCAAATGCACAAGTCATATTTTTACTTACAGGCGATATAATGAATATTTCTGAAATAGTTCAAGAGGTTAAAAAATACGGAAAAATTGTTTTTGTACATTTTGATTTGATAGAGGGGTTAGGGAAAGATAACAAAGCACTAGAATATTTAGCTGAGAAGGTGAAGCCCCATGGTATAATTTCTACCCGCAATAATATCTTAACCCATACTAAACAATTCGGTTTCTTTAGCATCCAGAGGCTTTTCCTTTTGGATTCCCAGGCATTAAAAACAGGGCTTACTACAGCAAAACAAATAGAACCAGATTCAATCGAGATACTTCCTGGTATAATGCCCTCAGTAATAAAAGAAATTTCATTAGAAGTGCGAAAACCTCTCATTGCGGGAGGTTTAGTCAGGACAAAAGAGGAAGTTATAAATGCACTTAAATCTGGCGCTATTGCTGTATCAACAAGTGAAAAAAGTCTGTGGTTTATAGAATGAAAGGAGGGATAGTTTTAAACATATTACATAATTATTTTAAAAGTTAAACGATTTGAAATTTGGAATTATGGAGGGATATTTTATGAGTGACCTTGCAAAATATGTTGCTGAATTTTTTGGCACTATGATACTTATTTGGTTAGGTGATGGCGTGGTTGCAAACGTTGTCTTAAATAAATCTAAAGGGCAAAATAGCGGCTGGATTGTAATCACTGCAGGGTGGGGATTTGCAGTAATGGTGGGAGCATATACAGTTGGATGGATAAGTGGTGCTCATTTAAATCCAGCTGTGACTCTTGGTTTAGCAACGATAGGGAACTTTCCATGGAGTTTAGTGCCAGGCTACATTATAGCACAAGTTTTGGGAGCTTTTGTGGGGGCCATAATTGTTTATTTGATGTACATGGATCATTTTGCAGCAACTGAAGATCCT
Source organism: Thermoanaerobacter thermocopriae JCM 7501 (assembly GCF_001310975.1). Taxonomy (GTDB): domain Bacteria; phylum Bacillota; class Thermoanaerobacteria; order Thermoanaerobacterales; family Thermoanaerobacteraceae; genus Thermoanaerobacter; species Thermoanaerobacter thermocopriae. Next base: position 51,165 of record NZ_BAZY01000001.1, read on the forward strand.
GATAGCAAATTGGGAGTTTTCTCAACAATTCCAGCTATAAGAAATTTAAGCAAGAATTTTATGACAGAGGTATTTGGTACTGCCATGCTTTTAATAGGAATACTTGGCATTACTAATAGCAATAACTCTGTGGGAGGAATGGGAGCACTTTTGGTAGGACTTCTCGTATGGGCAATAGGTTTAAGCTTAGGTGGACCTACAGGTTATGCAATTAATCCGGCAAGAGACTTCGGCCCGAGACTAGCTCATGCTGTTCTTCCTATTCCAGGTAAAGGGGATTCTGATTGGGGATACGGCTTAATAGTTCCAATATTTGGGCCGATAGTCGGAGGAATACTTGGAGCCATAGTTTACCAACTTATTGTGAATATACATTAGTGAAAGAGCTTAAATCGCGAGAGTTTTTCTCTCGCCGACAAATATAACAAAAATTATGAGGGGGAAAAGAGATGGCAAAGTACATTATGGCTTTTGACCAGGGGACAACAAGTTCCCGTGCGATAATTTTTGACCATAGTGGGAAAATTGTGGCTTCACAAAATCAAGAATTTAAGCAAATTTATCCTAAGGCAGGTTGGGTAGAACATGATCCAATGGAGATATGGGGTACACAAATAGGTGTTGCAAAAGGTGTTATAGAAAAAGCGGGTATTAATCCGGAGGATATTGCAGCTATTGGCATTACAAATCAGAGAGAGACAACTGTTGTGTGGGATAAAAATACAGGAAAACCTATTTACAATGCAATAGTATGGCAATGCAGGAGGACTGCTCCTATATGCGATGAACTAAAAAATAAAGGTTTTGACAAGAAAATTAGAGAAAAAACCGGACTTGTAGTAGATGCATATTTTTCTGGTACTAAAATAAAATGGATTTTGGATAATGTTGAAGGAGCAAGAGAAAAAGCAGAAAAAGGAGAATTGCTTTTTGGAAATATTGATACATGGCTTATTTGGAATTTGACAAGAGGTAAGGTACACGTAACCGACTATTCCAATGCTTCAAGGACGATGATCTTTAACATACATGAGCTTAAATGGGATAAAGAGATATTGGCTGAACTTAACATACCAGAGCAAATGCTTCCGGAAGTTAAGCCTTCCAGTTATGTATATGGCTATACTGATAAAAGTATATTTGGAGTAGAGATACCTATTGCCGGAAATGCGGGAGACCAGCAGGCAGCTTTGTTTGGTCAAGCTTGTTTTAAACCTGGGATGGCAAAAAACACCTATGGAACAGGCTGCTTTATGCTTATGAATACAGGGGAAAAGGCCGTGCCTTCAAATACTGGACTTCTCTCTACAATTGCTTGGGGAATTGATGGAAAAGTAGAATATGCCTTAGAGGGTAGTATATTTATAGCAGGTGCTGCGATACAGTGGTTGAGAGACGAACTTAGAATAATTGACAATTCACCGCAAAGTGAAGAATATGCGATGAAAGTTGAAGACACAAACGGTGTATATGTTGTTCCTGCTTTTGTAGGACTTGGAGCACCTTATTGGGATATGTATGCAAGGGGTACGATTGTAGGACTTACAAGGGGAGCAAAAAGGGAACATATAATAAGGGCAACACTGGAATCCATTGCTTATCAGACAAGAGATGTATTAGAGGCTATGCAAGAGGATTCAGGAATCAAATTACAAGCTTTAAAAGTTGACGGTGGAGCAAGTGCTAATAACTTCTTGATGCAATTCCAATCTGACATTTTAGGTGTTCCGGTTGACAGGCCTCAAGTAATTGAAACTACTGCTTTAGGTGCTTCTTATCTTGCAGGATTGGCAGTAGGATTCTGGAACAGCAGAGAAGAAATAGAAAAGAATTGGAATGTTGATAAGCATTTTGAACCTGCTATGGATAATGAAAAGAGAGAAAAATTGTATAAAGGTTGGAAAAAGGCTGTAGAAAGGGCTATGAAATGGGCTGAAGAATAAAATAAAAAATTGATAAAAAGTAGCAGGAATTTTAAAACATTTGTAGAATATATCTTATTAAAGGGAGAAAAAATAAATAATAAGTATGGTGGAGATTTGGAGAACCATATATAGCCGATAGGATCGGTTATATATGGTTTTTTATCTTTTAAGGAGGTTTTATGACTATGAAAGAAATGTACGATGTTTTGATAATAGGTGCTGGAGTGGTTGGCTGTTCAATTGCGAGAGAACTTTCAAAATACAAATTAAAAATATTAGTTGTAGAAAAAGGTGAAGATGTGGCTTCAGAAGGGGCTTCTAAAGCTAATAGCGCAATACTACATGCGGGTTATGACCCTGTACCTGGTACTTTAAAAGCTAAGCTAAATGTCAGAGGAAATGAAATGTACGATGAGTTGTGCAAAGATTTGGATGTTCCAATAAAGAGAACAGGTTCTTTAGTTGTGGCTTTTTCTGAAGAAGAGGTAAAAGAGCTCTATGAATTGTTTAATAGAGGAATAAAAAATGGAGTTAAGGAATTGTCTATAATTACTAAAGATATGGTCAAAGAGATAGAACCTTATATAAACGATACAGTCATTGCTGCTTTGTATGCCAAAACAGCAGGAATAATATGTCCTTATGGATATACTATTGCAGTGGCAGAAAATGCTGCACAAAATGGAGCAGAATTTGTTTTTAATTCAGAAGTAATTGATATCAAAAAAAATGGGGATTTCTTTATAGTAAAAACTCACAAAGAAGAATTTTACAGTAAATATGTTGTCAATGCTGCAGGACTTTATTCAGATGTCATAAATAACATGGTAGGTGCGAAGCCATTTTCTGTGCATCCTAGAAAAGGAGAATATTTGATATTAGATAAAGACCAAGGATATCTTGCAAGGACAGTAATATTCCAGGTTCCAACTAAAATGGGTAAAGGAATATTAGTTTCTCCTACAGTTGATGGGAATCTACTTATTGGACCTACTTCAGAAGACATACAAGATAAAGAATTTAAAGCAACTACAAGAGAAGGGCTCAATAAAGCAATTACAGTTGCAAAAAGAAGTGTGGATAAATTTGATGTCAGAAAGACTATCACTCAGTTTACAGGACTTAGAGCGACTCCTGATACGGAAGACAAAGACTTTATAATTGGAGAATCTGATGTGAAGGGATTTATAAATGCTGCTGGAATAGAATCTCCTGGTTTTACTGCAGCACCTGCTATTGCCGAAATGATAAGGGATATACTTAGAGATACCGGGCTTAAGTTGATTGAGAAAGTAGATTTTAATCCAAAAAGGAAACCAGTTATAAGATTTACTGAACTTTCAGACGAAGAAAGAAACAAGCTTATAAAAGAAAATCCTGCTTATGGAAGAATAATATGCAGATGTGAGACAGTAACAGAAGGAGAGATAATAGATGCGATAAGAAGACCTGTAGGTGCAAAATCTTTAGATGGTGTTAAAAGGCGTGTAAGAGCTGGAATGGGAAGATGCCAGGGAAGTTTTTGCGGTCCGAGAGTTGTTGAAATATTAGCAAGAGAACTTAATATTTCTCCTCTTGAGGTTACAAAGCATGGAAGAAATTCGAATATTTTAGCCGCAGAGACAAAAAAATTTTTGTTAGAAAAAACGGCAGAGGTTTTAAAGAAAGAGGTGTATGAAAATGCTTAATTACGACATAGTCATAATAGGTGGTGGCCCTGCAGGGTTAGGTGCTGCTGTAGAAGCCTATGAAAAGGGTGTAAAAAATATAGTCATAATTGAAAGAGATAAATACCTCGGGGGTATTTTACAACAGTGCATACACAATGGCTTTGGACTTCAAGAATTTAAAGAAGAATTGACAGGACCAGAGTATGCACAAAGATTCATTGATAAAGTGGAAGAATATGGCATAAATGTGATGCTAGAAACTATGGTTTTGGAAATAACTCCTGAGAGAATAGTAAAAGCAGTCAACTCTAGAGATGGTGTGTTTCAAATAAAAGCTGGAGCCATAATTCTTGCTATGGGATGCAGGGAAAGACCGAGAGGTGCTATTATGATACCTGGTACTCGCCCAGCAGGTATTCTTACAGCAGGTACTGCTCAGAGGTATGTAAATATGGAAGGATATCTTCCGGGAAAAGAAATAGTGATATTGGGTTCCGGCGATGTGGGGCTTATTATGGCAAGAAGGTTTACATTAGAAGGAGCAAAAGTCAAAGCAGTTGTAGAACTCATGCCTTACTCTAGTGGACTTACAAGAAACATTGTTCAGTGTTTAGAAGATTTTAATATTCCTCTTCTTTTAAGTCATACTGTCATTGAAATTCATGGTAAAGACAGGGTGGAAGGAGTTACAATTGCCAAAGTTGATGAAAATAGAGAGCCAATTATGGAGACTGCACAGTATATAAGCTGTGATACGTTAATACTTTCTGTTGGCTTGATTCCTGAAAATGAGCTCTCTCAAAAGGCCGGTATAGAGCTAGACCCTATAACAGGAGGACCTATTGTAAATGAAATGTTAGAAACAAGTGTTCCTGGAATTTTTGCTTGTGGCAATGTCCTTCAAGTTCACGACTTAGTTGACAATGTTACTGCAGAAGCGAGATTGGCAGCTAATTCAGCAATACGATTTATTCGAGAAGGTGAATTTGGAAAAGTAGTATCAACGTAAAGGCTGGTAATGGTATACGTTATGTTGTTCCACAAAAGATAAATGTAGATAACATAGAAAAGAGGATAAAATTCAGAATGAGACCTGTTAGCGTTTATACTAATGCTACATTAGCAGTAAAGTCAGGAGACAAATATTTACTAAGACAAAAAAGGCAGCGATTAACCCCTGGTGAAATGATTGATGTAAATTTAAGCAAAGACATACTAAAAAATGCAAATCCTAAAGAAGGCATTGTCTTTTCAGTTGAGGAGGGATAAAATGGGATTAAAAGAAATTACATGTATAGTTTGCCCCTTGGGCTGTAGAATACAAGTTGAAATGGAAGGAGGGAGATAAAAAGCGTAAAAGGATATTCTTGTTCTAGAGGATTAGAATATGCTAAAAATGAAGTTATTATGCCTAAAAGGACTATTACGACAAGTGTGAGAGCGATAGGGGGACATCTTCCACTCTTATCTGTTAGGACAAAAGAGCCTGTTCCAAAAGAAAAGATACCAGAAATAATGCTTGAATTGGCCAAGGTAGAGGTTAAAGCTCCTGTAAAAATAGGAGATGTAGTGGTGAAGAACATTTTGGGTACGGGGGTTGACATAATTGCTACAAGAAACCTTTATGTAAAATAAGTTTTTGTGTGGTGATAAAATGGAGGGAAGAAGGGAAATATTAAGAACTCCTGTGAGTATCCATTCTCAGATTGCTGCCCATATTGTTCAAAAGGTTAGTCACATAAGCAGACAAAACAATGTAAGCATATTTTTAAGGAAGATAAATGATAGTAGATTAATTCCTGCTAACAGTATGCTGTCAATGGTGACTTTTTTTGCTTCTCGCGGTGAAGAAATAGAAGTAGTGGTAGAAGGTGCCAATGTGGAGAATGCTATAAAAGAGTTTAAAGGCTTTTTTACAATGAATTAGGGAAAGAAAAGGAAGAAAAGATACTTATGAACTTTTAAAAAATACCTCAATAGCCTATGAGAAAATATTTAATTCTATTGGTTCAGGACTTATAGTTACTGATGAAAATGGGGCAATAATGATTTTTAACAAAGCAGCTGAAAGTATTACAGGGATTAATATGGACCAAGCTATAGGTAGAAAAATACAAGAAGTGGTACAGGATATAAAAATTGCTGATGTGTTAAAAACTGGCAAAGAAGAGATGAACAAAAAACTAAAAATAGGCACAAATGTGGTGTTAACAAATATAACACCTATTTGTACGGATAAAAAAATAGAAGGTGCCGTTATAATATTTTATGACTTTCCTCAGATAGAATATTTGGAAAATGAGTTAAAAAGAAATAGAAAGCTTGATAAAGCCTTTGACATAATAATAGGTAATAGCGGGAAATTAAAAGATGCTCTCACAATCGCTTCTAAAGCTGCAGAAACTGATTCAACGGTCCTCATAAGAGGAGAAAGCGGAACGGGGAAAGAGCTGGTGGCTAATGCGATACATTATGCCAGTAAAAGGAAGGATAAACCGTTTATAAGGGTAAATTGTGCGGCTATTCCTGTGACCCTATTGGAGAGTGAGCTTTTTGGACATGAAAGGGGAGCTTTTACCGGAGCTGTAACGCAAAAAATAGGAAAATTCGAATTAGCCGATGGGGGAACGATTTTTCTTGATGAAATAGGAGATATTCCCCCTGAGATTCAGATAAAACTTTTAAGAGTGATTCAGGAAAAAGAAATTGAAAGAGTAGGAGGAATAAAAACTCTAAAGGTGGATGTGAGGATAATTGCTGCGACAAATAAAGATTTAGAGAAGGCAATAAAAGAGGGGACTTTTAGAGAAGATTTATACTATAGATTAAACGTTATACCTGTGATTTTGCCTCCATTAAGAGAAAGAAGAGAAGATATTCCTCTTCTTGTGGAACATTTTATAGAAAAGCTTAACAAAAAATTAAATAAAAATGTAAAAAAGGTTACTAGAAAAGCTATGCAAGCATTGATATATTATGATTGGCCTGGGAATATACGAGAATTAGAAAATATAATTGAAAGATGTATAACATTGAGTGATAATGATTACATCGATTATAAGGACTTACCTCATTATATTCGAAATGAAAGTGCTGTTCTCTCAGATGATGATATTATTTATCTTGGAGAAAACAACAAGCTACTTACAATGGAAGAATATGAGCGCAAAATAATAAAAGCTGCGCTACAAAGGTATAAAAGTTTTAATAAAGCAGGAAAAGTTTTAGGACTTACCCATAAAACTATTGCTGCAAAAGCAAGGAAATTTGGACTTGTTGATAGATAATTCCAAAAGGATTAATTGGCTGATACTTTTTACCAAAATAGCCTTTGAAGGCTATTTCAGACTGTAGACAAACTTTCGTAAATAGGATATTTTGCAATCGGTGCGACTTGTGACAAAGCGGCAACAAAACTTAACAAAACCGAGGGTGGAGGCAGGGCCGTAGCCACGGATGGCGGAGGCGGGCACTAAGACAAGGATGTCGAATGTGCGGTACCCTGCCGTAACCCGAAGGTCGAGTTTAGTTTTGTCGCTTTGGAACATCGGAGTGACGATGCAAAATATCCTATTTTAAAAATTTTTTATTTTGTCAACAAGCTATACCTGTTTGCTACATTTATTTGGCATATAAATTGCATTTAAAAATTGGCAAAAGTAAATTGGAAGGAGGTAAATTATGAAAAAGTTGATTAATAATCCTAATGATGTCGTGAAAGAAATGATAGGGGGATTATTGACTGCTCACCCATCTTACCTGAGAAAACTTGACAACATAGATGTAATTGTCAGAAAAGATGCACCTGTAGAAGGAAAAGTTGGACTTGTAAGTGGTGGCGGCAGTGGCCATGAGCTGCTCATGCAGGATATGTGGGCTATGGAATGTTGGATGCGGCTTGCCTGGTGCTGTCTTTACTTCACCTACACCTGACCAAATTTATGAAGCGATTAAGGCAGTGGATGGAGGGAAAGGAGTATTATTGATTATTAAAAACTACACAGGCGACGTAATGAATTTTGAAATGGCTAGAGAAATGGCACAGATGGATGGAATGGAAGTAGATGAAGCGATAGTGAACGATGATGTTGCAGTAGAAAATAGCACTTGGACTCAAGGTAGGCGTGGTATTGCTGGAACTGTATTTGTTCATAAAATTGCTGGAGCAAAGGCACAAGAAGGAGCTAGCTTGCAAGAAGTAAAAAGAGTGGCTGAGAAAGTAATTGCAAATGTAAGGTCAATGGGAATGGCACTAACACCATGTACTGTTCCAGCAGCAGGGAAACCTAGCTTTACTCTTGCAGAAGATGAGATAGAGATTGGTATAGGAATACATGGAGAGCCTGGAACTCACAGAGAGAAAATAAAACCTGCAGATGAAATAGTAGAACATTTAATGGAGAAAATAATAAATGACCTGCCTTATAAAGAAAATGACGAGGTTGCTGTTATGATAAACGGGCTTGGTGCAACTCCTTTAATGGAACTTTATGTTGCGAACAGGAAAGTAGCAGAAATTTTAGAGGATAAAAAGATCAAAGTTTACAAAACATATGTAGGAGAATTTATGACTTCTCTTGAAATGAGTGGATTTTCTATAACAATGTTAAAATTAGATGAAGAACTTAAAACATTGTTAGATGCAAAGGCAGATACACCTGCTTTTAAACAATTATAAATTTTTAGGAGGTAGAGGATGGTTATAACAAAAAATGATGTCTTGAAAATTGTGGACAAAATTGTAGAGGTTATAAAAGAGAATAAAGAGTACCTTACAGAGTTGGATGCTGCTATTGGTGATGCGGACCATGGAATAAATTTAGATAGAGGATTTGATGCCGTAAAGCAAAAATTGACCACATTGCCTGAAACTACTGATATAGGGACAATATTAAGAACTATAGGCATGACTCTTGTATCTACGGTGGGAGGAGCTTCTGGTCCTTTATATGGTACAGCTTTTATGAGAGCTGGCCAAGTAGTTCAGGGTAAAAATGAACTTTCTGAAGAGGATATAGTTAAAATCTTTGAAGCTGCTTTAGATGGCATCAAACAAAGAGGAAAAGCTGAAGCAGGAGACAAGACTATGATAGATTCTATTGAACCTGCATATAAAGCTTTAAAAGAGAGTTTAGAAAATAACATTGCATTGCCTGAAGCATTAAATAGAGCAGCTAATGCTGCTAAAGAGGGAATGGAATACACTAAAAATATTTCTGCAAGAAAAGGAAGGGCAAGTTACCTGGGAGAAAGAAGTATTGGACACTTAGATCCAGGGGCAACATCAGCTATTTGATGATAAAAACTTTTTGTGATGTTGTCAATTTATCATAATGGTGGAGGAAAAAATGGTTGGAATAGTGTTAGTCTCTCACTCAAGAAAAATAGTAGAGGGAGTCTATGAACTGGCAAGCCAAATGACAGGCGGAAAGGTTTCCATAGGGCTAGCTGGCGGGACACAAGATGGCAGATTAGGAACAGATGCTACTAAGATAATGGAAGAAATTAAAAAAGTAGACGAAGGGCAAGGAGTAGTAGTTTTAGTTGATATTGGAAGTGCTGTAATGAGTGCACAAATGGCACTAGAGCTTTTGGGAAAAGAATACGAGGGAAAAGTGAAAATTGCCAATGCTCCTTTAGTGGAAGGAGCAATTGCAGCTAGTGTAGAAGCTTCTATAGGTAGTGATTTTAATAAAGTTCTTTCGGTTGCAGAGGAATCCAAAAAACTTAATAAATTGTAAAATAATTCTAAGTCTGGACAAAGTCCAGACTTTTTTGTAATACATTAAATTTATCAAGATTTAACAAACATCTATTAAAAGAGATTTAATTACACGAAAAATTGATTATGCGGGGAAAAAAGAATATAATGGAGGTAGAAAGACTTAGTGAAAAATAAATAAAAAAAGTATTGTTTGACAAAAAACTTGCGCAAATGTTAAAAGATAATTGACTGAGAGGTGTAACAATGCAACAAGATGAAGTAATGAAATTGCGGGAACAACTCAATAAAACTCCAAAGACACCAAAGGAAATTTCTATGTTGCTAAAAAGAATAATAAAAAAACAGGAGGAAATAGTACAAATAATTAGCATTTTAGAACTTTTTAATGAGACAGTGTACTTATACCATGTACTATTTAGAAAAAAGAGTGGAGCTAATACTTTAGCATATTTGGATAGAGAAACACAAAACATTTTAGAGACTATCAAAAATATAGTAGATAATACACAGTATTTCGGATTTATGGAAGAAAAAATAATAAAAAAGACGGAGAGGGCAGTCAGAAAATATAAGGACTACTTTGAAAATGCTATTGATGTTTTGTATGGATATTATGTAGAGTCGAGATATGTTAACGATGTGATAAATGATAGAGCGAGAGATTTTTTTTCTGAAGAATTGATAGATGAGGGGGAATTTTACGAAGGCGTTATTAATTTCATAAATGAGGTTGAAGAGGAAAAAGAAGAAAGAATAAAAGAAATATTATCTAGCATTCCTTTTGCAATGTCTAAAAAGCGCTTTTATGAATATTTAACAAGGGGACTGGAAAAGGATTATTCAAATTATGAAGCTTTTTTGGAAAGTGTAATAGATATAGAGGAAAATTTTTATGGTAAATTAATAGAAGGCTATGGCGATTTTTTCCTCATATTGCTGAGAAAATTGAATACTTACAATCACTGGATTTTAAACATATGACTCGGGAAGAAGTGGATACCTACTTTAAAAAAAGTATAGAATTAATAGAAAGTATCCAACAATTAAGAGAAGTTTGTTTTTCTGTTTTAAAAATTATAAATAGGCTATTAATAGTATTTGTATCAAAAAATAGCTTTAAAACTTTAATTAGTAAAGAACCTTTCATAGTGGATTATATAGTTTTTTATAACAAGTTAAATAGAAATTCTTTAGAAGAAATAGAAAAAAATATCAAAACTTGCGATAATGTAATTTCTAATTGGTATTTCGAATTGTATAGGTATAATTTATTATTAGGAGAAATTGACTATTCTGATCTGGATATTAGAGAAATTATAGATGAAGTTATATTACAAAAAATTGAAATACTTTCAGAATTTGAAAATTTATTAAATGATACAAGTGAAATTGTACTCGAGGATGGTCAAGTAGAAGAAGAACCTATAGATATGGCTGTAATAAAAGGCGAAATAAAAAAAGTCATTTCTTTAATCGAAGATATTTCAAGAAACATGAAAAATGAGTATAGAAAAGCGAGATTGAGAAGACTTATGGGAATTATTCCTGTACCTCAAAATTTTAAAAAAGAAGTCTTGCATTATATAAAAAATTCTATTGAGCTTGACAATTCGCAGAGTAGAAAATTATCTTTTATGCATACGGTAACGAAAAAAATAGAGCTTTACAAGGATTTAAAAAAAAACAAAAAAACTTTTATGAAGCTATAATAAAAGGTGCAAAGGATGTTATTTAAAATGCTGAGAAAAATTATTAATACCTTTTTTATCAGTGGCATGGTTGTATCACTGTTTTTGACTGTTCTTCTTACTAATTTACAATATGTAGTAGTTAATAAAGATTTTTATAAAGAGGAATATGTAAAGAATAATGTAATGTTAGTAACAGGCATGAATATTGAAGAGCTTATGAGAGTCACCCGCATAATGCAGAGGTATTTAATGGGTAAGGAAGAAACCCTAGATGTAATGGCAAAGATTAATGGCAGTAGGCAGAGGATGTTTAATGATAGAGAATTAGCTCATATGAAAGATGTAAAAAACTTGTTTCAAATGGGCTTTTTTATAAGAAATATGTCAATAATTGTATTTTTACTAATTTTTACATATTTTCTCTTTACAAAATCTTTTTATAAAGTCTTAGATTATCTTTTAAAAAGTACTATATTTATAATAATTTTGTTGTTAGTTTTTGCATTAGGAGTAATGCTGAATTTTGATGATTGGTTTACTGTTTTTCACCTTGTGTTTTTTGACAATGATTTGTGGTTATTAGACGTTGAAAGAGATAGACTTATACAAATGTTTCCTTTAGAATTTTTTCAAGATGTGGTATTTTTAATTTTCAAAAATGCTTTTTTTACTTTTGCAGTTATACTTGGAATAGTATATGGGATCATGAAAATGACAAAAAAGCCTGTTTTTTAAATAGGCTTTTTGTCATACGCATAAAGTATTTTCTTCTTCCCATAATGTTTCTAATTCTTCTTTTGTAATTGAGTCTTTTTCTAAAAGCTTTTGGGCTATTGCAATAACTTTATGTTTGTTTTCCAACAATAATTTTTTGGCAAGCGTATAACAGCTATTTATAATTTTGTCAATTTCTTTATCAACAGTTTCTGTAGATTTTAACGTATGAAGGTCAAACACTCTGTTTCCTAATTCGCTCATTCCATAGTTGCAAACCATCTGATAAGCAGTTTTTGTAGCTTCTTTAAGGTCATTTTCGGCTCCTGTTGAGATTTCATTGAATGTTATCTCCTCAGAAGCTCTACCCCCTAAAAGCATGGTTATTTTATTTTTCAACTCTGTTTTTGTCAATAAGAAAGTATCATCCTTTGGAAAGTTCAATACATATCCCAATGCTTCACCTCGAGGGACGATTGAAATTTTTTCTATAGTATTTACATTCAAAATTTTTCCAATAATAGCGTGACCTGCTTCGTGATATGCTGCAATAGTTCGTTCTTTTTCTAATACAGATGGATTTTTCTTTTTAAGACCCGCGATTACGCGTTCTAATGCCTCATCAAATTCCTCTTTTCCAATTTTACTTTTGTTTTTCATTACCGCCAGTATTGCTGCTTCGTTGCACATAGTAGCCAGATGTGCCCCTGTCATACCGTGAGTTTTTCGGGCTAATTCACTTAAAGATACCGTTTCGTCAAGGGGTTTATTGCGAGTATGTACCTTTAATATTTCCAGTCTTCCTTTCATATTGGGTGCTCCAATGTGGATGGTCCTATCAAATCTTCCAGGCCTCAGTAATGCCTCGTCCAACATGTCAATCCTATTTGTTGCTCCTATTACTATAATCCCCTCATTGCTATTAAATCCATCCATTTCTACCAATAATTGATTCAAAGTTTGGTCTTTTTCTGAGTTATTATCTGAGTTTCTCTTTGTTCCGACTGCATCTATTTCATCTATAAAAATAATACTGGGAGTACTTTTTTTTGCTTTTGCGAAAAGCGCCCTTATACGACTTGCACCTACTCCTACATATTTTTCTACAAATTCTGAACCGGAAGCACTGATAAAAGTAGAATTAGTTTCACCAGCTAGTGCTGTAGCTAAAAGAGTTTTTCCTGTACCTGGTGGTCCGTAAAATAATATACCCTTAGGAATTTTTGCTCCCATTTTGTTGTACTTTTCTGTGTTTGTCATAAAGTCGATTATAACTTTTAGTTCATCGATTACTTCATCTAATCCCGCCACATCCTTAAAAGTGATATTATTTTTGCGATGACTGGTGTCTTCCTTTGCTTCAGTTATATTATTATAGTTTACAGGCATGAGCTCCGAGAATTTATTTTTAAATAGCAGGTAAGTTACGACAATTACTGCTATTGTCAAGATAAAAGAGAGATTGAGGTCTAAATTTGGTTTTACTTCTGAGATAAAGATGTAAATAAAAAGTAAATTTATAAATGTAGAAAGCACTAAAATAATAATGTGCAAATTCTTTTTCATAATTTCTCGCCCCCACTTTTATTCTGAATGTAGTTTTTGCTTATTAATACAATTTATTCGCTAATTGAAGAAGTATAAAAAATGATTTTGAAGGCAAAAATGTAAAATAAATGAACGATTAGGAGGGTAGATATGAAAGGATACATGGGAATAGACGTAGGCTCTGTTAGTACTAATATTGCTGTAATTGATGAAAACAATAAAGTGGTAGATTCTATTTACATAAGAACACAGGGTCAACCTATTAAAGCAGTTCAAACTGCTCTTCGTGAGATAAAAAATAAAATCGGTGATATGGTTATTAAAGGAGTAGGTACCACAGGAAGTGCAAGGCAATTAACTGGATTAATGGTAGGGGCGGACATAGTCAAAAATGAAATTACTGCTCATGCTGTGGCGGCTTCCAATGTAATAAAAGATGTAAGAACGGTAATTGAAATAGGGGGACAAGACTCAAAAATCATAATTTTAAGAGATGGGGTAGTAGTAGATTTTGCAATGAATACAGTCTGTGCAGCAGGTACTGGTTCTTTTCTTGACCAGCAAGCACACCGATTAAATATTCCCATTGAACAGTTTGGTGACATAGCCTTACAATCTAAAAGCTGTTAGGATTGCGGGTAGATGTAGTGTTTTTGCAGAGTCTGATATGATTCACAAACAGCAGATGGGATATGCTCTTGCTGACATAATAAGTGGCTTGTGTGATGCCCTTGTCAGAAATTATCTAAATAATGTAGGGAAAGGTAAAGAAATAAAAGAGCCGATAGTGTTTCAAGGTGGTGTTGCTGCTAATAAGGGAATAAAGGCAGCATTTGAAAAGGCATTGGGGATGAAAGTATATGTCCCTGAACATTACGGCGTAATGGGAGCCATCGGGGCAGCAATTTTGGCAAAAGAAGCAGTAAAAGAAAAAGGATATACTTCTTTTAAAGGCTTTGAGGTAAGTGGTTTTAAATATAGAGCAGTAGGGTTTGAGTGTACTTTTTGTCCTAATCGATGTGAAGTCGTAGAATTTGTACAAGAAGATGAGGTAATTTCAAGATGGGGAGATAAGTGCGGCAGGTGGTCTAACAACACTAGTAAAAGAGTACATGCAAATACAGCTAGTTAATTGTCCACTTCAACTTACACCCTACAATTTCCTTTACTTAATCTTCTATTAGATATGTTAATCTATATTAAACTTATTAAAAACCTTCCGAAATAATATGTAAAACTGTATAATAAAACTATAAAGTAATAGTTTCGGGGGTTAAAAGATGGATAACCGCGATATTATTTTTGCTCTTGACATTGGGACAAGGGTAGTTGTAGGGATAGTTGGAGTTGAGAATAACGGGAGATTCCAAGTGCTTGCTGTGGAACAGATGGAACATGAAAGCAGAGTAATGTTTGATGGGCAAGTTCATGATATAGATAAAGTTGCTAGTGCTGTTGAAAAAATAAAGAGAAGGCTTGAAGGTTCTTTAAACATAAAATTAACAGAAGTGTGTATTGCAGCAGCAGGAAGGTCTTTAAAAACTCAATTTGCAAGAGCGGAAAAAAATATTGATGAAGAGCACGAAATAACAGTAGAAGACATCAACAATCTTGAGTTGGAAGCTCTTGAGATTGCTCAAAATTCTGTTGTTTCGCAATCAGGGATTACCAAATATCATACAGTCGGTTATACAGTATCCAATTATTATTTAAATGGCTTTCCTATTACCAATTTAAAGGGACATAAAGGTCGTGAAATAGCAGTAGAAATTTTAGCTACTTTTCTCCCTTACGATGTAGTAGAGGGTCTCTATGCTGCAGTAAAAAAAGCAGGACTTGAAGTTAGCTATATCACTTTAGAGCCTATAGCGGCGATAAATGTGGCGATTCCGCCTGAAATTCGAATGCTTAATATCGCCCTTGTAGATATAGGGGCAGGTACTTCTGACATTGCTATATCTAAAGAAGGAAACATAATAGCTTATTCTATGGTGCCTTATGCCGGCGATGAAATCACCGAATCAATTGCCACCCATTTCCTCACAGATTTTAATACAGCCGAAAAAATAAAGAAGAGTACAAAAAAAGAGATTAAATTTAAAGACGTATTAAATATACAACACAAAATAACTAAAGAAGAAGTGTTACGAATTATAGCGCCACAAGTTAAAATTTTGGCGCAAAAAATATGTGATGAAATTGTAAAATATAATGGTAAAAGTCCTTCTGCAGTATTTTTAGTGGGAGGTAGTAGTAATCTTCCAAATTTACCTGAGGAAATAGCTTCTCTATTGAAATTACCTATAAGCAGAGTATCCGTAAGAGATATAAAATCAGTGGAAATTTTAGATTACAAAGGAAAAGAGTTGAAAGGCCCACAAAGCATAACTCCAATAGGAATAGCTTACTCTGCAATGATAAATAAAAGAAAAGACTTTATAAAGGTTTATATTGACAATGAAACAATAAAAATTTTTAACATAAAAAATCCAACTGTAATGGATGCTTTGATTGCTATAAATTATGATTCTAAAAATTTAATTGTAGAAAAAGGTGAAGACTTGGTTTTCAGGTTAAACGGTCAAAAAGTTGTTATTAAAGGGGAGGAAGGTGTACCTCCTAAAATATATGTAAATGGTTTATTAGCAAATTTAAAGACTCCTATAAAGGATGGAGATAGGATAACAATTGTAAAGGGCAAAAGAGGTCAAGATGCTACAATAACCGCTGGCGAACTACTTAAGCAGCAAAAAGGAAAAGCAATTTTTGTTAATAATTCAAAAGTTGATCAAAAATATGTCATAAAAAATGGAGATGAGATAGTTATAAAAGAAGATTTGACAAGCTTTGCTGTTACAGTAAATGGAAAAGAAGTTGTGTTAAAGGGAAAAGATGAGTATCTGTTTGTAGACATATTTAATTTTATAGATTTGAAACTGGATGATAACAAAGTACCAGAAATGAAACTTAACGGAAGGCGTGCCTCCTATACAGATATATTAAAGCCAGGAGATAATATTGAAATTGAAATGTAAAGGATAAGGTCTCCATTGTTAAAAGGATGGAGACTTTTCTTTATATTATATTAAGTTGTGTAATTTTCGCATTACTGATATAATTAAAAGAGAGGTGAAAAGAAGATGGATGCATTTATAGAAAAATTAGTCAAGAAACAAAAAACTTCGAAAGATACTTTATTTAGTATTGGTGTTGTAGTAGCTGCATTAATTATTGTGTTTGGAGTGATACCTTTAATACCAATAGTCAGAAATTTGTGGATCTTCTTTTTATTTTTGTTTGCCTATTTAGCCTATTACTTAATAAGGTCGAGAAACATTGAGTTTGAGTATTCACTTACAAATAGCGAATTGGATGTGGATAAAATAATTGACCAAAAGAAGAGAAAACATGTTATAAGCGTTGATTGCAGAGATTTCGAAGTCATGGCAAAAATTAATAGTGATAAATTTACACAGGATATAAAAACTATTAAAAATCGAATTGAAGCAGTAAGTTCTATGTCTTCTCCTGATGTATATTTTGCAGTTTTTGAAGATAAAGGGCTAAAAACTGTTTTGTTTTTTGAGCCAAATGAAAAGATGATAGAAGTGATAGCAAGGTATATACCAAGGAAGCTTTTTAGATAATATTGAGAGGTTTGGGATATGAAAGAAGAATTAAAATTCCTAGATATTAGTAGGAAAACAGGACTATATGTCACAGTATTGAAAGAAATAATAAAAGTAACATCAAAATATACAAGTGTAAAAAGCAGTTATTTTTGGTTCCAGAGGTCGGGGAGACTTTAGAAAAACGTCGGATATTGATATTTGCCTTTTTGGAGATGAAGTGACACATACAGAGGTAAATCTTTTAGAATTTGATTTAAGAGAATTAATAAATACTCCTCTTGAGTTTGATGTAGTAAGTTTTAAAAGTATTACGAAAGAGGAATTAAAAGAAAACATATTGAAGGATGGAGTAGAGGTATATTATAGAAAAAAGATTACTTCAGAGATTTGAAGATTTTAAAAATGCTTTTATGCGTTTAAAAGAAGCCTTTACTATCGAGATAGAGAATGAGAAATTCATAAGGAGTTGATGAAATGATTAAAGCAGTTGTTTTTGACATGGACGGCGTAATCATTGACAGCGAGCCGATACACATTAAATTAGAAAATGAATTATTCAAAAGTTTAGGGTTAGAGATAAGTGAAGAAGAACATTTGACATTTGTAGGCGCATCTTCTTATTACATGTGGAGAAAAATAAAGGAAAGATTTAATCTTCCACAAAGCGTAGAAGAACTTGTAGAGAAAGACAGGAAAATGTATTTAGATCACGTGTTGAGAACAGGTGAAATAATTCCTATAGAAGGCATAACAGAGACGGTAAAAAAATTTTTGAAAAAAAGTATAAATTAGCTGTTGCTTCTTCCTCTCCTATAGATGTGATAAAATTAGTAGTCAAAAAGTTAGCAATTGACAATTGCTTTGAGGTTCTTGTCTCTGGAGATTATGTAGAAAATAGCAAACCGTCACCAGATATATTTTTATATACAGCAGCCAAATTAAAAGTAAAACCCTATGAATGTGTTGTAATTGAGGATTCATACAATGGAGTTCATGGTGCTAAAAAAGCAGGGATGACAGTGATTGGTTTTAAAAATCCCAACTCAGGGAATCAGGACTTATCAGAAGCAGATTTTATTGTGGATTCTTTGGGAGAAGAGTTGTTAGGAATTATAGAGGGATTAAACAATGAAAAAGATGTTGCTGAAAAGTAATAAAAAATAAATGGTGCGCCTGACAGGAATTGAACCTGCGACCTCTCGGGACGTTTTTGAGTAATTTATAACTTTCTATAATGTCCTAAACCCGCATAAATACTGATTTTTCGTACTTTAACGTACTAAAATAAACTACATCTATCTAAAACTTTTGTGGGAAAAGTGTGGGAATAAAATAAAGCCTTGAAACAGCTATTTATATATAAAAAGGTCATTTAATGTTTCTACTGCGTTAGTTTTTTCTTTGGGTATTACATGAGTATAAATATTTGCTGTAGTAGAAATATTAGAATGTCCTAATAGTTCTGATACTATTTTGAGAGGGACTCCTCTTTCAAATAATTTTGTAGCATAGGTATGACGTATAGCATGAAATTTTCTGTATTTTACTCCTGCTTTATCTAAAATTTTCTTGTATATTCTTAGGAGATTCCTTGCATCTATAATACTGCCTGATTCTGTTGTAAATACATAACCTTTTTCAATATCATTGAGGTAGGCTGGACCTGCCTTTAATTTTTCTTCTCTTTGCTTGTTTCTATATTCCTTGAGCACTGGTATAAGCGATGATGGAATTGGAACTGTCCTTATACTGCTTTTTGTTTTTGGTATTTGTTCTATAGTTTTATATTCTCTGTTTCCATTTTGGTCAATGATAGTTACCTGTTTAATTGTACGCTGAACTTTCAACTCCTTCTTTTCAAAATCAATGTCCGGCCACTTTAAACCCAATAATTCTCCCTGCCTTAGACCTGTACCAAATGCCAACAAAAATAATGCTTTTAAGCGATGTCCTTCTAGTGCTTCAGTAATTTTTTTTATTTCTTCATCAGTAAAAGTTTCAATTTTTGCTTCAGCTTTTTCTTCTGGAGTACCAGGTATAACTATCTTTTTTCCTGTACAAGGATTTTTAACTAAATATCCTTCATCTATTGCATAGTTAAAAAACGTTTTTAAAAACTTATTTAAAGTTTTTATTGTTTTGCTGCTTTTCCCTTCTTGATAAAGCTTATTGTAGTACCTCTGTATCTGTATTGATTTTATGAGACTAATTTTTAAACCATATAATTCGCTATCCCTTATGTAGTTCCTATACAATCCCTCATATCTTGCAAATGTAGAAGGCTTTCTTGAAACTCTAGCTACTTCAAAAAGCCATACATGCATTAGATCTCCCAAAGTAATGTCTTGAAAATCAATATTTAATCCATTTTTTATTCCATTTAGATACTCATCTCTTTTTGCTTCAGCCTCTTTTTTTGTTTTACCATAAAACTCTTTACGTATTAGCTTTCCATTTGCATCCCTTCCAACAGTAGCTGTAACGCGGTAATACTCCTTTCCGTTTTTAACATAATTTGTTTTCACGGACATGAAACATCCTCCTCCACAAAATTTTTATAAAAACTTTAAAAGTTTATATTTTACAAGTCCTTCATTGACACCCAAGACAGCAGCAATATGAGGTACTGAAAAATATTTTAGTTCTTCTATATCACTATCATCAATTAATAATTCCGCAGCGAATATATTCGCTTCTTCTTCATACGTTCCTACTGGGAAAAGTGTATATTCTCTGATAAAGGAGATAGGCCTAACAGAATGGAGCACAGCATGTCCAAGCTCGTGCGCCAAGACGATTTTCCTTTCGTTTTCATCCAGCCCATTATTAATAATAATAAATTTATTTCGCAGTGTTTTTACAAAATAACCTTTTGTATAGAGAGAATAACTTTTGTATACTACGTGGATTCCCAAATATTCTGCAATTTTCTGAGGATCTCTTGTTTCATGTTCTTTTACAAGGTGCTTCACTTTTTTGTAAATCTTTTTAATGTACCTCTCCTCCTGCATGTGAAGCACCTCTCTAATCAGTTTTTTCTTTTTTCTTTTTTCTTCCATATTTTTCTTTATTTATTTCTTTGGCTTTCCAGAAAAGTTCAGATATATCTCTAAAAAGTTTTTCCTTGTCTTCCTCTGCAACTTTATCATCCATAAAAAAGCGTTGACATGCTGAATAAAATTTTCGTATTGAAGCATATCTCTTTTTGTAATTTTATACTTTTCTTTGTAGTTTTCAGGGATAAATGGTTTGCGTACATCAGTTAGTCCCATTAACCAATCCATGGAGACATTAAAGTATTCGGCAATCTTTTTTTTTATTTCATCACTGGGTGATGTTTTATTGCTTTCGTATAAAGAGATAGAATATTTTGTTACACCAAATAATTTACCAAATTCCTCTTGTGTCATCCCATGTTCTAACCTTAATTGTTTTATTCTTTCTCCTAATGTACTCACGTTTATTCCTCCTCAATTAATATGTTGAATATATTTCAACTATTTTTAATTATAACCCTCCATTCGAAATATGTAAATATCGTTTAATAAAAATCAACTTTTTAACGTAAAAAAATATTGACAGTTTAATATTTCTCTATTATAATAAAGATGTAGTAGAGATATATTCAACCAAAGAGGTGAACATACATGGGGGTTGAAAAATTAAAAATTCTCAGAAAAGCGAGGGGTTTAACCCAAGAGCAAATGGCAAAAGCTCTTGGATATAAGGATAGAAGTGGATATTGGTATTTAGAGAATGGGCGTGTATCAATCACTATTGATAAAGCAATGGAAATAAGCAAAATATTAGGTGTAAATGTAAATGAAATTTTTTTTGAAAATAATATTGAGCAAAACTCAACTAAAAAAGTCAATAATTAAAAATAGTAATACCAAGGGGGTATTTCATGTGCCTTCAGAAAAATTAAAAGAAAAGAATGTTAAAGAAAATATACTTGAGCAACTTAAAGAGATTATTAGAGATGCAATCAGAGAAGCAACTTATGAATATAAACTTACCCTCACAATCGAAGAAGCAGCTAGATACACTGGAATTGGCAGAGATAAAATACTGGAACTAGCACACAACCCAGAATCGGGTTTCCCGGCCTTTCGGGTGGGTACTAAGTTTTTGATAAATAGAGAACTACTTAAAGAATGGCTTAAAAAAGTTACAGAAGAAAGAAAAATTTTGTAATAGAACATTTAAAAAGGGCACACAGCCTTATATAGGATATTTGTGCCCAAAAACAGGAGACGAAAAAGTGACAAAACACCAATAATTACCAAAAAATTTTAAAAGGGGGAATCAAATTTGTCTTATCCTGAAATTTTTAAAAGAGAAATTAAAAAACTTTATTTAGAGGGAAATACACAAAAAGAAATCGCAGCATTACTTAACTGCAGTACTAGAACAGTTAAAAGGATTTTAAAAAGCGACACCAATTACAACATAATAAAACAAGAAAAAAAAAGAAAAAAAGTAAAGTACAACATAAAGAAGCAAAACTTAGATATAAAAAAGAGAAACAGGAAGAAGAAGAAAGATTATTGTGGGGAATGATGGAACAACAGGGAATACATGCTCAAATGATTTCAAAAAAAAAGAGAATATCTACCGCACAGCTTGTAGAACTCTCACTGAGCCAGTATGTAGAAATAGATGAAAAACTAAGGTACATAGATCCACACCACAAACCTGCCGATTTGCCAAGAACTTATAATCCACATAACATTATTCTTCCTCAATTTAGAGATTATGCAAATGAAATAGAATCCGAAAAATGGAATTCTAAAGTAGAAGAAGAAGCACTGAAATAAGCAGTGCAGTTTTTTTATTGGGCAGCTGCTTGGTGGGGACAGCCAGATACCACTCCTGCCTGCCCACATGTTTTCCCTTCCAAGCTTGATTTTTTGTATTTATTTTATTTTTCGATAAAAATGTTATTTACTTTTTAAAAAAAGTAGACATATTATATAAAGAAAGAAAAAATTCTGCAAATAAAGCATTAAAAAAGGGCACACAGCCTTATATAGGATATTTGTGCCCAAAAACAGGAGACGAAAAAGGTTGAAAACACCAACATTTTCCATTATAAAAAGCACTGTAAAATAAACAGTGCTTTTTATATTAGGCTTCAAAACTTGCTGTAAGGAGCTGATTAACATGTTAGGACGTACCCATATAGCCATAGCACTCGCAGCAACAGCACTTATTGTAAAAAACCCTGCTCAATTGCCTTTTTCTTTAACTGTTGCTGCAGCAAGTGCACTTCTGCCTGATATAGACACACCGGAAGGCACACTGAGGCGTCAAATAAACAAATATACTGGAGTACTAACTTTTCCTGTGCTAATAGTCGCAGGCTATTTTCTATTTAAATACAGATATTTTTCGCTAATAAGCCTAATGTTATACCTGACCTACATAGTACTCGCTTTTATAGGCTCACACAGAGGTTTCACACATTCTCTTGCAGGTTTTATATTTTTTACACTTATTCTATTTATGTCAAATAAAACAATTATACTGCCTGCTATAATAGGTTATGGTACACACTTAGCAGCAGATTTGCTTACTCCTTCGGGTATTCCTTTGCTTTATCCTTATAACAAGAGTTTCAAAATTCCTTTGGTACGTACAGGTTCACTGTTAGATATTTCAATTGGACTAACATTTAGTCTTATGTTTGTGGCTGTACTTTTTCAAAAGTTCATATAAAACATTTCAGGGACGTTGCAGAAACGTCCCTTTTTTATTGAGGGAGGGTGCACTGCACGGGCTGTTCGTTCCCCCTTGGGCCTGTGTATTCGTCCTCCTGCGGTTAAGGCATTCCCCCCTTAAAATTTTTTATTTTTCTTTTGCAGCCGGCTGGCTGCCTTTTTTTATTTTTTCAAGGGCCTGCTTACGCACTACATAACTCTCCCCTTCAGGCAGGGCATTAAAAATTGCCATGCTTATTTTTTTAAAAGCAAAAAAGCTTTAGGAGGTAAAAAAGCATGAGGAAATTAAAACGTGTAGTTATAAAAGAAGAGCTTGTAGCCCTTACAGGCGATATAATTGAGGCAATTATTCTAAACCAGTTCTTGTACTGGTCGGAAAGGGTTGAGGATTTTGACAGGTTTATTATAGAGGAAAAAGAACGTGCACAGGCAAATGGAATAAATCTGAATTTCCCTTTAACAAACGGCTGGATTTACAAAAAAATAAGTGAATTAAAAGATGAAACTATGCTGACTGATTCCGAAAAAACAATTCGCCGAAAAGTACAAAACCTTGTTGAGAAAGGCTTTCTGCAGGAAAGACAAAATCCGATGTACAAATGGGACAAAACCCTACAGTACAGAGTTAATTTAACTTATATAGCAAAGAAGCTGCATGAAATCGGATATACGCTGGATGGATACAAATACGATATATCAGAGCTTGTTTCAGAAGAAGATAACTGTGAAGATTTAGAAATAGAGTCTTCTATTTATTTAGAAGAACAAAATGATATTTCTGAAGAACAAACTAATGTTTTAGAAGAGCAAGAACCTGCAGCCACCGAAATACAAAATGACGCTTCGGAAAGTCAAAACTTTGTCTCTTCGGAAGGACAAAATGACCCTTCGGAAGGACAAGAATTTGTCCCTTCGAAGGGACAAAATGACGCTTCGGGAGGACAAGATTTTGTCCTTTCGGATGGACAAAATGACGCTTCAGAGGGTCAATTTGACGCTTCAGAAGGTCATAATGTCCCTTCAGAGGGTCAATTTGACGGAGCAATACCAATAGATTACTACAGAGATTACTACAGAGATTACAACAATAGCAATAACCCGCCTAACGGCGGTGTAATTACTGCAGCTGCTGAAATAAACAAAAAATATAAAAAAATCACTGGAAGAGATAAACACTCATTTTTTGTTACTCTCTTAAAGAAATATCCTGCAGAAAGGATAACAAATGCTGTAGCTTATTTAGAAAAAGCTACACTGCAGGAGGAAATTTCTAATCCAGAAGGTTTTGTTGTTTCTACGCTGAAAAATAATTGGGACATACAGCCTTTTAGATACAAAACACAGAAAGAATTTATTCCACCTAGAAATTACTTTAACGGCTATACTCAGAGAACCTACAACGTAAAAGAGCTAGAAAAGAAACTGCTCGAATACAGCTACAGGAAGGGCAAAGAAGAAAGTAATTTACCCGGTGTTACAGATAAGGGCATAGAAGAACTGGAAAGAAAACTGCTTGGGCGCATCTGAGTGCACTTAGACGAAAGGGAGTGGTGATAATGCAGAAAATTCACAAAATAGCACTGTCAAGGACTCCTGGTGAGTGGAATAAGCTTGCAAAAAGCACATCAGACTTAGACAGAGCTTTTTACTACAACGCCTTAAAAAGGCTTGCAGAAGCTCTGAAGAAGGGAAATAAGAGCGAAATAGAGACGTGGACTTTCAATGCAGAGGAGCTGAAGAAGTATCTTGACGCAAAAGACTCAGCAGGAATTAAACTTAAATATTGACATAATGAACTTATAGATGTATAATTAATGCAGGAGGGATAAAAATGACAGTCCAGACTCTGGCAAAGACAGAAAAGAAGGCATTGTGGTACGTGCTTTTTACGTACTACAACGCAGAAAAGAGAGTTAAAGAACACATAAACAATTTAGCAAAAAACGAATATCGGGGACGTATTATAAAGGCTGAAGTTCCTGTTCAAAAGATAACTGTATCCAGAGGAGGAAAAATAAAGCAGGTTGAAGAAAAAATTTTCCCCGGATACGTTTTTGTAAAAGCTGTCATGACTCCAGAGGTCATGGCAGCACTAAGGCGAATAAACGGTGTGGCTCACTTTGTTGGAGGCGGGAATGAGCCTGTTCCCATAACACCGGCAGAGGTAAAAAGAGCAAGAATACAGGACGACTTAAGTGAAGAATTCAAAGTCGGTGATACTGTCATGATAGCAGATGGTCCATTTGAGAACTTTGTAGGGAAGGTTGTAAAGATTAACGGCAGGAATATAAGTGTCTCTCTTAATATGTTCGGGAGAGACATAGAAGTGATTTTTTCTGAAGAACAGCTTGAAAAGTTACAGGAGTGTGGTTAACATGATAGAAAACCTGCAGGAAATCAAAAACTGCACAATTGAAAAAATAATTTTCACATCAGAGGACGGCTACCTGGTTGCAGCAGTGCGTTCAGATGACAACAGTTTCACTGCTACATTCCACGGCAGCTATAAAGAAGGGCAGAGGCTTAATTTAATAGGTGAATGGTACGTCCATCGAAGATACGGAAGACAGTTCAAAGTTGTATTTGCAGAAATACCAAAAGACGCAGCAGAAAGCGATATAGAAATTTTCCTGCAGAACATAAAAGGGATAGGTCCGGTAAGAGCAAGGAAAATAGTTGCAGCGTTTGGAAAGGACACTCTGCAGGTTATTGAAGAAAACCCTGAAAAACTTAGAGAAATTGGGGTACCGCAAAAAGTAGTTGATTCAGTGAATGTCGAAATTACACAGAACAAAGAGTTCAACGAAATAAAGCTTGAGCTTCTGCCTTTAGGATTTTCGCTTAACATGATAAAAAAGCTTTATGACCGCTATGGAAGCAGCACACTCCTGCAGGTAAAAGCAAATCCCTACAAAATTGCAGAAGAAATTGACGGAATAGGCTTTGTTAAAGCCGATGAAATAGCCAGAAAATTTGGCATAGAGCAGGATAATGCCTACAGGATTCAGTCAGGTTTAAAATACACACTGTATCTTGCCGAAACAGAAGGACACTTATACCTGCCAATTACGACACTGTGCAAAGCAGCATCAGAGAAGATTTTAAAAACAGGCTACACAAAAGTTTTAGATCAGGCTCTGTATTTAACAGCTGCACAGGAACTTTACGACGATGAAGGGAAAGTGTACCTGCCTAAAAATTTTTACAACGAAAAGTACATTGCTGAGAAAATTACTAGAATGCTCAATGAAAAGCCATGGAGAATAAATAACATTGATGAGCTTATCAAAGAGGCAGAGATTACAAAAAACATCAGGTACAGTCCAAAGCAGAAGGAAGCTGTAAAAAAGGCAATTGAAAACAACATATCCATCATAACAGGAGGCCCTGGCACAGGAAAAACAACGATTGTCAGTGCTCTTCTGTATATTTTTCAGAAGCAAAACAAAGCTGTAGCACTGGCCTCCCCTACAGGCAAGGCAGCAAAAAGGCTGGAAGAAGTCACAGGCTATCCGGCAAAGACAATTCACAGATTGCTTGAAGCAAGATTCGATAGAGAATTTAGAAGTGTGAGATTCTTTAGAAATGAAAACAATCCTCTTGATGAGGATGTGGTTATTATTGATGAATTCTCAATGGTTGACAATGAGCTTGCTGCAAGCCTGTTTAAAGCCCTGAGGAAAGATACAAAGCTTGTCATAATAGGAGACATGGATCAGCTTCCTTCAGTAGGAGCAGGAAACGTGCTAAGGGACTTAATTGAATCGAGCATAATACCCGTAACAAAGCTTGATGTTATTTTCAGGCAGGGTCAAACTTCAGGAATAATTTTCAACTCAAAACTCATAAGAGAAGGAAAAATGGTGCACTTCAACAACAAAGATTTTATCTTCCACGAACTTGTGAGTCCGGAACAGGTTGTAGAAGAATTTGTAAAAGAACTTGAAAAAGGCAAAACGCTTGATGACATTCAAATTTTAACGCCGATGAAAAAGACAGACATAGGCACTTTGGAGTTAAACAGGCTGATACAGGAACGAATAAATCCACCACATCCCCAGAAAGAAGAAATAGCGTATGGCAGCAAAATATTCAGAGTTGGAGATAAAGTTATGCAGACTCAAAACAACTACGAAAAAGAAATTTTCAATGGCGACACGGGCTATGTAAAAAGAGCTTACAGAGATGAAGAGGGTCTAAGGCATGTTGTGATAGATTTCGATGGGCGAATAGTCGATCTGATAGAAGAGGAGCTGAAAGAAATAATTCCTGCCTATGCGATTACGATACATAAATCTCAGGGCAGTGAGTATGATACTGTAATCGTGGTGCTTGCAATGAATCACTACATAATGCTTAAAAGAAATCTTCTGTACACTGCCGTCACAAGAGCTAAAAACGTTGTTAAGATTTTTGGAGACATGCAGCTATAAAAATAGCCATAAATACAATTGACAGTTCAAAAAGGTACACAGCCTTGAAAGAAAGGCTTAAGGAACAAAAAGAACAAATGGAAAGGGGGATTTTATATGCTCTGGAGATATAATCCAAATACAAAAATTGAACTGCAGAGGAAGTATCCTGTAACTTCCAGCGACTACCCCCTTTCTGACATTGTTAAAGCTATTTTTGAAAGCAAAAGCATTGCCATTTTTGGAGATTATGACGTTGATGGAATTGCTTCTTCACTTATACTCAAGAATGCTTTAGATATTCTGGGAATCCAAAACAAAATATTTTTACCAGAAAGGGAAGAAGGCTACGGAATAAAACCTGTCCATGTGAAGCAAATAAAAGCTGAAGGCTTCGACACAATCGTTACTGTTGACAACGGCATAACAGCCTTTGAGGCAGCAAAAGCAGCCAGAGAAGCAGGCATTAAGCTGATTATAACAGATCATCATGAACCTTTAGTACATCTTCCTGATGCATATAAAATTTTCAATCCCAAGCTTTACAGGGGCAAGTATCAGGAATATGCAGGAGCAGGAGTAACGTATCTGGTTGCAAGAGAACTTTTAAGGCAGAAAAATCTTTCAGTAACTCCTGCAATGATACAGCTTGCAGGTCTGGCAACTGTAGCAGATGTTGTACCTCTTGATGGCAACAATTGGTATCTTGCAAGGAAGGGCCTTGAGCTTATGAGAAAGCAGCCCATAAAAGGCATAAAAGAAATCTTAAGAGCTGCAGGAAGAAATCATGAAAATGTTACAGGCTTTGATATAGGGTGGATAATAGCTCCTCGAATCAATGCTACAGGCCGTCTAAAAAGTCCGCAGATGGGTTTGGAGCTTTTACTTTACGGTACAAATGCTGAAGAAGTTGAAGAACTAAATAAAAAGCGCTTGGAACTTGTAAGGTACTATCTAAATCTTATTAAAGACAGAGAAGATAAGTTTCCAGTGTATGCCTTCAGAAACTGTCCCAGAGGCATAATAGGGCTTATTGCAGGACGTCTTACAGAAAAATTTAAAAAACCGGTTATTGTCAGCAGTGTTGACAGTGACGGCAAAGCGGTATCTTCTGCAAGAACCTATGGAGATTTTGACTTGGTAAAAGCCTTTGAGTATATATCTAAACACATAGCCATAACTTTTGGAGGGCACAAATCAGCAGCAGGTATTACATATCATGTCAAAGACTTTAAAAAACTTCAAAGCTTGTTAAACAAGTACACAGAAGAAAATCCTCCAAAAGAAGAGGTAAGGGATTTGGATGGTATTTTAACAAGGAAGCCTGCTTTAGAAGAAATTATGACCTTTGACAGTTTTGAACCTTTTGGCTACAAAAATCCGGAGCCTGCTTTTTTACTGGAAGGTACGGTTACGGACGTAAGAGCAGATCAAACTGGCAGTTAATAACCATTAACGGAGAGTTTGGATTTTTCTTAAACGGACCGTATAAAAAAGGCGATAGAGTAAAACTTGTTGTAAGCCCTTATATAAAAGACGGCTGGATGAAAATGATGGTGCTTGATGAGAACCCTGTTATTTTAAAAAATTAGAAAGGAGAATGATTTTTATGACGCAGTATGCTGGTTTTTGGCGAAGGGTTGTAGCGTTAATAATTGATAACATTGTTCTTGCTCTTGCAGGTGCTGTTCTCTTATTTATTCTCGCCTTTGTTTTCGGAGACACAAACAGCACAGCATTAGAAACTACGTATGAAATTATTGGGCTTATAGGTGCGTGGCTTTATTTTACTCTTTTGGAATCTTCAAACATACAGGCAACAATTGGCAAAAGAATTATGAAAATAAAAGTCACAGATTTAAACGGAGAAAAAATTTCCTTTGGCAGAGCAAATGCAAGATACTGGAGCAAAATACTTTCGACTGCAGTTTTCTTTATAGGCTTCATTATGGCAGGTTTCACTTCCAAAAAGCAAGCTCTCCATGACATGATCGCAGGCACACTTGTAATTAAAGATTAAGTGTTTGCAATATTTTACCAATAAGGAAGTGAGCCAAGTTGATGAACACATCAAAGATAAAGAGAGGAGCGTGGGTACATGCAGAAAGGCGGTGCACTTGAGGAGCTAATAGAAAGCCTTGCAGTGCAGTTAAGGTTATCCGGACAGGGAATCATTTTGAAACAAAATGTTCTATGGATTAACTACAACGGCAGAGTTTTCCCCAAAAAAGGTGCTCCGGTAGATTTCTTGGGTGTAATAAAAGGGATTCCTGTTGCATTGGAGTGTAAAGAAACTACTTCGGACAGGATACAGCTCACTGAATCTCACTTCCCTGAAAAAGAAAAAGCTTTCCTTCAAGACTTTGAAAAAGCTGGAGGGAAAGCTTTTTTAGTTTTTGCTTTTTGGAAGCACAATTCTATTTATGTTGTACAGTATAAAAGCTTTAGTCAGTTCACGAGAAAAAGTATAAGAAACGAAGATGTTCAGAAAATAGGGAAAAAAATTAATTTAAATGTCCAAAATTTTCTTTTGGAGCTTGGAATATAAAAATACAATACAACCATCATAAGCTATAGGGGATATGGAATAATTACCACTGGTAATAAGATTTGTTGTATTTATTATTTTGATAACATTGCTAAAAATACATATCCATTAGACATGTTATTAAAACAGGAAGAGAAAGAAAACAACTGCTGATAGAAAATAAAGGGCAATAAATAAGACTAAATAATACAAAATTTATTGACTTGAGAAATTATAAATTTTATAATATACAGTAAAATAACACAATTTGTTTTTAACTCAAAGTAAAGTAAATAGGGGAATATAATATATGGAAATTAGGTTTAATGGTACTTTATCAATAGATAACGTAAATGATTTTGTCAGTGAGGAGTTTTTTGATAATATTCATAATGAAGTAATTATAGATCTGTCAGAACTGGAGTTTATTAAGCCTGTTGGTATTGCATACGTGATTACATTAATAAAATATAGTCAATACTTAAGAAATAGTAAGGGTTATAAAATTATTAAGCCTCGTAATAAAAATGTACATGATTATTTGGCAAGAATGGGATTTTATGATCTACTTAATTTATCTGTCCCTTATCCATATTTTAAACACGATTCTGAAGGTAGATTTTGTGAAATAAGGGAACTTGAGACTCCAGAAGATGTATATAACGTAAGCCAACAAATCAACGAAATAATTGTTAGAAATATAAAGGGAGAATATAAATTAAAAAATTGTATTTCATATTCTGTGGCAGAAGTTATAGAAAACGTCTTTCATCACAGTAAGTCGCCGGTAAATGGTTTTGCTTGTGCTCAAGTTTATCCTGTGGAAAGGGTTGTTGAAATTGCTGTGGTCGATGCCGGAATAGGAATTAAACACAGTCTTTCTAAAAAATATAAAGATCTTAAAACTGATATAGAAGCTATTGAAAAAGCTTTGGAGCTGTACGTAACTTGCAAAACGGATAATACTAATTCAGGCGAGGGATTATATTTTACGAAAAAATTTATTGAAGAGAACAAGGGAGAACTTGTGATATTATCTGGATATGGTAAATATAAATTATTTGGAGGACAAATAGAAAAGAAGAATATTTCTAGATATAACAAAGGGACAATAGTTCATATGAAATTTAATTTGGACACATATGTTGATGTTAAAAAAATATTTGATAGTAGTATACCGCTAGAATTAGATGGTTTAGATGTTGATATGATATTTTAGAATTGAAAAGAGGGTGATAACATGTTAAAGCTAAATGCATTTGGTGATATATTATTAGGAAGGGAATTGGGTAAAAAAGTACGAGATTCTATTAAAGATATGCTATCAAAGGAAAACAAATTAATAATTGATTGTTATGGAGTAAAAGGTACTTCTCAATCTTTTGCAGATGAGTGCTTTGGCAGATTAGTAGAAGAGATGGGATTAGAAAATTTCAAGGTGAAAATAAAAATACAAAATGCTGAGCCGGAGATACAATCTATAATAAAATACACGGTAATAAGTAGAGTTCATAACCAATTAATCAAGGCAAAATAAAAAGATTATAAAACAAAAAATTATACAACAAAAAGAGAGCGGAGTGTATTAATCTGCTCTCTTTTTTAATTGCTGCAAGGTCTGTTCAGGAGATGTCAATTACTAATAAGAAAAGGAGATGTGAGGAGCAATGATTTTGGGAGCTGTTCTTCTTGTTCTTGCTTTTATCATAGAGATAATGCTTAATGAGATAGATTCGGACGGCAGCCTTTTTATGGGACTGGCAGAAGCAAGCCTTTTTATAGCTTTTTTTATGCCTATTGTAAGTTTTTTTAATGCAGATGCGTACGTTTATCAGGAAAAGTTGTTTCGCAAGAACCCATCTACAGCTTAGAAACAGCTCCTGCAGTTCATGGAAACTTTGTATTAGGAGTTGGAGAAGTTGATTCGACTGCAAAATATGACTTTTATGTAAAAGGTGAGTATGGTGGATTGAGACTAAGAGGTGTTTACAGCGATGCCTGCACAATCATAGAAACATCGAAAATACAGCCCTCTATAAAAACAGTACAAAAAATACTAACATTCAAAAATACGTTAAACAAAATTATGTTTTGGCCAAACTTAAGACTTCCTGAACAGCACTACATACTGTATGTCCCACCTAGTACAGTCAAAAAAAGTTCACTCAGGGAATGTTAATTCTTAACAGAAAGGAGTGTTTAAAATCTGATGGAAAAGGAATTTGGGAAAGGAATTTACATCGTTCAGGAAAATCAGCAGAGAAAAAATAGAAAAAGCTAGAGAGAGGCTTGATATGTCAAAAAGAGGTTCTGATAAAGATTACTATAGCAACCTTTTTGAAGAATATAAAAACTTTGCAATTTTAAAAATAAGATCACTATGCAGTAAAGACAGGCAGTGAACCTGTCTTTTTTAAATGGGGTGATTAAAAAATGAACGTGCTGACTAAAGAAAAGACAGATGAATTTGAACTTTTTGAACGCCTTAAAAGCGGAGATAAAAGTGCCAGAAATGAAATAATTGAAAGAAATATGGGGCTTGTTGTCAGCACTGCTTTGAAATTTTCAAAAACATATGGCGCTGAATTGGAAGATTTAATACAGGAAGGTATCATAGGTTTAATTACTGCAGTGGAAAGGTTTGACTATACAAAAGGTTTTAAATTTTCCACTTTTGCTGTTCCTTATATAAAGCAGAAAATACAGCGGTATATATGGAAGCAGTCAAAAGCAGTGCATGTTTCTGCAAAGACTTATTCGAAACTTAACAAAATATATTCTCTTGAACAAAAGTACGGCGATATTTCTGTAGAAGACATTGCTGCTAAAATGGGCTTAAAAGAAGACAAAGCTGCAGAGCTTTTAACTTTAAAAGCTACTATAATAAGTTTAAATCAGTCTTTTGTTGAGGATGGCGTAGACTTAATAGATGTTATTCCTGATGGACAGAGTGAAAGCGAAATAAGTAAAGAACATGAAATGAAGGAATTAAGAGAAAAATTAGAAGAATCGTTTAGAATACTAACTGAAGCTGAACGCAAAGTATTAAAGCTGCGGTACGGATTAGAAGGTCCAGCAATGACACAAAAGCAAATAGCAGAAATCTTAAGAGTTTCGAAGCAGAGAATCTGGCAGCTTGAAAAGACAGCATTAAGAAAGCTCCAGAGAAACCGGCACGTCAGAAAAATGCTCCAAGATTTTTTATATGAAAATTAAGCAAAAGGAGATGGTGAAAATGTACCAGTTTGCAGTAGGGCTTGGGACAGGTCTTTTTGCAGGATTATTGCTTGGAGCAGGACTTATTTGGTGTTTTGTTTGCTGGAGTGATTTTAAAAAGCCGAATTCATAAAAACAGGCGCAAAGCCTGCTTTTTTATTTTTAAGGAGGTGATAAAAAAATGCCTCAAACTCCAATCCAGCCTGCAAATATTCATCCTGTAACACCTCAAGAATTTGCCACAAAAGTTGCACATGCACTTTCTGTACTGACACAGGTAATCGGCAGCATTATCATGCCTCTTGCAGGATTTATATTCACAGTGTCAATCATAATGTTCATACTAGGGAGTATTTTCCACGCATCAACATTAAGACGTGCAGGTGCAGGAGGCATGATAGGGGTTTCGGTGGGTGTACTTTTATACTATGCAATACCAACCATATTTGGTGTGCTTCAGGTTGTGAGCCAGTCATTCAAATAAACATTTTTTATGGAAGGAGTGAGAATATCTATGCATAAAAAGATAAAAGCATTTTTTGCTTCTGCTGCAGCTTTTATGTACTCTTTAATGACAGCTGCATATGCAGATAATGGTGTTGCAGCTGTGGACACAAGCGGAATAAAAAACTTCATTTGGAATATTGTCAATGCTCTTATGGACGTTGCAGTAGTTGTAGCAGTAGGCTTTATTGCATGGAACGGTTACAAGATAATGGCAAGCTCTACAAACCCTGCAAGGCGGTCTGAAGCCATGACAGGACTTCTCTGGTCTATTCTCGGAGCTATTGTTGCGCTTGGGGCAAAGTGGTTTGTTGGAGTTGCACTTGGATTTAAACCGCAATGATGTGCATATTTTCAGTTTTTGGGCTATCTTTACATGATAGCCTTATTTTTTTTAACTTTAAGTACTATTCATAGTCTTATAAATTTGAAACTAAGGAATTAGGAGGTTACAGCAGATGAGAATGTACCCGGTACCATTGGATCTAATGAAAGAAGATAAAATCTTTGGTGGAAAGCTTTCTTTAAGACAGTTTATTATCCTCATAATAGGCATAGGGTTAGGGATAGCTGTATTTATAGAGATGTACAGATATTTCAACATACGAATTGCAGTGATTCCGGCAGTTATATTTGTTTTGATAGGCCTTTGGGGAGCTAATTTTGATAAAGATGGAATAACTCTTGACAAATATATTTCTTACAGCATTCAGTTTTACTGCAGGAAAAAGAATATGTGTGGAAGGGGAGTGTGGAAATTGAAAAAGACATCTGAATTTTTAGACATAGAAGACATAAAAGACGGCCTCATTATCCTGAAAGGCCACAGGTATAGAGCAGTAATTACATCCGATCCAATAAACTTTGCTCTGCTTACTCCTGCAGAGCAGAACGCTTTAGAAGACGCTTTTGGCTCAATGCTTCTTTCTATAACCTTTCCTATACAGATACTTTCTTTAACACAGAGAGTTAACTTAAAAGACTCAATTCAGGCATTTAGAGCCAACAGACACAGAATGCCTGAATCAATGCTGAGGTACGAATACGAACTTGAAAAGTTTTTATCTTATTACGCAGAAAACACAATGATAAACCAGAACTACCTCATAATAACTTACGACGACAAAGAAAATAACTATGCAAAAGCGAGAGGCGAAATGTCCAGAAGAATACAGATAGTTATGGACGGCTTAATAAAGTGTGGTTTAAATCCAAGACTTTTAGACACAAATGAGCTTATAGACTTAATACATGAAGTTTTAAATCCCGGAACAAAAATTACTGCTTCCACTCTTATTGAAAATGGCGCACTAAGCTTTATGAAAGAAGGTGTTGAACTTGAAATTCAGCCTGCTCAGTAAAAAAAGTGATAAAGTTCAAAAAGATAAGGAACGAAAAACTGAAAAACAAAAAGTCGAAAAGCAAAAAGAAAATGACTTTCATGACCCTTTTAATCATGTGGCAGACATAAAACAGATAACAGCTCCTGATGCAATATATATAGACAGGAATTATATGCAGATTAACAGCAAATACGTTAGAATTTACTATTTTACGGACTATCCTGCATCGGTAAATATCGGCTGGCTTGAGGACTTAAAACTGTTTTCAAATGCAAACATTTCAATTCATATTTACCCCGAAACCAACGCAAATGCAGTAAAAAGGCTGACAAACAAAATAGTACAGCTTCAGTCACAGCTCATGCTTGACGAAGAGGAAGGAAACATTGCAGAGCTTGGAATACTCCAAAGAGCATCAGAAAGCCTTGAAGCACTGCGTGAAAACATCCAGATGAATCGTGATAAGCTTTTTTATGTAACAATTGTCATAGCAGTGTACGGAGACAGCTTAGCGGAGCTTGAGCACAACTCAAAAACGCTGGAAGAAGTTCTAGCAAGTAAATCCATAAAAGCACGTTCAGCAATCTTCAGGCAGGAGCAGGGTTTTAAAAGCCTTGTCCCGACAGCCGAAAACTACTTAGCAGACTCATCAAGAAACTTTAATGTAGGAGCAGCCATTTCCCTGTTTCCATTTGCTTCTCCCGAATACTCTCACAAGCAGGGGATACCTATTGGCATAAATCTTTTTACAGGATCTCCTGTAATATTCGATCCGTTTATAGGACCTCCTGTGCTGCCAAATGCAAACATAGCCGTATTTGCACAATCGGGTACGGGAAAATCTTTTATGATGAAACTGCTTGCTTTAAGAAGTGCCTTTTGGGAGTAAGAACGGTTTTTATAGACCCGGATGGAGAGTACAAAAATGTTGTAAACAAGGTTGGAGGAGTTCATATAAAGCTTGAACCCAACTGCAAGCACATTATAAACCCTTTTGACATAGAAGTAGATGTTGATGATGAGGGCATAGAATTTATAGACCTTCTCCAGAAAGCAAATGAAATAAAAGGCTTGGTAAGCATGATAATAGAAAAAATCAGCAAAACTCCTCTTACTGCATATGAACTTTCACTAATAGAAGAAACAATACTTGAAGAGTACAGAGCACGTGGAATAACAAGAAGTCCAGAAAGCCTGTATGAGCAGAGTACTCAGGAAAGAGACGGAAAATATTATATAGGCACACGAATAAAAGAAATGCCTACGCTTTCATCTTTTGCAGAAAGACTCAGCAAAAAGCCCGGAGGTGAAAAGCTTGCGCAGATTCTAAAGCCTTATTTAAAAGGCGGTACAATGGGACTTTTTGATGGACAGACCAATATAGACCTGAAGGACACTCTGCTGGTTGCTTTTGACTTTTTTGACATTATGGATGAATTTTTAAAAACATATGCGCTTTATGTAGTAACAAGCTGGGTATGGGAAAAGTTTGTAAAGAAAAATATAAAGCAGAAGAAATTCGTCATAGTTGATGAGGCATGGATGTTCATGAAATATGAAAGCACGGCAAACTTTTTAGAAAACCTTGCGAGAAGAGCAAGGAAAAGAAATACATCTCTTACAATTGCATCACAGAGCTTTATGGAATTTGCGAACTCCCAGCAGGGGAGAGCAGTTTTAACAAATGCAGCAACAGTCTTTCTCTTAAGACAGTCTCCTACAGATATAGACGCAGTGCAGGAAGTTTTTCATCTTTCCAAAGGTGAAAGAGAATTCCTTCTGTCATCAGGCATAGGTGAGGCACTGATAAAAACAGGCAGAAATTCCACTGTATTAAAGGTGGTGGCATCAGACTATGAAAAAGAATTTATTTCAACGAATCCTAACGAACAAAATTAACATACTGCTTATTATCCTTCTTCTTTTTTTAATAATTCCGACTTTTGCTTCAGCTGATACTTTTGTTGACCGCATACTGCTTCGCCTTTCAACGGACTTGTGGGCGCAGCAAAAAACTGGGCTTTAAAACTATAGATGAGCTGGTTTTTTACCTGCCAAACACCACAACAGCACCTTTCACTCAGGACGAATGGGACATTGCTATGAAATGGTATCATGCAGTAGAAATTGCAACAGGCGGGCTTGCAGTAGTGTCAATGATTGCAGCAGGAATGAGGCTTATGGCAGCAGGAGCTAATCCTTCAAAGAGAGCCGATGCAATGCAGAAAATGGGCTTAACTGTTTTAGCTTATGCTGTCATATGGTTTCTGCCTCTGCTCTCTCAGCTTGTCTTTATGGGCAATGCCTATCTGACAGAGCTTTTTAAGAATCTCCTGTCAGCATACGGCGGAGGGAAATTTGCTCAAACCGGATGGGATTTTATTGAAAGCATACAGACAAGCAGCATACTGACAACGGCTCTTATTAAATGCGCATTTGTAGGGCTGATGATATATTTTAACATTTTGTACACCATAAGAAAGTTTGTATTAATTTCCATGCTTGTTGTTGTTCCTATAGCTGTATGGGGCTGGAGCATAACAGGAATCAGCAGAGGTCTTAGTTTGGTTGTTGGTGAAATAATTTCAAATGCCTTCATGCAGACTTCACATGCACTGGTTTTGTCCTTATACGCTGTTTTAGTTTCTCCAGGCGTATCTTCTGATTTTTCTCTCTGGTGGGCACAGCTTTTTGGCTTAGTTGCACTAATACCAACAGCAGCGGTTTTAAGACAGCTTTTCATGGGCTTTTTGAGATGGCTCGGAGTCAATGAAGAGTTTTACGCCGGACTTGCCATGAGCGGACTTGCAGGCATGGCATCTATTGTTTCCCTTGCAGGAAAAGGGCTCAGGATGAAAAGAAGTGCAGGTTTTACCACTGTTTCAAGAGAAAGAAGAAGCGACAGCACAGGAACCAGCGGAGGTGGCAGCGGCCCGTTTGGAGGTCAAGAGGCAGAAGCTGGAAATTCCACGCTTTTCAGCTTAAAAAAGGACACAGAGAGCATTGTTCCTCCTCCTGCAGAAGGAGATGCATCAAGCACAGGTGTGTATCCTTCATCCGATACAGCAGTACCTCAGTATTCTTCTTATAGAAAGAGTGCACCAATCACTAGAAAACTGTTCCAAAAGGATGTTCCCGGTGGAAGATATCAAAAAGTGCTTTCTAGTGCACAAAAGACAGGGGATATCCTTGGTGGAGTCGGATATGCAGCAGGCTCAATAATAGGAGGGGCTATGGGACTTGCACTGGGCGGAAATGCCGTCAGGGACTTTGGAACCATAGGAGGAGGAATAGCGGGAGCTTTAGGCGGAGCAGGTGGAAGCTTTTTGGGCACAGCAGGAGGACTGGGATACCAGACTGCAAGCTACAGATATGCAACGGATGATCCCAATAAGCTGTACGTTGATGAAAAAGGCAACGGCCTGATAAAAGGAGTAAAGCTTGAAGATGGAACTTTAAAGTACTACATGCCTGGTGATGAGGGATATGACAGCGTTGAACCTGCTCAAACTTTCAGGACAGAAGTTGAAGCCCAGGAGCACGGATATACTCCGTACAGAAGGGCAGGCTTTGGAGACAGGATAAAGAACATAACAGGCAGTGAGCACAAAGCAGATGCGGTAGGGAAGATAACCGGTACGGTTGTGCTTTCTCCTTTTGGAGCAAAAGCAGCAGAAGTAGGAGGAAAGGCCGGAGAAGTGACTGTAAAAGGTATAAGAAAAGGTTATGAATGGATTAAAAATGTGTCAAAAAACCCTGATGAATTCAGATGGAAGTAGCAGGGGGATATTCCCTCTGCTGTTTTTGTTGGGGTGATTGTGTTGGGTGAGTATTTAAAGAATTATCTAAAAAGAGCTGCAAAAAGACGCATACTTTATTTTCTTGTAAAAAATCCTTACTTTTGGATGATAACAGGCTTTTTACTTCTCATTTCTTTTGGAGTAATTGTCACTTTAGGAATTTTTGGTGCTGCATATGGAGACAGTGCTGTTTCAGCCAATGCCCAAACAGCCAAAATTATAGTATCTTCTTTAAAACCTCCTGTTATATCTTCCGATAAAATGGAAGAGCAGTTTTTCCTTCCATGGGCAGTACCTTACGCTCTTCAGCTTTATGCAAGAGACTGGGATGACACTCTTGATAAGGACATGGTAGCAGATATAACCAAAGATCTTAACCCTGTTTTTACGTACTTTGATTATGATGAAGTAACTCAGGTCTGGGAAAGTGTTAAAGACAAAGATGGAAACTGGCAGACAAAGTATTACGAAATAAGGACACCAAGGAAATATATCTCTCAGGTGAATACCTATGCAGGAATATATGTAATACATTACAAAGAATTTGCCAGTGAAAACTTTACAAAAGGAACAGATTACAGTAAACACACAATAACTCATTATATAGCAAAAACAGGAATAGATTTCTATTCCGACTGGACAAGGCTGGATGCTGCAATTGCAAAATATGCTTATGTTAACACTTCAGCAAACAACTTCAATGTACAGGAATTTCATGTTAAGGGTGGAAAGATAATAAAGCCTTTTGATGGAAACTATCCTGTAACATCACCTTTTGGCATGAGAGAGAATCCTGAAAATCCTGGCAGCAGGGAATTTCATCCGGGAATAGACTTTGGACTTCCTTCCGGAACACCTGTAAAAGCAGCAGCTGATGGTGTTGTTGTTCTTGCAGGAGAATACGGAGGATACGGAAGAGCAGTTGTCATAAAACATACAGATGGCCTGTCAACGGTTTACGGACACCTTTCCGAAATAAAAGTGGAAGAAGGAAAAGAAGTGAAGCAGGGAGAAGTTGTAGGCTTATCCGGAAGTACAGGGCGCTCAACAGGTCCGCATCTTCATTTTGAAATAAGGAAAGACGGCCAGCCTGTTGATCCACTACAGTACCTTTCCGGTACTTTGGTGCTGTCAGATGGAACAGTTTACTATGTTTCAGAACTTAATAGGAAAATGCTTTTAGAAACTGCAGCTTCGTTTATGGAAAACAAAGAAAATATTGAATGGCTGCTTGACAGTTCAGACTACTCAATGGGAGAAGGAGTACCTCCATGGCAGAAATATGATGTAAAGCCGGGTGAAATACCAAATGAATTAATCCCTGTATTCAAAGCAGCCGGAGAAAAGTATGGAATACCGTGGACTGTCCTTGCAGCAATAGCTTATAGAGAATCAAGCTTTAATCCAAACGCTGTTGGCCCCTATCTGCCTGACTACAACAAATCTGCTGTTGGAATGATGCAGTTTCTTCCTGAAACATTCGGTGAGTATGGTGTTGACGGCAATGGTGACGGCATAATAAGCCTTTTGATCCTTCTGATGCAGTTTACACCGCTGCACACTACTTAAGTGCAAATTACAACCTGTACAAGAAAAAAGGCTACAGTGATATAGACGCATTGAGAAAGGCTGTATGGAACTACAACCATGCATGGTGGTATGTGGATCAAGTAATGTCAATTGCTGAAAAATACAAACAAAAATATATTGACAATATTAATAGATAGGTGTATAATATATGTAAGAAGTTAGGAAAAATTTTGCAAGAAAGCTGGTGTTTTGTATGAGAAGAAATAATTTGTTTGATAACTTGATGTTTATAATAACTATTTTATCTTTTCCTTTTTTGTTCGTGTATGTTGCAGGAAAAGAGCTTTTTAAGAAAGCTGTTTATGTTATAGCAGGTTTTTTCGGTACTTTACTTGGTATACTCCTTTTGACTACAAGTTTCATAGCTTTGTTTGGAGATTCAAAAGAGGCCTTAAAGCAGATGACTGATTTTGTAGTCAACATGAAAGGTTTTATCTTTATTGAGCTGCCTCAAGATATACCGATGTGGACAAATAAGTTCATAAACTACCTTCATATGAATCCTTTTGCAAGGAATTTGCTGATAATGTGGCTGATAGGCTTTTTAATTCAGATCTTTTTCAACCTGTTAGGCTGGTATGGACAGTCATTTTACTTAAGAAGAGCAAGGAATATAAACGCAAACCGGCAGCAGAGTGATGTACCTCCTCAGGAACCTGATCCTACAGGGGGTTTCACGAAAGCTCACTTTGATGTGTACTTTCCTGAAGGCTGGCAGGAAAGGCGTCAGAACTTTTTCAATCAGGTAAGAGAAGCTAAAGAAGCGATACAGAAGAGAGTCAAAAATAGAGGTGGTAAAAATGGGTCAACTACCACCCGCCTATAGAGGCGGGGGCTTGTATTAAGGCAAGCCCTAGTTGACTACCCTCAGCCACCGGCTAAAGGCTGGCGGGGCTACGTTAGACTGGTCATGACACCCTGGGATGCTGCTCAAGTTCCAGCTCTGTCGTCTGTCACTAAACAGTCCTGAGTGGTAGGAACAGTGTGGCAGACAAAACAAGCCAGTCTAACATTGGGATGAGCATCTAACTCCAAAAGGAGGCTTACCGCATATGGTTTATGTGATTTCGAAGGAAGGCAAACCGCTAATGCCGACAAATAGGCATGGTAAAGTAAGAAGACTTTTAAAACAGGGACTTGCTAAGGTTGTTAGAAGAGAACCATTTACAATTCAGTTGTTATATAACACAACATCCTATACACAACCCGTTGTATTAGGATTGGATACAGGTTCAAAAGTAGATGGCATTTCAGCAATAACAGAAAAGCAGGAATTGTTCAGTGCTGAAGTTGAACTACGACAGGATATTAACAAGTTGCTTTTAGAAAGAAGGGAATATAGAAGAAACAGGAGATATAGAAAAAGAAGATATAGGAAACCCAGATTTTTAAACCGACGCAAGTATAAAGGAAAACTCGCTCCAAGTATTCAATGGAAAGTTGACGCACATGTTAGACTTGTAAACTTTGTAGCCAAGATACTACCAGTTACGAAAGTTATAGTTGAAATAGCACCATTGATACACATAAGATAATAAATCCCGATGTAGAAAGTAAAGGGTATCAAGAAGGTCCGCAAAAAGGTTTCTGGGATGTCAGAGAGTATTGTTTGTGGCGAGCAGGATACAAATCCGAATTATCAGGTAAAAAAGGTGTATTAGAAGTACATCATATTGTTCCAAGAAATCAGGGTGGAACTGATAATCCTTCCAATTTAATAGTATTAACTGCTGAAGAACATAAGGCTGTACATGAAGGTAGAATTAAGATTCCAAATAGTAAACTTGAAAAAGTTAGGATTTTAAAAGACGCTAGCCATGTTTCGATAGTTGGATGGTATG
Source organism: Thermoanaerobacter thermocopriae JCM 7501 (assembly GCF_001310975.1). Classification (GTDB taxonomy): domain Bacteria; phylum Bacillota; class Thermoanaerobacteria; order Thermoanaerobacterales; family Thermoanaerobacteraceae; genus Thermoanaerobacter; species Thermoanaerobacter thermocopriae. The sequence goes on from NZ_BAZY01000001.1 coordinate 93,026, forward strand.
TGGTAAACAAATTAAAACAAACATATGATATTGACATTACTTTTGGTAGTAGGACGAAAGAGAAGAGAATTGAATTAGGGATTGAGAAATCACACAGGAATGATGCATTCATTATTGCAGGAGGTAGCAACAATATCGAACAAATAGACCATTGGTACTATGGGAAATTTTTTAGGAGACAAAATCGTTCATTGCACAAATCAAATCCGATAAAAGGTGGCATTAGACCAGCAAATACAATTAAGGAAGTTAAAGGTTTTAGAAGGTTTGATAAGGTGAGATACGAGGATATGGTAGGGATTATTTATGGGCTAAGAAGTTCAGGTTATTTTGACATAATAACCTTAAACGGAGAGAAAATTCATTCGTCGGCAAAATGGCAAAACTTAAAACTCATTGAACGAGCAAAAACATTGATGTTTGAAAGGAGGAAAGAGCGCTTCCTCTCCATCTTATAGAAGATGGAGTCTCCTGCGCTCACTTGCGATGAACTAGAGGCTGCTTTTTTCTATAAGTTTTATGAAAGAGTTAAGCAGCTTAAACCTTCCAGCAATAAAGAAAAACTTTTGGTAAAAGCTCTTGTTATCTCGGAAATGGCAGGACTTGGACATTCGAAAGAAATAGTAGATAAAATTGTAGAAAATAGAAAGCAGATGGAAAAGATGTACACATACAATAAACCCTCAAGCATTTAAAAGCCTCACAATCAAAGTTATTTTGTTAAGGTATATATAATAAAATACCCTCAAAGATTTTAAAACGCTTTAAAAAGCCTTTAAAGGAGTGTTAAAAATGGTTTTTATATATACAGGTATAGAAAAACTTGATGAATTGTTAAAACAAGAGTTAAAAGAAAACGGAATAGAATCAGAAATAATCTTTTATGCAGATTATCTTTTAGAAGAAAAAAGTAAAGATTTGTATGATACAGTAATTCTGGCACCGCATGGAGATATAAAACTTCCCCTTAAAGATTTTCTCTTTGCTTTAAGGCAGAGAGATAAAAGAGTAATACTCCTTGCAGGAGAAGAAAAGGACAATAAACACTTAGGTTATGCGCTGGCACTTGGGATATATGACATTGTATTTGATCCGGTAGATCCTAAAGAAGTTGTAAATGCCGTAAAAAATCCTGCAAAGTTCTCAAATGTGCAGCAGTATTTTCTTGGTCTAAGAGAAAAGGTAAGCTTTTCTGGAGAAGCTGTAAAGGAGGCAGATAAAGTACAGAAGGAACCTGCTGCAGCTTCAGAAGCAGAACCTGACAGAACAAAAGAAGAAACTGCCTTAAATCAAATAAAAGGCATAATGAAACTTCTTGGGCAGAAAGTAACAAAAGATGATATAAATGAAGCCCTTGTTGAGCTGGAGGATGCTGTAATAAGGTTACTTTTTTGAGAAAAATGTGATAAAATTTCTATTGGAGGTGTTTTTTTAATGAAAAATTTTAGCTTTTGTGCTGGTTTTTGTTCTTGCACTGGGAGCGTCAGTACCTGTATTTGCAGCAGATTTTTATGGAGTTCTGGACTTTTACAAATACACAGAACCTGATGGACAGTTTTACTGGGCAATGCCTGATTTAGAGTTAGCAGTAGCAGCAGAAATAGTGAGAGGCTATCCGGCAAATCCGCCAACTGCAATAAGAGATTATCAAATGACAGGTAAAGTTGTTTGTAAAGTGTTAGGCCCGTTAATGCCTGAGAATACATTAACAAGAGCAGAATTTGCAGCAATGCTTTCAAGGGCATTGGGACTTAATCAAACAGCGCCTCAGAATCCTTTTAAAGATGTAAAAAGTGATGCATGGTACTATCAACCCATTATGCAGCTTGTAAATAAGAATATTATACCACTTGATTATTACAAAGGAACCTTTAATCCGAACGGAAACATAACCAGAAAAGAAATAGCGATATGGCTTTCAAATGCTGCAGTATCCTATCAAATACCTTTAGCAAATGTACCTCTGCACTTTAAAGACTATTCAGACAGCGACCCGTATTCAGCAGCGATTTCCAATGCAGTAGGATTAAAAATATTAAGCGGATATCCTGACGGTACTTTCAGACCAAACGCATATGCAAACAGAGCAGAAGCGGTTGTAATGCTTATGAGGCTTATGAGGCTTTTACCAAGCGACTTGACAGAGCAGGAAGCAATAAACGTAATATCACATGCAGAGCAAGCTATTGCAAAGCTTTCACAGGCTTGGATACCAACAAATTTTTATAAACTGCCTGATGGAACATATGCCGATGTAGGACCTAACCCAAATCCAATTTTTGCACAAGCCTTAAAAGAATATCAGCAGGAAGCCAAAGATTACGTAACAGAATACAATTTATATCCGTGGACAGAACCAACGGTTATAGATGATAGAGCAAATATACTTAATGACAAATGTAAAAACGGCTTTTTACCGAACATGGATAAGTACTTCTACAAAGGAACAAAAATGGGCGTATGGGACACAGACGGACATAAAGGCCCTACAATTGGTGGAGCATTTGGAAATAGAAACGAATACGGTGTAGTTGACAGTATTTTACTAAGAGGTGGCAACCTCTCAGACGGAACTTACGTTTATCCACTGGGAGCTATTTGGATACAGCCTGATTCATATAAAGTCATAAAAATATCAACAATGGGCAATATTGCCAGTGTATATTATTCATGTACTCAAAGAACAGATAGACCTAACAGTCCCGGAGTATGGGGAACGGTTTATGCTCATGCATTACTTGTTAAACAAGACGGCAAATGGAAACTTGCAGCATACGACGGAGTTTATAACCCCGCAACGCAGAAATGGGATCTTGAATGGATAGACACGATAAGGGACAGGCTTTAGGAATGTCTGTCCCTTTCTTTTTAAACGTGGTATAATTGTGATAAAGATAAACAAAGAATGTACAGAATGGAAGTGATAAATTGGGACAATATGATATTATTGCTAAAAATATATTTTCCAGCTTAAGTGATGACATAGCATCATATTTTTTAGGTTTTAAGCATATAAAACTGGATGAACTTAATATAGAATTTACAACGGTTGAAAAAACGAGAAAGTGATTTGGTATTTAAGTGCAGTACAGACAAAGGTAATATTGTATTACATATAGAGTTTCAGACATATAATGATAATCAAATGGTTTATAGAATGCTAAGATATACAACAGAAATAATGGAAAAACATAAATTAATGCCTTATCAAGTAGTAGTTTATTTAGGGAAAAATGAATTAAAGATGGAAAATAGATTGGATTATAATTTTGGAGAAGAAAATCTTTTGAGTTACAGATATAAAATAATAGACGTCGGGAAAATAAAATTTGAAAATATTGCAGGAACGAATTATTATGACTTATATGCACTTTTGCCTTTAACAGATAAAGCAAGAAGAAAAAGAGAAAAAGAGAAATATCTAAGAAAATGTGTAGAAGTGATAAATAATATGCCGATAGACATAGAAAAGAAAGGGAATATAGCTACAGAGGCAAAGATCTTGTCAAACATAGTATATAATGAGAAAGTCATAGAAAAATTTTTCGGAGGTGATGAATGTGTCTATACTTGAGGAATCTAAGATATACAAGCAAATACTAGCCAAGGGAGAAAAAGAAGGAATAGAAAAAGGCGAAAAGAAAGCCAAAATAGCAATAGCCAAAGAGCTTTTAAGAGAAGGAATGGATATTAGCAAAATTGCTAAAATTACAAATCTTCCTGTAGACGAAATAAAGAAACTGCTAAATTAAAGTGGTGGTAAAATGCTAGATTTGGAAAAATCAGCAACCTTTAGAAGATTAATAGAAGAAGGAAGAAAAGAAGGTAAAAAAGAAGGTAAAAAAGAAGGAGAAAAAGAAGGAAGATTAGCAGTAGCTAAAGAACTATTAAAAAGAGGAATGAATATTGATGAAATTGTAGAAATAACTAAACTCCCTAAAGAAGAAGTAAAGAAACTGTTAAATTGAACAAAAATTGTCAAAAGAGGATAGGTAACAAAAACCTATCCTCTTTTGTTTGATAAAGCTTTTAACGGGAGGTGAGCTTTTTGAAGAAAATTGCTGTAGCAGTTTTAATTCTTTTTCTGCTTTCCTGCACCATACCTGCATATGCCGATTATGTAATGTCTGACGGTACAACGGTAAAATGGCTTGGAGGGAATCAAATACAGGTAACTGATCCAACAACAGGACAGACATACACAACAACAGGAATAATGACTCCGGACGGACATCTTGTACCTCCCCAGAAAGTAGCTGCAAGCGGAGGTCAGCTGAACACCACAATTAAAACAGATTCTGGACAAACTGCAACACTATCAGTAAGCCCTGGTTACACAATAAACGGTACAAGCTACTACTATGCAGGTACAGATAATACATTGATAGCCGTATCAAACGGACAGGTATCCACAACAAGTGCTACTAGAATGGGAGACAGATTGGTACCCACTTCTGCTCTTTCAGACTCAAAACAAATGCAGGCGGTCGTAGCTACAATAAACGCAACGGGCGGCTGGTTCAACTACAACGGCAGCACCTACAGTGGATATAACAGCAGCGGAAGTGGTGGACAAAATGCAGGTAGCCGAACTAATACTACCAACACCACAATGTTAGGCAATGCCCATATAATAGGTGATCTGCGCACAGTAAGAGTAGTGAAACCGGACGGTTCGGAAATGCTTGTAAACGGAGTAGAGTTTCAGGGTGGATGGGCAAGCGACGGAGCATACGTAGTACCATATAAAGATCTTACTCAAGATCAAATTAACTACTTAAAGCAGTCCGGTTTTATGTACGATGATAAAGCAGGAGTATTCATCTTGCAGTTTACTAAGAAGACAGATAAATACGCAAATAACTGGGACTGGAAGCCCCGAAAAGGTAAGGTTATAACAGGAGATCCTTCAATTGATGAAGCTATAGCTGAAATTTTACAGGAACATGGTATAAAAGTACCGGACCAAATAGTAGGAACTTTAGACCAAAGTGCACCTGTAATGGTAAAACTACGAAATTATTATCAAGATTTAGCTAATTACTTTGGTTCAGATGCATTTCGTGGTGTAGGAGATGCAGCTATTTTTTTGGATCAATTTACTAACTACCAGGACTTTATAAATACAGTTTTAAACTACGCTACAAGCTCAGGTATAGCAACGTTCAGAATACCGGGCGACAATCCTGATGGAACATCTCCAACACTTCCATCACAGAGCAGCAGTTCTCCGCAGAATAATAATCCTCCTGCAGTAAGTACACCACCTTCCAGCGGCAATACGACAGTTTCCAATAATACACCCTCGATAAGGCAGGTCACAGCTGATTCTGTACATGCAACTATAACAATAAACAAGACACCCAACTTTGTATTTACAAAGTGGCATACTGATGCAAACGGCTATCCTGCGTATATGGATATAACAATTAAATGGAAGAACGTAGAGATAGGTTCAATTATAGATACTCCAACGGGCCCAAGAGAAGTGCGAACACCGGCATACGTCACAAAGGTTGTAGCTTTTCACAACATACACAGATATACAAACTACCTTTTAGAAGATGACAACTGGGAGACAGAGTATCCTGTCATGGAGAACATAGACATAGCAAATCAGCAGGCAACGTTCAGGTTTATGTACAGGAAAGCAGGGCAGGAAGACTCAACATTGTATTTTAAGCTGTACCTCAATGGAACAGATAAGTACTTCTGTGTGTACGTTCATATACCTGTGAACGGCTTTAATGCAACATTTTTCCAGGACAATCAAGACCACAGCAATCCAGGCTTTAAGACGTCCAATCCAAACTGGCAGCAGACGAACATACAGACAGAGACGATTACGTTTTAAGAAAAGGGCAGGGATGCTTATATAAGCGTTTCTGCCTTTTTTCTTGGAAAAAACTGTTTTGCTTATTTTAGAAAAAATTGAAAATAGGGAAGGGGTTAAAAATGAAAGAGAACATGGTGCATGATTTATCAAATATAGAAAATATTCTAAATGTCTTACCAGATCTTGCAGATGAAAAGATATTTGCTCTTTTAGTGATACTAACAACAGACGAGAAGTTGTTTTAAGGCCAATAGGTGGAAAATACGGCAGTGAGATTATAGATGCAGCAAAAGAGGCAGCAGAAAAATATCCTGGCTGTAAAATGAGGTTATTTGAAGAGAATTATGATAATTGGGATAGATATTTCAAGCACGTTATTTCTAAAGAACAGGTTATATGATATATTTTAAACAATGAGCTGCACTTCACAAACAAAACCAAATAGAAAGGAAGTATTTTTATGCCTTTTCCTTTTATAGAACCAAAAATTGAAATTGTTAAAATGGAAAATATAAAAGAGTATCCAACTCAATTAGGAAACAGATGCAAATTGTTAAGAGAATTAGGTCTTAATCCATATTTAGATACTGAAGAAGAAATCATGGAAGCTCTTAGTGAAACAGCAAAGACACCGGAATATCTAGATATATGTATGAAAAACAGTCGCTGTAGTGGTTTTTGGAAGAAATTTTCTGTTGGAGAAACTCCTTTTTTAAAAGAAGATCCTATTCAGCTTTTAAAGCATCAGAATACTTATTGGGTTGTGGAAGGAAAGCACAGGGTTTGTTTTGCAAAAAGAACAGGTGTGAAAGAAATAAAAGCTTATATTTATGAACTTTCTGGTGATGGGAAAGTTTTGCTGCCTGAAATAGGCACACCGAGTAGGTTTGCTTTTGATTATATGGAAGTTTCTTCTTTAAGACAGGAAGGAGAAAAAGCACTTTTGTGGCTTAAAGACTTAAAAGATTTGAGGCTCATAGAACTTTCATGGAAGCCTGCAGTATTGGATAAAAGATTTGATACAAAGGGAGAATTTATAGAACTAGTCAAAGGAATTAAAGTTAGCATATCTGTAGATAAAAAAACAAAAATATTTTCGCTTAAAAAGATAATTCAAATACATACCGAAATAATTATAGAACCGGATCATAAAAAGACAAAAATCTGGCTTTTAAAGATTCCTGCAGGTAAACCGTTTAGTTTAGAAAAAGCAGATGCAATTAATAAAAACACTTTGTACAGGTATGGTTGTTGGAGAAAACATCATCTGGAAGAATTAATCAAAAACCTTATGTAAAATTAGCAGGTTTAACGCCTGCTTTTTTATTTTTAGATACATAAGTCCTTGGTAATTTGATGTTTTTTTATAGAATAGATTAAGAAAAGTTTAAGACGCTCAAAAAAAGAGCGCTTTTATTTTTTATAGAAAAACAACTTCAAGAGGAGGAATTTTTATGCAAATGGTAGATGTCAGCCTTTTAAAAGAACATCCCCGAAACAGAGAGTTTTTTGATGACATACAAGGAGAGCGCTGGCAGGAGTTTGTTGAAAGCATAAAAACAAGCGGGATAATAGTACCTCTCATAGTAACACAAGATTATGTTGTTATTTCAGGCAATCAGAGATTAAAGGCAGCAAAAGAACTTGGGGTTAAAGAGGTTCCCTGCGAAGTACGAACTTATAGTGACAAAGACGGACTTACAAAAGAAGACTGGATGCTGAAAGATTTGATTGAGACAAACCTTAGGCAGAGAGGAATAGGAAACCTGAATCCTATGAAACTGGCAAGGTGCATTTTAGAATTAGAAAAGATATACGGCATTAAAAAAGGCAATAACCAGTATTTAGGAAGTGGATCGGAACCCGGTTCCGAAGCATCTCCTAATATTTCCCAAAAAGAACTTGCGGAAGTTATAGGACTTACAGACAGAAGATTTCGTCAGCTTAAGAAACTGAACGAGCTAATTCCCGAACTTCAAAAACTTATCGAAGAAGGCAAACTAACAACAAAAGCCGGAGAGCAGCTTGCATACCTTGAACCTGAGCAGCAGAGAGAACTTTTTAACATTCTTGGAGAAACCATAGCTGAACTTAAAAGAAGTGAAATAGAGAGCTTAAGAAAGCAAATGGAAGAGTACAGAAAGCAGTATATGGACATGCAGAACAAAATCGCAGCACTTGAGAAGCAGAAAAAAGAAGCAGAAGAAATAAAAAAAGAGCTTGAAAAGAAAATTGCAGAAATAAAGCCTGAAATAATTGAAAAAGAACCTGATGACTATCAAGAATTAAAAAGCACCTTAAAGACAATTAAGGAACAGTCAGAGCAGTTAACAAAGCGCCTCAATGAACTTGAGCAGGAAAAAAACAGACTTGATGAACTGCGCAGAAAAGCTCTTGAAGAAAAAAGACAGGCATTAGAAGAAAAAGCAAGAGCAGAAGCGGAAGTTAAGAATATAAGATACGAACTGGAACAGCTTAAGCAGCAGTACGGAATTGAGGCAAAAAAGCAGTGTGAGCTTGCTGATAAGCTTATTGAAGAAATTAAAAAAGTTATTGCAAATGCAACAGGCATACTGGAGCTTATGGACATTGAGAAATTGCCTGACTACAAATACAACGACTTTTCGACCACTTTGATAATATTTATTGATAAGCTTGAAAAACTCTATCAAAGCGCAGAGCAAAAAGCCAAAAGCGGTAAAGTAGTATTTTTTAAAAGAAAGGAGGATTAAAATTGATTTCTCTACAAACCGTGAAAAAACAGGTAACAGAACTCAGCAGCCTGCTTGAAAAAGAAGCAAATTTGGAATACCAGGCAGCCTTAAGATTTGCTAAATACCGGTACAGAAATTATGTTCCTCTGTCACCAAATCTCATACCGGTATTGTCTAAAATTGTAAAAAATATACTGGCAGAGAGTAATCACATAATATTTCTTAACAAATCAGAATTCATGGACAGTGTTATTAAAAATATTAACAGCATGAGTAAAAACTCCAAATTAAAGCAGGAATTAAAAAACAATCCGAACAGTGTTATGCGGAGCATAGATTTGCTGTTGGAGAGGCAAATTGCAGTAATTAAAGTAAAACAAGGGCAGGCAGAAACAAAAGAGCTTCAGAGAGCAGTAGCGCTGTTTTTGATAACCACCTATTCAGAAAAAGCAATGTATGTACTTGGACATGAAAATAATCTTGAGCTGACGCCAAAAGAAATAGCAGAAAAAGTGCTGGAACTTCTCAAAGAAGAGGAGGGTATTTCTAATGATGAACTAAAAAGGATAGCATTGTAGAATTGAACAGGTTTAACACCTGTTTTTTGCATATTTTTTTAAAAAAGTGAGGTGGAGACACAATGACTCTAAAAGAAGAGCTGGCATTTCTGAGAGGGTTCACAGCTGCCTCTCAGCTTTCCGGTGAGGAAAGAGAAATTTTTAAAAAATTTTTTGACTTTTTGGATGTAGTTGCAGACAGCATAGAAAAGCTGAATCAAAGAGTAGATGATTTTGATGTGACATGTGATTATCTCGAAGACAGAATAGAAACTGTTGAAGATGAACTCTACAGCAGGCCAGAATGTCCAAACAGTAACGAAGAAGAGGAGGTGTAAAAAACTTGAAAAAAATAATTTTACTTCTCATACTGCCTGTACTCGCACTTTCAATCCTGTCAGGATGCAGTTCAAAGCAAATAGCAAGTATCCACGGAATACCAATAACACAGGCTGAACTGGAAAGAGAAAAAGCGCTTTTAAAAAATGATTTTACAGGAATAAGTGATGAAGAACTGACAAAAACAGCCTTAGAAAACCTGAAAGCCAAAAAAGCAGTTGAATATGAGGCACAGAAAGAAAGAATAACAGTAACTGACGAAGAGCTAAATAGTGCATGGCAGAACGTCAAGGACAAAACAAAGCTTACAAAAGAGGACCTGAAAGATATTCTTCTTTCAGATAAGCTCTTCAACAAATACACAAGAGACATTACAGTAAACCCCGAAGAAGTAAAAAAATTTTATGAAGCACACAAAGACTACTACACAACAGTGAAAGTATATGAAATATCAGTTAGAGATAAAGATACAGCGGATATGGTATATCAAAAACTTAAAGACGGAGAAGATTTCAGCAAGCTTTTTGAGCAGTACTCAATAGACAAAATAAACGGAAACGGAGGATTCATGGGAGACATTCCTGTAAGCCGGAAATTTTTTGGAGTGTCTTTAAAGCCAAATACAATTTATGGACCAATTCCCGTAAATAATGAAGGGTATATAATTTTAAAAACAGCGGAACAGACGGTCAAGCCTTTTGATGAAGTAAAAGATGGGATTGAGCTTTATCTTTTAAACCAAAAGAAGCTTGATTTTTACCATAAAAAAATAAAGGAATGGGAAGGTGAGGGAAGTTGAGTAAAATAATCAAAATAGGCATTATTACTGCTGTATTCGTATTTCTTGCAGCTTTTTTAATACTTAACAGTGTTCAGGGAACAGTAAATGTTGTTACAGCAGCAAAACCGATAAACGCAGGTACAGTAGTAACTCAGGACATGCTCACCACAAAAAGTGTTCCGGTAAGTCTTGCAGCAGATTTAGTAAAAAATCCTCAAGAGATTGTAGGCAAAAGTTTAAACACTGGACGTGTAAAAGGAGACTTCATTCCTTACAGTATAGTTATGCAAAAAGGACTTGAAATAGCTCCGGGCAACGTTTTAATAAGCATAAATGTGCCTTATGAAGACGCAAAGCTCATTTCTGCTGGAGACAAAATAAGCCTTGTACTTCTTTCAAACTCTGTAGACGGTACAAATCAGACGATAAGTGGATTAAAAGTTTACTCAATAGAACAAACCACATCAGCAGTCAACGGTACAGTAACAACAATTGCACTACTGGAAACGACCGCTGAGAAAGCCTCAATAATAGCACCTTATGTTAAAGCGGGCAACTTTAAACTTTTCAAGGAGTGATGAAAAATGATAATTTCAATCTTTTCTCCAAAAGGAGGCGTGGGGAAAACAACAATAGCTCTTGCCCTTTCCGAGATGGCAAGCCGGAGACTAAAAACATGCACTATTGAATTTGACTTTTCTCCCGGAGATTTTGTTTCAATACTGGATTTAGAGCGCAAAAAGAATATCTTTGAAGCTGTTAACGGAGACCTTGACTGGGCAATACAGAGGCCGATAAAGCAGAGTTTTGATGTAATAGTCGGAGGTTATCCCGACACATACGAGATGATAAGGCCAGATAAGTTAAGAAAAATGATGGAGGAACTGAACAATCGGTATGAACTTATCATAGTAGACATACAGCCTGCATTTGTGGAAGGCTGTATTGATATTTTGACATGTCAAAAGACATATTGTTTATTGTAGAAGATGACCGCTCTGTTAACAGTCGTGCTATAGGAAATATTGACTGGGCGAGAGCAAACGGGTTCATAGACTTAAAGAAAGTAAAAATGATTGTAAACAAAGTGCGAAAAAGGGAACTAACATACGTAAACATAACAGAAATAAAACTTCCGGTTATTTATAAAGTTCCTTTTATCAAGAATTTAAACAGCTTTGAAAATTCCAAAATGTTAAGACATGCAGAAAATATTCTAAGTATTTTATATCCCAGCATCTTCTATAAAGAAAAAAGAGGTTTTTTATTTTTTAGAAAAAAACAAAAAGTACAAATTCCTGCTGAAACTCCAAATGCAGAAGAAGTTCTTGAAGAAACTACAGCTTTACCTGTAACTGAAAATATGCCTAACATAGACGTAATAAAAATTGGCTATGAATCAGAGATTAATACAGAGTTGAAAGATGAGAAACATAGGGTTATTGAAAGAACTGAAATAAAAGAAGAAAAAGAGAAAATAACTGAGGAAAGAGAAATAACTGAGGAGAGAGGTGATGTTTATCCTATGAAAGTTTACGTTAATACCGGTTATAAAGAACTTGATGAGGTGTTTAAATCAAGATTTAAGCCAGCTGACAGTCTTGCAGACTGCGACGCAGCAATAATTTCATATATTTCAAATAAAGAGTATATCAAAAACTTACTTTCTGCGGGAAAAAGAATTATACTCCTTGCGGGTCACTCAGACTATAGGCTTATGGAAACCGCTAGAGAAATTGGGATCAAAGACATATATTCCAGCCCTATAGATCCTAAAGAGATAATTAATAACCTACTTAATGAAAAAGGAGAGGAAGATAAAATGTTAATTAAGAAAGAAGAAATAGAATTAAAAAAAGAAGAACCTGTAGTACTGCACTATAGCACCGACCAGGAAAAACAGCCAGAAATTTCTGAAATGGCTCAAAAAGAATGCGAGGAACCTAAAAACATTGAGGAGCTGGAAGCAAAAGATGAAATTAATATTGTCTTAGATGAGATCAAAAACATACTTGCAAAGAACAAGGAAATATACGAAAGCAGGATTTCTATGCAGGAGAAAATGATAAAGCAAATGGAAGAGGCTATTACAAAGAAGGAAGAAGAAATAAAAGAACTTCGTAAGGCAATTGATGAGTACAGGAAAAAAGAAGAAGAGAAGAAGAAGATAATTTTAGAACTTCAGAAGCTTCTGCAGTAAAGGAGTGGTAACATGAGCCTTTCGGAACGCTCTAAGTTAATAAATACAGCTCGGAAAATAGATATAGACTTGATAGTAAATGCAGTAAGGCCTCAGATGATAAATTATCAGAATCAGGGCACAGATGATCTAAAAGGACTTTTGAGGTTAGAAGTAAAAAAATACCTTGAACAGAACCTTCCTCACTATGTGGATAATCTTTATTCCATAACTGAAGAAGTATATGACAAAATGTACATGCTGGGGCCATTTGAAAAGTACCTTAAGATGGATGGAGTAACGGATATAATAAGCTTCGGAACGAGATTAATGTATATAAAAGACGGAGTAAAATATGATGATGAAAAAGGATTTGGAAACATGGAAGAAGTTAGAATACTGTATGAAAGAATAGTAGCAAACTCAGGACAGAACATCTCTTATGCGGAGCCGTCAAAGGATGCTGAACTTCCTGACGGCTCCCGTGTAAAAGTAATAATTCCGCCTGAAGCTTTAGAACCTTATATAATCATACGAAAGCACGCAAGCTTAAATAAAAATCTTGATGAGCTTGCATTTGGACTAAGAGGACTAGGTGACAGTATAGGCACAATAGAGATGATAAAAAAGCGTACGAAAGAAGAAGAAAGCTTTAACGGCACTTTATCGGAATATTTTAAGATGTCTGTTAGAAACAGGAGAAACATTGTAGTTATAGGTGAAACGGGAGCGGGCAAGACGACATTTGTAAATGCTTTAACGCATTACATCCAGCCTAAACATATAATTGCTGTACTTGAAGACACAAGAGAGCTGAAACTGCCTCTCCCTTATGTTTTTTACTTAAAAACAAGAGAGGCGAAAGAAGGGGCAAGAGCTATCACATATGAAGACATACTTTATGACTGCTTAAGAGCAAATCCTGACAGAATTATCCTTACGGAAATAAGAACACCAATATCAGCATATACCTTTATAAATGTCCTTAACAGTGGTCATAAAGGCTCTTTTACGACTCTACATGCTGACAATGTGGGGATGGCACTAGATAAACTTGAAACACTTATAAAAGAATTCAAGCCAATTGATGACAGGGTTGTCCGTCGACTTATAACGAAAGCGGTTGATGTCCTTGTCTTCATAGGCCTCGAAGAAGATGAAAAAGGTGATATAGTAGGACGGGCAGTCAAAGAAGTTGCAGAACTTAGAGGCGTTGATGAAAAGGGAGATTACATTCTTGATTATAGATACATTAAGTGGTAAAAGGGACACGCTTTTTAGAGTGTGTTCCTTTTTACTTTTTATTGGAACAACATTTTCGGGAGGTGTTTTTATGTACAACAAGATCACATTTGGGATTTATGAGAAGGTAATGTCAGCACTTGCAGACTTAAGGAAAGACACAAGAGGAATAAACCATTACGTTGTAGAGGCATCTCTTTTAGCCTTGGCAGTAGGTATAGCAGTGTTGGCATTACCGGCAGGCAGGACTGCTATAGTAAATCTGTGGAACAGCTCACTTAATTTTGCTACAGATCTATTCTCTGAGCTTATGCAGGGTAAATAAAACTTTTATTCTAATTTTTGTTGAGTGGCAGGAAAACTGCCTCTTTTTTTATTTAAAAAACATTATGTTAAATCAATTTGGAGTGAGGTGTTTGAATTGATACCGATACTTTCATTGATAATTGCCTTAAGTGTTTTTTCTATTGTAATGTTTTTGTACCTAACAAAAGAGTATAAAAGACAGGAAATAATAAGAAGAATGGAAAGGCAGCTTATAATGCCAAAGGAGAGAAAATTTAACATTTTAGAAATTTTAGGTTTTGGGAAAGCACTGAACTACTTTGATATTCTTCTTAAAAGAGCAGGTATCGGAAAAATTGATGCTGAAAACTTAATTTTGATTTTGTTTACTTTAAATACATTTTTGTTTACTTTTTTCATCATTAAAAATGAAATTTTGTGGGCATTTTTAGTGCCTGTTTCAATTTTTTTGCTTGTCCCACTTGGTCTTGAGAAAATTGCTCAAAGAAGGTACATTAAGTTTAATTTACAGTTTGCTGATGCTGTTCAGGACATAGCAGACTACCTTAAAGTATCAGGAAGCCTTATAAACTCCTTGGAAAAAGTAGTAGACACTTTAGAAAATCCTCTAAAAAATGAAATAAAGAAAATTATAACAAAAGTTGATGCAGGAATAAGTTTATCTGATGCACTAAGGGATTTTGCAAAAGAATCAGGAAGTCCTCTTGTAGAAGCATGGGTGGATTCAATGGTATTTGCAGGACTGATGAAGGCAAATACAGCAGATATTTGTCAGAAAATGTCTAGTAAGATAAAAGGAAGAATAAGGCAGAACAATAGAATAAGGGCGCTTATGAGGGATACAAAGTCTACAGTTATTATGATAATTGCAACTATGATTCTTTTAATATTTTCAACCTATGCGACAAGCCCCATGTATACAGATGCTTTTCGTACAACTGCAGGGAAGGTAGTACTGATTTATATAGTTTCAAGCTATGTAATAACTACAATTCTCATATTTAGAGCGATTGATAAACAGATAAACTCTATATAAAGGAGAGAGGAAAAGGTGAAATTTTTAGAAGAGAAGACAATAAAAAAAATAACCGGAGAAGACCTCTTTACACGAATAGATAAGGAAATAAAAGCGGTTGGAAAGGTTAATATACTGTTTATTACTGCAACTTCTGCAGTAGAATTATTTTCTGCTTTTTCGGTAATTATAGGACTTTCTTTGATTATTTCACTCTTTCTTCTTCTATTTTATCCTGCTCTGTTTAAAGCCTTTCTGATAGTAATAGTAGGGCTTCCGATTGGAGCATATTTAGGTTATAGAGATCCTATCGATAAATACAAAAAAAGGCTTATGGCAGATAATGAGCTTCCTGCTATCCTTGAGACATTCGTATCGGGCCTTTCTGTAGGAATGCCTGTGGAGAACGTAATGAGGTACATTGTAGAAAACAAAAAGGGGTATATAAAAGAAATGATACAAGAAGCACTGCAAAAAGTTGATGCTGGTATTCCTCTTTTTGTTAGTTTAGAAGAAGCTGCTGAGAAAAGTTTAAACAAATATTTTCAGCGTGCTGTAAAAATACTAGCAAAAACTTCTGAGACGTCGCAGGGACTTGCAGAGCAGCTAGACGAGCTTTTAAAAGAAATAGAAGAAGACAGAATAAATGAAAAATCATCAAGAGCCTCTGTGCTTGATAATGTAATGGCAATTCCTGTGCTGTTAGGTTTCTTTGTTCCCCTTTTTGTATTTGTAATTTTTCCATTTATAGTGAGTTTCACAAATATATTTGGGAATCACTAAAGGCGCACTCCTTCAGTGCGCTTTTTTATTGGGACAACATTTTCAGGAGGTGTTTTTATGTACAACAAGATCACATTTGGGATTTATGAGAAGGTAATGTCAACACTTGCAGACTTAAGGAAAGACACAAGAGGAATAAACCATTACGTTGTAGAGGCATCTCTTTTAGCTTGGCAGTAGGTATAGCAGTGTTGGCATTACCGGCAGGTAGGACTGCTATAGTAAATCTGTGGAACAGCTCACTTGATTTTGCTACAGATCTATTCTCTGGGCTTATGCAGGGCGAATAAACCCGGACTAGGGGGACATACTGTCCCTCTTATTTTTTATGAGGAGGTGTATGTTTTTTTTGATCAGGCAGATTAAACGGATTTTAAAAAATAACAAAGGAATTTCTGGATATGTAACAACTGCCACCTTAATACCAATTCTTATGATTTTGTTCGCAATGGCCATCCAGCTTACTGTCCTTGGAGTGCTTCAGCTTGCTGTAAATGAGGCAGCATTTGAAGCAGCCAGAGCAGCAGCAAGAAGCCCCACACCCTATGCAACAGCAGTTCAGACTGCGCAAAACTTTGCAAAGGGATTTATTCTGGGGTGGAAAGACAAGGTTCAGGTTACTATGGTACAGACTCCTAACAAACCCGGTGATCCGGTAACAGTTCAGGTTTCTTTCCCTGTACCGCAGTTTTTCTCTGCACTTCAGACCAAAACGGTTTACGGTTCAAGCACTCAAATATGGGAGGAAAGACCATGAAAAATTTTTAAGAGATAAAAAAGGTAATGGAATGTTTGTATTTTTCTTTCTTGTTTTTGTGATAGCATTGATGCTTTATATGTACCAGACCAATACTACCCGCCTTATTTTAGAACGAAGCTATTTGTACACAGTAGCAGACGAGGCAGCAAATAAAGCAGCTTGGGAAATATATCAATACCAGTCTCACAATCTAAGTACAAAAGGGCAAATAGATATTAACTTGCTTCAGGCAGCAGCAAATAAAGCTATAGAATTTTTTAAATCAAAAGGCTACACACTTCAAAATGCCTCAGCACATATAGAGGGTAGATATTTAGTAATTACAGGAAACGTAGTAACGAAGTACAAGGAACCTGTTTTACCGGGTAAAAGGCAGGTTTTAGTAAGGTCAGGATACTATACAAACAACTATGTACCTCAAACAGGCTATAATCAGTCAGTTAATGTATATGGAACGGGCCCTTGGAGAGTAATACAAAACTGGAAAGACAGCAACGCAAAATGGATCTGGGGTGTTGAAAATGTCGGTGCTTACTGGGTTAAGCAGCGTTTTAACCTCTCTAAACCTCAAACAGTAACTATAACTGCCACTGCGGATGACGTTTTTACCTTGTACGTTGATGGCAAACAGGTTTTAAGTGGTAACAACTGGCGGACAGGTTATTCTACAAGTATTTTTCTGCCAGCAGGTACTCATGAAGTGAAAGCGTACGTGCAAAACTTGTATCAAGGACGGCCTGCTACCAGTTTTTCTTTTACAACAAGCAGCAGAAAAGACAATCCCGGTGCATTTATAGCTTCAATAGCAGATTCAAGTGGAAACGTGATTCTTCACACTGACGAAGCATGGCAGCTTTCTCAGGATGGACGGGACTGGCAGGATGTCGGCATGATGCTCCAAAGAATATGCCTCTTAACTATTCTTCTCCTCAGTGGGTTGATACGTCGCATTATGAACTGCGGGATGTCCAGCCGGGAAATAACTATGTAGTATTTTCTATAGAAGGAAGAGCAGCACTTAAGAGAATAAATAAATAGAAAGGAAAGGCGATGATAAAATGAAGAAATACGTAATTTATGCTTTAACAACAATTCTGGCTTTGAGTCTAATAGGCTGCGGACAGACAAAAAAGATTGAGACACAGAAGTTACAGGAAATAAAAGAGGTAAAAGGCAGTGAAGTAACCGTAGGCAACCGGAAAATAAATCTTAGTGATGTAATTATTGCAGTAGGCAATCCTTCAGATGTTAAAAAAGGAAATAAAGCGTACGTTGTCTCAGCAGGTAATAAAAAATATCTTGTAGTTTATACAGGGCACAAAGAAACAAGAGTAAAAGAAGGAACTGAAATAATAGATATTGTAAAAAAGGTTTGCTATAAATGCAATGGAATTGTTTTAAGTAACGGAAAACTTTATCGGGTTACACCAGAGACTACAGAGCAAAACATCGACAATCTTAAAGACGTTAAAAAAGTCAATCTAAACGACTTTAAAGCAGGCGACATTGTAAGAATGCTTGTAAAAGATGACAAAATAATCGCTGTTGTAAGATATTAACATCCTGTAGGGTGCTATTTTTTTTGTAAGGAGGTGAGTTTTTTGAAAAGAATAGCTGTAATAGCAGTAGTTGCTTTTCTGTTTTTATTTCCTGCAGCAGCTTTTGCAGATGCAAATCCACCACCTGTACCTGATTCAACTATTCAAAGTTCAAATTGGGCTAATTATATTCCTGCGAAAGGCAATGGAATATCAGGTGCAGCGATTTTGCAGGATAGCAATACAAATCAGGGTCTGACAAGAGAATGGGTACATGAAGGTGGATATGTTCAAGTAACAAAGCAGGTAGCAGTACCAAAAACGGTGTGGGTTCAGTCGCAGGAATGGGTACCACCTGTAACACATCAGGAGTGGGTACCGCCCGTAACTCATCAGGTATGGGTACAGCCACCAGGACAATATGAACTGCAAAATTTTACTCTTTATCATGTTATAGAACAGTATAGAAGAGATTATACTACATGGGGACTCCAATATGTAACTGGAAATTCTTTTGAACTTGGTACTTTTGACTTAAACGGAAATTGGCATCAAACATTTAAAAATCCACCGTATACAACTTTTTCTGCACCTTCATCTGGAGATTTTTATTTTATAATAAAGAATGCTCCAAGAACACTTCCTTCTACTCCATCAAATTCTTATTGGTATTATAGATATGCAAGTGTCGAAAGTTACTATGAAAATCAGTACGGAGGAAAAGTTAATATAAATAATTGGAAAACTATAAGTATTGTATGGGGAGGATTTGGAGGAGATGCAAATGTAATTTTGCTTCCAAGTAATTATTACGGAAGTGATTATTTAGATTATGGGGTAAGTCTTGGTTGGTATTGGCTGGGATATTCTGTTCAACAATATTTTGAACTACGTCCTAACTATGTGTGGATACAGCCTCCGGGGCACTGGGAAACAGTTGTAGACCGGCCGGGTTACTGGAAAACAGTTGTGGATCAACCGGGATACTGGAAAGATACTTCACATTGGGAGACAACGGTAACGTATGAAACAGTAGAAGATGTGCAGTACACAGAATCTTCTCACTGGACAGACTATAAAAAGATAATACCTCAATATCAGCTAAAGGATTAAGGTTATGTTAATAACTTTGCACTTATCTACAGGTTTATTAACAGCTTGTCCACATTCAACTAAAGGAGTATAACGTTAAACACGTTATACTCCTTTTTTGTATGCCTTTTACAAAAAAGAAAAGAAAGGAGATGATGTCTTTGAACCTTCTTATATCAAACAATCCAAAAACAATTGAGGCAGTAAAAAATAAGGAGCCCTGCGATGTTGCTTTGTCTCTTGAGTCAGCTTTGATAAAGGCGAAACACAAAAAATATGACGTGATAATAAGTGATGGATTTAATGTTTCAGGAATTTTTGATAACGCAGTTAATATCAAAGACTATTTAAAAGGGACTGCAGACGACAAAAAAACAAAAGTGATAAAACAGGAAATTATCTCTGTCTGGAGTGTAAAAGGTGGAGTAGGTAAAACTACTGCTGTAAAAAAGCTAATGGAAATGCTTGATAAAAACATAAAAATTCTTGTAATAGATTTCAATTTTCAGGATGGAGGCTCTGATTTAAGCTTTTTATTGGATTTGCCTGTTATTCCTCATATAGGAGTGTATTTGAAAGAAAGGACAAAAGAAAGCTTTTTTAAGAACCTTATTGAGTACAGTTCAAATGTTTCAATATTGCAGGCTCCTCCCAAATTGAGCTTTGTAAAAACCATAACTCCTGAGGATGTGGAAAACATTATAAGGTTTGCAAGAACTGCTTTTGACGTTATAATCTTTGACTTGCCTAATAAGGTTGACGAAATTATTAATACTGTGCTAGAAAACTCAACCAAAAAACTTATAGTATCATCTGGTCTTGTAAGTGAAGCAAGAAGAATAAAAGAGCTAGATGGAGATTTTATCATCGTAATAAATTCTCAAAACAGGCAGTGGAAACTTTACTTTAAAGACTTTAACTGCATTACTATAAAAAATCTTGAAGAAATACTAGAAAGGTAGGGGAAAGAAAGAGTGCATTCAATTGTTCTAAGTCTTCCGGTAATTGCACTAACAGCCTACGCAGCGTGGACAGACTTAAAAAGAAAAGAAATTGATAACTGGGTATCAGCAGCTGTGCTGACTCATGGGATAATTGTAAATGCCCTGCTGGCTCCAACAAGGTTAACAGAAAGCATTGTGTACATGCTTACTACGTTTGCAGTACTAGTTGCAATATATATTATTTCAAGTAAAAAGTTGGGAGGAGGTGATGTAAAGCTACTTACTGCATTAGCCTTCTTTTTTAGAGAAAAAATTATAGTTTTACTTATTATAGCTGGAACAATAGCAACTGTATACGGAATATTCAAAGGGCTTAAAAACAAGACTTATTTTAAAACAGAGACAATCTTTGCACCTTCAATTTTCATCGCTGTATTTCTGATTTTTCTTTTAGCTTCTAACAAATAAAAAAGGAGAATTATAATGAATAAAAATTCTGGTATTGCAGCAGTACTTTCTTTTTTTTGCTCCAGGTTTAAGACAAATCTATAATGAGGACTATTCTTAGTAATAGCAGACATTGTTGCATGGTTTTAACTCTTGTTTTGATTGGTTTTGTTCTTCTGCCTATAGTATGGATATATTCCGTATATGAAGCTTATAAAACAGCTTCAAGTTTACAATAACCCAGCTAGAAAGCATTGCCTTTAGGAGATTGTGATGAATGACAAGTTTGCTACTTGTCAAAAACAAGCATAAAACAGAAAGGAGTTGGTTTAGTGTGAAAATAACAAAAACCACGTTTAAAAAGTACGAAAATGGCAGGTTAAAAGGTTTTGCAAGAGTAGTATTTGACGATTCTTTTGCAATAGTAACACGTGTAGTACAGGGCAGAAACGGTTTAATTGTAGCACTGCCGGACCACGTTAACAAAGAGGGAAAGCGCTCTCTTGTGGCTTTCCCTTTAACAAAAGAGCTAAGGCTGGAGATAGTAGAAAGCGTTATAAAGGCATATAAAGAGGCGGAATAACCCGCCTCTTTATTATCAAAAGATTAAACAAAAAAAGGAGATTTAAAGATGACTACTCCTCAAAAGCGTGAAGAAACTTTTCTACAGATGAAATATTTGATAATAGGTTTGTTAGCCTTTCTGATGTTAAACTATTTTTTATGTACAGTAGTTTATATAGTATAGCTCTCTTGAGAAAAACAGTTTTGCTTGTTGATTTGCTTGTTATAATAGGCTTAAGCTGTAAAGCATACAAAGTATTTTCAGATTTAACCAGTACCTAAAACTTACCTTCACAAGGGTTAAAATTAAAAAATCACCCTGGCATGGGTTGTTTTTTAAAAAGAAGGATTTTTGTATGACAGATTTACATATTTGGATTTACTTTTGGGTTCTGGTAGGGTATCTTGTTGCGGGTTTTATAAAAGGATGGAATACAGCTTACCTTATTGTCGGAGCCGTTGTATTTGTGCTGTCCCTATTGTTGTTTGTAGTTTCAATCATTTTTTATATCTTGAAAAATCTGCTACAGAGAAGAAAAATGTTCAATAACATGCTTTGCAGATTCAAATGAAGTTCATTCTGTCCGGCTGTCTCCTGAGTAGAGAAAAAATAATGACTTTTATAAAAAATATGAATGGGAAATGAAGGAAATAATTGCTACTGCTTTCACAGAAAAATTAAAAAGAGAAGGACTAACAACTTTTTAACCAAGTTTCTAGGAGGCGATTTATACTGCCTCTTATTTTTTATCTCCTGAAAAATGGAGAAATCAAGACTTATAATATATTGAACCGAAGAGAGGGGGTGGTACTGGAAATTTATAAAAAGCTTAATAAATCAAATAAAATTTTGTTTTACTTCTAAAACTAAGAAAATTAAGGAAAAGGAGTGGTTTTGTGGTTAATTTTAAGAAATTTTTCTTAAGTGCTGTATTATCTGTAACATTGTTAACTACATCTATTTCTCCTTATTTGGCATCTGGAAAAGACGTAGAAGTACAGAAACATGAAACAAAAACAATTGCGAACCTTGTTTTGTCCACGACTCCCACCGATAGACAGACAAAGGTAAGACCGGATACAAATATAACCATTACTTTAAAGGCAACTAAAGAGCTTTTAAAGGAATTGGGTTTGAGCGAAGAAAATAAAATCGAAAGTGGAACACAGCAAGAAGTCTATAAAGAAGTTTACAAAGATGAGAATGATTTAACACAAGGAAAAAATAGAGAAGAAATTAAAGGAGAAAAAGATAGGATTGGTGTTTTAATAAGCAGCAACAAGGGAGATTTTTTAGCAACACAAAGCAATCAAAATTTAAACATTAGTTACAATGCAACAAATAACACAATAGAGATAACTTTAAACCATCCTTTGTTTGACAGATATACAAAATATGATACGTATCTTCTAACAAAAGAAGCGCTGCACAAATACGAATCCTATTTAAAAAGCAAAAAGCACAGCGAGTCATTCCAGAAAATGATTGAAAAAGAAAATTCAGAGCATTACTACAAATTCTCGTTTGAAACAGGTTCAGCTATAGGAGAAGCAAGAAACTGGCAGTTTGAACAAAATAAAACTGGAAAAGTTCTAACAACTGAAGATGTAGTAATCACTGCCAAGCATACGATGATTACGACAACAGCGCAACAGAGGGAGCTTTAATTTTCACTGGTGCAGTAGATAAGCAAGGTACTCCTGTTGAAGGAGTCATTGCTGAACCTGTACAGGCACAGCTAAACGACGGATCTGCGGAAATACACATTAAATCAAGCAAAACACAGGATGTTGTTTTAAATTTTGAGACTCAAGGAACATATCCTGAAGATAAAACAAACTACAAAGCAGAAGTATATTTTGTAAAACCAGCTCCTGAAGGAAGCAAAGTTGATATAAAAGTGAAGAAACTTGATAATGATACTTACGAGTTAGATGGTACTGTAATGCTTAATAACCAACCTGTTACAGAAGTAGGAGTGCCTCTTTTGGTTGAAAATGGAACAGTATCAGATAATTTACCTGTTACAGACGAAACTGGACACTTCAAAGTAGAAGTTGCAAAGACTGATGTTACAAAAGCTGTAGCAGTAAGTGTAGATACTGCGAAGGCTCCCGGTGTAACAATGCCAATGGTGGGAATTGACCCAATCATATTTGGCAATCAAGCTTGGACAGACACAGGAATAGACATAACAACTCCTAATATGCTTATAAGGATTGCAGCGACAGGTACGTGGGCAAATAACCTGTATGCAAAAGTAGGAACTAATGGAACACCTGTTAAAGTTGGTGCTAATGGGGGTTATGTAACAGGAGTCATAGGCAGACTATATCTTGGCCCATATAATGCAACGTATGAAGACAATGTTGACGCTATAATCTATCTTGACAATCCTAAGGATATAGGAATTTATCCAGCAATGAGTCTTACTGCAAATCCAACACAATTGCTAGCAGATGGTAAATCAACCTCAACCATTAGTGGACAGATTCTCTATGGACAATATCCTCTGGTTGATGGCACAGTGAATTTGACAGCAACTCTTGGCACACTAAACACTACAGCGCCAACCACAGATGTAACAGGCAAATATACAGCAATGTTTACATCAGGTACAACAGCAGGAACAGCGGTGGTTGGTAGCAGTTTTTCTAATTTAAATCAAACTGTTTCAATTACTCTACAGCAACCTATACCTTCAATTATTCCACCTTCTGATATAAGGGCAACTTCTACTGGCATCCAATATACAACTGATGGCGGTAAGACGTGGGAATCAGTTTATTTGGCGGATGTTTTCAGAGGTTTTGTTTATGATTCTGTACACCAAGTTTATATAGGTATAGGTGAAATGCGGCGCAGTTGGATTTGGTATGATTATATTTATATCAGTAAAGATGGTATTAACTGGACAAAGACTATGCAACCTAACAAAGGTTCTCCTTTATATTCAATAGCTACAGATAACAAGGGTACTGTAGTTATTGGCGGTGGAGTTGATGGTGTATATAAAAAAGAGACTGTTATCTTTGTTACTAGCGATGGTGGAGTAACGTGGACAAGAGCAGTTCGTGAGGTTAAACTTAATAGGACATATTATCCGTATACAACATATTATGTATCGCCAAACTATATTGGGCCAATATATGAATTAAAATACTCTAATGGACAATTTATCGCTATAGGGAAAGAACGAGTTGATCACTGGGGATGGTATAGCTATAACGTTGTAGGCACGCTTTATTCAACTGACGGCTACACATGGCATAAATAAATATAAAACACATATTAATTATGACTATTAATCTTTTTATGGATGCTTATTTAAGCATCCCTCCATAGTGTAAAATTATTAGGTCTTTGCAGAATCCCTTAATCCATAAGAATTTTGGGATTCTGCAAAGACCCTATCTTTTTTTATAGAAAGGAGGATTTTTTTTGAAAGTTTTTGACGAAGCAGTAAATACAATAACTATCGAAGAACAACTCAAACAGCATCAAATGCGTGTATCAAAAATATGTGAAAAAATTGCAAGAGCGCTTAATATACCGTACAGCGAAACAATAGAACTGCTGCTAGCAGCACAGCTGCATGATATAGGAAAGCTGTGGATTCCAAAAAGTGTACTTAATAAGCCGGATAAGCTCACAAAAGAGGAAAAAGAAATCATGAAGAAACATGTCGGGTATGGGTACAACTACATTAAAAGCAGAAAAATGGGCGAAACTGTTGAGGAAGCAGTCCTTTACCACCATGAGTGTTTTGATGGACAAGGGTATATAGGTTTAAAAGGTGAAAAAATTCCTTTGTATTCACGCATTATAGCTGTTGCAGATGCTTTTGATGTCATAATAAATGAGAGACCTTATAAAAAAGTTATGAGCATTGAAGAGGCTGTAAAAGAAATAGAGAGAAACTCGGGAACGCAGTTTGACCCTGAAATTGTAAATATTTTTATAAAATTAGAGGTATACAAAATCAATAAATGAGTATATAATTTTGTATAGAACCGGAAAGAAGGTGCAAAAGATGATTCGTCCAACTAAATGTCCAAAATGCGGAGGAGAACTTACAATTGAATACAAAAACTTTGAAGTAGACGGACATATGGCAAAAAACGTACCTGTGCTTACGTGTCCAAAGTGCAACATATATTTTGTAGACACAAACCTGTTTATAACAATAACAGAAAAAGCTGAAGACTTTGAAGGCAAACAAGAGCTGCTTGAAGAATTAAGAGAAATAAAAAAAGACGAGGAAATAAGAGACATACTGAAGCAGTATACATTTCAAAACCATATAAAGGAAGTT
This sequence comes from Thermoanaerobacter thermocopriae JCM 7501, assembly GCF_001310975.1. Taxonomy (GTDB): domain Bacteria; phylum Bacillota; class Thermoanaerobacteria; order Thermoanaerobacterales; family Thermoanaerobacteraceae; genus Thermoanaerobacter; species Thermoanaerobacter thermocopriae. The sequence goes on from NZ_BAZY01000001.1 coordinate 118,439, forward strand.
TTAAATAAAAAAGGCATATCTTTAAGACGGCTTGCAAATATGCTGGAGGTATCTCCAAACTACATTCATATACTTACAAAAAACCAGTCAACAAGCATAAGGACAGCTTTAAAAATAGCCTATGCACTTGGAGTAGACGTAAATAAGCTTTATACGCTTGAGAAAATCGGCAGTAAATACAAAGAACCTGAAAAAATAGTTTACGTTAGAACAACAAAAGAAATAAAAGAGAGGGACGAACAAATAAAGGAAGAACTTAAAAAAATGGAGGTAAAGATATACGTAGATGACGTCCTTAGGAAAAAAGGGTTAAAAAGGTCGCAGCTTGCAGCGAGGCTGGGTATAAGTCCACAGGAAATGTACAACATAGTAAAAATAAGAAAAGGCAGTACAGGGATAGAAACCGCTTTAAAAATGGCTTACGCTGTTGGCGTTGATGTAAATGAACTGTTTAAGTTGGAAAAGGTAGAAAAAGAGGCAGGAAAATAGATTCTGCCTCTTTTATTTTTGTTTATTGACAATGGTAATATATAGATGTATAATTTTACACAAAGAAAGGAGATGTAAAAAAATGAGTCTCAACAAAGTTGTACTGGTAGGAAGGACAACAAAAGAACTGCAGAAGATTACAACTCCATCAGGGCATTTTGTTGTGCGCTTTTCTCTTGCAGTAGACAGGAATTATGCTGATAAAGAGGGTAAGCGTTCTGCAGACTTCATAAACGTAGTGGCATGGAACAGACTTGCAGAAATACTGGAACAATATGCAGTAAAGGGTACCTTAATCGCAGTTGTGGGCAGGCTGCAAACAAGAAGGTATACAGACAGCAGTGGGAAAAATGTACGCATACTGGAAGTTGCTGCAGAGGAAATATCTTTGCTTGCAAGACCTAGAAATACAAGACATGAAGAACCTGTATCAGAACCGAAAGCTGCAGAAGAAAAAGCTGAGCCTGTAGAAGAAATCAGCTTTGTTCACGAAGACTTTGAAGAAATTACGGCAGAAGATTTAGACAATCTTTTTAATGTTTAAAATTTTCATTTGAGGAGGTTTTTATGCATGAACATTGGACTTGACCTGGGCTTTGGGTACGTAAAAGGAGTAAACAGCCAGAATAAGAGAATACTTTTTCCTTCAATTGTTTCAATAGGCTTTGACAGGCCTCTGGCAGGAATCTTTAGATCAAACAATATAATAGAAAATCTGCACGTAAAGATAATTAACGGAAATGGAGAAAGCTCCTATTACGTTGGAGAGCTTGCAAAAAGGGAAGGTTTTTCTGACTCTTTTGCACTGGACATAGACAAATACACACAGCCCGAAGCAAAAGTTTTGCTGTCAACAGCAGTAGCTTTATTAACTCTTGACAGTAACTCTGATGAACCTATTAATCTTGTAACAGGACTTCCATTAAAACAGTATCAGGCACACAAAAAAGTTTTTGAAGAAGAATTAAAAAACTACAAAGCGTTGGTATCCTTTCCGGAGCAAAAGCTGATGAAAACTGTTAGTTTTGAAAAAGTTACTGTTTTCCCGCAGGCAGCAGGTGCAGCTTACTATGCTTTACTCGAAGACCTGGATAAGTACCTCTATACAGACTCATATATAATTTTGGTTGACATAGGCTTCAAAACAACAGATTACATTGTATTTCTAGTAGAGGACAGACCTCACTTTTTACCAGATCTTTCAGGAACAATTGATGCAGGAATATCCAAAATATTTACTGCTATAGAACAAATATACCTTGCCAAAACTGGCTCAACTATTGATACAGCAGGTTTGATGACAATCCTTAAAAATGAAAATATCTACTTCAAAGGAAAATATATTGATTTTACAGAAGAGTTAACTGTGCTAAAAAAAGAGCTTGCAAAGCTAATAGAAAAGAGGATATACGCTTCTACAAAAGATGTTTTTGACAGAATTATTGCTGTATTCGTCGCAGGTGGTGGAGGAAGCGATTTGTATCCGTATTTAAAAGCTGTTCATTCCAATGTTTCTCTTGTAAATGATGCCCAGTTTGCAAATGCATTAGGCTTTTTAAAGATAGCGGAAATGCAGAAGTAAGCTTTGTTAACAGCTTCAAAGCCTTGTCTTGTAAGTTTTTTGAGGTATTAAAAAAACAATTTTGTTAACAATGTTTTTAACAAAAGGAGATTTGTGTTAATAAAATACAAACCTAACCTTCTAAAACCTAGATATTAAAAGGCTCAGACAGTGTTAACACTTTTGTTAACATTTTTCGTTTTTACTAGCTGAAAGGCTTTCTATGATTAATAAAGGTGGTGTTAACACAAAATGCAGTACGGCTTTAGAACAAGAAAAGAAGATAAAGAACTTGATGATGTGCTTTCTGGTTTAAAAGGAAAAGAGCGAACAGATTTTATCAGAGATGCTCTTTACTTTTATATAAAAAACAAAAACACTATAGAACAAATTTCAAGGGATATATTCGAGATAAAAGAAATGCTCAAACAACAAACTTCTATGTCTAATACAAGCAGAGACATAGCAAAAAACAATCGAAGCAATCACAGAAATAGAAACAAAAACGAAGAAATCTTAAAAAGAGCTGGTAAATGACTTTCTCAATATGTGATTTGCCGGCTCTTTTTTTATCAGGTATTGCAAAGCTCACAAAAACATTCATTATACAAGCTGTAAAGTAGAAAAGGAGTGTGATGTAGGTGGTGAAAAGAAAGGAGCAAAAAAGAAGGCTTAACGTTCGTGTAGACGTCGATTCTCCTATTTGGAACGAACGAAACATGAGCGAAACTACAAGAAAAGCACTGGATTTCTACTATACTTTCTGGGATAAAACTGTTTTGGCTTTAAATAAGCTAGACTTTTTGGTAGAAAGACTTGAGGAAATAGAAAGGAGAAATTTTTATGGAGAAAGAGATAATGAGTGATAAAGTATCTCTTGATTTCAATCACCTCCTTTTGTGCTACAATGCTATTGAGAAAGCAAGAATGGAACTCTACTGGGCAGTAAATAACTCTATTAGGGCAGGCTTAAAACCTAGTAATATTTTACCTGCTGATAACGTGAAAGTTGAACTGCTGGATAATAATGAGATAGTTAAGCTGACTGTCCCAGATCACCCGTCAAAATATGTTACTGGTTCTGCTAGAACTGCTGTTAAAGAAAGATGGGTAAATAATATAGCATATAGTTTGAACACAATAAAAAACAAAGTCTTTTTTAATCATATATTTGTTTTCATAAAATTTTACTTACCCTCAAAATACTCTGATGTTGACAATGCAGATATAAAACCTATCATAGATGGTGTTAAATACGCAGGTATAGCGCCGGATGATGATTACAAACACATCTCTTTTGGATTTAATGCTCAGTACAGTAAAGATCCAAGAACAGAAATATACCTTTTGGAATACAAAAAAATACCGGAAAAACTTTTAAGAATCCTGCAGGAACTTTAAAAGTTACCTGTCTTTTTTTGCACTCAAAAATGCACTGAAAAATGCCTAAAAATATATCCCTAAAAACATTAAAAAAAGACAGGTACCCCAAAAGATACCTTAAAAAATTTTTGAAATGGTTAAAAATGAGTTGCTTTTCAGTGTTAAATAATAGAGAAAATAATCGATAGCTAGGAAAAGGGCTGGTGTTTAATCGAACTCTCCAGAATTTCGATTATTTTTAAAGCAGCTCACTCAAAATAGGCAACTGTCTGCCTGCTGATAAGCAGGCGGGCAGTTGCCGGAGTTTAGGGCAGTAAAAGAACAACACTAAATAGAAAGAACTACACTAACAGGACAGAACAGCACAAATGTAGAAAGTTCTGCAGGTTTAAGGCAGAGAAAGAAAAGCACCAGGTAGAAAGAACTTTTATAGCGATGTAGTAAAAAACAAGCAAGAAGACTATAGAAGGTTTTGGCAGAGGAAGGAAAGCACAAAATGAGAAGAGTTTCATTAACACAGCAGAGAGAATACAAACAGGAAGGCTCAGAGGGTTTCAGGGAGTGGCAGGAAACTTTCACCGAAGGAGAAGGTGTAAAAACACAGCGTATGAGCATTCAGCAAAGTACAGTAGAGGAAAGGCAGGCTTTTCAAGGGCTTTGTAAGGCTTTAATTGGGCTTTTGGTTTTTTTGTCTTCTTTTTTGGATATGTTAAAAATGTATTTGCAATAGTTCATAAAACTTTCGCAAATCTCATAAAAGGCACAAAAAACAGGGCAGTAAAAGAGCAGCAGGGAAACAAAAAAGCAATAAAAACAAGTATAAAAAAGTGTTGCTGAAAAAAACAAAGATTTTACATGCATTTTAAAAATTTTTACGTATGATCTTTCCTAAAACTATTTTCGTTTTACAGAAAATCAGCCAGAAAGCTTATTTCTTTCAGGGGATTGAGAGGCAATGAAGGTACTATAATAGGTCTAAAAAAGCAGAAGCACTGCGGAAAAGGCAGTGAACAGGGTAAATAACAGCCTCGAACGTAGTTTTTAAAGGTTTAAAAAGCAGTATGCAAAGACTTTGTTAAACATTTAACACAAGTTTTGTAAAACTTTTTCAGGAATGTTTAAGCAAAGTTATACCACTTACAAAAAGTTATTCTGCGTTTTAAGAAGTTTTACAGTTCTTTCTCTAAAAATCCTTACAGCATAGAAGAACTGTATGGGACTATTGCAATACTTTGTTATTTTTTTAACTAAAACTTGCTTTAAACCAGAAAGGAGAGTGCCAAATGCCTGTAAATGTAGAATTAACAGAACGTGACAAAAAGCTTTTAGAAATGTTAGCAGAACTGAGCATGATAAAAGTAGAAAACCTGTCGCACATATACGAAACAAAGGCATACTACTTAAAAAGGATAACCCTTTTAAGAAAAGCCCACTACGTAAGGAGGCTGAAAGGGTACGTAATGCTGGGCTCAAAAGGGATAGAATACGTAAGGAGCATAGGTTTAAAAAGAAAAGGGATTCCCACAGCGTACGGGCAGAAAGAACGTGTACAGAGAATAAGCGACCTTTACTTTGACTTTTTGGGAACGGACTGGACTTTTGTGGACAGCCGTAAAATAAAAGAGCAGAAACCTTCAATATACAGAAGCAGCATTTTTTTAGGCTTTTTAATAGGCCGTACAGAGTACGCAGTGTACAGCATAGGGAAAGAGCCCAGTAAAGAGAAAATAGACGCTGTAAAGAGCGAACAAGAAAAGCTGCACAAGTTAGGCATATACAGGAGCATAGTGTTTTACGAAAGCCCGGAGGCAAGGAAAAGATACGGTATAGAAGGGCTGGGGCTAAAGGAGCAGCTGTTGCTGCCCTATCCGTACGGAGTAGAACTTTTAAAAGAGCATGGGAAGAGAGACTTAATAAAAGAAGCTGCGGTAAAGGTTTATGGAAGCAGCTTAAAAGAACCAAGCTGGAAAGAAGCAGACTTCAGTGTAGGAGATAAAGAAGTAATGGTTTTAATTTTAAACGACATAGAAAAGATTGCAAAGATAAAGAACTATCTAATACTGGCACAGTACAGATATACAAAAGCGACAGAAATAGAGATATTATGTCTGGAAGAGCAGGAAGAAATGTTTAGAGAAATGTTTCCTGAGTGCAGTATAAAGACCATGAAAGAAGAAGAATTGTGAAAAATAGGATTAAAAGAGATATGAACAAAAAACAAAAGTGAGGGATGTTTATTCCGCTACCCTCTTAGTTTTTTATCTTATGAATCTATTTTTTAAAGCCTTATATAAGCCTAAATTTTTTACTGCTTAATTTCTTTTAGTATTTTACACTCTTTTTCTTTTCTGGCTTTCAGGAGGAATAGGCACAGGAGACGTAAAAGTTTTAACTGCTCTGTCTTTCTATGCTGGCTTTAAGATATGGGATATCCTTTTATTTTCTTCTTTGTGATTTTTCTCCTGTATTCCCTTATTCTTCATAAATTCAAAGCAAAGCTCCCTTTTATGCCTGCTACTTTTGCAGGAACACTAGTAGGTTTATTTGTAGATTTTTGAAAAGAACCAGGCTGCTTTCCCCTTATAAGAAGCAGCTGGCAGGCGGAGGAATAAAAACAGCTGTAGATACTATTACCGTCAGAGTGAAGGGCACAATATATGACAGCTCACAATCACAAATTATTGGCCCTAAATTTTGATATAAAGGCCATGCATGGAGTAACTGCTCTGTGCAGGGCATAATTTTGCTGTTAGGAAGCAAAAAGTTTTTACTGTTTACCCCGGGAAAGCAAAGGAGTTTTTAAAAGATAAAAAACCATTTGCAGTTAAGGAGTTTTTAGAATTTTTGCAGACAAAGGATGAATTAAAGTAACCTTATCAGCTCAATTAATATACTGAACAACATTCTTCCTTCTCATGCAGGGGACAGGACAAGCCTATCTTTACTTAATTTGCTTAAAAATTTAAAAGCTGAGCACCCCACAGAGCTGAGGAAATGTACTAGAAAGTTTTATTAAAATCTTGTACAATAAAAGAGAGCAGTCTTTAGTTAACCTAAAAGCTTTGTGAAAGAGGTGTTCAGCTTGAGCAAATACGGTTCCAAGGAGGAGCAGGTAAAAGAGATAAAAAAGATACTAGCAGAAAAGGTGTTAGACGAAAATTCTTTAGACTCCCTTGCTAAAGAGCTGTGGACGGGAGCTGTTGAAGCAGGAGAAATCGAAAAGGCAAGTTTTGAGGAATGGCTTGAAAGCAGATTCAAATATCAGCTTGTTTGGCTTGATAAAGATGACTACTTAAGGGCTTTAACGAGGGCTTTATGGCTTGCACCGAAGTTTGCAGGCACCGACTTTGGTGCTTCTAGACAGCGGGATATAGCGCAGGTATGGACTGACACTACAAGGGGATTTCTCGGCGAAATTGCAGTGGGAAAGTTTTTTTATGAAAACTTTAAAGTAGAAATTATTTTAGATACAAAGAGAGGAAAGCTGGAAGAATTTCTTCCCACTGATATATCGGAAATCATACTCCCCGACAGGACCCGCAGAACACCTAATCTTAATGTAAGCATAAAGACAGGGAAATTCAATGCCCGCTGGCTCGATGTACCAGGTGCGCAGGTTGAGCACTCTGATGTTTTTATCTTAGTAAAATTGGCATTCTCAGACATCACTTTATAGCCTTTTTGAAAGCAGTTAGTTTTTTGAAAGATAAGCTTTTCCCACAAGCTGTATCGTTGGGTGAGCTTAATGAGGAAGAAAAGAAGCAGCTTTGGGATGAAATCCCAACCTTCGACTCAATCCCTGCTTATATTTCTGGATTTTTGGAAAAATCAGAGCTTAATATGCCCATTCACTACCTTGAGGTCAAGATAAGAGGAGACAAGCACAAGCGGATAGCTGTAACTAGGGGGATAGGCCTTTTTTCACCGGAAAACCTTCGGCATGACGAGCGTATAAAAAAGCTCGATCCTAAAAAAGAGCTGAGAATAGAAATAGAACCCATAATTGACGCCCTAACAAACACCCACTTCCTTGCACATTCAGGGGGGCTGAAATGGGAGAAGACAGCTGGAATGACCTGATTAAGCGACTGTAAGGAGGCACGAAAGATGTTAAAAGAAAAATATTCAGTTATATCTCTTTTTTCTGGAGCAGGTGGGATGGATTTAGGGTTTCATATGGATGGGAGCTTTAAATTTTTAGTAGCAAATGATATTCTTCAAACACCAGCCCTTACATACGCAGCAAATTTTAGTCATGAAATTGTTAGTGTGGACAAGTTCAACGCTGTTGGCCTGAACCAGCACCCGGTTTATGTTGTTGGAGATGTAAGCAGTTTAGATTTCTGCAGAATCTGCAAAGATGTTGATGTAATAGTTGGAGGGCCGCCGTGCCAGGACTTTTCAATTGTTCGGGGGCCTGAGAAAGAGAGAAGAGGCATTGAAGTAAAGAGAGGAAAGCTCTATGCGCACTTTGTAAGAGCACTGATATGCAAGCAGCCTAAGGTTTTTGTTTTTGAAAATGTTCCTGGCCTGCTGAGTGCGAACGGCGGAGCGGCTTACGAAACAATTCTTAAGGACTTTTCAAACCTGAACCTCCGCTGGAAAGAAATAAGAGAGATAGTCGGGAATGATCTCCATGAGTCAGCAGAAAGCTACGACATTCTTTTTGCTGGAGTAGTAGATGCCGCTGAGCTGGGGGTTCCCCAGCGGAGGAGGCGCTTAATTATTATAGGGGTGCGTGAAGATGTACTGCGGTCCTATGGAACTCTCCGCACCAGCTGGCACAGGAAATTAATCAAATTCTTACTAGTAAAAACTCAATCATAAAAAAATACCCATTAACGCCCTTGGAGGTATTTGAAGGAAAGCCCCTCCCAGAGCTTCAAAGCGAATACAGAGAAATAATGGAAGAATATCAGGAAGTTGCAGGAATTGTGAGGACGAAGCGGGCGTCAGAGTGGGCTCAGACCATATGGAGTAGCATCACCTTCAATGCTGTTGAGGACTACCTTTCTGCTAATCGGATAGTACCAGCAGACAGAGGGGAGCTGGAAGAAGCCTTTAAAAAGCATGAAGAGCTGCTGGCAGAGCTCGGATATAATGGGCGGAAAATTGACACAGCGTTATTCCCGGACGGGAGTAACGAGCTTTCTAAAGAAGCTCAGGATGTTTTAGAGCGGCTTAAGTTTATTCCGCCGGATGAAAATCATGAATTTGTCAGGGGCACACAGTGGGAAGTAGAAGGTAGAGGCATGAGCCTCGTCTACCGGAGAATTCACCCGCTTAAGCCCTCGTATACTATAGTAGCTTACGGAGGCGGCGGTACTTGGGGGTACCACTACAGAAGAGGAAGAGGAAAGCTGACCAACAGGGAAAGGGCAAGACTGCAAACTTTTCCAGACACTTTTTTGTTCAAGGGCAAAATTGGAGAGGTCAGAGCGCAGATAGGAGAAGCAGTTCCTCCGCTGCTTGGGAAAAGGATAGCGCAGGCAGTGAAAATAATTTTGGAGGCGGACAGGAGCAGTGGCTGATTGGACTAGTGAGGAGAAAAAAGAAGCTTTTGTGGATCAGCTTTTGAAGTGGTGGGATAGGAACAAAAGAGATTTCCCATGGCGGCACACAAAAAACCCGTATGATGTGCTTATTGCAGAAATGCTTTTAAGAAAGACAACGGCCCAGCAGGTAGAAAAAATATATAATGACTTTCTCAACAGATATCCTAATTCCAAAGCTCTTGCAGAAGCTGATGAGAATGAGCTGAAAAAAATGCTGAGGCCTCTAGGAATGGAGCATGCCCGTGCTAAACTTCTTAAAAGATTTGGAGCTGTGGTAGAAGAGGAGTACGGCGGCGTCATTCCCTCCGACTATGCAGTACTGCTCAAGTTGCCGGGCGTAGGAATGTATGCCACCAATTCAGTTTTAAGCTAGTATACTCAAAAGATGTTCCAATGGTTGATACAAATTTTATAAGAATAGTAGAAAGGGTCTTTGGATTTAAATCCAGGAAAGCGAGGGCAAGGTGTGATAAGGAGCTCTGGGAGTTTGCACAGAAGCTTGTGCCGAAAGGTGCGAGCAGAGAATTTAATTTAGCTGTTTTAGATTTAGCTGCGGCAGTATGCACTGCTAGAACTCCTCAGTGCTCCAAGTGCCCTCTAACTGCTGTTTGTGCTTATTTTAAAAATGTTAAAGATGCTCACAGCTGAGCTCAAAAAGAGCATCAGCTGTTTTTAGAAAATTTTTCAGAAGAGCGGGAGGCATAAAAATGGAAAAAGTCCGGGAAATAAAAGGCAGGTGGTGCTTTCCAGCATTACATGAAAGTTTATGGCTGAACGGCACTCTCATAATTACGCCGGATAATGAAATGCAGCTGGATATAAGCGATTTTTTTAGAGGCAGTGAAGAAGAGATGAAAAAATACAGAGAAATGCTTTCTGCAGAGGTGGTCTATGGATCTTCGCATGACGGAGAGCCTATTATTCTATACCAGTGCTTTAAAAAGTTTGATCAAGTTTCTCTTCCTTCACATTACATTACCACTTCTTTTCATGTGGAAACTGCACTTATAGGTGCTGACTTCAGCAGAAAAGAGGAAATTAGGTTTAAGAAAATTTCTGTTACATACCATTATTTGGACAATTGGCTTGGGATAAGCGGCATTAAACTAGAAGAAACTTCTGACCCTTATGAAAGTTTTAAAGTTAGGTATGAAGCTCCTGCCCCCATCGAGGTTTACCTAAAAAATGGTATTAAAGTCTGCCTAGAAGTTCTGCCGAGAATTACTAGGGGAAAAATACCTAGAAAAGAGGTTTGTATTAAAGAAAAGGTATACTTAACTGTGGAAGCACCTGGAGGACTGAGTCTAGAGGAAATTAGCAGGTATGTTTTTTTGTTTCAGAATCTTTTTTCTCTTTTAATTTCTGAACCAACTTACCCAGATGAGATTTATGCCAGCGGAGAGAACGGTTCTAGTCCTGCAGATGTAGAAATAGTTTTTGCCGGAGGTGTCCGCAGGCAGGAATTGCTTTATGCCGTAGTACCGCTGTACTCGTATTCCCGCATAAAAGATAAGCTGAAGTGCATCTTAGACAGCTGGCTTGAAAAAAATGAGGAATTGGAGCCGATTTGTAATTTGTACTTCGGAACGGTTTACAATTCAAACGTTTATTTAGAACATGAATTTTTAAATTTCATAATGGCGCTGGAGGCGTACCACAGAAGGAAGAGCAGAAATGAAGAAGTGCCACAGGAAGAGCACAGAAAGCGGATTGAGAGGATTTTAGAGGCTTCGCCGGCAGAGTATAAAAAGTGGCTTGAAGAAAAGCTTAAATACAGCAATGAGCCTTCTTTAAGGAAAAGGCTTAAAGAAATTTTTGACAGCTTAGCTGATGTTGAGTACATTACATAGCTAATTCCTGACAAAAAGAGATTTATCGAAGAGGTAGTTAGTACAAGAAATTACTTTGTCCACTATGACAGAATCCTTAAGAGTAAGGCATTGGAAGGGAAAGCTCTTTTCCGAGCGGTCCAAAAGCTGAAGATCATAATTGAGGTTTGTCTGCTGAAAGAAGCAGGCTTCAGCAGTGAAGAAATCGACGAGGCTATTTCAAATAACTGGAAATACAGGCAGATGCTTACTGACTAGGGTGGGAACTAAATAGAGCTCATGCTGTTCAAAAATTAAAATCAAAATTAATTAAAGAGCTAAATCACTGCAAGTTTCTCAGGATGAAAATAGAATACCAGCACAGCCGGTTAGACTTCCTGGTTTGTAAGGAGATTTAAAAACCAGAACACGTGTATATAGTATGGTATAATTTCAGTTTTCCAAAAGTACTTTACTATTTTCTTAAAAAGGTGGGAGGTGAAGGATCAGTGGAAGAAAATACAGTTTTTACTGATAAACCTCTTCAGTTTCCCGAACATGACAGACTGGGCTTTGCGCCTGCTGCAGAAAGAATAGCTGAAATTATAAAAACTATGCAGGTAGAGGAAAGCGTTGTTTTTGCTGTCTGCGGCAGGTGGGGTTCTGGAAAAACAACATTTTTAAATTTCATCTCTCATTATTTGAAGGATGACAGCAGTATAAGCATTGTAAGATTTGACCCTTGGTGGTTCAGCGGAAAAGAAAATTTAATGTGGCAGTTTTTTAAAAACCTGAGCCTTTCTTTAAAAAAGTCAGCAAAATTTGAAAAAATAGCAAATAAATTAGAGATCTATGCAGAAATTCTTGAAGAACTACCTAAAGTTGGGCCGCTTGCAAAAGCAGTGCGCAGGGCTACTAGACTTTCGCAAAAAAGTGTGGAAGAAACTAAGGAACAAATTGCCAGGCGTTTAGAAAAAATTAAAGGAAAAATAGTAATAATGATTGATGATATTGACCGCCTTACTGCAGAGGAAATAAGAGAGCTTTTTGCAGTTGTAAAAGCAGTTGCAGATTTTCCGAATACCGTATACATTCTTGCTTTTGATAAAGAAGTCGTGGAAAAAGCTTTGGAAAAAGTGCAGGAAGGAGACGGCAGTAAGTACTTAGAAAAGATTGTTCAGGCCCATATAGAACTGCCCTGGGTTAGCAGGACTTCTATTAAAAAAATCTTATTAGAAGAACTTGACAAAGTTTTGCAGGGAACACCAGAAGAGCTTTTTGACCGTACGTATTGGGGTAATGTATATTTGGATGGTATTGACCCATTTATCACTACAATTAGAGACGTAAAGAGGTTAATTAATGCTCTGAAACTGACTTACCCTTCTGTAAAGGGAGAAGTTAATGCTGTAGACTTTATTGCTGTTGAAGCCCTACGCATTTTCTGCCCGAAGGTTTATCATATAATAAGAAGTAACCCTGATATGTTCTGCGGTTCTACCTATTCGTCCGTACAGAATTCTGCAGATTCTTTAAAACAGTTTCATGAAAATTGGCTGACAAGCTTAGAAATTCCTGAAAATTTTAAAAAAAATGTGCAGAAGCTCTTAATCAGGCTGTTTCCTAAACTCGAAAAAGTTTTTAGCAGTGTTAGCTACGGCCTGATTGGGAAAAGGAGTGGAGAAGGAAATGCAGAATATGCAGTAAAGAAATATTCCCGAGATTTTTCAGCTTTTCTGTTCCTTCAGATGATATTTCAGAGTACGAAATGAAGAATATTCTGGTGCGTCTTCATGATAAAGATTTTTTTAGTAATTATTTAAAATCTTTGTCTGAACAAATTCGTTCCGACGGCTCTACAAAGGTAAGTGTGTTTTTAGATAAGATGGAAGATTATATTTCTGAGATTCCTGAAGATAACATTCCTGCAGTGATTGAAACTTTCTTTAATATAGGTGATGAGCTCATAATACCAGAAGATAAAGGCAGATATTTTCTTTTCTCCTGGTGGGGAAACGATATTAGAATGTCTAGAATAATTGACCGGCTTTTAGAAAGATATCCGGAGAAGAACAAGAGGTTTGAAGTTTTAAAAAATGCCTTTGAAAAAGGATACGCAGTTTCTATGATGGTGAGTAAATTAGGAGAGTGGGAAAGAGAGTATGGAAAACAGCAGGATTTAGAAGAGCCTGATAGGAATATTCTGCTGGACAAAAATCAATTAGTAACGTTAAAGGGAATAGCGTTAGATAAAGTAAAGGAAGCAGCAAGAGAAGGTAAATTATTAAACACCCCATTTCTTCCGGCTGCTCTGTATTTTTGGAAGGAATTAAGACGCGAATCCGAGGTAAAAGATTGGGTAAAAGAGATAATCTCTTCAGATGAGAAGCTTATAACTTTTTTGTCAAAGTTTTCACATGAAGTTAGAATAATAAAAGGAGGCGATAGGGTAGAAAGAACTTACTGGAAACTTAGCATAAATTTGTTAAAAGATTTTGTAGATTTAGATCTTTTAGAGGAGAGATGTGTAAAAATCTTAAGCAACAGCACTATCAAATTAAAAGATGAGGAAAAATTGCTACTAGAGCAGTTTATAAAAATGAAGCATCTTCTAGATGAAGGGGAAAATCCTGATGATCCGCTGTTTGACAAAGGGTTAGAATAAGATAGCTAATTTTCACTCCTTTATAAAAGTTATGGAACGAATTATTGACGTATCATTGTAAGCATATACCTGCATGAGGGAACACTTTTATAAAACTGAAAAAGGGGGTCTCATGATGAAACTCTGCATCATAGACCGCTTTGAAAGTGATTGGGCAGTAATAGAATACGAAGACAAAACCTTCAATTTTCCCAAAGAACTCCTTCCCAAAGAAGCAAAAGAAGGCGATGTGCTTAAGTTTGACATTACAATAGACAGAGAAGAAACAGAAAAGCGCAGAAAAGTTATTGAAGACCTTGCTGACGAACTTTTTTATAGAGGATTAAAAAGGAGGATAAAATTATGCTTTCAAAGCAAATGAAAAAAAGTATAGCAGGAGTTTTAATATGTTTCATTTTGCTTTTAATAAATACATTGGGATTTGCTAACCCAACTCATTCTGTAGTATTTACAATAAATAAATCAACATATGTTGTGGATAATATTATGAAATCAATGGATGCCAAACCTTTTATAGAAAATAATCGTACTTATGTACCGGTAAGATATCTTGCATTATCACTTGGTGTGCTTCCAGAAGACATAGGTTGGGACAGTATCACACAAACAATTACATTAAAAATGAAAGGTGAGACATCAGACACAACAGTAAAACTTATTATTGGCAGTAAAACTTATTACGTAAATGGCAAGACCAGACAAATGGATGTTGCTCCAATAATAAGAAATGGACGTACTTATTTACCAGCACGATTTGTAGCTGAAGCATTTGGATATACAGTAGATTGGAATGAGAGCAAACAGGAGGTTTTAATATATCCACTTAATACAACGTCCCCGCTTGCTTCACAGGATGATGCAGGTACTATAAAAAGTAGTAAGTTAACAGTCAGCTTCATAGACGTAGGACAGGGAGACAGCATATTCATTCAAGCACCTTCAGGCAAAACAATGCTGATAGATGCAGGAACGCCTGAAATGGGCAGCAAAGTAGTAGACTACATAAAGAGTCAGGGAATTAATAAGATCGACATAATAATCGCTACACATCCCCACTCTGATCATATTGGTGGTCTTCCTGCAGTGATTAAAAATTTTGAGATAGGTAAAATATATGCACCGAAAGTAACCCATACAACAAAAACCTATGAAAACTTCTTAAATGCCGTAAAAGACAAAGGATTGAAAATAATCGCTGCAAAAGCCGGAATGGATTTAGACCTTGGTGAGGGGATAACAGCCAAAATGTTGGCTCCCAACAGTGAGGAATATAATAATCTAAACAACTACAGCGTAGTTGTAAAAGTAACATACAAAAACAATTCATTTTTGTTTACCGGAGATGCGGAGGAAGAATCCGAACAAGAAATGCTTGCTAAAGGATATGATTTAAAAGCCGATGTATTAAAAGTAGGACATCACGGTTCTAACACTTCAACAACTCCGGCTTTTTTAAAAGCAGTTAATCCAAAATATGCAGTAATAAGTGTAGGTAAAAATAATACCTATGGGCATCCTCACAAAGAAGTAATGGAAAGATTGAAATCATTAAATATAACAGTATATAGAACAGATGAATGCGGTACTGTAGTAGCAGTAAGCAATGGCAGAACAATATTATTCAATGTCAAGCCGGGAGATTACATGGCTGGCAGCAATGGGAACGGCAGTACATCAAATACATCTTCATCAAAAACTTCCACCAATAATTTAAATCAAAGCTTACCATACAGCTATTACAGAGGACCGGGTAAGGTATACGTGGACTCCAATGGGAATGGCTTAATTAAATTAAAGGCAACATTAACAGCACTGGACACTACCCCTGCTTTTAATTCTTTACTGTATGGGTTGAAAGATTTTTCTCGCAATTTTCTTCTTATAAAGAACAAAAACTTACCACAGGCAGGCGCAAAGCCTGTCTTTTTTATTGGCTTTTTGTCAATAGTTGGAGTGGGCATTTTTTCTGAATGCCTGCCTTTAATTTTATTTCTCATTCTATTACAGCAGGCATTTAGAATAAATGCTCTATTTCTTAATATCCATAAACCATATTCAAAAGCCAAACTTAAAACACCGAAACTTAGCTCTGGTTCTTGAATTATAAACATAAAAACGGTTGATACTGTACACAAAAAAATTTAAAATGTAATTAAAAAGAGTCAGAAAAGGCAGGGAGCTAATAATGAGAAAAATAGTAAACAAAAAAGACAAGATTATAATTAACTATTCTCAATCTAAGGGTGGGAAACAACGCAGTTTTAATCTGGTTTTTCCTTACATAAATGATACCGAAATTGATGTTGTATTAATTGCTGAACAGAGCGATTCAGGAGAATGGAATCCCCTGAAGGCAATCATTGATAAAGAAGAAACAACAGCCGATGAAGAAGAAGCAGCAAAAGATCTTGCGGATTTAACATGGCACATATATTCGAGAAAAGAACGGAAAAAACTGCTGCCTCCCGTTGTAAACTTATGGGAAGAAGGGAACTTAATGATAGCGGCCTGCTTAAGTGAAAAATACGGAGAAAAGTTCTTTACAGCGAAGCAGCAGGAAAATTTAGAAAAAGAGGTACTAAATTCGGACAGGTTAATATGCTGGTGGCCAGATCCAGTAATATGGGAAAGTGCAAAAAAGTTCAAAGAGTCCTTTAATTTATTACCTTTTAATGAAATAGCTATACCTTTCTACACATTTAAAGAATATTTTAAGCGTCCGGACATACAAGCAGAAATGCAGAAATACTGGGATGAACTGGAGGAAATATCAGAGAGTCCACAGGAATTTGCTGTAATTGGAGAAAGCATAAAAACAGATGAATACGCAAAGTATTTGCGCAGTTTAAAGACGACAGTGCTTTTCTTAAAGAAGAATAACATTCCCTTTAAATTAGCACTTGGTAATGTTGAGCGTGCAGAAGAATTTTTTAAGAAAGAAAATCTTGATCCTTTCCAGCCGGATTCGTGGATAACTGCTGCTCCAGTATTTGAGCCTATGTCTGATTTCTTAATAGAAGAACAAATATTAACCGGTCCAAGTAGCGTAATTACCGGGAAAGAAGAAATAAAAGCCTGTTTATCTTTTTTAAGTCACTTTCCATACACAGCACCTGTTCCAGATGCAATTGGAGCAGTTGTCTATGCAGGAGATAAGCATATTTCAAGCACAGTTTTTTGGCTTAATCCAGCAACAACTCTAGAAATTGTGGACAAAGCAATGGAAGCAGCTTTGGAAGAGCTAAATAGACGTGGTGTAGAAAAAATCATAATGATAGAAGAAATGGTTCCTTTTGAAACTTCATGGGAAGGCGAAGGACTTTTACTGGAGATATCTGAGGAGTGGTAAAGGCTGCTGGGCGGATTTTGAAAAAGTAAAGAAAAATAGAAATATATTGAATGAAAAGAAGCATATGTTTAAAAAAATACCCATTCCAGTTTTTGATAAAAATCCTTGTTTATAAGTAGAGAATAATTATTATCTGTTTGTAGAAGTTATTGATTTCTGAGAAACGATATGCTATACTTAAACCGATGGTGCTGGAAAGAAAGAGGAAGAGTTTATGGGGAATAATAATTTTGAAAGTAGAGCAAAAGGCAATTTTAAAGGTTTGATAGGCTTTTTTAAAAGGATAGGACTAATAATTTTCACTTTAGGTGTATGGTCGTGGATTATAGGAGCTTTTATCTGGATTTTAGGAGCATTTGGCTGGTTTTTGCTTACATATATCTGGAGAAAAAATCTTTTTATACCGCAAGCTGTGTATTCCACAGCCTTTGCTTTTCTTTTGTCTCTCGGATGGGCTGTTATTATTTGGACAGTTATGCTTGTATGGGCCCAATATCATTATTATAGGCATTACAAGAAAAATAAAAGAAAATTAAAAATGCCGGTTTTTGAAGCGCCGATATTAGCATGGAAAGAACTTTCTTTAGAATCTGCAGATATAAAAAAGATCATGGGAGAAAAGTACATATATAGCGAGGTCAATAAAAGCTTTGCTTCTGTAAAAAAGAATGGGTATTTAACCTCCTTTCCTTCGTTGATTATGAAAAAGAATTTTTGTACCCCAGGCGGAGATGTTGTTATTTCTGAAGGTGAAGAAATTACACCAGAAGTTATAAAAAGAATAACAGAGAAAGGATTGTACTGGGACTTTATTCATGAAATTTCCGGATACATACCTAAAGAGGAGGAAAGCAAATGACGGTATGGAAAGTCATAGGCTGGTATGTATTTACTTATCCTCTTGCAATGAGCATAATCTGGACATCTGCAGGGATATATTTCTGGTGGAGGCGTGAGAAAAGTTATTCAAGGAAACACAGTCAATGGCCGGAAAATTGGCCGTCAGTTACTATTCTTGTGCCCTGCCATAATGAGGAGGTAAGTATTGCAGCAACATGCACGGCTCTACAATTTTTAAACTACCCGGATTACAGAGTAGTATTTATAGATGATGCATCCAGCGATAACACAGCGAATATTATCAGAAAATTTGTTAGTTTAAATCCCAATTTTCACCTCCTTCGACTTTCTGAAAATCAGGGAAAGGCTAATGCTTTAAATATTGCCCTATCTGCTGCGGTAACAACATCTATTACTGTGGTAATAGATGCTGATACAATTCTTTTACCAGATACACTGAAATATCTTGTTTATCCCTTTTTAAAACAGCCAAGACTCGGAGCAGTCACTGGCAATCCTATATCTGTCAACAGGAAAAATCTTATTGAAAAGCTGCAGGCAGCTGAGTTTTCCTCTATTATTGGACTTATAAAAAGATCTCAGAGAGTGCTGGGAAGGGTGTTGACTGTATCAGGATGTGTTGTAGCATTTCGGACAGAAGTTTTGAAGGAAGTTGGCGGTTTTTCACCATATACTGCGACTGAAGATATTGATATAACCTGGAAGATTCAAAAGCGTTTCTATGAAGTTTGGTTTGTGCCTCAGGCAGTAGCCTAATACAGTCTCCAGCAACATTGAGGGAATACTGGAAGCAGCGCAAGCGCTGGGCACTTGGAGGTTGGCATTTACTGCGAACTCATAAAGATATTTTTAAAAGCTGGAACTGGCGCTATCTTTATCCTGTCTATTTTGACTTTGTACTGGGATACTTATGGGCATTTTGCTTCGTCTTTGGCACACTTTTGTGGGCTATAAGCAGTATATTTTTCCATTATCCTCTGGGAGTTAGTCCAATTCCAGCCTGGTATGGGGCACTTCTTTCCGTTGCAGGGTGGTGCAAATGTCAGTTGCTGCTTTTTTGAATTATGACTACGACAAAAACTTATGGAAAACACTTTTCTGGGTTCCCTGGTATTTTATATTTCTCTTTGCATTTAGTGCCCTTACTGTGGTGTGGACGATTCCAAAAGGACTTTTTGGAAGTTTAGCTGGAGCTGGCAAATGGAAGAGTCCAAAAAGACTAAAAATGGAGAAACCGGATATTCGAGGATGAAAGTGGGACATATAAAAAGGTGGCAGACTTTTTAATGGGGGAAAATAAACACTATGATAGGAAATTTTTATTGCACTTTTTAAGTGAGAAGAGTACGATAGTACTTTGGAAAATAAAAATCATAAACAATTTTTTAAAAATGCTTGCAAACAAGCTGGGAGGTATCAACTAATGAATGTTCCCTATCCAAAGAAAGTTTTGATTGTAGAGGATAGTAAACTTAATGCGCAAATAACAGCAGATATTCTAGCCAAATACGGATACGAAACAAAGATAGTCACATCAGGCGAAGAGGCTGTTGAAAAAGCACTAAATAACAGCAAAAGCCCGGACTTAATTCTTATGGACATAGAACTTAAAGGAGCAATCGACGGGATAGATGCAGCAAGAATAATTCAGCAGCATAAAGATATCCCAATTTTATTTCTTACTGCCAATACCAGTAAAGAAATAATGAAAAAAATAAAGTCAGTTTCAGCTTACGGGTATGTTCTTAAGGGTGTAGATGAGTATGTACTCATATCTCAAATAGAAATGGCTTTTAAGCTCTATGAGGCTAAAGTACAGATAAAAAAGAGAGAAGAGCTGTTCCGCAATATGTTTGAAAATCACGATGTAGCAATGATACTTATTGATCCACAAGCCGGACGCATTATTGATGCTAACAAAGCTGCCTGTCACTTCTACGGTTATTCCAGAGAAGCTATGCTGCAGATGAACATAGAAGCTGTTATTGGAGTTTCTACCATAGATGGTGGTCAGAGGTGTTCGGAAGCTTTAAAGAATGGCTGTAATCCCTGCATTTGCTTCCAGCGGTTAACTAACGGGGAAGAGAAATTGGTAGAAATATATTCATCCCCTGTAGATTATCAAGAAAAAACACTGATGCATCTGATTATCTTTGACATCGCCGAACAGTGGAAGGCAAAGAGAGAACTTGAATTTACAAAAATCTTTTTGAAGACTCACTTAATGAAATTTACATATTTCATCCACAGACACTGAAATTCATCGCAGTAAACCGTGGAGCAAGGGGAAATTTGGGATATACTGAAGAAGAGCTTAAAGAAATGACTCCTGTTGACTTAAAGCCGGAGTTTACCTTACAAAGCTTTAAAGGACTTCTTGAGCCCCTTTTAAAAGGTGAACAGAGGCAAATCGTCTTTGACACAGTGCACCGCAGAAAAGACGGTTCTTTATATCCAGTAGAAATCCATCTAGAACTTGTAGAGTTTGATAAAGAAAAGGTGTTTGTAACACTTGCGGTTGATATAACAGAGCGCCAAAAAATAGAAAGAGAATTAAAAGAAAGGAATGAGATTTTAAGCACCATAATGGAGTATGCAGGAGATGCCATTATTATGCTCGATGATAGTGGCAAAGTGACATTCTGGAATCCTGCAGCGGAACGCATACTTGGTTATTCAAGAGAAGAAATAATAGGTAAAGATTTGCACATGTTTATGATACAAGATATGCGGCTGTACGAAGCATATAGAGAAGCATTCAGAAAATTCCGTTTAACTGGAAAAGGAAGTGTTGTAGGTAAGACCGTTGAGATGAAGACAAGGCACAAAGATGGCCATGAAATTGATGTAGAACTTTCACTTTCTGCTGTAAAAATTAAAGATGCATGGCATGCAATAGGAATTATTCGCGACATAAGCGAGCGCAAGAGATTTGAGGAACTGCTTTACCGTCAATCTATTACCGATCCTCTCACAAATATCTACAACAGGCGTTTTTTCATGCAGATGCTGGAACAGGAAATAGAGCGAACAAAACGAAATAAAAAGCCCTTTTCACTTATTATGTTTGACTTAGATCACTTCAAAAAGGTAAATGACCGTTTTGGGTATGCTGCAGGAGATATGGTTCTTAAAAGTGTTGCCGATACAGTAAAAAAGAGGATACGAAAAACAGATTACTTTGCGCGCTGGGGAGGGGAAGAATTTATAATCCTGCTGCCAGAAACTTCTCTAGACGATGCGGTTGTTCTGGCTGAAGAGCTTAGAAAACAGATAAGTAAGATGGAACTGCAAGGAATAGAGGATGTAACAGCAAGCTTTGGAGTAACTGAATACAGAGATACTGATACTACTGACACGGTTCTTATTCGAGTAGACAACATGCTTTATGAAGCAAAAAGTGAAGGAAGAAATTGCACAAAGAGCGAATAAAAAATGGAAATAAAATATAAAGTGGGAGGAGGATAAAAAGAGAGGCTTGTAATGAAGCCTCACTAAAAGAACTATGGAGGAAAGGAAAGATAGTAAAAATATTCTAGTAATAGATGATTCTGTATTAATACGGCTTATGGCTAAAAGTATATTAGAGGCAGAAGGATATAACGTTGAAATTGCAGCTACCGCTGAAGAAGCGATGCTGAAAGTAAAAAAATAGAAAAGAATTATTTGATTTAGCAATTGTAGACATTAATCTGCCGAATCAGAATGGTTTTGAATTTATACATAAACTAAAATCGCAGGCGGAATACAAAAACATTCTGGTGATGATATTAAGTGGAGATGCTACACCAGTTTCAATTAAAGAGGCAGTAGAAGTTGGTGCAGTAGAATATCTCATTAAGCCCTTTAAAGCAGCTGAGCTTGTAAAACGTGTAGTAAAGCTAATAGGATATGTTAAAGAAGAAGATCACTATCCAGCACTTAAAGAGCTGCTGAAAAAAGAAATAAATCGGGCCAAAAGAGGCAATGAAAATCTTTCTTTAGTGCTGTCACAATACAATGGGGAAACCAAAATTGAAATTTCAAAAATAGCAGATCAGCTAAAGAACAAACTTCGTGACATAAATACAGTATTTGAGGTTGATAAAAATACTTTGGCTTTAATTCTTCCTGTTACAGGAGCTAATGGTGCAGCGGTTGTAATAAAAAAACTTAAAGATAAACTTCCGGGGAAATGGTATTTTGGCATAGGTACATATCCTGATAATGTGAAAAATGAAGAAGAGCTAATTAATTTTGCAAAAGAAAGCTTAATGAAGGAAATATCAAATTTAAAACAAGAGACGGCAGAAAGAAAAGAAATATAGGAGTTATACAGACAGTAATTTTTTGGTATTATATTTTTAGGCAAAAAAATAATAAAATTGCTATTGCAAAGGAAATGTTAAAAAAAGCTGCTAAATTAAATACTCTGAAGATAGGCGGGCCAAGGCTTTTCTTGACAGAAAAATAGCCCCGCAAGCCCTTCTCCTTCAGGGGAATGGGTAAGGGCTTGTTTGCTAAAAGAAATTTGTATTATAATTGTATAGGGTAATAACTATGCAGTTAAGAAAAACAAGATAGAGCCTTCATAATTTGAACTATCATTTTGTATGGATACCTAAACACCGCAAAAAGATTCTTGTTGATAGGGTTAAGGAAGAGTTTGAAAGACTTATTTTTGAAATTGCCAAAAAACATGAGATTGAAATTTTATCTTTATCAGTTCAGCCAGACCATGTTCATCTTTTTGTTTCAGCACCACCACGTTTATCTCCTGCCCAAATAGCTAATTTGTTTAAAGGAATATCTTCTAAAAAACTTCTTGAGAAATTCCCACACTTAAAAACAAAAGAAGGATTATGGAGCAGGACATACTATGTTGGTTCAACAGGAACAGAAGAAACTATCAGGAGGTACATCGAAGAATGTCAAGATATGTAGTCAGAACCTATAAAGTACCCGTTCCAACAGAATTGTACTCTCTGTGTTCTGAACTGAACAGGCTTGCTGCTCGAATCTACAACAAAACCATGTCGCTGGTTAAAAAGATAAAACAGAAGAAAGGTTTGTGGCTTTCACCAGGAACAGCACAAAAATATATCCTGCGATGGGGTAGTAATATTAGTATCCATACCCATTCCAAACAGGCTATGGTTCAGCAGTACTTTCAGGCACTTAACAGTTACTTTAATGCAATTAAAACAAAACCATACCTGAAACCGCCATACAAAAAGAAAAACTTCATGCCCTTTATCTGGAAAAATAGTGCTATAAAACTTTCACCGGACGGGATCCTGAAACTCTCAATGGGTAGTAGCCAGGAACCAATTTTAATACAAACAACACTATCGACTGATACAAAAATCAGACAGGCAAAACTTGTTTATGAATATGAAGATGAAAAGTATTATCTTCACCTTGCAATAGAGGTGAAGAATAATCATAAGAAGAATCAGTTTCCTGAAGTTATGTCTGTAGACCTTGGAGTACTCCGTCCAATAACCTGCTTCGATGGTTTTGAAGTAATTTCGTATCATGGTGGCATTCTTAACAGTCTGATTAGATATCGTAATAAGAAATTAGCAGAATTTCAGCAGATGTTAAGTCGTTGCAAAAAGGGTTCCAGAAGATACAGAAAATTATTGAAAGCAAAAAGGAGAATGTTAAGGCGAATAAGGTATCAAATAAAGGACATACTGCACAAGTTAACAAGCAACTTCCTTAAAATATGTTTGGAGAAAGGAATTGGAACTGTTGTGATTGGTGATGTCACAAATATTCGAGAACGAGTAGAAGGGAACGATAACTTTAATCAAAAAATTCATCAGTGGTGTTTCAGAAAGATGGTGGAGATGATAACTTACAAAGCACAACTACTGGGGATTGAAGTAAAACTCATTCCAGAAGAATACACCAGCCAGGTTTGTCCTGTGTGTGGTAGCAAAAATCATCCAGCTGGTCGCAACTATGAATGCAAGAGTTGTGGATTTAGATATCACAGGGACGGGGTAGGAGCGATAAACATCTTAAAGAGGTATCTTGGGAGGGAATCCCAAGTAGTAGCGGGATTGGCACCCGTCAGAGGTGTAAGATTCAAACCACACCTCTGTGGTCATGGAGTATCAAATACTCCATGGAAGGCAGCCCGAAAAGAGCTGCTAAGAATCCCATCCTCTTCAGGGGATTGGGAGTGTCAACTATTTTATTTACCCGTTTATTTACAAAACATTTTTATTGGGAAAATTTAAAAAGTATTATAATATAATATAAAGTGAAATTCAAAAGATGGACTTATATAACAACACATAAGTTTATCGGGTGAAGATCTATGAAGATTATAGGAAAATTTTTTTACTTTTTAGGAAAGTGGATATTTTATTTTTTATTTAAAATATTTATCAAAATTGAAGTTGAAGGAAAGAAAAACCTTCCTGAAAAAGGGCCTCTTATAATCGCATCAAATCATAAAAGCATATTGGATCCATTAATACTAATGGTTATATTACCTTATTATATAACTTTTCTCGCTGCTTCATACCTATTTAAAATACCGTTTTTAAATATAATTTTAAAACTTGTGGGTGTGCTTCCTGTAAAAGAAAAAAAGCAAGATTTAAGGACATTAAAACGAGCAATAGATTTGCTAAAAAACGGCAATATAGTCGGCGTTTTTCCGGAAGGCGGGGTGAGCGTAAATAGAAATGTTAAAGAATTTAAACCTGGTTTTGCTTTCCTTTCGGTTAAAACAAATGCACCTATCCTTCCTATAGCGATAATAGGGACGGAAAGAGTGCTTCCTCCAGGAAAATGGATTCCAAAAAGGGCAAAAGTTAAAATTTGCATTGGGGAACCCATATTTTTAGAAAAAGTAAATATAAAGGATAAAAAAAGAAATTTACAGTTTTTAGTAAATTATACAAGGGCAATGATTTTAAAATTCATATCAGATTCTAGTGTAGAAACTCAATTTTAGAATCTGCTTTTCTATACTTTAGCAATTTTTATTTAGCAAGCAGGCTCAAAGCCTGTCTTTTTTATTTTATATACTCCAAATCTCCAAAAAAAGGAGCTGATAAAATGGACTTTAAGGGCTTTTCTTCCCTCAATGAAAACCCGCAAAGCACTACAGCTAAAATTCTCCTAGGCACAGCAG
Organism: Thermoanaerobacter thermocopriae JCM 7501; assembly: GCF_001310975.1. Taxonomy (GTDB): domain Bacteria; phylum Bacillota; class Thermoanaerobacteria; order Thermoanaerobacterales; family Thermoanaerobacteraceae; genus Thermoanaerobacter; species Thermoanaerobacter thermocopriae. Next base: position 143,245 of record NZ_BAZY01000001.1, read on the forward strand.
TGTTCCTTTTATACGCTTTCCTCACAGCATGGCTTTTTGTTCCTCTAATCAAAACGTTCCAGCTGCTTTCACAGCTAAACCCACAAACTGATACAAAAATAGACTTTACACCCATAAAGCAGATGTATGCAAATCCGCTGTTAAGCTTGAAAGAACTCACAAACCCAACAGTATTAAAAGCCTATCTTATCTTTTTAGTAATCTCCATACCAACAATAATAGTTTTAGTAATTCTGGCAAAGTCAACTGACTACAAAGGACACGGAATAAAATACTTAAGAGACGATGGGACACACGGCACAGCAAACTGGATGACAGTACAGGAAGCGAAGAAAATACTGGGCATAGGCACAAACAAAGGCTTAATACTGGGCAGAATAGGCAGCAAAGTAGTTACACTACCTCCTGACAGCTTTTTAAACAGGAACGTAGCAGTATTTGGATCTCCCGGCTCAATGAAATCAAGAGCGTATATAAGGACAAACATGCTGCAGCTGGCAAAAGAAGGGCAAAGCATGGTAATAACAGATCCAAAGGGAGAAATATTTAGGGACATGGCGCAGTTTTTAAAAAATAGAGGCTACGCTGTCAAAGTATTCAACCTTGTAAACATGAAGCACTCAGACAGGTGGAACCCGATTGAAACCATACAGGACGACATAGACGCCCAGCTTTTCGTAGAAGTAATCATAAGCAACACAAAAGTAACAGCAGCAAAATCAGGGGATCCATTCTGGGACAGAGCAGAGCAGAACCTCTTAAAAGCACTGGCACTTTACGTAGCAATGGAATATCCAAAGCATGAAAGAAATCTTGCAAGCGTGTACTCCCTTTTAGCAAGCGCAGAACCAAAAGCAGTAGAATCTATTTTTAAAGGACTGCCTAACAGCCATCCAGCAAAAATGCCTTATAACATTTACGCACAGGCAAATGAAACAGTCAGGACAGGTATCATAATAGGTTTGGGCACAAGGCTTCAGGTTTTTCAAAACAAGTTGGTACAGAGAATAACAGAAACAAGCGATATAGATTTAGAACTTCCGGGAAAAGAAAAATGCGCATACTTCTGCATATCCAGTGACACAGACTCAACGTTTGACTTTTTAGCAGGCCTATTTTTCTCCTTTCTCTTCATAAAGCTCACAAGATACGCTGACATGAACGGAGGAACACTGAACCCGAACGTATACTTTCTTTTAGACGAATTTCCTAACATAGGCGCAATACCTGACTTTACGAAGAAAATAAGCACAATGCGCTCAAGGGGAATACATTCAACTGTGGTGTTCCAGAACATATCGCAGCTTAAAAACAGGTACCCGAACGATGCATGGCAGGAGATAATAGGCAACTGCGACACAAGACTTTTTTTGGGCTGCACAGACGTTGCAACAGCGCAGTTTGTATCAGACCTCCTTGGGCAGGCAACGGTTGAAGCAAGAACATTAAGGAGACATGCAGGACTGGAAGGTCTTTTTGACTTTGGAGACATATCAATAAGCGCACAGAAAAGGCCACTTTTAACTCCTGATGAAATATTAAGATTAGACCACAGAAACGCAATAGTAATATTGAGAGGCCAGAAGCCACTTTTAGTAGAAAAAATGGACTACACAAAGCATCCGCTGTCAAAGGAAATCAAGCCTGTACCAATCAATGAATATATACCTGAATGGGCAAAAGAAGAAGATAAAAAGCCTGAACCCAAACCTGTAGATGGACTTAAAAATGAGCTTAAAAAAGGACACAAAGATGAATCTGCGAACAAACCAATAAATGAGCCTGCAGAAGCAGTTGAAAATAACAGCAGACCTGCCGCCGGTAAAGAGCCTTCTGAAAATATTACTGCGGAAAACGAAGTATTTTTCATATCAAACGCATTCAGCACAGCAGAAAATGGGCAGTTAAAAATAAGTGAAGCAGACGGCCCAAAAGAGCCTGCTGCTGAAAAAGAAAAAACAAAGGGCAAAAAGAACAAAAAACAATTCTGGTAAAAGGAGGTTTTAACAGTTGAAAATGATAAGTACCAATCTTTTAAAAGAACATCCGAGGAATAAAGAATTTTTTGACGACATACAGGGGCAGGCATGGCAGGACTTTTTAGAAAGCATAAGAACAAGCGGAATAATAACGCCTCTTGTAGTAACAAAGAATGAAGATGAAACCTATACGGTAATATCAGGTTCGCAGAGATTAAGAGCTGCAAAAGAGCTGGGAATCGAAGAGGTACCGTGTGAGGTAAGAACATACAAAGAGAGAGACGGAATCACAAAAGAAGACTGGATACTGAAAGACTTAATAGAGACAAATTTAAGGCAGAGAGGAAAAGGCAATTTGAACGATTTAAAGCTTGCAAAATGCCTTGTGGAACTAATGAGAATATACGGTATCAGAAGAGGCAGACCATCTAATTCCAATAATAGCATAGAAAAACAGGACATAATGTCCGAATTACCTCCAAACTTGTCCCAAACCTACTTAGCCGAACTGATAGGCATTTCAGAAAGGCAGTTAAGGCGGATTACCAAGCTAAACGATCTAATTCCCGAGATACAGCAGCTGATAGACGAAGGCAAGCTTTCAACAGCAGAAGGTGTACAGCTTGCAGCATTGGATGAAGAGGTGCAGAGAAAGCTTTATTACGGTTTGGGAGAAGACATAAACAAAATGACAGCAGAGCAGATAAAAAGAATCAAAGAAGAATCAGAAGAAAGCATAAAGCAGCTCATAGACGAAATAAATAAGCTGAAAAGAGAACTTCAGTCCAGAGAATACACACTGAAACTAAAAGAAGAAGAAATCTCAAAGAAAGAAAACCTGATAAAGCAGTATGAAGCAGCAATAGAATTAAGCAGCGAAAAAATAAAAAGATTAGAAAATGGGACAGTAAAAGAAGTTATTCCTGACAGCATAAAAAAAGAACTTGAAGCTTTAAAAAAGGAACGTGCAGAAGCTTTTGAAAAGCTAAATCTGCTGCAGCAGGAACTTGAAAAAACAAAAAGAGAATACGAAGAGCTGAAAAAGCAGGCCACAGCAGACGAAAGAGCAAGAAAGACAGCAGAAGAAATTAATAGACTGAATGACAGAATATCTACCCTCAAAGAAATTTCATTCTGCAGCAGTGAAGTAAAAGAACAGCTCAAAAATTCCATATTAAGCCTTAAAAAGAGCCTGGAAAACATGCTGGGCTCTTTTTAAAATAAAAAAACTAAAATGAAAGGAGAGGTTAAAAATGACAGAAGCATGGCAGGACATTTATGCCTCAAGGCAGTCAAACAAAATCCTGACAGGCACTTTAAGCGCCATAGAAAGCCAGAACGACAAAAGCTTTGCAGTCGTATTTTACGGCGGAGTAAAAGTAATAATACCTTTTGAAGAAATGGGCATAGAAAACATAAACAAGACAATTGTACGCTCCATGATAGGTGCTGAAGTAGACTTTGTAGTGCGTGGCATAGACACAGAAAAAGAAATAGCAGTAGCCTCAAGGAAATTTGCAATGAACCTAAGAAAGAAGTACGAACTTCCAAGGCATGAAGAAGGAGACGTAATACTTGCCCGCATAGTTGCAATAGGCAAAAACCATGCTGTTGCAGAAGTATACGGAATAGAAACAAAAGTACCAAAAGAAGAAATAGGATACGGCTATATAGACAGAATAAACGACCTTTTACAGGTTGGGGACAAAGTACCGGCCAAAATAACAAAGTTAGACATAGAAAACAGCATAGTAGAAATCTCAATAAAGCAGGCAAAGCCAAATCCTTTTGAGCAGGTAGATACAAAGTACAAAAAAGGCGGAGAGTACATGGGCACTGTAACAGGCTCACAGCCTTATGGATACTTTGTCAATTTAGAACCAGGAATAGACGTTTTGTGTCCAAATCCCTACTGGAAAACAAAAATAGAGAAAGGCGACAAAGTTACAGTGCGCATAACAAGGATAGACCACAAAAAGCAGAGAATTACAGGCGTCTTAAAAAGGCTTGTAAGAAAGGCTCAATAAGAGGGCAGGGGGGAAGTCCTGCCCTTGTAATTAAAAACTTTAAAGTAAACGCTTACTTAAAAATAAAGGGTTTACTTTTGAAAAAACGGTGTACATAATCTATAGTGAAGATGCAGTTCTACTTCAGCATAAAAATACTTTCCCTGAAAAAACTATGTCCCCAACTATACTGCAGGGAAAGGAGGGGTTGCTGAAGGGACTGCCGGCACGGCGCCAGAGGCCGTAAAAAACGGCGCCAAAAATTACAAAACACCTGCAGCGATTTTTGGCTATAAAAAATGATATTAAAAAGTACAAAAAATGTGAATAAAAGATTTGTCAATATTTTTGAAAGTATGTATACATCTTTTTATATTTCCGTAACAATGTTATAATTAAAAGAAAAGAAGGGATAATAAAAATTGGTGGTGATAGAAATGTCAAAAGCGCTTAATGACAGGCTGGATGATATTATATATGAAAAAGTAAAAATGATGCCAAAAGATGAACAAAAAGAAGTCCTGGATTTTGTAGAATATTTGATACAAAAAAGGCTAAAGATTGTAAAAGATATGTTTGAAATAACAAAAGAAACTAAGCGGATATTAGAATCACACGACTACTCAGAAGATAATATTTCTGAACTTGTAAAAGAAATAAGGGAGACTAATAATTAGGGCTGTAATTGATACAAATGTATTTGTATCAATTTTGTTTGGCAGTCCTATCATGAAAGAACTTTTTGAGTACTGTGCAATGCATAAATTTACATGGGTTGTATCCGAAGATATATATTCTGAATATAAAAAGTTATAGAGTATAAAAAGTTCAATTTCCGCAAAGAAATTAAGCAAAAACTGCTTTATTTTATCGAAGAACTTGCAGAATTTGTTCATGTTTCAAGTAACGTAACAGTGTCAAGAGACAAGGATGATAATAAATTCATTAATTGTGCAATAGATGGAAATTGTAATTTTATAGTATCTGGTGACAAAGATTTGTTAGAAATCAAAGAATATGGTGGAATACGTATTGTAACAGTAAAAGAATTTTTGAAAATTATTAAAAATGAAAATTGAAAAACAATTAAAATGTGGAATTAAGGTATATTCAAAGCTTTTAAAAAAGCCTTTGAATATACCTTTTTTTATTTTTACAAAGCAGAACAAACGGAACAAAAATACAGGCAGACAGAAGAATCCTAAGCAGGAGTATTTTTCTCCTGCTTTTTCTGTACATAGAGCTTTATTCCGGTGTAAAACACCTCTCCTGCAAATCCGTACCCCTTCCTTTAAGCGGTGCAGGAGAGAGCAAAGAAGGGGTTGCCGGGAAAAGCTCACGGCACAATGCCCTCTGCCGTTAAAAAGGCATTAAAAAAGTCTAAAACGTACAGAGCTTATTCTGTACGTTTTCAATATAAAAAATCAAAAAAAAAGGAGGAATTCATATGCCTATTAAAGGATTGACAGAAAAAAGGAGCTTAGCCGTATAGGGAAAATCCATTTAGGGGTAAAGCAGAAAAACAAAGGAGGGAATCTGTATCCCACTGCAACAGACTATTTTGTAGTATACGAAGATGGGAATACATCCCCCGAAATTGTAGCAAAATTTAAAGCACTGTACGGGGAAAAGCCAAAAGAACTAAACATTATGTTCCCTGTAAACGACTCGGAAATTTTCTTTCCACAGTGGCTTAAAAGGTATGGGAATAACAGGCTTCTCTGTAAAGGAGACGGAGAAAAGGCATTTGAAACAGATTCGAAGACGGGAGAAATAAGAGAAATTGAGTGCAAATACAAAAACTGCCCATACTATCAAAAAGGCCAGTGCAAAGAGGTGGGGAACCTGCTTTTTTACGTGCAGGGAATTCCTGAAGGTGTATTCCAAATTGATACAAGCTCAACTAACAGCATCAAAAAGATAAATACGGCTGTAGACATAATAAAATCTGCAAATGGAGGGAAGATTGCCGGGATACCACTTAAGCTAACACTTGTACCCATAAAGGTGCTAGCAGAGGGCAAATACAATAAAACAGTTTATATACTGCATCTCTACCAGCCGAACGCAACAGTAAACCCACCAACAGCAGAAGAAGAAAAGGACGTAGATGAATTAATAAATGAGGCAGTAGACGAAGTAGAAAACGAAGATTTCACATTCCCTCCGGAAGAAGAAATAGACGAAGTACCGGAAGATCTCTTCCCCGAAGAAGTCCAGAATGACGAAAGCAAATACGGGCCTTTAACTGTTACTGCAGTTAAAGGCTTTTATAACAAAGATGGGACAACCTTCTATGTAGCATCTTTAAAAGATGTAAAGGGTAACCAGTACACAATGGTTGTTCCGGAAGAGTTTAAGGAACTTAAGGATACAACAATCAAAAATTACACTCTTGAAGAGACTAAGCTTGGGAACAAACTGTTAGAAAAAATAAAAAATTATGAAGTAGCAATATAAAGGAGGGAGGAAATTTCTCCCTCTCCCTTTTTAAAAAAAGTAAAAAGGAGGAAAAAAATTATGCACAGTACAATTTTTCAGTTAGAAGAAAAGCCCTTAAGATTTGAGGAAGATTTTGTTTGCGAAGAGGATTTTTATGACGATTTTGTAGGAATCGTGGCAAATTACGTAAGCGAAGATGTTGATAGAGAAGAAGAAATAAACTATTTTGTAAAATACTTGGGGCAATATGGAATAATATACAACTCAGAAGAACAGTCAATTGTCTTCCCTGAGGGCTTTAAAGCAGAATATTTCAGTGAAAGGTTTTTTAAGCTGAAAAATTGTAGAGGATATCACAATTGAAGAATTTTCGACAGACAGCACAAAAGTGTGGATTTTAAAAAATCTGATCGAAGAAAAATACGGGATATACATTTATCACAAAGGGTCATGGAAAACTTTTGATGAGTTTATACGCTACAATCTGCAGGAAGGGCAAAAGTACTACATTGGTAATGTATTAGACTATCATTTTTAAAAAAGAAAGTACCTGTTAAGAACAAAGGAGGAGTGATATAATGATAGTAGAAAAAGACGAAAGAGGTGATAGCATGAAAAGCCTCGAAGAAAGGGTAGCATATTTAGAAGGCTCATTGGAGCATATAACAAGCCGAATTTCGAACATAGAAAGCGATATTAAAGAAATAAAAGCGGAAATAAAAGAACTTGATAGGAAAATAGATACAAAAATAGATGCGGTCAATAGTAGAATAGATGAACTTAACAGAAAAATAAATGACAAGATAGATGAACTTAATAAGAAAATAGATGACAAGGTGGATAGAATATTACATGATCTTAATAGCTCAAATAAATGGTTCATAGCAACAACAGCTACGGCAGTGATTGGAATAATAAGCATCCTAATAGCCATTATCAAAACAGGGCTATAAAATAAAAAAATAAAAGGAGAAAGCACGTCTCTTGATAGGGACGTGCTTTTAAAGTTTTAAAAATAAAAAGAAAGGGATGAGTGCAAAATGGAAAAAGAAATTCACAAATATTTTATAAAAAGATTAAAAGAAGAAGGAGTTCGTATTTTACCAGAACATTACCCTAAGCTTAAAACAAGAGAAGAGGTTGATGAATGGATTTATGTTATCAAAAAATCATTTGAAAACTTTTTTTGAAGAAAAAGGAGGAGAGAAAAATGAATAAAACATTAGAAAACTATCTTGTCTCAAAAATAAAAGAAACAGGGATTACTACTGTTCCCGGTCACTGGCCGGACTTTGAATCAGAAGAGGAAATTGATGAATTCTTCTCACAGGCAGAACAGCTTTCAAAATATGCCCAAAAGAAAAAGGAGGAGAAAGGCAAAATGATAATAAAATCAATAACCTTAAAAAATTTTAAGAGCCACAAAAATACGACTATTAATTTTGACAATAAACACACCATAATCTACGGAGATAATGGAATCGGTAAAACCTCTATAGGAGAAGCAATTACCTGGTGTCTTACAGGAGCAAATTTGTTTGCTACAGAAAATGTAACAAACAAATTAGTAACTATAGGGGAAAATGAAATGTCTGTAACTTTAATTATAGAAAAGGACAAAAAGGAATACGAAATAACCCGATCAAAGAAGAAAAACGAAATAGAAATAACTATAAATGGGATTAAATCTACGCAAATGGACATATATGTTCAATTCATACAGGACAAAGACATATTTTTCACTATATTTAACCCTTTATATTTTACAAGTCTTGCACCAAAAAATGCTAAAACTATACTATATAAAGTTTTACCGGAGGTTTCCAATGAAGAGGTTTTTAAAGAGCTTCCGGCAGAAATAACAGAGGTTTTAAAGAAAAACAATTTTTCAAATGCAAATACGTTTATTGAAAAGCAAAGAGAAATTTTGAAAGAATGGGAAGAAAGCAAAATAAGATTACAAGGGAATGCAGAAATATATGAACAGATTTTAAAAGCAAAAATTCCTGAAATGAAAAACTTTGATGAAACTCAATTAAAAACATTAGAAAAAAAACTATTGGAACTTCAAAAAGAGCAAAACGTAGAAATAGAGAGAGAACTAGCTGTACTAAAAGAACAGTATAAAAATCCTCCTGTAGAAAAACCACAGTTGAAAGATACAATCATTCTGCAGAAAACCAGAGAAGAACTTCTACAGGAATACAAACAGATTCAGCAACAAATTAAAAATCTTACGCCACAATACATTACCTGCAACAAATGTGGCAATAAAATAGATATTACACAAAAAGAAAAACAACACTTGTTATTAAAGCTGCAGGAAATAAAAGAAAAAGGCACAAAAGTTACTGCAGAGCTGAAAACTGTTATTGAAGAAAACGAAAAAATGAAAAAAGAATATGAAGAGAAAATAGAAAAATATAGGAAAAATATTCTGGCTAAAATTAAAAAGCTTGAAGCCCTTCTGAATACAAACACAAACAAAGAACAAATACAGCAATTAATGCAGCAAATAGAAGGACTTAAATATGAGGAAAAAGAGATAATAAGCCATAATGAAAATGTTAAAGCACTACTCATGCAAAAGGAAGAGGCAAAGAAAAAACTAAAAGAAGTAGAAGAAGATATAGAACTGGCCGAACAAAAGATTAATGAAGTAAAAACTCTAATAGAATATGCAAAAACATTCAATTCTAAAAAATTAGAACTTGAAGCAGCAGAAATAAACAAATATTTAAACAAAGTATCACTGCAGCTTTGGAAAATAGTTCAGAGCACAGGAGAGATTAAGGACGACTTCAAAATCCTTTACGACGGCAAAGAATTCGGCATACTCTCCTACTCTGAACGAATTAAAGCAGGACTTGAAATAGCCAATCTCATAATGGGACTAACAGATATTAAGCTTCCAATCTTTATCGATAATGCAGAAAGCATCACAGAATATACTGCACCGAACACGCAAATAATTGAAGCAAGAGTCAAAGAAGGTGTAAAAGCAATTGAAGTTGATACTTCACAGGATTTAGTTTTTGCAGGCTTGTGAGAAGAAGGCGCTCTGCCTTCTTCTTCTGTACATAGAGCCCAGCCCAGCATAAAAGTGCAGCAGTCGTCCCTTCTCCGTTGTGCGTTAAGAGAAGGTTGTTGGGCAGGCTCACAGCACTGTACCCCTCTGCTGTAAAAAACGGGTACAAAGAGTATTAAAAAAGAGTTATAATAAAAAGAGGGAAAACAAAAAATGGTGGTGAGTGCAATGAGTTTGAAGGAGCAGGCTTATAAAATAATAGATGAAATCCCTGAAGAAAAGATGGCAAAAGTAATAGCCATTCTTGAAAACTTAAAAGAATTGATAGAAGAAGAATTAGACGAATTTGATATTCAGCTTATAGAAGAAGCTGAAAAAGTACTTGCCGATGAAAATAAAGACGAATTTATACCTTTTGAGGAGGTGTTAAAGGAGGCTGGGATTGATGAAAAAGAACTATAAAATAGAATTTAGCAAAAAGGCTTCAAAATTTTTCAAAGACCAGCCTCCTCCACAACAAAAAAAGACTTGCAAAAGCAATTAGCAAATTACCTGAGGGAGATGTAAAACTTTTAAAGGGATACAATAAGCTTTATAGGCTAAAAGTAGGAGATTATAGAGTTATTTTCACAATCGATCAAGGTCAACTATTAGTTCGCATTTTAGGAGAAGCCGACGGGAATCCTCTCCAATTTATTGGAGAGATGAAAGCCGGTTGTTTTATCATAAAAAGCAAACAATACTATATGAATAAGAAAATATCTTAATATATTTGACATTAAATGAAAAATATTATATACTATATGTATGAAAAAGAATAATCTTATTCATGCAAGAACTTGTGTATACAATGTTAATTATCACATTGTTTGGTCAACAAAATATAGGAAGGAGGTTCTGGACACAAAGCTTCAACAAGAATTAAAAGATTTATTCCTTGAAATTGCCAAAGAAAAAGGGTTCACTATAGCAACGATGGAAATAATGACGGATCATGTTCATATATTTGCATCAGCTCACCCACAAGTTGCACCATCATACATAGTTAAAATGCTTAAAGGAATAAGTGCAAGAAAATTACTACTGAATCATCCAGAACTGCAAAAACAGTTATGGAAAGGACATCTTTGGAATTCTTCATACTATATCGAAACAATAGGTTCAATATCAGAAGATGCTGTTAAAAAATATATTGAAAATCAAAAGACAAGGGGGTGAAAAATGTGAGTAAAGTTACAAAAAGTGTGTTTTTGTATGGGAAACCAACGCAAGCCAAAAAAGAGAAAATAAAAGAAATGGAATATCTCTATACTGATCTCATCAATACCTATATTGAACTTCTTATAAAAGACAAGAATTTATATCTGCCAATTTTCTTAAATAACAGCAAAGATTCTCAAATACGTCAGTTTGAAAAGAATAATCGAAAACAAAACAGATTGAATAAATTGGGAAGTGCATTGGGGCAAAACGCCATAGATCACGCTGTAAAGGAATTACATAATCATTTCGTCCGAATAAGAAACTATATGTATAGTTTATATTTCAATAAAGGAGATATTTCAAATTTCGTGTCTTCAATAACACTATTAAATGCATCAATATGTGACCTTGATCCTCAAAAAGAGCTGCTAAAAAACATAGAAAGAATAACAAATATTTTAAATGATATAGGAAATAAAACTATAAAAGAAAAATATCAAAAACAATTGGAGTATTATAATGAGTTGTTAAATATGCTTAAAACACACACTAAACAGGAAATAGAAGAAATGAAATCAATAATAAGAATGACTTTTTTTGAAGAACTCACTGCAAGAAAACTGCCATATATAAAAGAGGCACCAATACAATTAGATACTAGATTATGCGAAATAGAAAAAGCTCAAAACATTAAAGCAGACTATGTAATTAGAGTTAAGACATTAGAAAGAGGCAAATGGATAGAAATTCCGCTAACAACATCAAAAAATTCAAAAAGAAGATTAAATCAATATAAAAATGGATCACCAACAATAAAAATATTAAAAAACGGACTAATAAAAGTAGCTATTCCAATAGCAAAAAAGACACATACATATGAATATAAGGAAATTATAGGAGTGGATGCAGGAGAAACAGATTTAATACATACCTCAGAAAATAAAGTATATGGCAGTTTTAAATATTTATCAGAGAAATATGACAAGATAGTTATTCCCAAATTGGCTAATAGAAGTAAGTTAAGAGCTTTGATGAAAAAATACAAAAAAGAATTAAAAAGTGAAACAAATGAACAAAGAAAAGAAAAATTAAGAAGGAAGATAAACAATATAAATAAAATGCTGCAGGGCAGAAAGACTTTGAACCGTGTTCTAAAGTCTTATAACCATGCAGTTCAAATGGAAATTGCACGTGCAGTGAAAGAATTTATAAACGATATAAAAAACGAAAAAGTACTTATAGTAATGGAAGATCTAAACATATTAGAATTTGATCGTGGCAAAAAAAGAAACAAATATGATTCCAACTGGGCAAAAGGGAAACTTCTTCAGAAATTACAGGAAACACTAGATTGGAATGGTAAAAAATATAAAGAAGTGGAACCAGCATATACTTCACAGGAATGCCCTATTTGCCATAATGTTGACAAAAAAAATAGGAATGGCAAACATTTTAAATGCACATATTGTGGTTACGAAAGTGATGCTGATTATGTAGCGGCATTAAATATAAAAGCACGTGCAGAAGACAAAGAAATTGAAGAAATAGTTGAGAAATACAGATACAATAAAAAAGAAAGACACAAAGCAATAAAAGAGTTGATAAAAAACAGGCACAGAGAATATTTGGATAGCGCAGCTCAAGCGCAAGCAAGAGCCATATGAACCTCTAGTGCCTTATGGCATGAAGAGTATCGAGTCCGGTTTTGGTTATTCTGAACCGGCCGATATGGCGTCATGGATTGGATGCTGTTTGTATCGAGAAGGTAGTGGAACAATTCCACGAGCCGAAACGATACAGAAGGCTCTTAATCCAGATGCTCTCCACTTCAGTGGAGAGAGGTTCACTTATAGGCAATCGTGGAGATGTGTACAAAAAATTATAAATTTACTTAAAAAATAGGCAAAGTCAAAGGCGGGAAGCAATCAAAAGCTCCCGCCTTTTTCTTTTTAAAATCAAAAACAAAAAGGGGGAAGTAAGAATGTCCAAAGTACATGATATTGTGCTGGAGAAAATACTCCGGCAGATGGAAGAGGGAGAAATACCATGGATAAAGGTTGGGGAAGCAACCAACCCATAAATTACATCACAAGGAAACCTTATACAGGAATAAACGTACTGCTGCTGTCAAAAGGCGGAGAATATCTCACCTTCAGGCAGGTACAGCAGCTTGGGGGAAGAATCAAAAAGGGAGCAAAGAGTGAAATAGTAGTATTTTTCAAGCCGTATACCAAAATTGTTAAAGAAGGAGATCCGGAAACAGGTGAAATTGTAGAAAGAGAAAAAGAGCTGCTTGTTTTGAGGTATTACCACGTCTTTCACCTAAGCGACATCGAAGGAATCCCCTCCAAGCTTAAAAAGACAGAACATAATCCCATAGAAGAAGCGGAAAAAATCCTAGAAGGCTACAAAAATGCGCCTGTAATAAGCCACAATGACCCCAATGCAGCATATTACATTACCGAAAAAGATATAATCAACGTACCTGAAAAAGGCTTTTTCCAAAACGTTTATGAATACTACTCTACACTATTTCATGAGATTATTCATTCAACCGGTCATCCAAAGCGTCTAAAGCGTTTTAAAGAAAATGAAAAAGACATATTTGGTTCAAATTCCTACTCAATCGAAGAACTCGTCGCAGAAATAGGTGCAGCAATGCTCTGCGAATATGCAGGCATTGCTGAAAAAACAATGAAAAACAACACGGCTTATATACAGGCGTGGTTGAAACAGCTTCAAAACAATAAAAACTGGATTTTCACTGCAGCAGGCAAAGCACAAAAAGCAGTAGATTATGTGCTTGGAATTAAATCGGAAGAAGAATCAGAAGAGGGAGATGATTTCCTATGCGCTTAACAAAGAAAGAAAAAGAAATTGTTGCTAACCTTATCCAAACTGAAATAGAAACATTAACAAACTTTATTAAAGAAAAACGAAGTACAGAGATGTCTTTCAGCGTTACAAAAGAACATATACAAGAATTAGAAAACATTTTGAAGAAATTGAAGGAAATAAAACCTTAATTAAAAAATCAGGGCAGAGCTAATCTCTGCTCTGATTGTACATAGAGCTTTATCCTGACGTAAAACACTTCTCCTGCGGTTGCTGTACCTCTCCCACTGTGCAGTGCAGGAAAAGAGCATAAGGAGAGGTTGTCAGGAAAAGCTCACGGCACTGTACCCTCTGCCGTAAAAAGCGGTACAAAAAGGACTTAAAAGTGTACCTTTTGCTTAATCAGGTACACAAAAATAAAAAATGAAGAGCATGTGTCTTTTTGTACAGACACATGCTCTTTTATAAAAAAATAAAGAAAGGAGTTGTAAAAATGGAAAAGACAAAAAGCAAATTAAGAAAACACAAAACCAAAGGTTTTTTATAGAAGCAGGGAACTGGTGCAAAAAATACGAAGACTTTATTACTAACAGTACGGTTAAAAAATGCAAAAAAGAAAACAATATGCATCCCAAAGGTTGTACCTACTGCATCTATTACAGCTACAAAGTTATTAGTAAAAACATCTAAAAATAACATATTTCAAGGAGGACTAGAAAAATGAGTAAAAGGAGGGAAGAATATATAGTCTCTTTGTGGGGTGTTCTTGTAAAAGTAACCTTTACAGAACATGCGCTAAAACGTCTCAAAAGCAGAACATCTATCACTACATTAGACATCCTTCGGTCTTTGCAGGCTGCTGAACCTAAAATAAAAAAACTTAGAAAAAAGCAGCACAGATTTGTAATATTCGACCACGTACTAAAAACAGCCTACATGGCCGTATTCGACAATCCAAACAGCATAGCAGTTATAACGGTTTACAAAGACACTGACACATGGATTGAAGGCGGACCAGACATTATAATGAGGACAAAAAAGGAGCTGCGGAGATATGTTTCCGTATAGCTCCTTTTTAAATTTAAAATTTAAGGAGGAGGTTAAAATGAAAGATCTAATCTACTTTTCTTGTAGAGTTAAGGACTTAGACAAATTTATAAAACTTTTATACACAATGGAGGGGAAAATAATCGCTGTTGATATTGACAATACACTCGCAAATGTCAACAGCGAACTAGAAAAAAGGGGTTATAGCACCAATGTATATCCCCACCCAGAACTTACTGAAAAATTCTGGGAAACATTAGAGGGGATAACAACACTATACAATGCAAAACCAATCTTTTCAACAATAAAAACAGTTAACACCTTTATAAATTTTGGTGCAGAGGTTGTAATTGTAACCAGCAGAAATATCAAACTAAAAAAACTTACAGAAGACTGGATAAAAAGATATTTTAAAAACGAACCGGAAATATACTTCACAAAAGAAAAGCACCAATTAGACGCTGACGTATATTTTGAGGATGACCCTGCTCAAATAAAAACATTAATTACAATAAACAAAACAGTTATTATTCCAGAATGGCCTTATAATCAAGGATTTAAAGACATTGACAACACAATTTATTACAAAATCTAAAGGGAGGTCTTAAAATGTCTAAAAATTTTAACATTTTAGAGGTTGCAGAAAGGCTGGGGATTAAAATTTTAAGAAGGGCCTCTTTTGAAGAATACACTGCAAGGTGTCCGTTCTGCGGGGATTCAGAAAATCCCAAACACGGACACCTTTATTTAAATGTATCAAAAGATACTTATTATTGTGTCAGATGTGGTGAAGGTGGGAGTGCAGTAGGTTTATATGCAAAGCTAAAAAATATTGATACAAGAGAGGCTTACAAAGAACTTAAAGAAGGAAATGTTACCCTTCCGGCAGTCAAAGAAAATCTCAAAAGGACACAGCACAACTCAGTTGCACCAATTGAAATAAGAGACAAAACATATAGAGCTTTTTTAGACAAACTTACTTTAGAACATAAACATATCAGAAATCTCCTTAAAAGAGGTCTTTCATGGGAAGAAACGGCTAAGAACCTTTATAAAACTCTACCGGAAGAACCACAGCAGCGCTGGGAAATATGCAGAGAGCTAATCAAAGAGGGATATTCCTTAGAGGGTATCCCTGGTTTTTACGAAAGAGAAAAGGATGGGAGAAAATACTGGGATTTTGTCGACTACAAAGGCTTTTTGATTCCTGTAAGAGACGTACAGGGGCGAATACAGGGCTTCCAGATAAGACTGGATGAAGAAGAAAAGGGAAGAAAATATGTTTGGTTTTCCTCCAGAGGGAAACCAAACGGCACCCCTGCACATGCCTGGCAGGGAGTGCACGGCGGGCCTTCTGAAGTTGTAATTATCACCGAAGGCCCTCTAAAAGCAGACGTGGCACACTACTTATCACGTCTTACGTTTATATCCGTGCCAGGAGTAACAGCGATAAAAGGAATAGAAGTTGTGCTGCGGGAAGTAAAGGCCAAAAAGGTCTATATTGCTTTTGATATGGACCTTTTAACAAATCCCGCAGTACAAAAAGCAAAAGAAAGGTTAGAAAAGAAACTTATTGAAGCAGGGTTTATAGTAAAAACAAAAACGTGGGACAGCAGATATAAAGGCATAGATGATTACCTGCTGTCTCAGAGGAAACAGAGAAAAATCGTATGAGAGAGGCTTTTGCCTCTCTTTTTTAAATTTTGAAGGAAAGGAGAATAAATGTTGGATAAAAACATAAAGTTAATAGAGCTTTGGGGAAGTGAAATCTGGATAGAAATTTCCGTTCATGCTTTTAAAAGAAAAAGAGAAAGAGACATTCTTCTTTCACTAGTTTTTAACGACATTAAAAGTGCAGAAGAACAATTGGGAGAGATAAAAAGGGGAGATACTTTTGTGATAATTGATAGTTTCGCAAATATTTCTATTGTGGGTAAAGTGGAAGATTTTAATAAAATAAGAATAATCACAGTAGTTAATAAAGGCAAAAGTTTTGTTCCTAAAAATCTACACGATAAAATCATTGTTTTGATTGACAAAAAAAATATTTTTGATATAATAAAATTAGAAATATAGAGGGTATGCACTGGACTGGGAAGAGTGCATAACCCTCTATTTATATTTTGTGCACTCTTCCTAAAAAAACAAAAAGGAGAGTGTTTTTTATGAGACTGATACTTTTACCAGAAGTGAAAGAATTTTTAAAAACAAACAAAACCCTTACAAGAGAAGATTTAAAAAATAAAATGTACGAAGAACTTAATTTCCCTTTACAAAAACCTTTAGTTTTATCCACTTCAATAAAGAAGAACGAAAAAGAGTTTTCTGTACTGTACGAAACAACTGATAGCTTAAAAAGTATAAAATGCATATACGTAGACGAAATAAAAACAGACCCTGATGCTCCAACGCTAAAAGAATATCATAAACAAAAACAAAAAGAAAAAGCATTAAACAGATAAAGTGCAGCTCTTTATTGGCTGCACTTTATTTGTGCTTTAGGTAATTTTTTACTGTGGGAAAAGTGTGGGAAAAAGAAAAAAGCAAAAATATATATTGATAGAAACTCAGTATTTTCAAGCATTTTGGTGCGCCTGACAGGAATCGAACCTGCGACCTCTCGGTCCGGAGCCGAACGCTCTATCCGCTGAGCTACAGGCGCACACCTTACATATAAAAGTTTACTATGAAAAGACTAGGCTGTCAAATGGGTTTGATAATTATTAAACGTAGTGGTAAAATAATATTTTGGAAACAATAAACAAAAGGAGGAGTGATAAATGCAGAGCGTCAGTATTGAAGCTATAAAAAGAGATATTGGGAAAAATTCAGCTCGCCGTTTAAAAAAGCAAGGTTATATTCCTGGTATTTTGTATGGTAAGGATATGACTGAAAACATTCCATTGGCAGTTGAATATAACAAATTTCAAAGGTTGCTACAACAACATGGAAGAAATGTCCTCTTCAATGTGATTGTGGATGGTTCTACTCATAATGCTGTTGTTAAAGAGATTCAAGAAGATACATTAAAAGGGAAAATAATTCATATTGATTTCCAAAGAGTATCGATGCATGAAGAAATTGAAGCCACCGTTCCGTTAAAATTTGAAGGAATAGGCTTATTGAAAGTAAAGGTGGAATTGTACAGCATCAGCTTTGGGAGTTGACAGTGGAAAGCTTGCCTGACAAAATTCCTCAAGAAATTGTTGTGGATTTGAGCAAGTTAGAGATTGGAGATACACTTTTTGTAAAAGATATACAAGTTCCTGAGGGAGTAAAAGTTATAGATGACCCTGATGAGATTGTAGTTTCTGTATTGGCACCTAGAGAAAGTGAAGAAGAGGCAGAAGAAGCTGCTGAAACAGAAAAAGAAGGTGATCAATAAAAAAGAGAGAGGGTTACTCCTCTCTCTTTTTAATAGTTAGCGATTTTTATTTTTTTATTAGTTAGCCTTTCTGGAATTACATCATTTCTGATTAAGTCTTCATAAGTTTCTCTCGCAACAATTATATCAGCTTGACCATTATATACTAAAACTGCCGCAGGACGTGGCAACCTATTATAATTGCTGGCCATTGAATAATTGTAAGCACCTGTACAAGTTACAGCTAATATATCACCTTCTTCAATTTTAGGAAGAGTAATATCCCAAATTAACATATCACCTGATTCACAAAGCTTTCCTGCTATTGATACTTTCTCTGATTTTATATTTTTAGCTTTATTAGCTACAATAGCGTCATATTTTGCTCCATACAAAGCTGTACGTATATTATCAGACATTCCTCCGTCTACTGCTACATATTTTCTAACACCTGGTATATCTTTAATTGCTCCTACTGTGTAAAGAGTGGTTCCCGCATTTCCTATTATTGAACGACCTGGCTCTACAATTATGTTTGGCATTTTTATATTTAAAGCAACGGAATATTCCTTTACTGCTTGCATTATTTCGGAGGCTATTTGTTCAATAGGCTGAGGATCGTCCTCTTCTACATATGCTATTCCAAAACCACCACCTAAATCTAGTTCCCCTACTTCCCAGCCTAAAAATTCTTTTAATAATTTTAAGAAATTCATCATAATGTCTATTTCAGCTTTATAAGATTCTGCATCAAAAATTTGAGAACCGATATGAGAATGTAGACCTACTAGATTTACATTTTCCAAAGTTAAAGCATATTCTATGGCTTTTATTGCATCTCCATTAAAAAGTGGGAAACCAAATTTTGAATCTATTTGTCCTGTTTTTACATATTGATGAGTATGGGCTTCTACCCCAGGAGATATCCTTATATAAATATTAGGAACTTTATTCATTTTTTTTGCTAAATCATTTAACATATTTAGCTCATACCAGTTATCTACAATGATTCTTCCAATATTATTTTCTAATGCCATTATAAGTTCTTCTCTTGATTTATTGTTACCGTGAAAGTATATTTTTTCGGGAGGGAACCCTGCTTTTAACGCAGTGTATAATTCTCCACCAGAGACCACATCAAGACCCAATTTTTCCTCTTCAATTATTTTACATATTGCCATTGTCATAAAAGCTTTGCTCGCGTAAATTACTTCATTTCCTGGATAATCTTTTTTAAAACCATTGTAAAATGCTCTACAATTTTGCCTTAAGAGTTCTTCGTCTATTACATAAAGCGGTGTGCCAAACTTTTTTGCAAGAGTTACCGTATCACACCCACCTATTTCCAAATGACCTTTTGAATTTATTTTCATTGTTCCATGAAACATTCTATCAACCTCATTTACTTTAATAATTTACATTATGAAACCTAATAGCAAAATAAAAGCAGCTAAGTATTACCTCAGCTGCCTATTATCCTCATAGACACGGTAATACCTCCTTCCCCCCTATAGCGAGATAGCTCTTCACTGAAGGCTCGGGAAACCTTCAGTGACAGTCCTATACCTATTCGGCATAGGCCCAGCTGCGTAAACTTTAAGGAATTTACGCGCTTCGGCGAGCATCCCTTTCATATACCTTCATCGGTCCTTAAATACCTCTGGTATACTACTCTTGATGACCCGCGCCTCTACCTCACCTTCCAAGAAGATGAGGTATTGTTATTCAATTTTTTTAATTATAATATCATTTATGAAAACAGCTGTCAATAGATTTTCAAAAAATTTTTTATTGGTAATGAAAAATTGGGCAAACTAAGTAGGAGGTGATATAAATGCCATGGATGATAACTTTCATAGTTTCATGGATTATTTTATTTTTATTAATTGATTGGAGGTATATAAAATATACAGTATGGGGAGGCCTATTAGCTTTAAGCTTTCAACTTGTTGTAGATGAAATTGCAATTGCTCTAAATCTTTACGATTTTTCTAATGTTGAAATTACAATTTTGAATTCAAGTTTATTTTTTACTTTGGGAGCGCCTTTTTGCGTAGGTATTTTGTATGCACAAACTTATCCTAGAAATAATATTTTACGCCTTATAAATGTGTTTGTTTTGACAGCATTATTTTTTATAATGGAATATTCATTAATATATATAGGGGCACTAAAGTATCTTCACTGGCGCTATTTATATAGTCTAATTATAGACGTGGCAGTACTTTTAGCTTTAGGGAATCTCATCACCATTTTTAGATTATCCCCCTGGATGAGGAGGGGAAGATAGTGAAACTATATGTTTTTTTAAGTTTGATTGGCATTGATGGAATATTGGCGTTTTTGTGGTTTAATTTTTTGAATAAAATTCAAGAGATATAAGGTTAAAGAAAAAAATACCTACTATTGTAGATATATTGTACAAAAATTTGTGCTAATTATCATATTTATTGACGATGGTAAAATAAAAAAAATAGTATTATAATAAAGACAACAAACGTTTTCTGATAGGGGGAATCTAAAAATGGCTGATGTGGTACTCAAAAATGTTTACAAAGTTTATCCAGGCGGTGTTACCGCAGTTAAAGATTTTTCTCTAGAAATACAAGACAAAGAGTTTGTAGTATTGGTTGGACCTTCTGGTTGTGGTAAAACTACTACGCTGAGGATGATAGCAGGGCTTGAGGAGATATCAAGTGGGGAACTTTATATTGATGGTAAACTTGTGAATGATGTGCCACCAAAAGATAGAGATATTGCAATGGTATTCCAAAACTATGCTCTTTATCCTCATATGACAGTGTATGACAATATGGCTTTTGGTCTTAAGCTTAGAAAGGTTCCAAGGGCAGAGATTGATAAAAAAGTAAAAGAGGCAGCTCGAATTTTAGGATTGGAAGAGTATTTAAACAGGAAACCAAAGGCTTTGTCAGGTGGACAAAGGCAGAGGGTTGCATTGGGACGTGCTATTGTCAGAAATCCAAAAGTATTCTTAATGGATGAACCTTTGTCCAACTTGGATGCAAAATTGAGAGTACAAATGAGGACCGAGTTGGCTAAACTCCATGATAGATTACAGACGACTTTCATATACGTTACGCACGACCAAACAGAAGCTATGACTATGGGTACAAGAATAGTGGTTATGAAAGATGGAGTTATTCAGCAAGTAGATAAACCTCAGACTATTTATGAGTATCCAAATAATTTATTTGTCGCTGGATTTATTGGAAGCCCTCAAATGAACTTTATTGATGCAAGATTGGAGAATAAAAATGGCAAAGTATATGCTACTTTTAAGGGATTCAGCATTTTGGTGCCAGAAGGAATTATAAAGAGATTAAAAGATCCAAGCTATGTGGGAAAAGAAATTGTGTTAGGAATAAGCCAGAAGATTTGCATGACGAACAAGTGTTCTTAGAAGCATATCCAGAGGCTGTAGTTGAGGCAAAAGTGGAAGTTACGGAGCTGATGGGGCCAGAGACATTTTTATATTTGGACGTGAATGGTGTTTCGTTGACAGCAAGAGTAGATCCAAGAACAAGGGCAAAAGCAGGAGATGTAATCAAAATAGGATTTGACATAAATAAATTGCACATGTTTGATAAAGAAACAGAAATGACAATTTTAAATAGGACAATAAGCGAAGAGGCGGTTATTTCTGCCTTTTAGAAGAAAGTCAAAGTTAAGTTTGAGTCTCGAAGTTAGTTTGGCGAAACTTTAGATACAACCAAAGACTGGCTCAGAGATAATAGCCTAGCTTGAGCATAAAGGCAGGAGACTTTTTATAGTGAAAAGTTTGAAGGCGGTTAATTCCGCCTTTTATGTTTTATGACAAAATGCCACATAGATTTACTTTTGCCTATTATTTCTTCTAGGAAATAGTGTATAATTATTGTATACTATATAAAGTAAGGTGGTATCAAGATGATCGGTTATGACCTTATAAAAAAAGTGGCCTACGATATTCAAAAAAATATTCAAATGCCGTTATATATAATAGATAAGTCTGGAAATTTAATTTACGGCGCTAAAGATTTTTTGAAAAAAAAGCAGGATTTTTAGAGATAAATGTAGAATATATTGATGAAAAAGAGATATATGAAGTAGGGGAATTTTTATGCTATAACATATGTTACAATGATATTCCTTTTTTTACTATCGCTTTAGAAAAAAAAGATGAACATTCAAAAAGAGTGCTTTATCTAATCTCTCTAGTTTTTAAGCAATTACTCTCCAACTATGGTAGAGAAGATTTTTTGATAGAGGCCTTAACGGGTAAATTAAGGCCAGATTTAGTGGCTTACTATGCTGAAAAATATAAAATAAATAAAAACACGAGGTACACAGTAGCAATTGTCGAATCAAGTAGTGAAATTGACGATGCGATAAAGATAATTAGGAATATTTTTGAAAAAGGCAGTTTATATACAGTAAAATTTGACGATAAAAGATTTGTAGTGATATTTTCTTACAAAGGGAATTCTTTGATAGAATTTTATAAAACTATAAAAGATATGATTGAATCTGAAGGCTATGTGAAAGTGAAAATAGCTAGTTCTTCTTCTTTTGTGCCGATCGCTGATATACATATTGCCTATGAGGAAGCGAAGTCAGCCTTACTTATTGGGCAAAAGTTGGATGATGAAAAAGGAATATATATTTACGAAGATTACAGATTTGCGGAATTATTATGGGGAATTGATATAGAAAAAGTAAATAATTTTATTAAGAAAACAAATGTTGATTTTTCTATTTTTAAAGATGAGGAATTGATACACACCTTAAATGCCTTTTTCAGAAATAGTTTAAATTTGAGTGAGACTGCGAGAGAGTTATACATCCACAGAAATACATTAGTTTACAGACTTGATAAAATTTCTAAAATGACAGGTTTAGATGCCAAAAATTTTGATGATGCTGTTCTGTTAAAAACGATTATGGTTTTGACAAAATTATACAATATTTCGGGGTGAGAAAATTTGATTAAATTTACAAATGTGTCTAAGAGATATAATAAAGATATAATTGCCCTTTCAAATATTAGTTTTGAAATTGAAAATGGAGAGTTTGTATTTATTGTTGGGCCTAGTGGTGCAGGAAAATCCACTTTAATTAAATTATTGCTGAAAGAGGAAGAACCTACATCTGGCAGTATTGTGATTAATAAAAAAGATATAACAAAACTTAAAAAGCGAGAAATACCTTATTTAAGAAGGAGCATGGGAGTAGTTTTTCAAGATTTTAGATTGCTTCCTAATAAAACAGTGTTTGAAAATGTGGCTTTTGCTATGGAAATAGTTGGGGCCCATCCCAAAGTGATAAGAAGAAAAGTCCCGATGGTATTATCATTAGTGGGGTTAAGTGATAAAGCGAACAAGTATCCTAGGCAGCTATCTGGTGGGGAACAACAAAGGGTTTCTTTAGCAAGAGCCATTGTAAATGAACCCTCTATTCTTATAGCAGACGAGCCTACGGGTAATCTTGATCCTGATACTTCCTGGGAAATAGTAAAACTCATCTCTGAAATTAACAAAAGAGGTACTACTGTTGTTATGGCCACCCATGCAAAAGACATAGTAGATGCCATGAAAAAAAGAGTAATAGCTCTGGAAAAAGGGAATATAGTACGAGATGAAGCAAGGGGTGTTTATGGATATGCTCTTTAGAAATTTTAAATATTTTTTAAAAGAAGGTTTTAGCAATTTAGCGAGAAATAGGCTTATGACAATAGCTTCTATAACTTCTGTAATGGCAGCAATGCTTATTTTAGGTTTGGTTGTTGTTATTATTTTAAATGTTAATAGTTTGACATATCAAGTGGAATCTCAATTAGAGCTTAAAGCGTTTTTAAAAGATAATATTTCTAAAGAACAAGTTACGCAGATAGGCAATGATATAAAATCAATAGAGGGTGTTACTTCAGTAGTTTTTGAGTCTAAAGAAGAAGCTTTACGAAAATTTAAGCAACAATTAGGAGATAAAAGCTATTTAGCAGAAGGACTAGAAAATGACAACCCTCTTCCCCAATCTTATATAATAAAGGTGAAAGATGCTAATTTGATGAAAGATATTTCAAATAAAATAAAGCAGATAAATGGAATTGAGAAGGTAAGTTATGGGCAAGATGTTGTAGATAAGCTTCTTGGAATTATAAAGATAATAAGGATAGTGGGGCTTTCCATTATACTTATTCTCTTTATAATTTCAATTGTGATAATCTCAAACACAATAAAATTAGGAGTTTTTGCAAGAAGAAGAGAAATCAACATAATGAAGTATATTGGAGCAACTGATTGGTTTATACGTTGGCCTTTTTTGATTGAAGGTGTAATATTAGGCCTGATAGGTGCTTTATTATCAGTTATAATATTAGTTTTGGCTTATGGATATGTGCTTGATGTTATGAATAATAAATTGATAATGTTCCAGTTATTGCCATTAGAAAAAATAGTAGGGGGCATTTTACTGTATTTTTCCATGATTGGTGCAATAATCGGAGCTTTAGGAAGTGGACTTTCAATCAAAAGGTTCTTGAATGTGTAAAAAAGCAAGGGGGAAGTAGCGTTGCGAGGAGATAGGTTAAAATGGTTATTCTTTGGTGCGATGTTTTTCTTTACCACACTCTTTACTTCTTATCCAAAAGCAGATCAACTTCAAGATGCTAAAAACAAATTAAATCAAATCCAAAAAACAATTACTGAGACTAAAAAGAAAAAGGAAGAGGTAATTAATCAAAAAAATGATATTGCTGCTCAAATAGCGGATTTAGATAAAAAAACTTAATGTTACACAGCAAGAATTAGCAAATGTACAAAAGCGATTAGCTGATATTACTGAAAAACTTAACAAAACGCGTGAAGAATTAGAAGTCGCTAAACAAAAGGAAAATACCCAGCTTAAAACAATGAAAGAGCGTATAAGGGCTATGTACATAAGTGGAGAATTGGGATACTTAGAAGTACTTCTTGGTGCTAAAGATTTTGGAGATTTTATAACACGATTGGATGTTGTAAAACGCATAGTAGATTATGATTCTAATCTATTCGAATCCTATAAGCAACAAAGAAAACTTGTCGAACAAAAGGAAAAGGAACTAGCGCAAATGCAAATAGAAGCGCAGAATTATAAAAACCAAATAATTTCTCGACAAAGGGAATTACAACTAGCTATGGCTTCTCGGGAAGGTTTGATGAGAGATCTGGAGAGACAGCAGAAACTATATGAACAGCAGGAAGATGAGCTTTTGAAGCAGTCCAAACAACTGGAGAAAGTTATTCAACAATTACAAGCGAAGTCAAAAATCAAATATAGCGGCGGAAAATTGTTATGGCCTGTTCCTTCCAGTAGCGTTATAACATCACCTTTTGGGACGAGATATCATCCTATACTTAAGCAGTATAGAACGCATACAGGTATTGATATTGCGGCGCAAACAGAAGCTTCAATATTAGCTGCAGCAGATGGACAAGTCATTTTTGCGGGTTATTACGGTGGATATGGATATGCAGTAATTATAGACCACGGGGACGGAATATCCACTTTGTATGGGCACAATTCTGCTTTGCTAGTTAAAGAAGGAGATACAGTTAAAAGAGGGCAAGTTATAGCAAAGGCAGGAAGCACAGGTTTAAGTACAGGACCTCATTTGCACTTTGAGGTGCGTAAAAATGGTGTTCCAGTAAACCCAATGGACTGGTTAAAATAGCCAGTCTGTTTTTTTATTTCGTGAATGTTGTATAATAAAGAAGAACCTTCATATATATAAATTTTAAGAGACTAAAAAAGGTGGGAATATTATGACTAAAAAAAGATTTTATATTTTATTAGCAGCACTTTTAATAGTCACAAATGTTATAACTTTTGTATTAGCAAATGCAGTATCAGTGGTCCTTCCTAATGGTAAAGTTATTGTTTCTCGTGAGGAATACCGGTTGATAAAAGAATATAATAAGCTTTTTGATGTTGAGAAAATTCTCAAAAATAGGTATGTTGATAAAGTTGACTTTTCAGCTCTTTTAGAAGGTGCTATAAAGGGAATGGCTAACTCTTTAGAGGATCCCTATACTGTATATATGAATAAAAAAGAATTTTCTGAGTTTATGACTCAAACAACAGGTACTTATGGGGGAATAGGGATAGTTGTAGCAGTTGATAAAGATGACCATATTGTGGTGGTTTCCCCAATAAAAAATACCCCTGGAGAGAAAGCAGGGATAAAATCCGGGGATATAATAATTGAGGTGAACAATAAAAAAGTAAGTGGTAAAAATTTAGATGAAGCAATAGCTTTGATGAGGGGACCAGAGGGAACAAAGGTTACCCTTACTATAATGAGAGAAGGAAAAACTTTTACTAAGACAATAACAAGAGAGATAATAAAATTAGAAACAGTATATGATGAAATGCTTCCTAATAAGATTGGATATATTAAGATTACAATGTTTGACCAAAACACGGCAAAAGATTTTAAAGCAGCTCTTGATAGATTAAAGTCTCAGGGCATGAGAGGACTTATATTAGATTTAAGAGATAATCCTGGTGGACTTTTAGAGGAAACTATAGATATTTCTAATTTAATTTTGCCAAAAGGGGTTGTTGTGACAACCAAAGGGAGAGTAGACAGTAAAGAATATTATTCTAAAGGACCAGGTCTGGGATTGCCACTTGCTGTGCTTGTAAATAAAGGCAGTGCTAGTGCTTCAGAAATTTTAGCAGGTGCAATAAAAGATAGAAAAGTGGGAGTTTTAGTAGGAACCACTACTTTTGGAAAAGGCCTTGTACAAACTATTGTTGACTTTGGTGATGGTACAGGATTAAAATATACTATTGCAAGGTATTATACGCCAAATGGCACAAATATTCAAGGCAAAGGAATTGAGCCAAACTATGTAGTAGAGCTTCCTGAAAATTACACTCTTCAAGATACTCCTGACTTAAAAGCAGATATTCAGCTTATAAAAGCTTTTGAAATTGTAAAAAGTAAGATAAAGTAGGGTGTTAAAATGATAGCTTTTATTAAAGTTTTTTGGTGGGCAATAGAGACGATAGCTTTATCAGTTTTTAATCCCTTTTTCTGGATAGTGATAATTCTGATAGTAATGCAATATAGAAACAAAATAGCCATAGAAAGAGAAATTATGGGACAAGAACAAGAACCGATGAAAGAATTGGTTCTTGACTCTGTCTTTTATGGTGTAATTGCTGCAATAATTGGGAGCTTTCTCATGATATTTTTAGGAATAACAATAGAAAATATAGGGCTTCAGTATGTATGGCCTTTGGCCATAGTATTGATGCTTGTCAATCCTAGATATATTTGTTTTTCTTATGCAGGAGGAATAGTTTCTTTATTCAGCTTGTTTTTTGGATTTCCTAATATAAATGTTCCTGCCCTTATGTCCATTGTAGGTGTTCTTCATTTGATGGAAAGCCTTTTAATATATATAGATGGTCCAAGGAATACTACTCCTATCTTTGTAAGGCTTAAGGATGGGCGAGTAGCAGGAGGCTTTACTATGCAGAAGTTTTGGCCTATTCCTTTTGCTGCATTAACTATTGTAACTGGAACTACAATCACAGGGCAGGTTATAAGCATGCCAGATTGGTGGCCCATTATAAAACCATCTGGAATTAATTTAAATAATGTAATTTTTTTGATGATGCCAGCAATTGCGGCTTTGGGGTACGGAGATTTAGCTTTAAGTCAATTTCCAGAGAAAAAAACTCGAATCTCTTCCCTGCGTTTATTTGGATTTAGTGTAGTTTTAATTGCATTAGCGGTGTTGGGAATTTATATTAAATCTTTTCAATATTTAGCAGCCGTTTTTGCACCAGCTGTTCACGAGCTTTTGATATTAATTGGACAAAGGGAGGAAAAGGAAAATCCACCTCTTTTTGTTGCGCCGGATAAAGGAGTGATGATTTTAGCGACAGCCAAAGGTTCTCCTGCTAGAGAAATAGGGATTAAGCCGGGAGATGTAATATTAAAAATTAATGACGTTACTATTGAGGAGCCGGATGATATAATACGAGTACTTAATGAAAGACCTTCTGTTATGTGGATTACTGTGAAGGATTTAAATGGCAATTATATTAACTATGAATATAAAGATCCCCAAGGAATTTTGGGATTGGGAATTTTAATAGTGCCAAAGGCAACTTCTATGATTTATGAAATTAATGAGGAAGGAATATTTATTAAAAAATTAAAAGAAATAATCAAGAACATCTTTAAGAGAAATAAATAAGGAGGAAAGGTGAGTGTTTTTACAAACCTTTGAGACTTATAATTCTTTTAATGAAAGAGAGTTAAAAAATAAAAACGTGGTTGTAATAGATACCCTACGAGCTACAAGTGTTATTACTACTGCTCTGTATAACGGAGCTAAAGAGATTATTCCAGTTTCGGAAGTAGAAGAAGCGATGGAACTTGTAAAAAATTTAGATAAAACGGCTTATCTTTTGGGCGGGGAAAGGAACTCCATGAAGATTGAAGGCTTTGATTTATCTAATTCTCCTCTGGAGTATACTCGTGAAAAGGTAGAAAATAAAACAATAATTTTCACTACTACCAATGGGACAAAAGCTTTAAAAAAAGTTTCTTTAGCAGATAATGTAATTTTAGGATGCCTTTTAAATGCTTCTGCTATTGCTAAGTATATACACAACAATAATAAAGATACAATAATTGTATGTGCTGGTACAGAAGGAAAATTTCTTTTGATGATATAATAACTGCCGGAGTCATATATAAAAAGCTGCAAGATTTAATGGATTTTAAAAGTGATGATTTGTCAAAAGCCAGCTATTTTTTGTATAAACCCTATGAAGATAACTTGTATGAAATAATGAAACATGGCTATCACTTAAAGAGATTAGAAGAATTAGGATATAAAGAAGACATAGAATTTTGTTTAACAGTTGATAAGTTTGATATTGTACCAAAACTCAAGGATGGAGTCATAAGAAATTCAGCCGACCTGTAAAGGCCGGCTGTTTGGTTATGTTTGTGTTGACAAGTAGGGTGTGCTATAATAAATAGATGATAAATTGCAAAGAGGGTAGAAAAAATGAGTGGATTTAAGTTGGTATCTAATTTTAAACCAACAGGAGATCAACCTCAAGCTATAGAGAAATTAGTTGAAGGAGTAAAAAAAGGATATAGATTTCAAACTTTACTAGGTGTCACAGGTTCTGGAAAGACTTTTACTATGGCTAATATAATACAAAAGCTAAACAGACCTACTCTTGTTATTGCCCATAATAAAACTTTAGCTGCACAATTGTACAGTGAATTTAAAGAATTTTTTCCTGAAAATGCTGTGGAATATTTTGTGAGTTATTATGACTACTATCAACCGGAAGCTTATATACCCCAAACCGACACTTATATTGAAAAAGACGCTTCTATAAATGAAGAGATAGATAAATTGAGGCACTCTGCTACAGCAGCACTTTTTGAAAGACGAGATGTCATAATTGTCGCCAGTGTTTCTTGTATATATGGGTTAGGAGACCTATAGATTACGAAAATCTTATGCTTTCTCTAAGGCCAGGGATGATAAAAGACAGAGACGAAATAATTAAAAAGCTTGTGGATATACAATATGAAAGAAATGATGTGAATTTTACAAGAGGCAAGTTCAGGGTAAGAGGAGATGTAATAGAAATTTTCCCTGCTTCTTTTTCTAATAAGGCGATAAGGGTTGAGCTTTTTGGAGATGAAATTGACAGAATAGCGGAGATTGATGTGCTAACAGGTGAAATATTAGGCTTTAGAAAACACGTGGCTATATTTCCGGCTTCTCACTATGCTACTTCAAAAGACAAATTAGAAAGAGCAATAAAAAGCATTCGAGAAGAATTGGAGCAAAGGTATAAAGAACTTAAAGATGCTGGTAAAATAGTAGAAGCTGAAAGGTTAAAACAAAGAACAAATTATGACTTAGAGATGCTACAAGAGATGGGCTACTGCCAAGGAATAGAAAATTATTCAAGGCATATTTCAGGAAGACCTCCAGGAAGCCCTCCTTATACCCTTTTAGATTATTTTCCTAAAGATTTTCTCATTTTTATAGATGAGTCTCATGTGACAATTCCTCAGATTAGAGGAATGTACAATGGAGATAGGTCGAGAAAGGAAGCATTGGTAGAATACGGATTTAGACTTCCTTCTGCCTTTGACAACCGTCCTCTTACTTTTGAAGAGTTTGAAGAGAGAATAAATCAAGTTATCTTTGTTTCTGCAACACCAGGGCCTTATGAGATTGAACATTCAGAGCAGGTTGTTGAGCAGTTAATACGACCGACAGGTCTTGTGGATCCAGAAGTAATAGTAAAGCCTGTTAAGGGACAAGTAGATGATTTGATAGGGGAAATTAGAAAAACAGTTGATAAAGGTTTTAGAGTACTTGTTACAACCCTTACGAAAAAAATGGCTGAGGATTTAACGGATTATCTCAAGGATATGGGAATAAAAGTAAAATATTTACATTCTGATATTGAGACGATTGAAAGGGTTGAAATAATAAGAGATTTAAGGCTGGGTAAATTCGATGTTTTAATAGGCATAAATCTTTTAAGAGAAGGATTAGACATACCTGAGGTTGCCTTGGTGGCAATATTAGACGCAGATAAAGAGGGATTTTTGCGTTCCGAGACTTCCTTAATACAGACTATAGGACGTGCCGCAAGAAATGCGGAAGGACGAGTAATAATGTATGCAGATACTGTAACGAATTCTATGAAGAGAGCAATTGAGGAGACGAATAGAAGAAGAAAGATACAAATCGAATATAACAAGAAACACGGTATAACTCCAAAGACTGTAATTAAGGGAGTAAGAGATGTGATTGAAGCTACTCATGTAGCTGAAGAAGAACAGAAGTACACAAGAAAGAAAGTTAAGACTTATGACCCTGAAATTATTAAGTCAACGATAGAGCAACTTGAAAAAGAAATGAAAGAAGCTGCAATTGAGCTGCAGTTTGAAAAGGCTGCAAAATTGAGAGATGTGATTTTTGAATTGAAAAAACAGTTGGAGGAAATAGTTTGAGGTGAAATCATGGCCAAGGACAAAATTGTAATTAAAGGGGCAAGAGTTCACAATTTAAAAAATATAGATTTGGAGATTCCACGAGATAAATTAACTGTGATAACGGGTTTATCAGGCTCTGGTAAGTCTTCTCTTGCCTTTGATACCATTTATGCTGAAGGTCAGAGAAGATATGTGGAATCTTTATCCGCTTATGCAAGGCAATTTTTGGGACAAATGGACAAACCAGACGTTGATTATATAGAAGGTCTTTCACCGGCAATATCTATAGACCAAAAGACTACTAATAAAAACCCTCGTTCTACTGTAGGTACGATAACTGAGATTTACGACTATCTAAGGCTTTTATATGCAAGGGCTGGGATCCCCCATTGTCCTGTTTGCGGAAAAGAGATTAGTATGCAAACTATAGATCAGATGGTTGACAGAGTCAAAGAATTGCCAGAAGGTACAAGGATACAAATACTGGCTCCTGTTATTAGAGGAAGAAAAGGGGAATATGCTAAGCTTTTAAATGACATAAAAAAGAGTGGGTATGTCAGAGTGAAAATTGATGGAGTCATGTACGATGTAAATGAGGAGATTAAGCTTGACAAAAATAAAAAGCATACTATTGAAGTTGTGGTAGACAGGATTATTATAAAACCGGGAATAGACATGAGGCTGACGGACTCTATAGAAACAGCTTTAAAATTAGCAGATGGGATAGTTACTATTGATGTAATAGACGGAGAAAGCTTTACACTCTCTGAAAAATACGCTTGTCCAGAGTGCAACATAAGTATTGAAGAACTCTCCCCGAGGATGTTTTCCTTCAATAGCCCTTATGGGGCTTGTCCTGTTTGTACTGGATTGGGAGAATTTATGAAGGTAGATCCAGAGCTTTTAATACAGGACACAAAAAATCTCTAGCAAATGGCTTGTTGCCGGGAATTGTTGCTTCACAGGATAGTTATGCTTATTACAACATTTTAAGATTAATTGAACATTTTGGATATACGGAGAATACTCCTTATGAAAAGTTTAGTGAAGATTTAAAAAGTGTACTGCTTTATGGCAAAGATACAAAAGGAAAGTCCTATGGATTTGAAGGGATAGTAAACAATCTTGAAAGAAGGTACAACAATAGTTCGTCAGATTTTATAAAAGAAGAGATAGAAAAGTATATGAGACCGGTTATTTGCCCTACATGTAATGGTGCAAGGTTAAAGCCAGAAGCATTAGCTGTAACTATTGGCGGACTTTCTATAAAAGAAATGACAGACCTTTCTGTTGGCGAGCTTATAAAATTTATTAATGAACTCAAATTAACAGAAAAACAAGAGATTATTGCAAAGCCAATTTTAAAAGAAATAAAGGCAAGGCTTAATTTTCTTGTAGATGTAGGACTTGATTATTTGACTCTGTCAAGGCCCGCAGCTACTTTATCAGGTGGAGAAGCACAAAGGATAAGGTTGGCAAGTCAGATAGGCTCTGGGCTTGTAGGAGTCACATATATCTTGGACGAACCCAGTATTGGACTTCATCAAAGAGATAATGAAAGGCTTATAAATTCTTTAAAAAAATTAAGGGACCAAGGTAATACTCTTATAGTAGTAGAGCACGACGAAGATACAATATATGCGGCGGACTACATTGTGGATGTAGGACCAGGAGCAGGTGAGCATGGAGGAGAAATTGTAGTTGCTGGTACGATAGAAGATGTATTAAAATGTGAAAAATCAATTACAGGAAAGTATTTAAGTGGTAAAATAAAGATAGAAGTGCCAAAACAGAGGAGAAAACCTAATGGAAAAGCTTTAATAGTGAAAGGAGCGAAGGAAAACAATTTAAAAAATATAGATGTGGTTTTCCCTCTTGGAGTATTTATATGTGTTACAGGGGTTTCTGGCTCAGGCAAAAGCACCCTTATAAATGAGATACTCTACAAAGCATTGGCACAAAAAATTTATAAATCCAAGGATAAACCAGGTAACCATGATACAATAGAGGGTATTGAGAATATAGACAAAGTAATAAATATTGACCAGTCTCCTATAGGCAGGACTCCTCGTTCCAATCCCGCTACCTATACAGGAGTTTTTGACTATATAAGAGAGGTTTTTGCAAATACTCCAGAAGCTAAAATGAGAGGTTATAAACCAGGGAGATTTAGTTTTAATGTTAAAGGTGGTAGGTGTGAAGCCTGCGGAGGAGATGGTATAATTAAAATTGAGATGAACTTTTTGCCGGATGTGTATATTCCCTGTGAAGTCTGCAAAGGCCAAAGGTATAATAGGGAGACATTGGAAGTAAAATATAAAGGAAAAAACATTTCGGATGTACTTAATATGACAGTAGAAGAAGCATTAGAGTTTTTTGGAAATATCCCTAGGATAAAAAATAAATTAATGACTTTATATGATGTAGGACTAGGATATATTAAGCTAGGGCAACCTTCTACTCAACTTTCAGGAGGAGAAGCCCAAAGAGTAAAATTAGCTACTGAACTTTCTAAAAGACCTACAGGTAAGACATTATATATTTTGGATGAGCCTACAACTGGATTACATTTTGCAGATGTGCATAGGCTTCTCGACGTTTTAAACAGATTAACTGATGCGGGTAATACTGTTATTGTAATTGAACACAACTTAGATGTCATAAAAAGTGCAGACTATATCATTGACTTAGGACCAGAAGGTGGAGACAAGGGTGGAATGGTAATAGCTACAGGAACACCTGAGGAAGTTGCTACTAATGAAAATTCTTATACAGGCCATTTTTTGAAAAAAGTCCTTTCTCAAAAATGAGGTGAATCTATGTATTATGCCATAGCTTCTCAGATATTAAAATATGTCCTTATTTTTCTCATCTACCTGTTTTTATACAGGGTTTTCAAAATAGTGTATATGGACATGAAAGGGGCAAGATATGAGAGGCAAATAACAGCGGCTAAACTTTCTTTTCTAAATGGAGAAAGGACTTTTAATCTTTTTGAAGTTACTACCATAGGAAGGTCTGAAGAATGCGATATAGTAATTGAAAGCCCTTATGTATCTGCAAGGCATGCTATCATACGAAAAAGGGCAGAAGGTTTTATATACAAGATTTAAACAGCACAAATGGCACTTTTATAAATGGCAAAAGAGTAAAAGGAATTGCTAAAATAAAAAATAACGATGTAATTACTTTAGGTGATGTTGAACTTAAATTTATTTTGTAGGTGAAATCTTATGGAAGAATATATAAAAACTGGTTCTAAAGCCATGAAAGATATCTTTTGGATATTTACAATAGCGTTTTTGTTGCTTTTTATATACAATAAGCCCAAAGGATTTGATACTATATATTTTACATTAACATTTCCAATATTAATTTATATTGCTTATTACTTACATGTAAGGCTGTTCCCTTTGGGGGAAATTCAGTTTATCATTTTAACTTCTTTTTTGACAGAAATGGGACTTATAATAATATATAGAGTTGCACCAAATTTGCTCATAAAGCAGATTATTTGGATATTGATAGGATTTTTACTTTACTTTATTTCCTCATATATTTTAAAATATTACGATTTACTTAACAAACTCAAATATGGAGAAGCTATTTACATTGTCCTTACAATAGCGCTGCTGGTATCCACATTAATTTTTGGAAGGGAAATAGGTGGCGCCAAAAACTGGCTTACTTTTGGTGGAATATATATTCAGCCTGCTGAAATTGCTAAAATAATATATATAATTTTTCTAGCAAAATATTTGTGCAACAAAAAGAAGACAAAACACATAATTATTTTAGCAATAATAACTCTTGTGATTGTGGGAATATTTGTATTAGAAAAAGACTTGGGAATGGCATTTTTATTTTATGCTACTACAGTATTATTAATCTTTGTTTCTACTTCTAATCTATTGTACACTGCAGTAGGGATTGGGTTATTTGTTTTAGGAGGCTTAATATCCTACTTTTTGTTTTGGCACGTAAGAGTAAGAATTGAGGCATGGTTAAATCCTTGGATGGATGTACCGGGAAAGTCATATCAAATTGTGCAATCTCTTTTTGCCATTGCGGCAGGAGGCTTTTTTGGTACAGGGCTTGGTATGGGGCATCCCGAGTATATACCGGTTGTGGCAACTGACTTTATTTTTTCTGCTATTAGTGAAGAATTTGGACTTTTAGGGGCTGTAGCCATAATCCTTGCGTATTTTGTTATAATGTATAGAGGAATTAAAGTAGCACTAAAGGCTAAAGAGGAATTTGGTACATTACTAGCTACAGGCCTCATTTCAATATTTAGCTTACAGGTTTTTATTATAATTGGAGGTGTCACAAAATTCATACCTCTTACAGGAGTTACCCTCCCATTTGTAAGTTATGGAGGCAGTTCTATGGTGACAAGCTTTGTGACGTTGGGTATGCTAAATGGCATAGCTCTTAAGGAGGAGCAGGAAGATGCCAAATTTGAAACACAATATTAAAATTCTATTTTGGGTTTTTTCTGCGCTTTTTTTTAGCTTAATTGCCTATTTAACTTATTTCCAGATATACGAAAGAGATAAATTAATTACAAGTTCTTATAGTATTTACAATAAAAGACTTATAGAGGAAGAAAAAAAGATATTAAGAGGAAGTATTTTGGACAGGAATGGTATCATTCTTGCAAAAAGCGTTGAGGTTGATGGGGTGCAAAAGAGGGAATACCTGGATGGCCCTGCTTTTGCCCATGTGATAGGATACAGCCGTAGAATATACCAGCAAGGAAACACAGGCATAGAAAAAGCCTATGATAGAGAACTTCTTGGAATGGTAGGAAATGACCCAATGACTATTTTAAGAAAGTTAATTTTAGCGAGAAAAAAAGTAGGAGATAATGTATATTTGACAATAGATAAAGCTCTTCAGGACCTTGCTTACAAAGAAATGGAGGGTAAAAAGGGGGCGGTTGTAGCTTTAAATCCAAAGACAGGAGAAATTTTAGCAATGGTTTCCACTCCTTCTTATGACCCCAATACTTTAGGAGAGAATTGGGAAGAAATAATGACAAGTTCTGAGCACGTAGTTTTAAATAGAGCTACGCAAGGTTTGTATCCACCAGGTTCTACATTTAAAATTATAACTACTGCTGCAGCTCTGACATATAAACCTGAATTATATGACGAGACTTTTAATTGTAAAGGGTATATAATTGTAGATGGCGATAGAATAAATGATTTTGGAGGCATTGCTCACGGAATAGAGGATTTTAAGCAGGCTTTTTATAGGTCTTGCAACTCATTTTTTATACAGCTTGGCTTGGACTTGGGAAGTGAAAATTTACAAACAATGGCTTACGCTTTTGGATTAAATAAAGGAGTTCCTTTAGAGATAGATACAGTAAAAAATCAATTTCCACCTCTTGAGAAAAAGACTAGTTTAGCAGAAACATCTATAGGACAAGGTGAAATGCTGGTAACCCCTCTTTCAATGGCTTTAGTCGTTTCTGCCGTGGCGAATGATGGAGTTATGATGAAGCCCCATTTAATGAAATATGTAGTAGATTCTATTTCAGGAGCAGTCATTGAAAAAAGCACTCCTTCACGGTATTTAAATCCTATATCAAAAAAGGTGGCATATACTATTAAACAATTGATGATAGGTGCTGTTAACGATAAAGATGGGACAGGAAAAGCTGCACAAATTTCCGGCGTTACAGTTGCAGGCAAAACTGGTACTGCAGAAAATCCTCATGGAGCACCTCACGCTTGGTTTGTAGGTTTTGCACCTGCTGAAAATCCACAAATAGTTGTAAGTGTAATAGTTGAAAATGGCGGTCAGGGCGGAAAAGTAGCAGCACCTATAGCAAGAGATATAATAAGAGCTTATTTGAGTAAATGACCTGAAGGTGATGGACAATGACTATAGAAGAAAAATTAAAGCTTTTGCCTGAGAAACCTGGCGTTTATATAATGAAAGACAAAAAAGGTGAAATAATTTACGTAGGTAAAGCGATAGTTCTCAAAAACAGAGTAAGACAGTATTTTCAAAACAAAGAAAATCAATTGCCAAAAGTAAAAG
This sequence comes from Thermoanaerobacter thermocopriae JCM 7501, assembly GCF_001310975.1. Taxonomy (GTDB): domain Bacteria; phylum Bacillota; class Thermoanaerobacteria; order Thermoanaerobacterales; family Thermoanaerobacteraceae; genus Thermoanaerobacter; species Thermoanaerobacter thermocopriae. Next base: position 180,242 of record NZ_BAZY01000001.1, read on the forward strand.
TAATGCTTTCTCACGTGTCAGACTTTGAGTATATTGTTACTGATACTGAACTTGAAGCTTTGATGTTGGAATGCAATTTAATTAAAAAGTATAAGCCTAGGTATAATGTATTATTAAAAGATGACAAAAATTACCCCTATATTAAAGTTACAGTAAATGAAGAGTATCCCCGCATAATGTTTACGAGAAGGATTGAACCCGATGGGGCGAAATATTTCGGACCTTATAGCAGTGCCTTTGCAGTAAGGGAGACTATAAAACTTGTAAGAAAAATGTTTCCGATAAGGACATGTAACAGAAATATTGAAAAGGATATGAGGAAGGTTAGAGAATGCCTTTATTACCACATAGGATTGTGTTCTGCTCCTTGTACTAACAAAATAAATAAAGAAGATTATAGAAAATTAGTGGACCAAGCAGTTCTCTTCCTTGATGGAAAAAGAGATTGGCTAGTACAAAAACTTAAAGAAGACATGCAAAAAGCGGCGGAAGAATTAAGATTTGAGGAAGCAGCGAGAATTAGAGACCAGATTTTTGCTATTGAAAGTACCTCAGAAAAACAAAAGGTGGTATCAGTAGGAGAAGATGAACAGGATATAATTTCAATAGCAAGAGGTGCGAGTATTTCCTGCATACAGGTGTTCTTTGTGCGTGATGGAAAATTAAGCGGAAGAGAGCATTATTATATGAAAAATACAGAAGGCATGGAAAGAGGAGAAATAATCTCTTCTTTTATAAAGCAATTTTATGAAGGCGCTCCTTACATTCCCAAGGAAATAATAACTGATGTGGAATTAGACGAAAGAGAGCTTCTCAGTGAGTGGCTATCACAAAAGAGGGGCAACAAAGTTTTTATAACAATTCCTATGAGAGGTAAGAAAAAAGAACTGGTGGATATGGTTTATCAAAATGCTTTAGAAGCTCTTAAGAATGACATATCAATAAGAGAGGAAATTTCAAAAGATCAGGCTGTATTAGAACTCTCTAATTTAGTGGGACTTGATTATGCCAGAAGGATTGAAGCCTATGATATTTCAAATACAAGGGGACAAGACAATGTAGGAGCCATGGTGGTGTTTGTAGACGGAAAACCTAAAAAAAGTCAGTACAGAAAATTTAACGTAAAATATGTTGAAGGACAAGATGATTATGAGAGTATGAGAGAGGTAATAGAAAGGCGTTTTTTTGCACGGAATTGAAGAAAAAGAGCTTATTGAAAAAGGCGAACTTGAAGAAAATAAAGCTAAATTTGCTGAAATGCCTGATTTAATATTAATAGACGGTGGTATAGGGCATGTAAATGCTGTACTGCAGGTATTGTATGGTTTAGGAATTGCTATTCCTGTTTATGGGATGGTAAAAGATTCAAAACACAGGACCCGAGGCCTTGTATCACCTCAAGGTGAAATTGATATACCTATGACTACAAAAGCTTTTCGCCTGATTGCTCAAATACAAGAAGAAGCTCACAGATTTGCGATAACTTTCCACAAAGAAAAGCAAAGCAAAAGATTTAAAAGCGAACTTCTCAATATTCCTGGTATAGGTGAAAAAAGGGCAAAAGCTTTATACGATGCTTTCAACTCTATAGAAGAAATAAAAAGTGCAAGTTTAGAGGATCTTAAAAAAGTGAAAGGAATGAATGAAAAAGTTGCTCAAGCTGTATATGAATATTTTAGAAAATAAAAAGTGTCAAGATCTTGTCTTGGATGCTTTCGGCTTGTTGACAAACTTTCGAAAAGAAGATATTTTGCGTTTGTCGCTTTGGAACTCTGGAGCGACGATGCAAAATATCTTCTTTAGAAAATTTTGACTTTGTCAACAAATTTAAGCGTCAAGATTTTGTCTTGACGCTTAAATGTAATCCAGTAAACCTCTTACAGATACATCTCCTGACATAATACTAAGTCTTTTACCCTCTTTAGTTTCTACTATCAAACTTCCATTACTGTCAATAGTTACAGCTTTTCCCACCATTTCACCTTCATTGTAAATAACTTTTATCTCTCTTCCTATTGTTATAGATTTTGCAATGCATGTAGGTCTTATGTATTCAAAGCCTTTTTGTAAATATGTATTGTAATAAAATTCCAGGTTATTTAAAATACTGGCAGCAAGTTTTTTCCTATCAACTTTAGAGTTGGTTTCTAAGTTTAAGGAAGTGGCTTTTCCTTTTAATTCTTCAGGGAAATTGTAACAATTTACATTGACTCCAATTCCTATTACCACATAGTTTATTTTGTCAATTTCTGAACTCATCTCTGTCAATATTCCACATACTTTTTTATTGTTTACTATTATATCATTTGGCCATTTTATTTTGTTTTCTACATGAGATAATTCTTCAATAGCTTTAACTACAGAAATTGCCGCTACTTGTGTGAGATTAATTGCCTCCTGTGGCTGTATATTTGGTTTTAAAATGACAGACATCCAAATACCACAGCCTTTTTGAGATAGCCAACTTCTTCCCAATCGTCCTCTACCTGCTGATTGTTCTTCGGCAATAATTACTGTACCATCAGGAACTTTTGATGCGATTTCTTTTGCAAAATTATTGGTGGAATCAATAGTTAACTTATGTATATAATTTTTTCCTATAAAATTTGTAGTAAGATAAGGGGATACTTCTTCATAAATTAGCAAATCAGGCTCAGAAACTAATTTATACCCCAGTTTATGATGAGATTCTATTTGGTATCCTTCATTTTTTAATTCATTTATGTGTTTCCATATAGCAGTTCTTGAGACATTAAGTTGCTCAGATAGTTTTTGACCCGAGATATATTCTCCTTTGTTTTCTTTTAAAAATCTGATAAGTCTTTGCCTTAACATTTTTCACCTCAAAAATTTTGATTGGCTATACACAATATTATAATTTACCTCCTTCAAGAAGAAAAGTTTTTGTCTATTTACTTATTTTCCATTAAATAATATAATTGAATTAAACGCGGCGCTTTGTTGCTAGCTGGAGGTGAAAAAGTGGATAAAATTCCTGTTGAAGCTTTGATAAGGGATTTAAATTTGGAAGTTGTGGTTGAAGCTAAAAATAATAAAATAGATATAACCACCAGTGATGTAAATAGGCCGGGATTACAGTTTTCTGGCTTTTATGAACATTTTGCATATGAGAGAGTTCAAATAGTAGGCAAAGTTGAGATGACTTTTATAGAGCAATTACCAGAAAATGTATTACCAGAGAGAGCAGACAAATTCTTTGCTTATCCTATTCCTTGTCTTATTGTAACAAGAGATTTGAATATACCTCAAGAACTTATAGATGCTGCTCAAAAGTACGATAGATATCTTTTAAGGACAAAAGACCCTTCTACCAAATTTATAAACAGATTAATAAATTACCTTGATGAAAAGCTAGCACCTCAAATTACCATTCATGGAGACCTTGTGGATGTATATGGAATAGGAGTTCTTTTGTTGGGTGAAAGTGGCATAGGAAAAAGCGAGACAGCATTAGAATTAATTAAAAGGGGACACAGGTTAGTAGCTGATGATGCAGTGGTAATCAGCAAGATAAGCGAAGACAAGCTTCAAGGAAGATCGCCGGAGGTAATAAGGCATTTTATTGAGATAAGGGGTATTGGCATACTTGACATAAAGACATTGTACGGTGTAGGGTCTGTTAGAAATACAATGAATATAGATTTGGTTATCCAATTGGAGGAGTGGGATGAAGATAAATATTATGATAGGTTAGGATTGGAGGATGAATATATTAAATTTTTAGATGTAAAAGTGCCAAAGCTTACTATACCTGTGAGACCAGGAAGAAATCTCGCGATAATAGTAGAAGTAGCAGCGATGAACCACAGGCAAAAACAGATGGGGTACAACGCTGCCCACGAACTTAATAAAAAGTTATTAAAACAAATAGGAAATTAAAAGGAGAGGATAAAGTTGAAGTTAGTTTTGGATACTCACACCCACACAATTTCCAGTGGCCACGCTTACAGTACTATTACAGAAAATGCAAGAGAGGCTTATAAAAAAGGGCTTCAACTTATATGCATGACAGACCATGGGCCTAAAATGCCAGGGGCTGCTCACTTTTGGCATTTTGGGAATTTAAAAGTGCTGCCTGAAAAAATAGAGGGGGTGGAGATATTAAAAGGGGTAGAAGCTAATATAATGGATGAAGAAGGAAATTTGGACTTACCAGAAGAAATACTTAAAAAATTAGATATAGTGATTGCCAGTTTGCATGATGCGTGTTTTGAACCAAGTGACGATATAGAAAGAAACACAAAAGCTCTTATAAATGCTATAAAAAACCCTTATGTAGATATAATAGGGCATCCTGGAAATCCCATCTATCCAATAGATATTGAAAAAGTTTTGATGGTGGCTAAAGAATATGGGAAATTTATTGAAATAAACAATAGCTCTTTTGTAAGTTCAAGAAAAGGTAGTGAAAAAAATTGTTTTCTCATTGCTAAAAAAGCAAAAGAATTAGGAGTAAAAATTGCTGTAGGAAGCGATGCTCATGTAAGCTTCGATATAGGAAGGTTTGAGGAAGCTCTCAAAGTTATTAAGAATGCCGGGATATGTGAAGATTTAATACTTAATACCCATGTTAAAAAAATAAAAGAGTATATTAAAGAGAAAAAACGGAGAATTGGAGGAGAGGAAGAATGAGAATTGGCGTTGACCTTGGGGGAACTAATATTGCTGTTGGATTGGTAGATGATGAAGGACGTATAGTAGCAACAGGCAGTAGACCCACAAAACCAGAAAGAGGTTATGAAGCGGTTGCCAAGGATATAGCAGAAATAGCTCTTGAGCTTATTAATAGAACTAATACTGATATAAAAGAGATTAAATCAATGGGTATTGGAGTTCCAGGAGTAGCAGACAGTGAAAAGGGTATAGTGATACGGGCAGTTAATCTTTTTTGGACAAAAGTACCTCTTGCAAAAGAAATAAAAAAATATATTGATTTGCCAATTTATATGGACAATGACGCAAATGTAGCGGCTTTGGCAGAGGCGGTATTTGGTGCTGGCAGAGGTTCAAAATCATCTGTGACAATTACTTTAGGCACAGGAGTAGGGTCTGGATTTGTTCTAGATGGCAAAATATATAACGGTGCTCACCATTTTGCACCTGAGATTGGGCACATAGTGATAGGAGACAATGGCATAAGGTGCAATTGTGGTAAGATCGGATGTTTGGAGACATACGCTTCAGCTACTGCTTTAATAAGAGAAGGGAAAAGGGCCGCTAAAAAAGACCCTAACTCTCTTATTTTAAAATTTGCAAATGGGGATATAGAAAGTATAACGGCTAAAAATGTAATTGATGCCGCAAAGCAGTATGATGAAGAGGCTATCAAGATTTTTAATGACTATGTCAAATATTTAGCTATTGGAATTGTAAATGTCATAAACATGTTTGACCCTGAAGTGATAATATTGGGTGGCGGTGTTGCAAACGCAGGAGATTTTCTCATAAAACCCCTCAAAAAAGAAGTGGCGGAGAATATTTTGTTTAAAGACCTTCCTTATGCTGACATACGAAAAGCAGAGCTTGGAAATGATGCGGGGATCATCGGTGCTGCTATACTAGGTTAAAGGAGGATAATTATGAAAATATATGAAATTTACAAAAACTCAGGAGTATCGGATAACCACATTGCTATAAAATTTAAAGACAAAATTTATACTTACAGAGAAGTTGATTCTTTAATAGATAAATACGCTTCATATTTTCAATCAATAGGTGTAAAAAAAGGGGACAGAGTAGCATTGAGCTTTCCCAATTGCCCTGAGTATATATTTTCTTTTATGGGAGCATCCAAGGCAGGGGCTATTGTTGTCCCATTGAACATGATGCTTACACTTGAAGAAATTGCTTATATAATTATGGAATCAGGAACAAGTACCATTGTTTTACATCCTTTAATAGCTCAAAAAATTGACAAGTCTCAATTGGGAAGATTGAACATTAAAAATGTTGTCATTTTAGATGAAAATACGATTGCTACTATATTAAAGATGAAAGTAGCTAAACCTGTTGATGTAGAAGCTGATGAAGTTTGTGCTTATTTATATACATCAGGGACGACTGGAAAACCAAAAGGCGCAATGCTTACTCACAATAATTTCCTTGCTGATGTAAAAGCGTTGGATGAAGTTTCTGATTTGGGACCAAACGATAATTTTTTGGCTTTATTGCCTTTATTTCACAGTTTTTCATGGACAGTTAACATACTTCTTGGGTTTTATTTAGGTGCTACTATTACGATAAAAGAAAGTTTTATGCCAAAAGATACATTAGAAACGCTAACCAATGAAGATGTAACCGTATTCTGCGGTGTGCCTTCAATGTTTGCAGTTTTAATGAGAATGGCAGAAAAAGGTCAGTTTAAAGCATTAAGGTTAGCAATATCTGGAGGAGCTCCTTTAGCTCCTGAGATACAAAGAGGATTTGAGGAAAAATTTAATTTTCCGCTTGTAGAAGGCTATGGTTTAACTGAAGCGGCTCCTGTTGCACTTTTGAATCCTTTAGAACCTGATGCTATAAGGAAACCGGGTCTATAGGATTGCCACTTCCTTGTGTTGAAGCGAAAGTAGTAGATGAAAATGACAACGAACTTTCCGTTGGAGAAATAGGAGAGCTTGTTTTAAAAGGGCCTAATATAATGGTGGGGTATCACAACATGCCAGAAGAAACTGCCAAGACTTTAAGGGTGGTTGGCTCCACACGGGTGACCTTGCAAAAAAAGACGAAGACGGATATTTTTACATTGTAGACAGACTAAAAGATATGATAATATTAGGTGGGTTTAATGTATATCCGAGGGAAGTAGAAGATGCCTTGTTAGAGCATCCTGATGTTTTAGAAGTGGCTGTAATAGGTGTAGGTGACCAGTTAAAGGGAGAAGAAGTCAAAGCTTTTGTGGTATTAAAAGAGGGAGCAAAAGCCGACAAAAAGGAGCTTCAAAACTTTTTAAAAAATAAACTGGCACCATATAAAATTCCAAAGATTTTTGAGTTTGTACCTAAACTACCTAAGAATGCGGCAGGAAAAATAGAAAAGAAATTGTTAAAAGAGATGTAAAGGTGAAAATGCAATGAGAGATTCAAAACTTTATGACATAGCTTATTTTATAAGTGATTTAATGATATTAAACTTTCTGTGGATTGTATTTTCACTTCCTGTTGTGACACTTTTTCCCTCTACAGAAGCTCTTCTTCATTCTGTGCATCTTTTAAGAAAAGACGAAGGAGAAGGAGTATGGAGAGAATTTTGGAAAGCTTTTAAAAAACACTTTCATTGGATGCTTATAAATTTTGTGGTTACTGTTGCTGTTATTTTAATACTTTATGTAGATGTAAAATTTTTTACACATCAAAACACAGTTTTTGGATATATTCTTGCTGGTTTATTATTGTCAATGGGGTTTATGTTTTTAATTACATTAATTTATACTTTTTTGACAAGCCAATATTATGAAGGAAGTCTCTTTAACTTATGGAAGACTTCATTTATATTAGGACTTGGACATTTACCCCAAACAATGCTTATAATTTTGACGTTGTTAGCTGCTTTTATTCTTGCCAATATTATACCAATATTGGTTTTTATAATATTAGCAAGTGGCTCAGCTTATATAATAGATATGATTTTTGAGGGAATAATTAGGAAGTATATAAAGAAAGATGAGAAATAAAATAATTAACACAGGCATTAAAATTATGTAATTTTTAAAAAGCTTCACCCTAATATTAATTTATAAGGGATGAAGCTTTTGTTATTGTGGTATAATCAATATATGAAAAATAAATTTTTCGAGGTGTTAAAAATGGGAACCTTGTTGTCTTGTTATCTCATGCCTCATCCACCTATAATCGTACCTGAAGTAGGGAGAGGAGAAGAAAAAAAGATTCAAAAGACGATAGATTCACTTAATACTGTTTCAGGCAGCATAAAAGAAAAAAAGCCTGATACAATAGTAGTTGTCACTCCTCACGGATACGTTTTTAGAGATGCTGTGGCAGTGACTGTTTTCCTAGTTTAGAAGGGGACCTTGGACAGTTTGGTGCAAGAGGTGTAAGGTTTGAATTTGAGAATGATTTAGAACTTGTTGAAAAAATTGTAGAAGAATCGAGAAAAAAAGATATACCTATTGCAGAGATAAATGATGAATTAATCAAAAGATACGCCCTTTCAAAAAAACTTGACCATGGAACGATGGTACCTTTGTATTTTGTAAAAAAACATTATTCTAACTTTAAATTAGTACATATTTCTTATGGATTTTTGTCCTTTGAACAGCTTTATGAATTTGGTACTGCAATTGGAAATGCTATAAGAAATTCAAACAAAAAGGTCGTTTTTATCGCCAGTGGGGATTTATCTCACAAATTGACTCCCAATAGTCCGAATGCTATACGCCAAAGGGAGAAATTTTTGACAAAAAACTTCTAGACTTGCTTTCTGAAATGAAGGTAGAAGAAATAATTGGAATGGACAAAGGCCTAATTGAAGAAGCTGCAGAGTGTGGATTTAGATCGGTTTGTGTTATGCTGGGAGCTCTAGATGGATATGAGGTTAAAGCGGGAGTATTATCTCATGAGGGACCTTTTGGGGTAGGATATGGTGTTGTACAATTTGACGTTGGGGAGTACAAAGGCACAAGTCTGGTAGAAAAATTGTACAGATTAAAAAGACAAAGGATTGAAGAGATAAGGCAAAAAGAAGACCACTATGTGAAACTTGCCAGAGAAAGCCTTGAATATTATGTGAAAAATAGAAAGACAATGCCAGTACCACAAGGTTTGCCGGAAGAGATGTATAGTAGGAGAGCGGGAGTTTTTGTTTCTCTTCACAAAGATGGGGAATTAAGAGGATGCATAGGTACAGTGTTTCCACAGCAAAAGAACATAGCAGAAGAAATAATAAAAAATGCCATAAGTGCAGGTTTTGAAGATCCTCGCTTTGAACCTGTAGAGGAGTATGAACTGAAGGATATTGAGTATTCAGTGGATGTTTTGACACCTCCTCAACCTGTTAAATCAAAACAAGAACTTAACCCCAAAAAGTACGGAGTAATAGTGAGAAAAGGCTATCGTTCAGGATTGCTTTTACCTGACTTAGAAGGAGTGGACACTGTTGAAGAACAAATTTCTATTGCTTTGAGAAAAGCTGGAATTAGTCCAGATGAGGATTACACCATAGAAAAATTTGAAGTTGAAAGACATAAATAGTAAGGTAAAAAGGAGGTCAAAACAGTTGGAATTAGTAGTAAAAAATGATACACCTTTAATTGAGTGATAATGAATGTTATTAACTATAAAAAAGGTTAAATAGCTATATGATATAAGCAGAATTACATTAATAAACTGGGAAAAGGAAGGATTAATAACCCCAGTTAGAACACCAAAAGGAAGAAGATACAAAAAAGAAGATATAGAGAAGTTATTAGGCATGCTGGAAGAAAAACCAAAACCTAAAGTAGTTTTGTATGAAGGAGTGTCCACAAAAAAGCAATAGTAACATCTTTCGCAGCAAAAATTTACGGACAAAGGAGCAAAAAGCATGATAGTAATACAGGCTAAACTCATTTTTCTAAATCAACAAGACAAACAAATAGTATTAGACTTAATGAGAAGATGGTCCTCCTGCATGAGATTTGCATACAAAAGGCTTCTAGAAGGTTATGATAGAAAAACATTAAAAAGAGACCTTCAAGGGATTTTCAATTTAAACTCAAGATATGTAGATGATGCAATAATGAAAGCAATAGGTGTATTAAAATCATCTAGACAATTAGACAACAATCCAAAGAAAGTCATTTTTGGAGGAAGAGACTTATTTAGAAAACTTCAAAAGTGCCATATAAATGGGAAAGAATATCAAAAGCTAAAAACAAAGTGGCAAGAAAGAAGAAAAGGAAATCTCTATTCAAGAGGGGATAAAAGCAAAAAGGGAAATCTCAACACAAGGATAGAAGTAAAAAAATGGCACTTTCTTAAGGATAAATGTAGGGGAAAGAAAATATGTCTATGCCAGAATAGAAGTAGGCTACAAAAAGAATAAGAGAAGAGAAGAACTTCTACAGGAAATTAGAGAATCAAACATACCCTACTCAAATTAAAACTTAAAAATGACAATATATACGCCTATTTTGCTATTGAAGAAGAATATTCAGAAATAAAAATAACAAAAGAAAAAGGAGCAATAGGGATAGATATAAATGCATATCCGTACAACATATCATGGGCAGAGACAGATGAAAAAGGGAATCTAATAAACTATGATAAAATGTCAATGCCAGAGCTTGCAAGTGGAAATAAAGACAAAAGAGAATACTTCAAATGGCACTATGCTCATGAAATAGTAAAAATAGCAAAAGAAAAAGGAAAAGCAATTGTAATTGAAGAATTAGAAATAAAAGACAAAGGCAGAAGAGAGGACTTTTCAGGGAGAAAATCAAGAAGAATAAGACATAACTTTAGCTATAAATCACTTCTTTCAAAAATAAAAACACTGGCAAAAAGAGAAGGGATAGAATGAGAAATGGTATCTTTTACTATGTTAAAAGAGGCTATGTTCTATAAAAAACTAGAGAATAATGTTGTAGAATGTTTATTATGTCCTCACAATTGCCATATAAATGAAGGAAAGCACGGAGTCTGCAATGTGAGAAACAATATAAACGGAATATTAGTGACCGAAAATTACGGTACTATCACCTCTGCAGCATTAGACCCAATTGAGAAAAAGCCTCTTTATCACTTTTATCCAGGCAGATATATATTTTCTGTGGGGACTTATGGCTGCAATTTAAAGTGTAAGTTTTGTCAAAATTGGGAAATAGCACATCAAAAATGGAGGGAGATTACATCTCTCTCCAACAATTAATTGCTGCAGCAAAAAGACAAAGAGACAATATAGGGATTGCTTTTACTTACAATGAGCCTTTAATATGGTATGAATATGTACACGATGGATTGATTGAGGCTAAAAAAGAGGGGTTAAAAACTGTACTTGTGACAAACGGATATATAAATTTAGAACCATTAAAAAAGATACTTCCTTATGTGGATGCCATGAATATAGATGTAAAAGCCTATACAGAGGATTTTTATAAAAAAATTTGTTCTGGAAAGTTGCACCCCGTCTTAGAAACTGTTGAACAGGCTTCAAAACACTGTCATGTGGAGGTTACAAATTTAATAATTACTGATTTAAATGACAAAAAGGAAGAGATAGAAAGTTTAGTAAAATGGCTTTCTCAAATTGACAAAAATATTCCTTTGCATTTTTCAAGGTATTTTCCAAATTATAAACTAGATAATCCACCTACTCCTTTGGATACACTCCGAAGAGCTTATGAGATAGGGAAAAAATATTTAAATTTTGTCTATGTAGGAAATGTCATGGGATTCGACAACAATACCTATTGTCCTTATTGTGAAAATTTGCTTGTTAAAAGAGATTATTGGCATGTTAAGCTAGTAGGTTTGGAAGGGAGCAAGTGCAAAAAATGTGGAAACAGTGTAAATATTATAAATTGAAAGGGCGTAAAAAGCCCATTTTTTGTTGTGAAGGATGCCGACAGGGACCCTGTCGGAGTAACACTATTATTACAATATTCATATATTGTCTTTAGATTACGTTTTTGAGGAGGGAACAATATAATGGATGACATAAAGAAAGAATTTCAAAAAGCTCTTGAAACATTAAAAAATGCGATGGAATTGTCTTTTAAAGAATACAAAAAAAATCCGTCTAAGAAGAATGAAATAATTGGACTTTGGGAATATACATTAGGTGAATTTTTTCAATATTTTTACAAAGTTAGTGAAAAATACGATGCAAAAGACTTATATAAAGCAATAACAAAAGTTATGATTTTTGGGAAATAACACATTAAATCATATAAAAAATTATTGGACAAAATATTAATGAAACCAAAGGGAGGAGGAAGGGATATGGGAATTTTGAAATTTCTTTCCTCCAGAAAATTTTACTGGGGATTGGAGCAGCTGCATTAGGTTTAATGCTCTTCCCGAAAGCCCAAAAAAACATGAAACCATCACTGGAAAAAAGCGTTAAAGAATTGCAAGAAGTTGTAAACAAACTTGCAGAATTTTTTGATAATAGGAGACAAATGTTAATTGAAACAGTTAAAAACAAGATGGAAGAGTTAAGAGAGCAAGAGAGTCAGAAAGAAGAAATAATTAAGCAAAAACAACAAGCACTACAGCAATTAGAATACCTTAAAAATAAGATACAAACTCTTGAAGAGCAGATAAAAACATTAGAATGATAGTTTTGCTCAACCGATAAGGTTGAGCTTTTTGTAAAAGTATGAAAATTTATTTGTTGCTATTGATTTTTTATAATTTAGAGGTATAATAGTAAATGTAATGCGTTACACATTTTATTAGATATGTCTCTGAAAATCAATGAAAAATATTATGTAATCTGTTACACAGGAGGTTATGATGGCTAATATTAGAGAAGTTGCTAAAAGAGCAGGAGTCTCTGTTGCAACAGTATCAAGAGTTTTAAATGGCAGTGACTCGGTGTCTGAAGAAACAAAGGAAAGAGTATTAAAAGCGATAAAAGAATTAAATTACCATCCTAATCTTCTTGGAAGAAATTTAAGGCGGGCAGAAACAAGAATGATACTGCTTTAATGCCTAATGTATCAAATCCTTTTTATGCACGTGTTGTAAAGGGAATAGAAGATGTAGCTCATAAAAATGGATATAATGTAATGCTTTGCAATACTGATTCTGATATTAATAGAGAAAAAGCATATCTTGAACTTTTAAAAAACAGGTTAGCAGATGGTGTTATTTTTATGGCACCAGTGATGAGCAAAGAGGAATTGACTTTGATAGGACAAAATTATCCTGTTATTCAATGTTGTGAATACATAGAAGGGGCTGGAGTATCATATGTATCTATAGACAACTTTTCTGCAGCTTACAAAGCTGTGAGGCATTTGATAGGATTGGGACATAAAAGGATAGGAATGATAAGCTGTGAAAATGAACTGGTGTCTACTAAACAAAGAGAGGCAGGCTATAGAAAAGCTCTTGAAGATTCAGGAATAGAATTTGACGAAAAGCTTATGAAGTACGGAGATTACAGCTTTAAAAGCGGAGTAAGAGCAGCGAAACAGCTTTTGGCGATGGAAGAAAGGCCTACTGCTATATTTGCAATCTCTGACATCATGGCTATTGGAGCTATAAGAGCGATAAAGGAAGAAGGCTTAAAGTCCCTGAGGATATAGCGGTTGTAGGCTTTGATGATATAAGCTTTGCTTCTATGTATGACCCTATGCTTACAACTATTTCACAGCCAAAATACGATTTAGGATGTGTTGCTATGGAACTACTGATAAAGCACATGAATGGTAAATTAGAAGAACCACAGAGGATTTTTTTAGAGCATGAGTTAATAATAAGAGAGTCGACAGTAAAATAAAGAATAAAGTTTTGTCTTAAAAATACAAATTTAAATATAATCAAGGGAGGAATTTTTATGGTAAAAGAGAAACTTAGAGTAGGAATTATAGGTTGTGGAGGAATTGCTTTTGGCAAACACATGCCCTCTTTGGCAAAACTAGACAATGTTGAAATGGTGGCCTTTTGTGACATCATAGAAGAGAGGGCGGAGAAAGCGGCAAAAGAATATGGTACAAAAGACGCGAAAGTGTACACAGATTACAAAAAACTTCTTGAAGATAAAACAATAGATGTGGTTCATGTCTTAACTCCCAACAAGTCTCATGCAGACATAACTGTTGATGCTCTTTATGCAGGAAAACATGTAATGTGTGAGAAGCCTATGGCTAAGACTGCTGCAGATGCCAGAAGAATGGTGGAAGCATATAAGAAAACAGGTAAGAAACTCACTATAGGGTATCAAAATCGCTTTAGACCAGATTCTCAATATTTACATAAAGTTTGTCAAAATGGTGAACTAGGGGAAATATATTTTGCTAAGGCTCATGCTATACGTCGCCGCGCGGTACCTACATGGGGTGTTTTCTTAAATGAAGAAGAGCAAGGCGGTGGGCCTTTAATCGATATAGGAACACATGCCCTTGATTTGACATTGTGGATGATGAATAACTATAAGCCTAAAGTTGTAATGGGAAGCGCCTATTATAAATTAGGCAAAAGAGCAAATGCTGCGAATGCTTGGGGGCCATGGGATCCTGAAAAGTTCACAGTTGAAGATTCAGCTTTTGGATTTATAGTAATGGAGAATGGGGCTACCATTATATTAGAGTCCAGTTGGGCTTTAAATACTTTAGAGGTTGGCGAGGCTATGACCACTTTGTGTGGAACAGAAGGCGGAGCTGACATGAGAGATGGACTTCGCATAAATGGAGAGAAATTTGGAAGGCTTTATACAACTAAAGTTTCTACTGATGTAGGTGGAGTAGATTTCTATGAAGGTAAATCAGATGACCCAGGATTTTTAGAAGCAAAAGCTTGGATTGATTGCATCATAAACGATACAGAGCCGGTTGTAAAACCAGAAGAAGCTCTTGTAGTAACTGAGATACTAGAGGCTATTTATACATCTGCGAAAACAGAAGAACCAGTATATTTTAACAGGTAAATGGAGGCTTTTGTATGGGAAAACTTAAATATGCATGTGTTGGCGCAGGGTCAGTTGCTGATTACAAACACTTAAATGGTTATTCAAAAGTAGAAGGAATTGAAATTGTAGCCATATCTGATCCAGATATAGAAGCTGCAAAAAGATTAGCGGAAAAGTACAATATACCTCACGTTTATACAGATTATGAAGAAATGTTTGAAAGAGAAAAACCAGACTTAATAAGCGTGTGTACCCCAAATTATTTACATGCACCTATTTCTATAAAAGCGATGGAAAAGGGAATTCATGTGCATTGTGAAAAACCTATAACTCTAAATGCAAAAGAAGCTTATGAGGTCATTGAATCAAAAAATAAATACAAAAGGAAGTTTATGGTAGGATTAAATAATAGGTTTACAAATGAATCTTTCTTTGTAAAAAGATATATAAAGGAAGGGTATATAGGCGAAATATACCATGTAAAGACTGGCTGGAGGAGAAGGAGAGGCATTCCTGGAAAGGGCGGATGGTTTACAAATAAGAAATTGTCTGGAGGAGGCCCATTAATTGATTTAGGTGTACATTTTTTAGACTTAGTCTTGTATTTCATGGGATACCCTAAAGCTCAATCTGTGTCAGCAGCTACTTATTCTAAGTTTTCAAATAGCAACAGTTTAAACAGCTGGAATTATGCAAAAAGCGGGGATGGAATTTACGATGTGGAGGATATGGCAGTAGGCTTTGTAAGGCTTAAAAATGGTGCCACAATTGACTTTGAATTCAGCTGGGCTTCCAACATTGAGGGAGATTACAATTACTATGAAATTTTGGGTGATAAAGGTGGCATATGGTTTAAAAACGGACATCTTAAAGTATTTTCGGAAATTTTTGATACATTGATTGACATAGTTCCTGACACCAATTATCCAAAGTCGCCTTTAAATGAATTTGAACATTTTGTTGACTGCATAAAAAATGACAAAGAGCCTTTGGCTTCTGCTGAAGAAGGGGCAATTCTCATGGAAATAATAGACGGTGCCTATGAATCAGCTGAAAAAGGTAAGGAAATAGTTTTAGGTTAAAGGGGGAAAAAATTAAAATGAGCATACCTATAGCACTTCAACTTTACACTTTGAGAGAGGAGACACAAAAAGATTTTACAGGTACTCTTGAAAAGGTTGCGGAAATAGGATACGAAGGAGTAGAGTTTGCAGGATATGGCGGTTTAAAAGCATCAGAATTAAGAAAAACGCTTGATAAATTAGGATTAAAAGCTGCTGGTAGTCATGTAGGAATAGAATTACTTAAAAACAATCTTGAGGAAGTGATAGACTATAACCTTGAAATAGGCAATAAATACATCGTATGTCCGTGGAATGAGTACAAGTCAAGAGAGGATTATATTGAAACAGCAAAGTTGTTTAATAAAATAGGTGAAAAGTGTAGGGAAAAGGGACTTGAGTTTTGCTATCACAACCACAATCACGAATTTGAAATATACGATGGAGAATATGGACTTGATATGCTTTACAAAAATACATATAAAGACCTTGTAAAAGCCGAAATTGATGTGTATTGGGTTACATATGCTGGAGTTGACCCGTTAGAATATCTTAAAAAATTTTACAATAGACTACCTTTAATTCACTTAAAAGACATGGATAAAGAGGACAGGTCTTTTACTGAAATAGGAAATGGAATTATCAATTTTAAAGAAGTAATAAAAATTGCAAAAGAAAATGGAGTTAAATGGCTAATTGTTGAACAGGATGTGTGTAAAAGACCGGCAATGGAGAGTGTAAAAATAAGTTTTGAAAACCTAAAAAAGATTTTAGAGGAGGAAATGTAAAATGTATTTAGGATTTTTAACAGTATGTCTTGGGAATATGCCTCTTAAAGAAAAAGCTAAGTGGGCAAGTGAAAATGGGTTTAAATCACTGGAAATTGCCTGCTGGCCTAAAGACAATACGAGGGATTATTCTGCAAGTGATATAGATGTAGAAAATCTTACACCCGAAGAGGCGGAAGAAATAAAAAAATATTTTAAAGAATACGGGCTTACAATTTCATCTCTTGCATATTATGACAACAACCTTGACAGAGACCCAGAAAAGAGAAAGTTTATAAACAATCACTTAAAAAAGTGCATTGATGTAGCTAAAATGCTTGGAACTGACATGGTAGGAACTTTTATAGGAAGAAACATTGAAAAGAGCATAAAAGACAATTTTGATGAATTTGAAAGAGTCTTTACTGAGATAATAGCTACGCAGAAAATAAAGGAGTAAAGATAATTATTGAAAATTGTCCAATGGAAGGATGGCAAGTTCCAGGACTTCCTGGCACTATATCCTTTGCACCTGAACTTTGGGAGGAGATGTTCAGAAGGATACCTTCAAAAAACTTTGGTTTAAACCTTGATCCCTCACACCTGGTGTGGCAATTTATAGACTATATTGATGTGATACCACAATTTAAGGACAGAATATTTCATGTACATGCAAAAGACACAGAAATATTTGAAGATAAATTTAAAAGATATGGAGTTTTCAACAGACAACTTTATACTAACCCAAGAAGTGAACTGGGGTATTGGAGATACAGAATGCCAGGAATGGGAAATGTAGATTGGGGCAAATTTATAAAGACTTTAAAAGACAGTGGGTACGATGGAGTAATAAGCATTGAACATGAAGACCCTGTTTATGAAGGTAGTGAAGAGAAAGTTAAAGAGGGACTTATTTTAGGCCTAAATCACCTAAAGCAATTTATATAATTTTGACAAAGCCCAACCGATAATTAGGTTGGGCTTTGTCTGTGTAAAATTTCAGAAGCAGGTTGCTTTAATGAATTTAGCGTTTACAATAGTAGATAACATAGCCACCGTTTTGAACGAAGTGTGCGACCTTGAACTGAGCAAGTGCTAAACTTATTTTTAATGAACCTTTTGTCTTTTATTACAATACCTGTTATACTATATTTGATGGAATAAATTTGTAGGGAGGGAATTGTTATGTTTAAAGTGTATGTTACAAGGATGATTCCTGAGGAAGGGATTGAACTTTTAAAAAAGTACTGCGAAGTTGAAATAAACCCAGAAGACAGACCCCTTAAAAGAGAAGAGTTACTTGAGGTAATAAAAGACAAAGATGCTGTTGTGACGCAACTTAATGAAAAAGTTGATGCAGAATTCTTTCATACAGCAAAAAATTTAAAAATTGTTGCAAATTACGCTGTAGGATTTGACAATATTGATCTAAAAGAGGCGACTAAGAGAAGAATCTATGTTACAAATACACCAGATGTTTTAACAAATGCAACAGCAGAACTTGCATGGGCACTTCTATTTACAGCAGCTCGAAGGGTTGTTGAGGCTGATAAATTCACAAGAGAAGGAAAATTTACTGGGTGGGCACCAAATCTTTTTTTAGGTAAAGCTGTGACAGGAAAAACATTGGGAGTAATTGGTGCGGGGCGGATAGGACAGGCTTTCGCTAAAATGTCTAAAGGGTTTGAGATGAAGATTTTATATACTGCAAACACTCCCAAAGAGGAATTTGAAAAAGAAACAGGGGCAAAGTACGTTGACTTGGAAACACTTTTGAAAGAATCGGACTTTGTATCAATTCATGTGCCGCTAACACCTCATACACGCCATTTAATAGGTGAAAAAGAATTAAAACTCATGAAAAAAACTGCAATTTTAATAAATACAGCAAGAGGCCCTGTTGTAGATGAAAAAGCCCTGGTGAATGCATTAAAAAATAAAGACATTTATGCAGCAGGTCTTGACGTATATGAAAAAGAACCAGAGATTACAGAGGAGTTAAAGACTTTAGATAATGTAGTAATACTTCCACATATAGGAAGTGCTACAGATGAAGCAAGGAGAGATATGTCGGTACTTGTTGCACAAAATATAATAGACGTAATAGAAGGAAGAACGCCGCGCACCCTTGTAAATAAAGACATATTGGAGAAGTAAATTTTTCGGAATCCCTAAAATGGGATTCCTTAGTTTATTCTTAAAAAACCATACAAACTAATAAAAAAATTTTAAAACAAAGAAGGATTTTTTGGATTTATGTAGAATTAATATATTAAAGTCAATAAAATCCACAAACAAAAACAGCATTTCCAACTTGAATCTGTGTTTTGTTTTTATTTGCTTTATTTTATGTTTTGAGCAAAATAAAGACAAATTGATATTTTTAGGAGTGGATGTAGATGCTGGTTTCGACAAGGAGAGATAAAATCAAAGAAATCATTTTAAAAAAGAAAGCCGTTAAAGTCTCTGAGCTTTGTGAGATTTTCAAAGTTTCTGATGAGACGATAAGAAGAGATTTAGAAGAATTGGAAAGGCAAGGACTGGTAGAAAGAAACTATGGAGGCGCAGTACTGAAAGAAAATATTATTATCCCTCCACTTGTCAAAAGATTTAAAGAGCATACAGAAGAAAAGCAAAAAATTGCTGCAAAAGCGTTAGAAGAAGTAAAAGAAGGAGATGTCATTTTTTTAGATGCGGGTTCTACTACTTATCACATAGCCCGACTTCTTAAAAATTTTAAAAACATAACTGTTGTAACAAATGCTTTAAACATTGCTCCAGAATTAGCCAATAATCCTAATATTAATCTTTTTATTACTGGTGGAAAATTAAAAACTGACAACCATTCGATGGTAGGCTTTGAAACAGTAAATTGCATTGGTAAATACAACATTGACATTCTCTTTTTAGGGACTGGTGGCATCTCCTTAGAAAAAGGTCTTACGACTTCTGATATTTTTGAAGCAGAAGCTAAAAAAGCCATGATAAAATCAGCCAGGCGAGTAATTGTCGTGGCTGATAGTAGTAAATTTGGAAAAGTTGCAATGGTATCCTTTTGTACTTTTGATAATGTAGAAAAGATAATAACTTCTGGAGAACAAAACAAAGAGATAATAGAGGAATTAAAAAATTATGTAGAGATTGAAGTGGTATAGAAAATTTAATAAGGAGAAGATGGCAATGGTTGAAAAAGGTATATTGGAAAAACTTACTGATTTTTTGTTAAACCATTCATTTGTATTATACCCTAATTCATTGAGAAAGTTAAAAGAAGACACATATATTTTTGTGGCAAAAAAAGATGCTGATAAAAAAATAGGGATTTTGACAAAAGAAAATTTCAAATTAAGTTCCCCATATTTTGCAGAAGATAAAAATGTAAAAGAAATAGATTTTTACCTCAATCTCTATCCTTTAAGTTTTGAAAATTATTTGATATTGAAAAACTTTGGTATTTCTCCTACACCATGTAGGCAAAAATCTTCTTTTGGCACAGGAGATAGACTGGGGCTAGTGACACCTGCTCACATAGTGGCTTTAAAAGAATATCCGGTATTTCCTGTATTAGTTCAACAATCTCCAAGAGAACTTGAAAAAACCCGTAGAGATTTTAAAGATGCCCTTTTAAAAGTCATACTTGGGGTTTTAGAAGCAGGTTATACTGGAGAATTTGGTGCAGATGCCGACCACATAAAAGATGAAAAATATCTATTAAGAGCTATTGAAGCAGGCTATACAATGTACACTCTTGATGTAAGTGAGTTACTAACCAAAATTTCAGACATTTCCTCAAATCAAGTGATGCAAATATCTCCACAAAGCAAAGAGATAATAGAGGCTTTTAAAAGGCAAAAAAATTAGCATTTCAGAAGAAGAGTATACAATTAGAGAAGATGAACTGTATAAATCTGCGCTAATATATGAAAAAGCAATGAATTTTGTAGAGAAGGTTTATAGCATACTTAAAGAAAAAGTGAAAGACTTTGATTTAGAGATTTCTATAGATGAAGGAGAAAAAGATACAACAGTAGAAGATCACATATTTGTAGCAGAGTATTTGCATAAAAAGGGAATAGACTTTTGGAGTTTAGCACCTAAATTTCCTGGGGAATTTCAAAAGGCTATAGACTATAAAGGGGATATAAATAAATTTGCAGTAGAACTAAAAAAACATTATGCTATTTCACAACAATTTGGAGGTTACAAATTAAGCCTTCATTCAGGCAGTGATAAATTTAGCATTTATGAAATTTTTAGTGAAGTCACTCAGCACAGTTTCCACATAAAGACATCGGGTACTAGTTGGCTTCAAGCGGTAAATCTTATATTTGAAAAAGACAAAAAACTTTTTTATGAACTTTATAAAATTGCTTTAGACAATTTGGAAGAAAGTAAAAAAGCATACAAAGTTTTAATTGATAAAGATGACTTTGCCGAAGAACCAAATTTAGAAAATGCGCAAATTCTTTCACAACCAGAGATAAAGCAACTTTTCCATATTTCTTATGGAGTTTTGCTTGATGAAAAGAAAGAAGAAATATACGATGTTTTAGATAAATATGAGGAAGAACATTATCAATTTGTTTCAGCTAATATTAAAAACCATCTAGGAAAAATATTTAA
>NZ_BAZY01000002.1 GCF_001310975.1 Thermoanaerobacter thermocopriae JCM 7501
AAAAACTATTATTTTAGGAGGATTAGAGATGAACTTTGAAGACAGAGTGGCAAAAAGAGCAAAATCTATAGAAATATCTACCATAAGATATTTCTTTAACATGGCGAAAGAGGTGCCTGGAGCGATATCCCTTGCTATCGGAGAACCAGACTTTGTGACGCCCGAGCACATAAGAGAGGCAGCAAAAAAGCCCTCGATGAAGGTAAAACAGGATACACTGTGAATCCGGGACTTATTGAATTGAGGCAAGAAATTTCGAATTATCTTAAGAAACGATATAACCTTTCTTACAATCCGGAAACTGAAATTTTAGTTACAATTGGGGCTACAGAAGCTATATATGTCGCTTTAAATACTTGGCAGAAGAAGGAGATGAAGTATTAATTCCAGAACCCTCATTTGTAGCCTATAACCCTTGCACGATTCTTGCAGGTGCTAAATCCGTTTTTGTTCCCACATATGAGGAGGACGATTTTGTATTAAGGGCAGATGTTTTAGAAAAGTACATTACGGACAAATCAAAAGTATTAATTTTACCATATCCTAATAATCCAACTGGCGCAGTAATGCCAAAAGAAGCGATGGAAAAGATAGCTGAAGTAGTTAAAAAACATGACCTTATTGTGGTTACTGATGAAATTTATTCTGAGCTAATATATAGTGGTTTTGAACACGTAAGCTTTGCTTCTTTAAAAGACATGTGGGAAAGAACAGTTACTATAAATGGTTTCTCGAAGTCATATGCGATGACAGGATGGCGTCTGGGATATATAGCTGCACCGGAATATTTTGTAAAACACATGACAAAAGTTCACCAATATAGTGTAACAGCGGCGGCTACAATGTGCCAGTATGCTGGAATTGAGGCTATAAAAAATGGGGATGAAGATATTTTAAAGATGAGGGAAGAATACGACAGAAGAAGAAAGTATTTACTTCAAAGTGTGAGAGAAATGGGGCTTGATTGTTTTGAACCAAAAGGTGCTTTTTATATATTCCCATCAATAAAAAAGACAGGTCTTACCTCAGAAGAATTCGCTAAGAGACTCCTTTTTGAGGCAAAAGTTGCAGTTGTGCCAGGAAACGCCTTTGGAGAAAATGGGGAAGGATATGTTCGAATGGCTTATGCAACCTCTATGGAAAACCTAGAGGAAGCAGTAAAAAGAATGAAAGAGTTTATGTCCAAGTTTTAAAAAATAAAATGCGGAAGGTGAATAGCATGCCTTCTGCATTTTTATTATTATTTTTTTATTTAGTTTACTTTTGCCACATTTAAATTGCAAAATGTTAAGCTTTTCATTATCGTAGAAATAAAGTATAATTTGAAATAAAAGAGGTGATAATTATCACACTCAATGAAAGATGTACTCAAATTCTTGTTAAACTTATCAATTCTAATGCGCCTATTAAAATTTCTGACCTTGCAAAAATATTTAATGTAAGCAGTAGAACTATAAGATATGACCTTGATACAATTGATGAGTTTTTAAAGTACAATAATTTGCCACAATTGATGCGAAAACCGAATGTAGGTGTGAAATTTTCTGAACTATTGGAACACAGAAATAAAGTTTTATCTCTTCTTGATAATCTCAATATTTATTATTACAACTTATCTCAAAAAGAAAGAGTAAATATCATATTAAGTGAACTTATACAGCAAAAAGACTACATCACTATCAATAGCATTGCAGATAAATTGATGGTGTCAAGAAGTACCATTATAAAAGATTTAAAGGATGTAAGAGAGTGGCTTACACGTCATGGACTTCAGTTAAAGTCTGCACCGAAATATGGAATCAAAGTTGTGGGGGATGAAAAACAATTAAGACGAGCCGCGATAGAACTTTTAACAGAGGTAATTGACGTTAATAAGGCGCTGGATATTGTAAAATCTCCGATTTATACTCGTTCTAGTGTAGGAATTGATAAACAAATTACCAAGCTGTTTGAGGATATAGACATACCTTATATCGAAGAATGTATACAAATAGCAGAAAGAGAACTGGAAACTGTTTTTTCTGATGCTGCATTTTCTGGCCTTGTAATTCACATAGCAATAGCAATTAAAAGGATACAACTTGGGAAAGACATAATTATGCCAAAAGAAGAATTAAAAGCTTTAGAAATTACAAAAGAGTTTGCTGTAGCATCAAATATTGCAAAAATGTTGGAGGACCATTTTAAGGTTTCTATTCCACATGATGAAATTGGATATATTACAGTCCATCTTCTAGGAAGCAATGTTACAAAAACGCGACCTTACGCTAATGAAAATTGGGTTGAGTATCAGCTATTAACAGAAAAAATTATTAGGAATGTTAGCAGCAAAGTAAATCAAGATTTGTCAGGAGATAGGCAGCTTTTTGAAGGGCTTTTAGACCATTTAAGACCGACAGTATACCGGTTAAGACACGGCCTTAAATTAAAAAATCCTATTTTGGATGAAATTAAGGCAAATTATAAAAAATTGTTTGAGATAGTAAAAGAAAGTCTAAAACCTTTAGAAGATTATACAGGCAAAGAATTAAATGACGAAGAAATAGGTTATTTTACAATACATTTTGGCGCTGCGATTGAAAAGCTAAACATTGCTAAAGCACCAAAGCTTAATATACTCGTCGTATGTGGTACAGGAATAGGTACGGCGAAACTTCTTTCTTCGAGATTACAATCAGTTTTTGATGTAAATATAGTAGATACTGTTGCATACCATCAGGTAAAAGAAATATTGAAAGAAAAAGATATAGATTTAATAGTATCTACTGTCCCGATTCCTTATGAGGGTATTAAAGCTATTGAAGTAAATCCCCTTCTTACAGAAAAAGACATAGAATTATTAAAAAGTCTTATTATTAAACCTAAGGTGCAACATACAGTTATTGACGATTTGATAAAAATAATAGAAAAGCATTGTGTCATAAACAATCGTGAAAAATTGATGGAAGATTTATCAAAATTTTTAAATAAAGCATCATATGAAAATGCGAGAGGAGTTGTACAACCAGTGTTAAAAGACCTTTTGACGAAGGAGACTATAAACTAAATGTTGAAGCAAAAGATTGGGAAGAAGCAGTGAGGATAGGAGGTGAGTTATTAGAGAAAAGCGGAGCAATTGAGCCAAGATATATTGATGCAATGATAAACACTGTAAAAGAAATAGGACCGTATATTGTAATTGCGCCAGGTATAGCAATGCCTCACGCGAGACCAGAAGCAGGTGCAAAAAAAATAGGTATGAGCTTAATTACACTAAAAAATCCTGTTAACTTTGGAAACAAAGAAAACGATCCAGTAAAAATTGTAGTTTCTCTTTGTGCAATTGACCACTCTTCACACCTTAAAGCATTGTCTGAATTGGTGGAGCTTTTGGGGGATGAGAAATTTGTGTCTTTATTAGCAACAGCCGAAAGAAAGGAGGAGGTTTTGGAATATATTGGGGTGGATAAATAAAGAAGAAATGATATTGTTTGATTTAAAAAGCCATAAAAAGGAGAATGAATGGTTTAGAGTAACGTTAAGGATAAAATGATAGGTAAAATTTGTCTAAGTTATGGAATAGTGAGATGCATTAAAAATGGGAATAACTTATTGAGGAGTGAAAGGTAATGAGAATTTTAACAGTTTGTGGCTTAGGCCAGGGGACAAGTTTAATATTAAGAATGAATGTTGAAAGTGTATTAAAAAATATAGGTGTTACAGCAGAGGTAGAAAATAGTGATGTAAGTACAGCGTTGTTTGAAAAAGCTGACTTAATTATTACTAACAAAGAATTAGCTGAAAACCTTGCAAATTCTCCCATTCCAATTTTGATAGTAAAAAACTATTTTGATAAACATGAGATACAAAACGCATTAGTTAATTATTTCAAAAAATCTGAATAAACCCGTAAATCGAAGGAGGTATTGTTAATGCGTGCCATAATGTGGATTGCTACAAATATTTTAGGTCAGCCCTCAATTTTGATAGGTTTAGTAGTGCTTTTAGGATTAATTTTACAGCGGAAAAATTTTAGTCAAATTATAAGTGGAACTTTCAAAGCAATAATAGGGTTTTTAATTATAGGTGGAGGCTCAAGTATAATTGTAGGGTCTTTGAATGTATTTCAGCCTATGTGGAAAGAAGTTTTTGGTTTGGAAGCTCAAAAACTTGGTCAATTCATGGGACAAGCAGCATTCAACCAGAAATTTGGGACAATAATTACTCTTTCTATGGTTTTGGGATTTTTAGTAAATGTGTTTTTAGCAAAAATAACAAAGTGGAATTATATTTACTTAACAGGACATATGATGTTTTGGACTACCGTAATTTTTACAGGGATAATTGTACACGTAGCAGGTCCTTCTGTACCTATGTGGAAAATGGTTTTGTTTTTATCAATTTTTTTAGGCTTGTATTGGACACTCCAGCCTGCGTTAACTCAACCTATCATGAGGAAGATTACTGGTGGAGATCAGGTCGCACTGGGGCATACAAGTGCTTCAGCTGCTTTAATTGGTGCTGGATTAGGTAAATTGCTTGGAAATAAAAAAAATGATTCAGAGTCATTCAAAATACCTAAGGGTTTTGAATTTTTGCGAGATTCTAACGTGATTATAGCTCTAATTATGGGAACTTTATATATTTTAGGTGCACTACTTGTCTTACTTAAACCCAAAACTCCAGAGATTGAGAAATTGCTCAAAATGGCCAGTGATCAGAATTTTATAGTATTCTCATTTATACAAGCTCTTCAGTTTGCTGCTGGTATTGCGATAGTTTTATTTGGTGTTAGAATGTTAATTGGCGAAATAGTCCCGGCTTTCAAAGGTATTGCCGATACCATCGTGCCTAACGCAAAACCTGCTTTAGATTGTCCCATTGTATATCCTTATGCTCCTACTGCTTCGATATTGGGATTTGTAGGGGCATTTGCGGGTGCATTAATATGGCTCTTAGCTATAGGTAAGACTGTTGGTTATGTTTTTGTACCTACCATGATAGTGTTGTTTTTCCATTCTGCTACAGCAGGTGTTTTTGGGAATGCTACGGGTGGTGTTAGAGGAGCACTTATAGCTGGTTTTATGACGGCTACAATAGTGGCATGGGGGCAGTATTTTATGGTCACATACTTGATAAGTAGTACCATACCTGATACAGCGATGTGGGCTGCAGACTCTGACATGTTTATATTAGGTCCTATAGTTGCTTTATTAAGCAAACTACTATTTTGATATGGCATTTTTCCAAAAAATTATGGAGCAGAATTTCAATCTTTGGGAGTGAGGACAATGAGCTTTATTAGAACATTTAATGGTGATATTAATCCTGACGAATTAGGCTTCACATATTCTCATGAGCATATTGTTTGTATACCTCCTTACTGGAAAGAAAAAAATGAGGAAGATTTATTGTTAGATGATGAAACAAATCGTTACAAGATGTTTTGGATTTTAAGAAAGCTGGTGGCGAGACTATAGTTGATGCTACAGCTGTGGATTATGGCAGAGAAGTAGAAGCGGTAAAAAGGATTTCGGAAAAGAGTCAAGTAAAGATAATTGGCACTGCAGGGTTTAATAAAGGTTTTCTTTGGAATGCAAAGCTTAAAGATAATGTAAAACAAATTGTGGGTAATTATGAAACTTATGGTGAGTGGATTGAAAAAGCTCCGATAAAAGAACTGGCTGAATATGTTATAAGTGAGGTCGAAGAAGGGTTAGAAGGTACAAAAGTTCGCGCAGGACAATTGAAGTGTGGTACAGGTTATAATTCAATTTCCCCTTTAGAAGAAAAGGTAATAAAAGCAATTGCAATAGCTCATAAAGAGACAAAAGCTCCTATTCATTGTCATACAGAAGCAGGCACTATGGCTCTCGAGCAAATTGAATTATTAAGAAAAGAAGGAATAAACTTAGAATATGTTTCTTTTGGGCACATGGACAGAAACCTAGATCCTTACTATCATGTTCAAATTGCAAAAACAGGTGCTTTTTTGTGCTTTGACGGTATAGGAAAAATTAAATATGGACCTGAAAGCAACCGTATTAACGAAATTATATTTTTAGTTAAACAAGGATTTAAAGATCAAATTTTGATTAGTGGCGATATGGCAAGAAAAAGTTATTACAGACATTATAAACACGGGTTAGGTTTGGATTTTATAATTAAAAAATGGATACCAAGGTTTATAGAGGAAGCTGATCAAGCTGGTCTTGATGGTGAAAGTTTAATAAAAGATTTCTTTATCAATAATCCGAGGCGTTGCTTTGCATTTAAAATATAAGTAAGGTGGTATAAAAGATGGACTTAAATTCAATGACCTATGTCGAACTGGAAGAACAAATAAAGAAAACTAAAATTGCTATTTTACCTATAGGTGCACTTGAAGCACATGGTCCACATCTTCCTCTAGGTACGGATAACTACTTGGCTGAAAGATTGGCACAAAAAGTTGCAGAAAAAATTGAAGCGATTGTTCTTCCAACATTTGCTTATGGTCAAGTTTGGAGCCTTCGGAATGTTGCGGGCAGTATTAATATTAGTAATGAACATTTAAAAGCCATATTAGTGGATATAGGAACAAGTATTTACAAGTTTGGAATACGTTACTATGTTATAATAAATGGGCATTTTGGAAATAATGTTGCCATTAAAGAAGCAGCAAGAGAATTATATGAAAAGATTCCAGAATTAAAAGTATATTATTTTTTCTATCCTGGAGTATCTCATATTATAGATGAAGTAAGAGAATCAGAGCCTCTTCCCGGTGGATATTTCCATGCATGTGAAATAGAAACCTCTTACATGCTATATCTTGCTCCAGAACATGTTCAAATGGAAAAAGCAATAAATGATACACCTAATTTGCCAGAAGATTTTGAATATACTCCAACCCCGTGGGATAGAGTCACATCCACAGTAGTTATGGGAAACGCAGCTTTAGCTACAAAAGAAAAAGGGGAAAAAATAATTAATGCTGCGATTGATAATATAGTAAAAATTTTAAAAAAGCGGTTAACAACTAAGGAAGGGGTATAGTATGATGGAAAGATATTTAAAAACCATAAATGAATTACTAGGTGAAATAACACGACATGAACAAAACAAACTGAAATATGTAGCTGAAAAAATTGCAGATACAATTCCTAAAGGAGCCGTTGTACATCTTTTTGGAGCAGGACATTCACATATATTATCAGAAGATGTTTTTTATCGTGCAGGGGGGTTGGTACCCATTAATCCTATTTTTGATGAAAATTTGATGCTTCATAATGGAGCACTTCGTTCTTCGCATCTTGAAAGAATGAGTAATTATGCTCATACTTTTATGGAGTCTCAAGATATACAACCAGGCGAGGTATTTATTGTTTTTTCGAATTCAGGAAGAAATGGGGTACCAATCGATGTAGCTTTGTATGCAAAAAACAAACAGGCATTTGTAGTAGGGGTTACGTCAATGCAATATAGTGTAAAATATCCTTCGAGACATGTTTCGGGTAAAAAATTATACGAAGTAGTTGACGTATACATTGATAATCATTGTCCCCCTGGAGACGCACTGTTTCAATTTGAGGGCCTTCAAGAGCCATATTTTCCAGGTTCTACAATAGCTGGTTCTTTCATTATTCAATCGATATTGGCTATGGCTATTGAGAAAATGGTTGAGAATGATTATATTCCTCCTATTTTACTGAGTGGAAATATAGATGGTGCCGATATGCATAACAAAAAATTAATAGAAAAGTATAAAAAAAGAATTATTTATTACTATTAGTACTATTTAGCTCACTTGTTTGTAAAATTCCTGGTTTAAACCTAAAGGAACAAAATTTGCAAGATAAAAATTAAAAGAAATTTTAAATTTAGCTGTATTTCAGTAACTGGGGGTATTATTTACGATGAAAAAACAACAAATAATTGAGAAACTTGAACAACAGAAAATTACAGCTGTAATTCGCAACAGTGATATTGATACGGTATTTTTTTTAGCTGATGCTTTAAAGAAAGGTGGAATTGAAGCATTAGAGATAACTGTTGAAACACCTGGAGCTTTGGATGTGATTAAGGAGTTAAATAAAACTGACAAATATTTTGTGGGAGCTGGGACAATCTTAGATGCAGAAACAGCAAGAGCTGCTATTTTAGCTGGGGCAAAATTTATATTTACACCTATTATGCGACTTGATGTAATAAGATTATGTAATAGGTATGGTATACCTGTAATTCCCGGAGCTACTACACCTACCGAAATTTTGGCTGGTTATGAGGCAGGGGCAGATTTTATCAAAGTTTTTCCAGCTGGTGTATTTGGTCCTCAATATTTAAGAGAAATTTTAGGACCACTCAAACATGTACCTATTTTTGTAACTGGAGGAATCAACAAAGATAATATTAAAGACTTTATTT
Source organism: Thermoanaerobacter thermocopriae JCM 7501 (assembly GCF_001310975.1). Taxonomy (GTDB): domain Bacteria; phylum Bacillota; class Thermoanaerobacteria; order Thermoanaerobacterales; family Thermoanaerobacteraceae; genus Thermoanaerobacter; species Thermoanaerobacter thermocopriae. The sequence continues at coordinate 8,386 of NZ_BAZY01000002.1, forward strand.
TAGCTGGTGCAAAAGGAGTATCGATAGGAGGAGCATTAATAGATAAAGATGTTATTGTAAATGGAATGTTTGATAAAATAACGGAAAGAGCTATTGAGTTTGTGAAATTAGTGAATGATATCAATAAATAGAGAGAAGTTTACTACAGATATTGTTATGAGACAAAGCGGCAACATAAGGAAGTGTAGAAATAAGGCTATTGGAGAATATCCAATAGTCCCAGTTTGTTAACAAAACAACAAAATTTAAGCCCCTGTTTTCTTAGTCCCGAAAACAGGGGCTGTATATATCTGGATAAAATTGTCATTAAAGTTCCAAATAATGGGTAAAAATTTAAAGCGCCAAAAGGGACCTTACCCCATTGTCTCTTTCCTTCTCTCATATACTTCTTTACAGTAAGGTGCATGCCTTAGGTGTTCTGCTTCTTCTACATATCCTTCCCATATGTGCCTGAATATCATCTTTGTGTAGTCTTTACTTTGGGTACACCTTTCTCTTAAAGGGCAATTCTTGCATTTTTCTGGATTTGATTTGTACTCTATATCCTTCTCTGTTGGTTGTAACATATGTTAGTATTTCATTTTGGGGACATATGTAACAGTCATAATAGTCATCATACACAAACTCATGTTTCTTCATAAAACCGTCTTTTGTTTTTGGTCTTGTGTATGGCACTGCTGGTATTATTTCTCTATCAAATATTGTCTTTGATATGTACGGATTTTTATATCCTGCATCTACTGCTATTGCTTTCGGTTTTCCTACCATATTTTCAACTTCTTTTAGTACTTCTTCAAACATTACGCTATCGTGGACATTTGCAGCTTCAACTTTTACTCCTAATACAAATCTATTTTTATCGTAGACTGTGTGAAGTGAATAGGTTTTGTAGTGAATAAGAGATTGATAAGACTAATAAAAATTTTTATCATAAGCAGGAATTTAAAATTTATAGCGAATATATATAATGTAAACTAAAGCACAAATTACATTATACTGCACAAATGTGCAAAATTTAATTGAGATACGACTAAAGTATATTATTGCAGTAATAAGTTAGAAGAAGCAAAAAGATAAATAAAAAGCTTGATGACAATTAAAATAATATAGTTGGAGGTAGATACGATGGAAAATTCGTGGTTAAATCTAGAAAACAAAGTTGCGATAATAACAGGAGGTGCTTCTGGTATAGGTAAAGAAATAGCAATTAAGTTAGCAGAACAAGGAGCATCAGTAGTTATAGCTGATATAAATTCTGATGGTGAGGAGGTCATAAATCAATTAAGAGGGGGAAGAAAAAGACATCTATTTTTACAAACAGATGTTGCTAAAAAAGATAGTGTTAGGAAGATGGTAGAGAATGTTATGAAGATATTTAGAAAAATTGATATATTGGTTAATAATGCTGGTATAAATATTCCAAGACTTTTAGTAGATCCTAAAGATCCAAATGGGAAATATGAGTTAAACGAGCAAGACTTTGACTTAATGGTAGCAGTAAATCAAAAGGGCACTTTTTTCTGCACCCAGGAAGTAGCGCGAGAAATGATAAAAAATAGATACGGTGTCATAATTAATATGAGCTCGGAAGCAGGTCTTGAAGGTTCAGAAGGTCAGAGTTGCTATGCAGGAACAAAAGGTGCTATTTATGCTTTTACAAGGTCATGGGCAAAGGAATTGGGTAAATATGGAATAAGAGTTGTAGGAGTTGCTCCAGGGATTATTGAAGATACAGGATTAAGAACTTTAGAATATGAAGAGGCTCTTGCTTATACAAGAGGTATTACTGTAGAAAAATTAAGAGAAAATTATGAAAATAACTCGATACCTTTAGGAAGAGCTGGTAGAGTTAGTGAAATAGCAGATTTGGTTTGCTTTTTGGCTTCAGAAAGAGCAAGTTATATTCATGGAGTTACTTACAACATTTCAGGTGGAAAATCTCGTGGTTAAGTTGCTCAACATATAATTTTCTACTCTCATCACCCCTCATGTTTTGCGTTTTATAAATCAAATATTACACTATTGCACATTTGTGTTAAAAAGTTTATACTACTAAAGTAGAATAAAATATGAGGGTGATGCTATGAGTAAGTGGGAAGAAACAAGGCTTCTTGCTAAAATTGCTCAGATGTATTATATTGAAAATTTAACTCAAACTGAGATATCCAAAAAATTAGGCATTTATCGGACAACTATAAGCAGACTTTTGAAAAGGGCAAGAGAAAAGGGAATAGTAGAAATCGTGATCAAAAGTGATTTTGGTGAGTGCTTAGAATTGGAAAAATTGTTGGAGAGTAAATTTTCTTTAAAAGAAGCTGTTGTTATACCATCTACAGATGAGCAAAACGAAATAATATTAAAACAAATGCTTGGTAAAGCCGGAGCAGAATATTTAAAAAGAATTGTTAAAGATGGTGACGTAGTAGGGTTTGCATGGGGTACTACCATGGCTGCAGTTGCGAATGCACTGTCGGATTGTAATAGTATATCTGCTAATATTATTCCCCTTGTAGGTGGACCAGGAAACATAGAAAGTGAATACCATGTTAATACAATAGTATCAAAAGTTGCGTCTGCCTTTAAGGCTAAAGGACATTATCTCTATGCTCCGGCTATTACTGCAGAAAAAGAAACGAAAAAAGCTATTATGAATGATAATAATTTAAAATCAATACTAGAATTATGGAATAAAGTTAATATTGCAGTGGTAGGAATAGGCGCCCCTATTAAGTCTTCTAATCTAATATGGTCAGGTTATTTTGGAAATGAAGATATTGAATTTTTGAAAAAGGTAAATGCAGTTGGTGATATATGTTCTAGATTTTACGACATAAATGGTAATATTATAAATTCGGATTTAAATGATAGAACAATAGCGATAGATTTAGAAAAACTGCGAAATATTGAATATTCAATAGGAGTTGCTGAATCTCTTGAAAAGGTTCCCTCAATATTAGGAGCGTTAAATGGTAGATTTATAAATGTGCTTATTACTACAGAAAGAACTGCAAAATTATTAATTGAATTAAACAACAATATGTAAAAGATGTATTATTAGATAATTTCATAAACAATTTCCCGAGAGAGGGATTTTATGGTTTGGCATATAGTTATATTGCTGGGAGCTGCATGGTTTATACAAAGTATTTTGGGATATTTGCAAATAAAACATTTCAATAAGCATTTTAAAAAAATGAGAGAATTAGGAAGAGTTGCAATAGGGAAGAACAAAGGCAAAATAAGAGCTGGGGTAGTTGTTTTAATTGCGGTCGACGGAAATGGTAACATTATTCGAGTTGAAAAGATGAAAGGTGTTTCGGTCTTTGCCAGAATGAAACCTGTGAAAGGATTAGAAGACAAAAATATTCTCAGCATAGATAATAACACACTAAAAAATTTTGACAAATTGACAGCTAAAGCTATAGAGAATGCAATAGAAAATTTTAAAAAATTTTCTGGTGAAGGAGGTGAGGAATAGAAGAAATGTTTTAAATAGTTTATAAGTAGTTATGCAAAATTAAATAAAAGAACAAAAAGGAGGCAATTTTATGGAAGTATTGACACATGCGGCGGAAGTTTTTATAGGTTTATTTCAAGAAGGTGGAAAAACATTTGTAAATATGCTTTCTGGGATAGTCCCCACATTAATAATGCTCCTTGTTGCGATGAATGCATTAATAAAATTTGTTGGTCCTGAAAAGGTTGAAAAATTAGCAAAAGCTAGTTCAAGAAATGTATTTACAAGATATCTTATACTACCTGTGGTTGGAACATTCTTTTTCTGCAATCCCATGACATTATCATTAGGCAAATTTTTACCAGAAAAATACAAACCTAGCTATTATGCAGCAGCATCCTTTTCATGTCATACCATGAATGGACTGTTTCCGCATGTAAATCCAGCTGAACTCTTTGTGTTTTTAGGTATAGCGAATGGTATTACTCAACTAGGTTTGCCAACAAGTGACTTGGCTTTAAGATATTTTTTGGTAGGAGTTGTAACGAATTTCTTTAGAGGTTGGATAACAGATTTCACAACTTCTTGGGTTGAGAAGCAACAAAATGTTAAATTAAAGACAGAAATTTCTCTTAAATAATCTCCTAGATAAATTACTTAACAGAAAAAATGAAGTTAAACAAAAATATTTATAAAGCCTTTACTAAGGAAATTTTTGGTTAAAATACTTTTAATAACACAAAATTTATAATAAAGGAGGATGGAAAATGAGCAAATATAGGAGTGTAAAGATAACTGCGGGGCCAGGTGGATTTGGTGGACCTTTAATTATAACGCCTACAGAGAAAAGGAACAAAGTTGTGACCATTACAGGAGGAGATATTTCACCTGTTGCGAAAAGGATTGCTGAGTTAACGGGTTGTGAACTGATAGACGGTTTCAAAACTACAGTACCAGATGATGAAATTGCATGCGTAATAATAGATTGTGGTGGAACATTAAGGTGTGGTATATACCCTCAAAAAAATATACCAACAGTAAATTTGACACCTGCTGGTCCAAGCGGTCCGCTTTCACAATATATTAAACCTGATATATATGTCTCAGGAGTTAAAACGAACAACATAGAACTATTTAATGGGCCTATAGAAGAGATAAAAGCTAACATTGGAGAAGTTGCAGCAGCAACTACAAAGCCAAAGTATGATACAAGTAAAAAAATTAGTGAACAATCAAATACAGGAAATTTAATGGTTAAAATAGGTAAAGGCATGGGATACTTAGTTGGGGTACTATATCAAGCAGGGCGTGATACTATAGATACAGTATTAAGGACGATTCTTCCATTTATGGCTTTTGTATCTATGCTGATTGGCATAATATTAAAATCTGGAATAGGCGATGTATTAGCACACTTATTAACACCTCTTGCAGGTACATTACCCGGATTGTTACTATTATCAGCAATTTGTTCTTTTCCATTCCTTTCGCCGTTTTTAGGACCTGGTGCGGTAATAGCTCAGGTTATAGGTGTATTAGTTGGTGTTGAAATAGCAAAAGGCCATATTCCTCCACAATTATCTTTGCCTGCTTTATTTGCAATAAACTCACAGGCGGCATGCGATTTTATACCTGTGGGGCTTGGACTTGCAGAAGCAGAACCGGAAACAGTAGAAGTTGGTGTACCATCTGTATTGTATAGTAGATTCTTGACTGGTCCTACCACCGTATTTATTGCATGGCTTGCAAGTTTTGGCCTTTATTCAAAATGAGTAGTAAATAATGTAGGGCAAGAAGATAGTGTACCTATCTTCTTCCCTTATTATATATTAAGAATTTTATTCGGAGGTGAGCAAAATGAATACTATTTATGAAACAATTGTTACTAAAATAGGTGCAAAGGTACAAGATTTTTATTCAGAAAAAATTATTATATTATTTCGAGATAATGTTCCGGATGAACTAATTGATTATTGTGTACTACATGATAATAACATAAATAAAGTACATTTAGATTATAAAAATATAGAAGTTGGAGATATACTTAAAATAAATGAAGAAAAATTTAAAATAACAGCAGTGGGTGAATTGGTCAATATTAACCTTAGAAATCTAGGACACATTACTATAAAATTTGACGGAAGTACGACAGCAGAACTACCCGGAACTTTACATGTAGAAAATAAAAATATACCAATTATAAATGTAGGGGATGCAATAGTAATTGTGAGGGAATAATAATAATTAATTTACCATAAAACCAAGTAGAGATGTGTGTTTAACTTTGCTTTTTATGGATTTTCTCCGTTTCGTTTTGTTTAGTTTATGAAAAATTTAAGGTTATACAAGAACAGAAAGAAGGGAGGAAAATTATTATGTTATTATTAATGGATACAGCTAACATAAAAGAAATTAAACAAAGCATTGAAATGTATCCGATAGATGGTGTAACGACAAATCCTTCTATAATAGCAAAGGAAAAAAGGGATTTTATTGAGTTATTGAAGGAAATTAGAGATATAATAGGATATGATAAAATGCTTCATGTACAGGTTATTAGCCAGAAAGCAGATGAAATTGTAGAAGAAGCAAAATATATAAATAAAGAAATAGGAGGAAATTTATATATAAAAATACCCGTAATACCTGAAGGAATAAAAGCCATAAAAATGCTTAATGGAGAAATAAAAACAACGGCAACTGCTGTATTTACACCTCAACAGGCTCTTATAGCGGCTAAATCTGGTGCCGATTTCGTTGCGCCTTATGTAAACAGATTAGATAATATATCCGCAAATGGCATTAAAGTTGTATCAGATATTGTGAAACTTATAAATATATATAATTTTAATACTAAAGTTATTGCAGCAAGTTTTAAAAATGTCGAACAAATTCATGGAGTATGTATGGCTGGAGCTCATGCTATTACGGTTAATTATGATATGATAAATCAAATGATTTTCCATCCAATGACTGATTGGAGTGTGTCGCAATTTGTTAAAGATTGGGAAAATTTTATGGTAATAAAAAATACGAACATAGGAAATTATATTTAGAAGTAATTACAAATAGGTAAAATTTAGGATAATGCGAAAATGTGAAATAACATAAATATAAATAAATTGAGATTGCGGCTTTAAAATATTTAAAGAGGAAATTTGATGACTACATTACAAAAGAGAGTTACTCTGTTAATATAAACTAAATAAGAGTTTTATCAATTGCTATGACAAGGGAGGGCAAATGACAGAGACCGTGGCGAGTAGAGCAGCATGAGGAATATTTTATTAAAACAGGGAGCTTTTTAAAAAAGAGGCATCAGAATAGATCAAGTCCAAATTTCTGTATAAAAATTCCACTGGATACAACCAGATGTTCATATTACCGCTGCCCGGCTTATTATATTGTCTCCGGACATGTAGGTATCAAAGATACGCTATTACCGGGCCTTGACAGCCCTTGACAACAAGAGTCTTCAGCAGTTGTTAAAAGCTACCGGGGGTGATAATGGTTAACTATCTTTTCTCTTGTTTTTTTGCCATTTAAAATACTCGGCCGTATCCAAGTACTTTTTGCCACAAGACCATTTTTTCATCTTGTTATTCCATTAGTAAAGTTCCGATTAGGAGAATAGCAGATTCTCAACTGGGGAATACCCTTATCACTCTTTCACGGCAGCAAATCACTTCATTTAACCGCTATAACATATTAGTAGTGCGAGGTCTCTTTTGGTAAAGTTCAGCAAGTTCTAAAGTCCGTATTGCATTTTCAAACCCCTCTTCTAAAACTTCCATTGTCATAGGTGCTTTATTTCTATATTCTCTAATACTTGTTTAGTACTGGTACGTGATGAAGACATATTTACTACCCAATTTATTAAAGAACAGAGAGTAAAAAGTACCAACATTTTTTAGTATATTCTCAAGAAGTAAAGTAGGAAACTGAAAAACATGGGAGGAGACCAGAGCTTTAAAGCCTCTAAACTTTTTAAATGGTGTCCTCCCATTCATCCTTTTACCATTATAAGGTCTGAAGAAATTCCATGTATCTTGCCATCTGTGGGCTTTTTGGATAAATTCCTCTTTTCTTTGCATCTTTCAGAATGAATCATTAAAAAGTACTCATCATCCGCTCTATGTGAATTTTCAATTATACCCATCAAGTGTTTTGCTTTCGGTGGGATAGGATTTAGCTCTGAGGTCAGTGGTGAACTTGCCGTTATGAAATCTAGGAACTCTAAGATATGAGTTTTCAAAACACAGCTTTTTAGTAAGAGAAAAAATTTTAAGATACTTTTACCAACATTTTATGGTTATTTACATAAATAATCTTTTTCTGACCTTTTAACATAATAAATATCTACTTACTTTATGTCTTAATATAGAGAGACTTGTTGATTTCTTTTATATATCAATTCCTTACCAAGAAAGGGATTTTTAATCATTTTGCCCAAAAATTTTTACAGTCTCAAGACGATTGAATTTGCAGAAAATGATTCAAATACATATTAAAAAATTATGATTAAATCTATAAGGGTTTAAAATTTTTAAAATTTATTTGTTTTATAAATACTTAATTCATTTATCTTTTACATATTTTCTGAGATAATTGTAATATATACTCCATTAGAACAAGTGCTGGTACTCTTGATGTAATTTCTATATCATCATTTATAACGTATTTATTGGAAAATACAAACAAAGATTTGTCAGCAATATTTGATAAAGTATTATTGCTTAAATTAGTAAGTGATACAATTGTTGCCTTCTTTGATTTCGCGATATTGACTGCTTTTATTATTTGTTTTGTTTCACCTGTCATTGAAACTGCAAATACCAGGTCATGAGCGGTCAAAGTTCCAGCAGATGCATACATTATACTTGTATCATCATAAGAGTAAGATATTTTATTAATAGACCTAAATCTTCTTGCCATTTCTATACAAACCATTTTTGATGAACCTTCACCGTAAAAATCAATGCGGTGTGCTTTATAGATTAGCTCGAGAATTTCTTCTATTAATTGAAAATTTAACAAATCTTTAGTTTTTTCGATATCATCGAATATCGTACCCGAAAATTTTTTATCAGGTTTGATACTAACATTAACTGCTGTTAAATATAAACTATTTTTAAGTTCAGAATATCCTCGGAAACCGAGTTTTTTGCAAAAACGTACTATTCCTGCTGGAGATGTAAATGTTAATTTTGATAAATCTTTTATAGTCATATCTTTAACTTCAGAGGCGTGTTCAATTATATATTTTAACAATTTATTTTCATCTTTATTCAAGTTTGTTCTATTCTTTTCGATCATGTCGAAAAAATTCATTATTCCACCCTCTTTCGCAGTGATATGAAAATAATTTTACTAAGTGAAAATGTTTAAAGTTTTAAATGATCGTTACAATATGTTTGAAAACTATTTAAAACCAATTACTAAGCAATTATAATTAAAAATTGATAGCTGTCAATTCTATCTTACATTTAATTATAGCATAGGAGGGATGGTTATGAAAAAGTTTAATATAACAATTGTTGGAGGTGGAAGTACTTGGACGCCAGGAATATTAAAGAGTTTGTGTAAAATGAAAGACAGATTTCCTTTAAAAAAGCTTACTCTGTTTGATATAAATGCTAAAAGACAGGCAGTAATTGGAGAATTCGCAAAAGTATTATTTTCTGAAGAATATCCTGATTTAGATTTCAACTATACTACGGATGCAGAAACTGCTTATAAAGATGTAGACTTCGTATTTGTGCAAATGAGAAGCGGTGGACTTAAAATGCGTGAGAAGGATGAAAAAATACCTTTAAGCATGGGCATTGTAGGACAGGAGACAGTGGGACCAGGAGGATTTGCATATGGGATGCGTTCAATTGGCGATATGATAAAGACTGTAAAGGACATAAGAAAATATTCTGAAAAAGCATGGATTTTAAATTACACTAATCCTGCAGCGATTGTGGCGGAAGCATTAAGGAGAGAATTTCCTAATGATAAGAGGATATTAAATATCTGCGATCAGCCGGTTAATTTGTTGAGGTCTTATGGAAGACTCCTTAACATGAAGGCAGATGAATTTGACCCTGTATATTTCGGATTAAACCACTTTGGATGGTTTACACATATTTATGATAAAGATGGAAATGATTTACTTCCAAAAATAAAACAACTTATACTTGAAAAGGGATTTATACCAGCTGACGCTGAACAGCGAGATAAATCATGGCTTGATACTTATGCTACAGTAAGAGATATATTGATAGATTTTCCTGACTACCTGCCAAATACGTATTTACAATATTATTTCTATCCGGATAAAATGACAGCAAAAGCCAATCCGAATTATACACGAGCAAATGAAGTAATGGATGGAAGAGAAAAAAGGATATTCGATGAATGCAGGCGTGTTATCGAAAGAGGTACTGTTAAGGGTGCTCAAATTTTTCATAACGATGCACATAGTGATTTTATCATTGAAGTAGCGGAATCAATTGCATTTAACAAAGCACGAAATTTTATAGTTATTGTTGAAAATAATGGCGTAATTTCAAATATACAGGATGATGCTATGGTAGAAGTTGCTGCATCTTTAACTGCAAGTGGTCCACGCCCATACGTTGTCGGGAAGATTCCTACATTTTATAAAGGCTTAATCGAATCCCAATTAGCATATGAAAAGCTGACAGTCGATGCTTATTTTGAAAGATCCTATCAAAAGGCATTGCAAGCGTTGACATTAAATAGAACTGTTGTTTCAGCTATAAAAGCACGTAAAGTACTTGATGCTCTAATTGAAGTGAACAAAGAATATTGGCCAGATTTAAAGTAGTTTTACTGTAGTAATAAGTACAAAGATTTAGAATATTTTTTGCAAATGTGTTTATTAAGTAAACAATTACTATTTTATGTAATATATCAGAATTAAAAACATTAAAAATAAATTAAAAATAAAAAGGGGGTATATTTGTGGGAAGAGTTGAATTAAACAAAAATAATATTTCTACAAAAGACAGTAAATATTTTACTACTTTTCAACAATTGGCAAAGATTTTAATAACACCTGTAATGATTTTACCAATTGTAGGTATACTAATGGGGATTGGATCAGCATTTACCAGCCTACATTACTTAAAGTTTCTACATTCCTACAAAATAATGCAATTCAAACGTTCTTCAATATTTTAAAGGCGGCAGGTTCAACCGTTTTTAATAATATTTCCGTAATTTTTGCAATATCCATTGCAATAGGGTATGCTAAAAAAGAAAAAGGCATTGCGGGTTTGTGTGCCTTCATAGCTTTTGCTGTTATGCATGGTACAATAAGCACAATCCTTATAAGCTTAGGTAAGCTAAATCCAGCTAAACTTGGCATAGGACAAACGATGGTACTTGGCATACCATCTGTAGATATGGGAGTATTTGGTGGTATTATAATTGGCTTTTTAGTCGCATATCTTCATAATAAATATTATAACGTTTTACTGCCACCGATATTTTCTATATTCAGCGGTACCAAGTTTGTGCCTGTAGTCTCTGTTTTGGGGGCTATAGTTACCGGGTTTGTTATGTCTTTTGTTTGGCCTGTATTTCAAAGTGGACTTGGAACATTAAGCACTGTGATAAAAAGCACGGGAGTTGTAGGTTCATTTATATATGGTTTTACAGAACGCGCATTATTGCCATTTGGACTACATCATTTCGTTTATCTGCCGTTCTTCTTCACAAGCCTTGGAGGTTCAATAGAGGTAGGAGGGAAACTTGTTCAAGGGGCTATAAATATATTTCAGGCTCAATTAGCTTTACCTAGAGCAATGTTTGATATCAATGTAACAAGATTTCTGATGAACGGTAAAGTTATATTTGCTATGTTCGGCTTACCAGGTGCTGCTTTAGCTATGTATCATACAGCAAAACCGGAAAATAAAAATAAAGTAAAAACTTTACTGATAGCAGCTATCATTCCAGCGTTTTTTACAGGAATTACTGAACCTATTGAATTTACATTTTTGTTTGTAGCACCATTGCTATATGGTATACATGCGGTATTAGTAGGTTTTGCATATTTTCTGACATATTTATTTAAAGTTAATATACCGGGCTCTACAGCTTTTGGTGGACCATTTTTAAGCTTTGTATTCAATGGAATAATGCAGCAAGGTAAAGGTTCCAATTGGATCTACGGATTAATAATCGGTATTGTGTATTTCTTTGTATATTATTTCGTTTTTCGTTTCATGATAGAAAGGTATAATTTACAAACACCTGGCCGTGAAATCAGTATTATAGATACCCTTAATGACAATATACAATCGGTGCAAAAGAAATCAGTTTCAAATGACATTATTAATGAAATAATAACAGCACTTGGTGGCGCTGAAAATATAATTAATGTAGATGCTTGCTTCACGAGGTTGAGAGTAAAGGTAAAAGATGTAGCACGCGTCAGCGATGAAAAAATATGGCGTGAACTTGGTGCTAGTGGATTTTTAAAAGTCGAAAATGGAGTACAGGTTATTTTTGGTACAAAAGCAGATGTCTACAAGAGCAAAATAAAAGATATTCTCGGACTTGAATAAAAGAGGGTGTTCATTGTGTTTAGAAATTTATTTGGTAAAAAGAAAAGTGACAACCAGGAAGAAATAATTACATCTCCGATATCCGGCAATTTAGTTGATATTACAAATGTTCCCGACCCGGTATTTTCACAAAAAATGATGGGAGACGGAATTGCTATAGTGCCGACTGATGGAGTGGTTGTATCACCTGTAGATGGTGTTGTCATAAATGTTTTTAGAACAAAGCACGCTATCGGCCTCCGTTCAAAATGTGGTGTCGAAATTATGATTCACATAGGCCTTGAGACTGTTGAATTAAACGGTGAAGGTTTTGAAATGTATGTAAAGGACGGCCAGGATGTTAAGAAAGGCGACAGATTGTTAACATTTGATCTTGAAAAAATACGTAGCAAATCATATAATCTGATATCACCGGTAGTAATTACGAATATGGATGAAAAGGTAACGAAAATGGAAAAGTTAAATTTAGATAATACGGTTATTTGCGGTACACCAATTATGAGAGTTTTATTGAAATAATTTTAAAGAGGAAGACATTTTAAGAATTTTGTCGGACTTACTCGAGACTTAAATTTCCGAGTAAGTCCGACATTTCATCGCTGCTATCGTAGATTCTAACTTACAATCACAGTACCGTCTTCTCTTATTTCAATATACTGCCCATCTTTTACAAATTCTAAAAATTCATCCCCTAATTGGTCAATAGTTACAATCTTTTTATTGTTCCATACATAACAAAGTATAATCCCAGCAGCTGCAAGAGAATCTATATGCTTTGAAAAAAGCATTGCTTTTGGACCTATACCCAGTTCTGTAACGCTCTGTAAAATCATACCTCCAGTGGTAGAACCAATAGTTTGTGGAAGACAAATAATTTTACCTGCTAGATCCTTGTTGTAAAGATCTTTATTATTCTGATCAGAGCAAATTGCCTTTCCATTTCTATCATTAAGGCTTTTTAAATATGATGCGAGTATATTTAACCCTTGACGAGTTACAATACTTTCTCCGCTTACATTTCCACCCAGAACAACTCTTCCCTTAAACGTCCTTGTCAAATTCCACACCCCCTTATATATTCCCATTTACTATTATGTCTAATATATCATCGTCAAGGAAGAATCTGGCCGTAGAATAAGTTCTTAATTTATTTGAGTTTGTTATAATTGGTTGCTTTGCACACTCAGGATTACTCATGTACATAAGCGGGCATATATAAGTTAGATGCAATCCCATGTCAACCAATTTTTTATATGCCTCATTATCTAATTTAAACTTTGAAATAACGTCTGGAGCTGCGCATAATACAGTATTTATTGAAACCTTATCTTTCCCTGCTTTTGAAAGTCTATCAGAAATCTTTTCAACCCAACCATAAATTTGTCCAAGTGATAGATGGGGACATCCTATAAAGCACATAGTAGGCTTTGCATCTAAATCTTTCCAGAGTATCGGGTACGAATCAATTACTCTTTTAATCTCATTATCATCTATAGTATATATGCGGTAGTTTTCAACCAAAAGAGATCTCCCTTGCTCAACCGCTTCTGGAGTTATATTTTCCACATGATATAAACCCACAGCACCATTTGATGCACTAGCAGCACCCATATCTTTAAGGTAATCTAAAGTAGTACTATTAATCCCTTTTCCAAGGAATCTATCAAGACCCACAATATACGGTACATCCTCCATAACTTTCATACCTATTGCACTTCCTAAAACTTGTGCGTTTGGAAGTGTAGAAGTTTTGACTTCAACAAGCCATGTTGCCCGTCTTCCCTCATCCGTTACCAGTCCAAATTCTGGCACTTTACCAATGATACCGCATAAAAGCTCTATAAGGGCAGACATTCGATTAGTTCTCGCACCTATTATAGAATTTGCATATACTACAGCAGAAGATTCAGCCCACGAGAGAATCTGCCCCTTTTTAGGAATGTTCCCGACTTCTGGCATGTAACATGTGCATGTAAATGCGCTATCATCCTTTAGGCCTAATTTTTTGAGCTGTATCTCATATCTTTCCTGATTTTCATACATAGCATTAAATATCTTTTTTTGTGCTTCGGTACATTCTACATTATCATAATCAATAGGCCTTGGATCTACCGTAAAAGGTTCTTTTGTTTTCAATCCTGCATTTATTAGTTCATCCATCATATCAAATACGCTTTCTATCCCTGTCAGCGCAAATGATGTAACCAAATGTACTGGACCATCAATAGGGAGAAGCCTTCTAGCTTCAAAGGCTTCTCCGTAAAGCACTACAGACTCCAATACTTTTCTCATCACTTCGCCATGTTTTCCCTCCAGTATCTCCTTTTCTTCATCGGTAAGTTCCATCTTATACTGCTTCATGGCTTATTCACCTCCTCAAATGTTCCTAGCAACTTCATAAGCATCCCAGATGGCATTCATGATATTTTGTACTTTTCTTGCATCACCCAGAAGGTAAGTTTCGGCCTTATACGGTGCTATTTGTTTATATAATCTGTTATCAGGATCATAACCTATTGCCATAATCACGCTGTCTGCTGCTATAATTTCTTCACCAGTTTCGGTCTTTACAACAGCTCCTGTATCATTTACTGCAGCTATAGAAGTATTAGTTCTTATTTCAACATTGTAGAATTTTAACAAATCCTTCAGCATTTCTGAATTCATATGCGGTATCGGCATTCCAGCTGATAATATGTCTTTCAATATTTCCACAATAATAACCTTCTTGCCTTGTTTAGCAAGCCACAGTGCCAGTTCGCATCCTACAAGACCACCTCCGATCACAACTACTTTATCTCCTACTTCTTTTTCCCAAGCAGTACATCTGTGGCTTGCAAAGTTCTTTCAATACCCGGTATATTTAATTGTTTTGGAGTAGAGCCTGTAGCCACTACAACAACATCTGGATTAATTTCATCTACTAGTTCTTTTGTAACTTCTGTATTCAAATGCACATCGACTTTAAGATCTTTAAGTTGCTTTTCATACCAGTGCACCAATCTTATGTCATCCTTTTTAAAATCAGGAACCCCTGCTGCTAAAAGTACTCCGCCTAAAGTATCGCCTTTTTCGTAAAGACTCACTTTATGTCCTCTTGATGCGCAAATTCTTGCAGCTTCCATGCCTGCTACTCCACCGCCTATAACCATTACATTTTTTGTTTTTTCAGCAGGTTTTACCCCATATTCAGCTTCTCTGCCAACTTGTGGGTTAACAGCACAGCATAGTGGCTTTACCTGAGCTATTCTTCCCATGCAACCGTCGTGACAACCAAGGCATGGACGAATATCGTCTACTTTTCCTGATTTTATCTTATTGGGCAATTGAGGATCTGCTAAAAGGCCCCGCCCAATAACAATAGCATCGGCTTTTCCTTCCTCTAATGCACTGCTTGCTAACTCTGGATCCTCCATTCTTCCCGCCACTAATACCGGAACATTTACCACCTTCTTTAGTTTTTCGGTCAAAGGCAAATAAAGTCCCTTCTTTTGATACATGGGCGGATGGTTCCAATACCAGGAATCATATGTCCCTGCATCGGCATTGAATGCATCATAGCCTGCTTCTTCAAGTATTTTAGCGGCTTCAAGCCCTTCATCAATATCGCGACCAAGCTCAGTAAATTCCTCTTCAGCAAGTCCTCCCTGCCTTATACCCTTTATATAACTCTTTACGCTATACCTCAATGATACAGGAAAATCGTCTCCACAGGCTTTTTTTATGGCCTGAACTATTTCTATAGGGAATCTCAATCTTCCAATTAAATCTCCACCATATTTATCAGTCCTTTTGTTAAATAGTGCTATTGTAAACTGGTCAAGTAGATATCCCTCATGTACAGCATGAATCTCTACACCATCAAAGCCGGACATTTTAGCTATAACTGCAGCTTCAGCGAACTTTTTTACAATAGTCTCAACTTCTTCGGTGGTCAGTTCCCTGCACATTATTTTAGGATTCCAAAAGTTCTCAATAGGCGACGGTGCTACGGCTTCACCTCTTAATATGGCTGGTATTGCCACTCTTCCAAATCCTGCTGTTAATTGCAAAAATATTTTTGAATCATAAGCATGTACTTTCAGTCATTTGACTGGCGGTTTTAATAAAGCTTACAGGGTTCAAGGTAGGACATGGCATTGTAGGCATAGCTTTTTTTTCAATTTCATTTTCCACGTAGCATATGCCGGTAATTATAAGACCAGTACCGCCTTTTGCTCTCTCTACATAATATTCAATGCCCTTTTCATTAAAAGCTCCATCAGGCGTTGACAATCCTCCGGGTCCCATTGGTGCCATCACAAACCTGTTTTTAATTTCAAGTTTTCCGATTTTAAAAGGTTCAAACAAGTTAGAATATCTTTTTTCCAACCTCATTACCCCCTCAAATTATTAATATAAATTTACTTCCTGCAAATACATACTAGTGTGCTGCCATTACCGCGTCACTTCGCTACTTGCGGTAAAAAGTTTGATTGTTAATAATCAAACAAACTTGTCGCGTCTACTCCTTTCAAAAATTTTTAAGCATAAAAATCACACTCCTTTTATGCACTTATTATTTTTAACCTAATTATCCATATATAGAAAAGCACTGTTATTAATAAAATAAATTTGTCATGTTAATATATTAGCAATAAGCGTGCCAAATTTATATACTATATTAATTTAACTTTTATTTATTAAACTTGCTAAGATTTAATAGTGAAAAAGAAGAGTGATATATGAATCATTTATGGTTCATATATCACTCTTCTTAGCTAAAACACTTTAGTCTAGACGTTTTTGCTGTGATTTATTAATGATTCAGTTGAAGCGTTTTTGGTTCAACTCCCTAATTTTTCTCGTATCTTCTTATATTTTCTTACAATTGACGTTTGGCTGATCTTTAAAGCTTTTGCAGCTTCCCTCGTGGAATGACAATGTTCCATCGCAAGTTTGATCAACTTTGTTTCAGCTTCCTCAATTAATTCTTTTAGTGGTACAATGTCTCTAATTATAATCTGAAATTTATCATTGCTTAAGCTATCTATAAGTTCAGTTGGGAGATCTTTTTCAGTGATTACATCATTTTCAGTCATGACGACTAATCTTTCAATTACATTTTTTAATTCTCTCACATTACCTGGCCAATTATATGCTTCAAGATATTTAAATGTATTTATAGACAAATCTTTGCGGGAATTATATTTTTTATTGAAATACTGAAGATAGTGAATTGCAAGTGGTATTATATCTTTTTTTCTTTCTCGAAGAGGTGGCAAAATTATAGGAACGGTATTTACTCTAAAATATAGATCTTTCCTAAACAGTCCTTTATCTACCAATTCTTTCAAATTCTTATTAGTCGAGGCAATTAATCTAAAATTGATTTTTTTTAATTTTTCGGAACCCAACCTTCTTATTTCAAACGTTTCAATGACTCTTAAAAGTTTTCCTTGTAAGCCGATTGGAAGTGAATTAAGTTCATCTAGAAAAAGTGTTCCCCCATCAGCTAGTTCTATTAACCCCACTTTTCCTCTTTTTCTTGCACCAGTGAAAGCACCTTCTTCATAGCCGAATAATTCAGCATCCAGCAATGACTCAGGTATCCCAGCACAATTTATGGAAATAAAAGGAGCTTTATTACGGGGACTCATTTCATGAATAAATCTTGCAATTACTTCTTTCCCTGTTCCAGATTCTCCTTCCAATAAAACATTAGAATCCACTTGTGCTACGCGATATGCTAATTGCATTATTTTTCTCATTTCTTCACTTTCAGCAATTATTTTTCCTGAATAACCCCTTTCTTTTATTAACTCCGAATAGTATTGTTTTGAAAGAGACTGAGCTTTATTGCATTCGTTTTCTAGATAAATTAAATCTGTCATGTCTCTAACATTTGCGACAATGTATTTTATTTTTCCATTCTCATCTAATATAGGTGTAGCTGTTACCATAATTTCTTTTACGGTTTTACCTTTTAAAGTTTGATTTATTGTAATACGCTCTTTTTTTTCTATAACCATTTCTACTATTGATTTATTAATTATTCCTGTTTTGGCCAATCCTGGGCATGGGTTCCAATTACATCTTCTTTCTTATAACCAGTCATTTCCAGTAGTCTGTTGTTTATATTCAAAAAACGTCCTTCTCCGTCAGTAATATAAATCCCATCATAGCTTGATTCCAGTATTGCGTTAAGTTGTTCTTTTATAAATTGTAATTCATTGTCATTATTAGTCATAAAATAGTACCTCCTAGGGAACTATTTTTATTTCCTTATGCAGGAATTTTTCTGGATTATCATACTACCTGTTTTTATTAATTAATACATCTTCTTTTTTATTTTTTATTATATCACAACAAAAACTTTTCGTTAAAAATTAAACGTGAATTTTTGGCAAGTGACAAACAAATTAAATGTCCATCTGAAGGCTATTTAATATGGCAGATGATGTCGTTGGTCTTGCAGTTGTAACTTTAAAATTTTTTTGGAGTACATCTGAGAGTCTTAGTTTATTAGAATTCTATATATAGACTTTTCATAGTTAGAAACATTATGCCAAAATCACTAGTCTTCAGAAGTCCAAAATATTTATCGCAAAATTTTTTGTTTGCTGCTTTACTTTTTTCAAGATGATAACACAATCATAATAAGTAAAATTGCATTAGTGTATATAAAATACGCCAAACGAATAATTCTAAAAATAACCACTATACAAAATCATCTTGAAGAAATATTATTGTATCGATGAATTGGATTTTATTATAAAACATTTAAAATTTCCGCATTTATTATGGAAAAGTAATGAATTTTAATTTAGACACTTACTTGTTATAATACAACTGTAAACGATGGGTAAGCTCTTAAGAGGTTGATCATCAAATGGATGCGCGCAAAAAGAAGATTCTCAAGAAGCTACTTGAAAATAAAAAGCCGATTACAAGTGAATATCTATCAAAATTACTTGGTGTGTCTTCAAGAACAATACGGAATGATATAAAAGAATTAAACGAAGAGCTGAAGGGTAAATCAATAGAAATAATTTCACTCCCGGGAGTAGGATATTTCATTAGATTTACTGAAGGTGATAAAGAAAAAGGTATTGTAAAGGAAGTGCTGGATGATGATAACTACGTTGTTCCTACCATGCCAGAGGAAAGGGTAAGGTATATAATTAAGAAACTTTTATATACTGATCGCTTTATTACATTTGAGGAACTTGCGAGAGATCTTTATGTAAGTAAATCAACGATAGTAAATGATGTAAATAAAGCAGAAGAATGGCTTACAAAGCATAACCTTAAACTTTTTAGAAAGCCTAATTATGGCATTAAAATCGAAGGAAATGAAATGAATCTAAGATTTGCAATATCTGACTACCTTAATGAACAAAATAATAAATCGGCATTATATGATGTGTCTGCTTTTAAAGAGATGTTTAAAGATATTAGTCTTGAAAAAATAAAAAATATCATAATTGATGCTCAAAAAGATATGGATTATAAACTTTCAGATATTGCATTTTATAACTTACTAATTCATATAGCAATTGCAATTAAAAGAATAAAGCAAAATAAAACAATAAACGTTTCTAATGAAGCTTTTAAAAATATGAAAGATAAAAAAGAATATAAGATTGCACAAGGAATAGTTAAAGCCATAGAAAAGAATTTTGATATAAATATGCCCGTAGGTGAAGAAATATATATAACAATGCATCTGCTTGGTAGTAAGCCATTTAAAGATAGCAATTTAGATGAAGTAGATAGAGGAGATATGAGAAACATCGTAGGAGAAGAATTAACAAATATTGTAAAAAAAATGATAGAAGAGGTTAATTTAGTATTTAATGTAGATTTTTCAGAAGATGAAGAACTATTAACAGGATTGGCACTTCATTTAAAACCTACATTAAATAGACTTAAATATAATATGAATTTGCGAAACCCAATTTTAAACGAAATAAAGGATCAGTATCCAGAGGCATTTGAAATGGGCATTGTTGCTTCCCGGGTCTTGGAAAAAGAATATGGTCTTGGTATAGATGAAAACGAGATTGGCTACATAGCGATGTACTTTGGTGCAGCTATTGAGAGATTAAAAGTAAAAAATAAAAAGATGAATAATGTTGCTATAGTATGTGCATCGGGAATAGGAACTGCACAGCTTCTCGCAACAAAAATCAGAAGAACCTTTCCATGGCTTAATGTGATAGGAATATTTCCTTCATACAAACTTGAAGAAATTATAAAAGGGAAGCCAGATTTAATATTAACTACAGTCCCTCTAAACATAGGAAATATACCAGTGATTCAGATAAGTTCAGTTTTAAGCAAAGATGATATTGAAAAAATAGGTAAAGTACTTAATTGTAGGTGCAATATAAGAAATGATAGATTTACGCTTATAAATTTATTTGAGGAAAAGCTATTCGTTAAAAATCTTAAAGGCGAAGATAAATTTGAAATTATTGAGTATCTTAGTGACTTACTATACAAAAACAAGTATGTGAAGGAAGAATTTAAAAAATCAGTCGTGGAAAGGGAGAAAATTTCTTCTACTTCCATTGGCAATCTTGTAGCTATTCCTCATTCCATTTTAGGGTATGCGAGAGGCTCTCGGATTGCGATAGGTATACTTGAAAAACCGATAAATTGGGGAAATGATAAGGTGCAACTTGTAATGATGTTAGCTTTGGGAAAAATGACCGATAATGAATTTCAGAGTATATTTGATGAATTGTTTGATATAGTAAATGATTATGAAATGGTTTTAAAATTAATAAACGCAAAAAATTTTACTGAATTTGTCAATATTTTTAATAAGAAGGAGGAGCGATTATGACATTAAACGATGTATTGAATGAAAATCTTATTGAGTTAAATTTAGTAGCAAAAACAAAAGAGGAAGTAATCGAAAAAATGACAGATATGCTTTATAAAGAAGGCATAATAACTTCAAAGGAAGATTATATTAACGAGGTATTAAAAAGAGAAAAATTAGGAACAACCGGTGTTGGAATGAGCATTGCAATACCTCATGGAAAATCTAGTAGTGTAAAAAGAACGGGTGTAGCAATTGCAAAATTACACAAACCTGTTGAATGGAACTCTTTAGATAATAATCCTGTTAAAATGGTTTTTTATTGGCAGTACCTGACGATAAAATGATCTTCATTTGCAATTGTTATCTCAATTAGCTTCAATGCTTATGGAAGATAAATTTAGAGAAAATTTAATTAATGCCAATGAAAAAAATAAAATTTTAAATCTAATTTTAAATATTAAAAATTAAGTGTGGAGGTGGGATGCTATGAAGATAGTTGCTGTAACAGCATGTCCTACAGGAGTAGCTCATACATTTATGTGTGCAACAGCTCTAAAAAAAGCTGCAAAGGATTTGGGACATGATATTAAAGTAGAAACTCAAGGAGCTTTTGGACTGCAGAATAAACTCACAATGGATGATATTAAAAATGCTGATTTAGTTATTTTTGCAGTTGATACAAAAGTAAATGAAATAAAGCGATTTGAAGGAAAGTTTATTTATGAAGTAGGAGTAACAGAACCAATAAAAGATGCTAAAAAAGTAATAAATGATGCAATAAAAAAATTAAACAGTAATAACAAAAATTAGAGGAGGGTAAAAATATGAAAGAAATAGGACAACAACTCAAAAAACATCTTCTAACAGGAATATCTTATATGATTCCACTTGTTATAGCAGGTGCTGTAATAATGGCTATTGCAAGAATCGGTGCAACACCATTTGGCATAAAGGACATATGGGATCCTAAATATGCTCAAAATGCCAATGCATTAATTAGAATTTTACATGATTTTGATAGTTTTGGCGGAGTAGCATTAGGTTTAATGTTACCTGTAATATCAGCGTATATAGCTATTCAATTGCAGACAAACCTGGTATTGCCCCAGGCCTTGTTGCAGGAATGTTAGCAAAAAATTTAAATACAGGTTTTTTAGGAGCCTTGGTTTCTGGCTTAATAGCAGGATACATATGTTTGGCAATTATAAAATATATTAAATTACCGCCAGTTGCAGCAAGTGTAGTTCCAATTTTTATATTACCAGTATTTGGGACGCTTATAACAGCGATAATTATGAATTATGTATTAGGAATACCATTAGCTAGTTTAAACATGGGCTTAGAGAATTGGTTAAAATCATTATCCGGAGCAAACAAAATATTGGTTGCTGCAATTATAGGAGGCATGGTAGGGTTTGACCTTGGTGGTCCTGTTAATAAAGCTGCTGTAACGACAGCTATGGCATTATTAACATCAGGCATATATGATCCGAATACTGCTGCACAAGTAGCAATTATTGTACCTCCAATTGGATTGGGCCTTGCTACATTTATTGGGAAACATAAATATAATGATGAATTAAAAGAAGCAGGAAAAGCATCGTTAATAATGGGTTTAGTTGGAATAAGCGAAGGTGCAATTCCATTTGTCATGGATGATTTAAGATTAATTCCAATTAATGTAATAGGGTGTGCGATTGCCTCTGCAATGGCTGTAGGACTTGGAGCAATAAATGAAGCTCCCATAAGTGGGTTTTATGGATGGTTTGCAGTAAAAAGTTGGTATTGGTATGTATTATCAATTGCTGTTGGGAGTTTATTTATAGCTATATTAGCCAATTTATTAAGGAAAAATGAAACTAAAGATATGTAGAAAATAGTGGGTATTAAGTGATAAGAAATTACAATTCGAAGGTTTTTTAATATTATTATGAATAGTTATAGAATAGTAAAAACTATTGTCAGCAGTTTTAAAATCAATTAACCTCTTATTTATACAACTAGTTTCAAAAAAGGTTGAGTAAGGGTGCCGACAATAGCTGATGTTAACTTATTATAAATCTATCATTGAGTTTATGTCAAGGCTGAAATGAACGGGCTTTAAGCCAGCCTTGACATAAATTGAGATGGAGATTTTGGGAGCTTCTAAAAGGACGAAAATTAAAATCTGACAAAATCAAGGATGCGGTAAGCTTAATACCGTCTAAGCCAATACAAACTTTTGACAATACCTAATAAATATTGGGGGGTAAAATATGAAAACAATTCATTTAATTTCTCACACTCACTGGGATAGAGAATGGCATATGACATTTCAGGAATTTCGGGTGTTATTAGTATATGTTATAGACAATTTACTTGATATTATGGAGAAAGATAATGAATTTAAGTATTTTATTTTAGATGGACAAACTATAGTTCTTGAAGATTATTTGGAAATTAAGCCAGAAAATAAAGAAAGACTGATAAAATTAATAAAAGATGGAAGGATATTTGTTGGTCCATGGTATACTCAGCCTGATGTATTTTTAGTAAGTGGTGAGTCATTAATAAGAAATCTGCTGATAGGGCGTGATATAGCAAATAGATTTGGCAGATGTATGAACGTAGCTTACTTACCCGATTCTTTTGGACAATCTTCACAAATACCGCAACTTATTAAAGGATTTGGTATTAATTCAATTGTTATATGGAGGGGAGTATCCCGAGATGAAATAGATGAAGCATTATTTTTATGGGAAGGTGAGGATGGAAGTAGGATATTGACTCTTCATTTACCATTAGGTTATGGTTATAATCGTTATTTACCTGAAGATATTAATAAAGCTTTAGAATATATAATAAAAACAACTGAAAACATAAAAAATAGATTTAAAAACGATAATATAATTTTTATGAGTGGTTCTGATCATGCTCATGCGCAAGAATCTATGCCTAAAATTCTTGAAAGAATCAACAAGCTATTAATGGAAAATAATTATAATGCAAGGATTATTCAAAGTAATTTTGAAAAATTCTTTGAAAAATTTAACAGTGATGAAAGCCAATATAAAATTGTGAAAGGTGAATTAAGGAATCCGAAAGACATGAGGATTCATGCTGGTATTACATCAACAAGAATGGATATAAAATACCTAAATAAACAACAAGAAATTATTATGGAAAAATATTTCGAACCCTTAGCAACTTTTGGCTATTTGCTTGGGATGGAATATCCAAAAGAAATTATTAATAAAGCATGGAAAATCCTTCTACAAAACCATTCGCATGATAGTATTTGTTGTTGTTGTACAGATGAAGTTCATAATGATATTAAGTGGAGATTATCGCAGGTGAATCGAATATATAATGGTTTTCTAAAGATATTTTTAAAGGAGATATCAAAAAGATTTAATACATCATCATTGGAAGGAAAGCTCTTGTTAGCCATCAATACACGGCCTTATAAAAGAAACGATATGGTTGAAGCTACAGTTTATACAAATGGAGAATTTAGTCTTTTAGATAAGGATGGTAATAAAATACCTTACCAAATAAAGAGTGAAAGGGAAATAGATTTAGCTTCTGTAGATATTGAAACAGCAATGGAAGGCAAAAAAAAATTGGTGAAAGAAACAAAAGTAATATTTAAATCTGAACATGTTCCTTCTTGTGGATATAAATTATTGCAAATAGTGGAAGGTAAGAATGAGAATTTTTCAAATGAAAATTTTTCAACAGACCTAAAAGTAATGTATAATGGGATGGAAAATAAGTATTTCAAAGTTCTAATAAATAATAATGGTTCATTAGATATTCATGATAAGAGAACAAATGTCTGGTATAAAGGATTAAATATTTTTGAGGATATGGGGGATAGCGGCGATGAATACAACTATTCGCCACCCAAAGAAGACTTACGTATAACAACAGAAAACAATAATGCAAAAATTAGGTTGGTGCATAGTGGACCATACTTAGCTACATTTTTAATAATAAACAATATTCATATACCAATGCAATTAGATCATGAATCTGATTGTAGATCTAACGAAAAAGTTACTTGTACTATTAAATCATTAGTTAGCCTAAAAGCAGAGAGTAAAAGAATTGAAATAAAGACAACAATTGAAAATAATGCAAAAGATCATAGATTAAGGGTTATTTTTAAGTCACCAATAAAAACTGATTATTCGTACGCAGAGCAACAGTTTTGTGTTGTAAAGCGTCCGAATATAATAAAAAATAGTATAAACTGGGAAAAAGAAAATTATAGTGAAAAACCTTTACCAATATATCCTCAACAATCCTTTGTTGATATTAATAATGGCGATTTTGGGCTTGCGATAGCCAATAAAGGTTTAACGGAGTATGAAATTATAAATAATTCTACTATTGCGATTACTTTATTGAGATGTATTGGTTATTTAGGGAAACCAAATTTGCCGATTAGACCTGGGAGAGTTAGTGGAATAGAACGGGAAACACCTGATTCACAAATGTTAGGAAAATATACTTTTGAATATGCAATAATTCCCCATAAAGGAGATTATATTGAGGGTGAGGTTGTAAAAGAAGCACATGAATTTATTACTCCTGTATTTACAGCTCAACTTACGAAAAAGGGAACTGGAAATTTAAAATTCGAACAAAGCTTTATAGAATTATTTGATAAGGGATTAGAAATAAGTGCAATAAAAAAAGCCGAAAAAGAAAATGCAATAATTATAAGGCTATACAACAGTACTAAAGGCATTATAACAAATGCAAAAATTAAAATAAAAGATGACAGAGTAAAAGAGGCATATGTTACTGACTTAAAAGAAGATAATCAAAATAATATTAGTAAAAATGGCGATATCTATATAATTCCAAATATTAATCCGTACGAAATAATTACTTTAAAATTTATTATAGGGTGAATAAAATGAATTCGTGGAGTTTTTATGGAATATTAGCATCTATAGCATATGGTGTATATGCAATACCATTAAAAATACTTTCTAATAAAAAGTATTTGAATGCTCCAATTCAAATTACAATATTATCAATTGGTATAGGTGTTTTATTAGTTGGAATATTATCTTTATTTTTTGCAAAGAAGTCAAATATCAGTATATCTTGGCCAATTATTTTTTGGGGTATTTTTACAGGGGTCATATGGGCTCTAGGTACGTTTTTTGCGACACTGGCTTTTAAATTGCCTAGTACAAACGTTTCTAAGCTTATTCCACTAATAAATACCAATACTTTTATAGCGGTTATGCTTGGTATTGCACTTTTCAAAGAAAGTATTAATTTTAAGACCATAACTGGCATTATATTAATATTTCTAGGAAGCATATTACTATAAAAAGATTTAGATATTTTAATGATATAGTGTCAGTTTTTGCATGATTTTTATACCTTGTTTTCCACCATCCCATTTCATTATTTTTTCCCCTTGTGTTATAATTTTCTTATAAAAATTGACATCTTAGTAATTTGACCTATGGTAGCAAGATAAAACACACAGGGGAGTGGTTTTATGGAGAACTTTGTTTTTTCAAGCCCTACAAAAATTATTTTTGGTAAAGGAACAGAACATCAAGTGGGTGAAGAGGTAAAAAATTACAGCAGCAAAGTGCTGCTTTGTTATGGGGGAGGAAGCATAAAGAAGAGTGGTTTATATGATAAAGTTGTAGATTCTTTAAAAGAGGCTGGGATTGAGTTTATAGAGCTGTCAGGTGTAAAGCCTAATCCAAGGCTTGGTCTTGTGCAGGAAGGAATAAAACTATGTCGAGAAAATAATCTCAATTTTATCTTAGCTGTTGGTGGAGGAAGTGTCATTGACACTGCAAAGGCTATTGCAATGGGTGTGCCTTATGATGGCAACGTGTGGGACTTTTTTATAGGAAGGGCAAAGCTTGAGAGGGCCTTACCTGTAGGTGTAATTTTAACTATTCCTGCAACAGGAAGTGAAGCGAGTGATGCTACAGTTATTACAAATGAAAACGGATGGTACAAAAGAGGATTTCACCATGACTTGATAAGACCTAAGTTTGCAATTATGAATCCAGAGCTTACATATACATTACCCAATTATCAAACGGCCTGTGGTGTTGCAGACATTATGGCACACGTAATGGAAAGGTATTTTACAAATGTCAAAAATGTTGATTTGACTGATAGGCTTTGTGAAGCTACTTTAAAAACTGTTATAAATAATGTGCGTATAGTACTAAAAGATCCCACAAATTATAATGCAAGGGCAGAAATTATGTGCTGGTACCATTGCACACAATGACTTACTAAGCACAGGAAGAATAGGAGATTGGGCTTCCCATAAAATTGAACATGAATTAAGTGCTATTTACGATATTGCCCATGGTGCAGGACTTGCGATTGTTTTTCCAGCCTGGATGAAGTACGTATACAAGCATAATATAAATCGCTTTGTACAATTTGCTGTAAGAGTATGGGATGTGGACCTACCTTATGAAAACCTCGAAGACATAGCATTAGAGGGTATAAGACGAATGACAGAATTTTTTAAAGAGATTGGTCTTCCTGTTATGCTCAAGGAAGCAGGCATTTCTGATGACAGATTTGAAGAGATGGCCAATAAGTGTACAGACAATGGCAACAAAAAGATTGGTAATTTTGTAAAGCTAGGAAAGGAAGATGTCATTAATATATATAAATTAGCAAAGTAATCTTTCAAAGAGTCAGTCATTTATTGACTGGCTTTTTTATAGATTTTTATATTTTTTATGATTAATTAATAATTTGTTACAAATTGGTCATAAATTGATATAATTTGTGATATAATCAATATGGCACAGTAGAAATTAGTAATTTTTAATATGGGGGATCAATATGAATAATAACGCAAATTTAAAGCGTAGTGAAAGGAAAAAGGATAAAGTAAAGGGGAAAAATAAAAGTACGGCAGTGGTCATTTTAAAGTTTATAATATATGCTGTCATAATTTTAATATTTGCTGGGATTGGGGCAATTGGAGGAAAAGTTTTAGCTATAATTAAAAATACTCCTCCGATTTCGCAAGAGGCTTTAACAGCGCAAAGGCAATCCTCCATTGTGTATGCAAAGGACAGCAATGGTCAGTGGCAGAGAGTTGCAATACTTCATGGTGCTGACAATAGGCTATGGGTTCCTATAGAAAAAATACCTAAAGATTTGCAGAATGCTTTTGTTGCTATAGAAGACCAAAGGTTTTATAAAAATAATTTAGGGATTGATCCTAAAAGAATCATTGGAGCCCTTATTGCTGATATTAAAGCAGGAGGCAAACCAGTTCAAGGAGCAAGTACTATAACGCAACAGCTTGTAAAAAATACTATGCTTTCTAGTGAGAAGACGCTCACAAGAAAAATACAAGAGGCTATTCTTGCGTGGCAACTGGAACAAAAATATTCGAAACAGCAAATACTTGAAGCTTATCTCAACACCATATACCTTGGAGGACCTGACGTAAATGCTTATGGCGTTCAAGCAGCAGCATTAGCTTATTTTGGCAAAGATGTAAGCCAGTTAAGTTTAGCCGAGTGTGCTATGATTGCTGGCATTACTAATAACCCGTCGCTGTATTCACCTTATGCCAATTTAGAGGCTGCTACAAGAAGACAACATCTTGTTTTACAGAAAATGCTTGAACAAGGTTATATTACTAAAGAACAGTATGATGAAGCAATAGCAGAAAAATTGGAATTTAAGAAAACGGATTTTACCACATATGACCATAAATATTTTATAGACCAAGTTATAAATGATGTAGCAGAGGAATTGTCTAAAAAACTCAGTATTTCTCATGACGAAGCAATAAACAAAATATACAATGGAGGACTCAGAATTTATTCAACAATGGATTTAAAAATACAAAGTTATATTGAAGAAGCTTTTAAAAACCAGAACTTTTTCCTGTTAATTCAAAGATTAAAGAAGAAGTTCAGTGCAATGGTTGTAATGGATTGGAAAACAGGAGAGGTTAAGGGAATTGTTGGAGGACGGGATTCCTCAAATATAGTTAGAGGATTCAATAGGGCAACTCAAGCTTATAGACAACCGGGTTCTTCAATAAAACCTCTGACGGTTTATGGCCCGGCTTTGGAAAGTGGTCTTACAGCAGCAACAGTAGTTGATGATGTTCCAACGAGTTTTGGTAATTGGACCCCTCACAATTATGAAAGTTCTACCTATAGAGGACTTGTAACGTTGAGGGAAGCCTTGACTGATTCCTTAAACGTCCCAGCTGTCAAAGTTGTTGATAGGATAGGTATAGCTACTTCTGCAAACTACGGTAAAAAATTTGGACTTACTATAACTGACAACGACATGTATTTGCCTGCTCTTGCTCTTGGAGGACTTTACAAGGGTATCACGCCTCTTCAGGAGGCTGCTGCTTATGGAGCAATTGCAAATGGGGGAGTATATACAACACCTATTACTTTTACGAAAGTCACAGATTCTGAAGGGAACTTAATTTTAGAAAATAAACCCTTACGACATGTAGTTTTAAGCGAGCAAAGTGCCTATATATTGACAAGCATGATGCAAGACGTTGTAAAATACGGGACAGGTTCTCGTGCAAAACTTCCCAATATGCCTGTTGCTGGCAAAACTGGTACTACTGATAAGTACACTAATGCATGGTTTTCAGGATTTACACCTTATTATGTTGCTACTGTGTGGATGGGGTATGATAACAATTCTATATCACTATACGATAGTAGAACGGGTAGAAACGTAGTAGGAGGCACTTACCCTGCCCAGTTATGGAAGACAGTGATGCTTCAAATACACAAAGATTTGCCATATAAAGATTTTGTAAGACCACCAGGAATTATTTCTGCCACAGTATGTAAAGATTCAGGAGAACTTCCTACAGATTTATGTCATTTGGATCCTAGAGGCGGTAGAGCCTATACTGAAATTTTTGCACAGGGTACTCAGCCTACCACCTATTGCAGTGTTCATGTTGCAGTAAAAATAAATTCTCAAAACGGAAAACTTGCAACTGACTTAACGCCTCCTGACCTTGTAAAAGATGCTGTATTTATAGATCCACCAGGAAGAACACCAGAGCAAAATGCGGTGGCACGAGATGGCAAGTATGTAGTACCGACAGAATATGATGACACAACTTCAATATTGCCAGAAAATAATGAACCTACTAATGAAACTGTGCCGCCTGATAATAGCCAGCAGCCGTCTTCTGATAATAATAACAACAACGCACAGCCTCCTGATGAACAATTACCCAATACACCACCTATTAATAATGGCAATACTCAGACAAATCCTGATAATACACAAGATACCAACTCGAACTCGAATATTTTGCAAAAACTTTTTCCGAACAGAGGAAATGGGAGGCCATAAAAAATTAAAGCATACTTGAAAGCCTGGCTTTCGAGTGTGCTTTTTTTACAAATGTGGTATTATTGAGATAAATGGAGGTCGGATATTAACAATATTTTGAAAGTATAGCTAAAATAGCATATGGGTAAAGCGCTTTATAATGAGTGATAATATATTGAGCATGTAGCGCAGTAAAAAATACATAATATAAGTATTCTATTGAAAGGGGGCTTTTAATTTGAAAAGTATTTACTATTTAAAAGAATTGACTAAGTTTGGACATAGAGGCTCCGCAACAAAAAATGAAAAGCAAGCTGCAGACTATATTTTAAATGAATTAAAAAAGATGGGTTATAAAGTTGAAATCCAGACTTTTAAAACTACAAGAGATAATCTCTATATGCTTCCTTTACAAGTGGGTGTTTTGCTATTTATTTGTGGCTTATTCTCATTGATGTACAGTAGACCTTTAGAAATAGCAGCATTTTTACTCAGTTTATTTGCAATAAGTCTTTTGCTATTAGAAGTAAGTGGTAAGCCAATTGAAACAAGCATAATGCCAAGGCATTTGTCTCAAAATGTTTTTACAACTTTTGATGAAAGCCGCAGCAAAAGAATAATTGTATCAGCTCATTATGATACGCAAAGAGGAAGTCTTATGTTTCATCCTAAAATTGTAGATAAACTGAGTATTATTTATAACATTTGTTATGTAGGATTTGGGTTAGTTCCTATTGGGATTTTGCTAAAAGTCTTAAAACTTAATGTTATAGCTTATATCTCATTGTATCTTGGGCTTTTTATTGTTTTTGTAACTGTAATATTTATGGCTATATGTGAAGTGACAGGTAGATACACACAGGGGGCTAATGACAATGGGACAGGGACAGCTCTTACTTTGGCATTGGCTAATTGTTACATAAATAACAAAGATAAATTTCCTGACAATGTGGATGTAATATTCTTGTTTACTGGCAGTGAAGAAGCTGGGGAAAGAGGGATGAAAAATTTTATAAAGAAGTATGGTAAAAAGCTTCCTAAAGATACACAATTTATAATACTTGACAATCTTGGAAGTGGAAAAATTGCATATCTTGAGGGAGAAGGAATGGTATTTTATAAAAGAGCGAGTGAATTGTTGCTTGACGTAGCAGAGGACATGGCAAAAGGTCACGCTGACAAAGTTCAAAAGATGAAAAATTTGCTTCTTCCAACAGATGCTCTTCCAGCAATGGCTGCTGGATTTGATGCAATAGCGTTTCTTGCAAAAGATGAAAAGGGCAGACTAGGAAATTACCACTGGTATACAGATACAATAGAAAATGTCGATACAGAACTTTTAGATTATGAAGAAGAATTTTTTAAGGAATATTTGCTTAAAGTAGCCCAAAGATTAAATTGACAAAAAATTATCTTAACTATATTTGAAAAATCGAATATAATCTATATGGAAGGATGAGAAAAGTGGAAGTTGATTTGTATAGTAAAGTAACTATGATAAACTTCGATTGCTGCTTAATTAAATATTTGGCGGTAATCGAAGTTATATTTTTATATATTGTTTATAGTGTTGAAATAATTAGTTAATCAAAGGGAAAAGAAGAAAAGATGTATGAGTGTTGGATTGATAAGGAAAGAAGATAAATAAAGAGCATTTTGTTTTATGACAAAGATATGTTATAATATGTATGCAAGCAATTACTTGCATACATATTGTGAGGTGTTTTGATGGGCGATTCGGTGAAGGAAAAGATAGTTATGTCTACTTTAAAACTAATTTCTGAAAAAGGATATAAGTCTACAACTACAAGAAATATTGCAGAAGAAGCAGGAGTAAATGAAGTTACAATTTTTAGATGTTTTGGAAGCAAAAAAGATATAGTGCTTTATGCATTAAAAGAGCTAGAATTATTAAAACCTGTAAATGAAAAAATATTGGACAAATGTACATGGAATCTAAAAGAAGACTTAATTATGCTGGCACATGAATATCATAAAAACTTACAGAGGAAAAGGCTAAAATCATGATGGGTCTGAGGAGTCCAGAGATTTTTGAAGAAGTGAAAGAATATTTGATGAAGATTCCAAAAGGTTTTAAAGAAGTTTTGATAAAATATTTTGAAAAAATGTATGAGAAGGGATTATTAAATACCGATAATTTTGAACTTTTAGCCTTTGCTTTTATGTCACTGAATTTCGGCTTTATTTTAATGAATGTTTCTTATGGTAACAAGTTAATTGGCTTTGGAGATAGTGAATTTGTCAAAAAAACCATAGAAATTTTTGTAAGGGGAGTAGAAAAGAGTGACTGAAGTAGTTAAAATATGATATAGGATGTTTTTGGGAGAGGAGAACAAATAATGAAAATTGGTATTCCAAAAGCCTTAATGTATTATTTTTATTATCCTTTCTGGAAAACTCTTTTTGAAAGCCTCGGTTTTGAGGTGGTCACATCTGGTGATACTTCAAAGAGTGTTTTAGATGCCGGTGTGAAAGAGGCAGTTGCTGAAATATGCGTACCTATGAAAGTATATACAGGACATATTTTGAACTTGCTAGATAAAAATGTTGATTATATATATATTCCAAGGTTTGTAAGTTTGAGAAGAGGTATTTTTATGTGCCCTAAATTTATGGGATTACCTGATATGATCAAAGGGCTTTTTGATGGCATTGAGGATAAAATTCTAACCCATAGTATAGTAGCAAAGAGTACGGATATAGCGGAATTTCATAATTACACAGTCTTTATTGACAAATTAGGGGTGAGTAGAAGAGATTTAAAAAATGCTTTAAAGAAAGCTCGAAGTAAATGGCTTGAGTTTAGAACTTTAAATAGGCAAGGATATGATATAAATGAGCTTTTGACGAGTGATAAACCAAAAAAATATGATGGCGATATTACTATAGGTCTAATTGGTTATGTATATAATATTTATGATAGATTTGTTAATATGGATTTGCTTAATGTTTTTCGCAAGCTCAACATAAAAGTTGTGACTTTTGATATGATGGAAGAAAAGGTAATACAACGTCAGTTAAAAAAATTTAAAAAGAATATGTTTTGGGAGTTTACTAATATGCTTTTAGGTACGGCTTATGAGTTTATGGAAAGAGACGACATTGACGGTATTATTCATATTACCGCCTTTGGTTGTGGTCCTGATTCAATTCTTGAGCCTTTTTTAATTATAGATTCTGAAAAATATAAAAAACCTTTTATGACTTTAAGGATTGATGAACAAACAGGTGAAAGTCATATAATTACACGAGTTGAGGCCTTTACTGACCTTATCAAGTTAAAAAAGCATAAAGATTCTGTTATAGCTGAAGAAAAGTCTAAGGAAGGCGTGATTTGAGTGAAGATAACATTTCCCTATATGGGTTCGCCTTATATATATGAAAAATTGTTTAGTTTGCTTGGCCACGAAGTTGTAACGCCACCGAGACCGTCTCAAAAAACGATAAATTATGGTGTAAAATATAGCCTGAATTTGCTTGTTTTCCTCTAAAAGTTATTTTAGGCACGTATCTTGAAGCTATCGAATTAGGAGCAGATACTATAGTAACTTCTGGCGGGAATGGTCCTGCAGAGCGGGTTATTATGGAGAAGCTCAAAAGAAAATACTCAAAAATATGGGTTATGACATTGAATTTATAATATTTGACGAACCTAAAAGAGATTTAAAGGGATTTATGGATAATGTGAAAAAAATAAAAGGTAATAATTCTTGGGGAAAAGTTCTCAAAACTGTAAAAACTGTTTACGATATGGCTAAATCTATGGACAAAGTAGAAAAAATTGTTGAAGTTAAAAGAGCTTATGAATGCAATAAAGGTGAATTTACTAAAGCATGGCATGAGATTGCAGAAGAGTATAGAAAGATAAAAACTTCTGAAGATGTGAAAGTTATTGAGGAAAAAGCTATTAAAAGATTAAATAGTATAAAAACTTGTGAAGTTCCGGAAGAAGAAAGAATTAGAATAGGAATAGTGGGAGAAATATATGTGGTTATGGAACCTTCTATAAATGGCAATATAGAAGAAGTTTTAAATAGTTATGGTGCAGAGGTTGAAAGGTCCCATTATATTTCTGAATGGATTGATTTTAATTTGATACCTTTGCCTTCTTACAAGGAGAAAGAGCACGAGATTTTGAAAAAAGCTGAAAAATACATAGAGATAATAATTGGAGGCCATGCTAAGCAATCTGTCGGTGCAATAATTGATTTTATGGAAAGAGGATTTGATGGAGTTATTCACTTGAAACCCTTTGGATGTTTACCAGAACTTATTTCTCAAAGTGTGATAGATAAAATAATGAGAGAGTATGACTATCCAATTTTGTCACTTTCTGTAGATGAGCAAATGGCGATTGCCAATGTATTAACGAGAATAGAAGCTTTTTTAGATGTTATAAAACTAAAAAAACACAGAAAAAGGATAGCGAGGTAGACAAAAGTGGAGAAAATATATATTGGTGTTGATGTAGGGTCAGTAAGTATAAATGTTGTAGCCATTGATGAAAATAACGAGGTCTTATTCAAGTCGTACGTAAGAAATGTTGGGCAACCAATTGACACTGTAAAGGATGAGCTAGCAAAATTACACAATGAATTGGCAAATAAAGAAATAGGTGGGGTTGGCGTAACTGGAAGTGGTAGACAGCTTCTTGGATATGTCCTTGGTGCCGATGTAGTAAAAAATGAGATCACTGCCCATGCTACTGCTACCTTACACTTTCATCCAGATGTTAGTACTATTTTTGAAATTGGTGGACAGGACTCCAAACTTATTATTATAAATGATGGGACAATAGCTGATTTTGCTATGAATACAGTTTGTGCTGCTGGTACAGGGTCGTTTCTTGACCACCAGGCGCAAAGACTCGGAATAAAAATTGAGGAGTTTGGAGAAATTGCGTTGACTGCAAAACGAGAAGTGAGAATCGCAGGTAGATGTACAGTCTTTGCAGAATCTGATATGATTTCGAAACAGCAATACGGTTTTAGTAAAGCGGAAATATTAAGAGGTCTTTCAAAAGCGCTTGTAAGAAATTATATGAACAACCTTGTAAGAGGAAGAAAATTGAGACCGGTTTTTGTATTCCAAGGTGGTGTTGCGGCAAATATTGCGATAAAAAAAGCATTTGAAGAAGAAGTAGGCCATGAGGTAATTGTTCCAAAGTATTACAATGTTATGGGAGCGATAGGTATCGCAATGTTAGCAAAGGATGAAATGAAGCGAACGGGCAATCACACTAAGTTTAAAGGATTTGGGGTTTCAGAGGAAAAGTTTGAGACAACGAGCTTTATTTGCAAAGCTTGTCCTAACGAGTGTGAAATAATACAAATTAAAGCAAATGGCAAAGTAATTGCGATGACGGGCGACAGATGTGGCAGATGGTCAAACTCTGTTATATAAACATAAGGAGGCTTAGATATGGCTCATCATCATGATCATGGCGAGATAGGTAAGAAAAACTTTATATCTTTTTAAAGAAGCATATATAAAAATTTTTAAACCAGAACCGATTGATGGTGCTTTAATGATAGTAGTTGCTACTATAGGTCTTGCAGCAAATAAAAAGCCTCGGATTAGTTTACCAAACAAGGGGAGAATAAAACTTTCTCCCCTTGTTTTTATTATTGTTCTTTCGCTTTTTTGAAGTAATTTTCAAGCAATGCAATTACTATAATTCCCAGTATACCTCCTATGAGTGCTGTTATAAGCTGGGGTGTTGTAAAAGCCTGTACAATTTTTAATGGAACTTTTACATTGAACAGCTGCATTATATATTTTACTGATAAAGCAAGCCATATAAACTTAACTACAGCACCTACTATCATTCCTATTACTTTGTTTTTTTGCGTTGAAAAAAGTATTACATATACTCCATTGCCAATCATTATGAAAGGAATCATTAAAGGAAATCCCATTATGCCTACCAAAAATGCAATTACCGGTGTTAAAAGTCCTATTATAACTCCTGACCACATTCCTACAGTTCCAGCAGCGATTAAAAGCATTGCATTAACGATAGAACCTGTTATTAGTTGGGGCATTTTTAAGAACTGAAATATTAAAGTGATGGCGAGTAAAACAGCAGTTCTTGTTAAGAATTTTACATTCACACAAATCGCCTCCTTTCCTTTATTGTCTGAGAATCTTGCCTCGCAATGTTCAGTTCAGGATAGCATGGGGAAATAATTACCTCATATTGTCAATTATATTTTATTACTTTAACAAAAGAATGTCAAATAAATATCAAAGTTGCAAAGAATTTTTTACTTTGTTGACTTTAATGGAAGATAGAGATACAATTTAAATGTAAATGTAACAGTTGTTACAGTAGAGGTGATTTATGTGAATAAAATAGAATTTAAAGAGGTAAGCTACGGTAGTTTTGGAAAAGAGATATTAAAAGACATTTCTGTAAAGTTTGAAGGTGGAGCAATACATACTATTGTCGGCCCTTCTGGAGCTGGAAAATCGACGCTGATTAAACTGATAAACCGATTGATAGATCCAACCCATGGCAGTATTTTAATAGACGACGTGGATATTAAAACAATAGATGTGATAGACTTAAGAAGAAGAATTGGAATGGTTTTTCAGCAGCCTCATCTTTTTGAAGGAACAGTTAAAGACAATATTGAGTATGGTCCAATGCTTAAAGGCGAAAAAAATGTAAACGTGGAGTATTATTTGAGCATTGTAGGATTGAATAATGAGTATGCTACAAGAGATGTGAAAAATTTATCAGGAGGGGAACAGCAAAGAGTTTCTATAGCGAGAACTCTTGCAAATAATCCTGAAGCTCTTTTACTTGATGAACCTACATCAGCCCTTGATCCTACCTCTACAGAAATAATAGAAGAATTAATAGTTAAGCTGAAGGAAGAAATGAATCTGACGGTTATTTGGATAACTCATAACATGGAGCAGGCTAAGCGCATTGGGGATTACACAGCACTGCTTAACAAAGGGATATTAATAGAATATGCAAAAACTTATGATTTTTTTACAAATCCCCAAAATGAAATTACAAAATTGTTTATACAAAGCAAGTTAAAGGAGGAAGGTTAAATGAGTGTATTGTCTTTGACATTGGCGTCAAGTCTTGTACTAATATCAATTTTTGTTTCTTATTACCAAAAACTGGGGATTGAAAAGGAAATAGTTATAGGTACTATAAGAGCGGTTGTGCAGCTTACAATAGTGGGATACATTTTACACTACATATTTGCTGCCGATAATGCTTTATTTACCTTGGCAATGGTAAGCTTAATGATAGTAGTTGCTGGAAATAATGCTTCAAAGAGAGGGAAGGGAATACCGAATGTTTTTTATTTTATCACTTTTTCAATTGCCTTAAGTGCCGCGATTACAATTTCTCTGCTTATTTTGTTTGGGAATATACACTTTAGACCCCAGGAAGTTATACCTGTATCAGGAATGATAATAGGAAATTCAATGGTGGCTTCAGGACTTGCTGTTTCAAGGCTAAAAGACGAAATAAAAAATAAGTCAGAGGAAATAGAGGCGTATTTGTCACTTGGTGCAACTTCAAGGCAAGCCGCACAAAAAGTGATAAAGACTGCAATAAAGACAGGTATGATTCCTACAGTTGACAGTATGAAAACTCTTGGTATCGTCCAACTTCCAGGGATGATGACAGGTCTCATATTGGGAGGAGTGGACCCTATTGAGGCAGTTAAGTACCAGATAATGGTTACTTTTATGCTGGCATCAACTGTTGCTATATCCTGTTTTAGTGTAACTTTCTTGACATATAGAGAATTTTTTACAAGTAATCATCAGTTAAAAGAGGTAGGGAATTAAGTGGCGAGATGGGAAAGAAAAGGCAGGATTACCCTGCCTTTTTATGGAATAGATATTTGTGATTTAACTGGGTTGTATTCATACATTAATGATATTCCATCAGTGGAGATATTGAACATTAGCTTATCTTGATTCCAGAAGTTTGCCTCTATTTCATCAATTTTTGTATCTTTAAATAATGTTTCTAAATCAGTTTTTTCTCCTGTTTTTAGATTGTACAGGTACACTTTTTGCTTTCCATCATCGGAGAAAAAGTTCGCTGCCAAAAAGTTCCCGTTTCCATCAAGCTTAAGTTCAGCAAAAGCTCCATTGTCAATGCTGTTAACAAGTTTAAAAGTTTTTGTGTCTAAGTTATAGCTTAAAAGTTTTGACTGACGGTTATCCAGTCCCAAAACTGTAAAGTATAGCGTGTTTGTCTTGGCGTCAAAAGCAGAAGCTGTAAATCTAAAATTTCCTTCAGGAAGGTATTCT
Organism: Thermoanaerobacter thermocopriae JCM 7501; assembly: GCF_001310975.1. Classification (GTDB taxonomy): domain Bacteria; phylum Bacillota; class Thermoanaerobacteria; order Thermoanaerobacterales; family Thermoanaerobacteraceae; genus Thermoanaerobacter; species Thermoanaerobacter thermocopriae. The sequence continues at coordinate 46,895 of NZ_BAZY01000002.1, forward strand.
TTTGGAATGTCAGTTTCTCTAAAAAGAGACTTTCCTTTTTCTCTATTAATGCGTTCATAAAAGGTATTATTTTTATCATAAAACTCTAATGTTTCCAAGCCTTTTATGCTGTCAATTATATAACCATTTTCACTGGGTGTAACGTAATATCTTTGTTTTTCTATGGAATAATAGGTATCTCCCCAATATCCCATGTATAGCTCTGCATCCACATATGTCTTTTCACCTTCTTTGCCAGTCCCTAATATATTATATCCTACAGGGTGAGGATTTGATATTGTCAGGAAAGAAGGAGGATTTTTCATAAGCATTTTTGCAAAATCGTCATCCCTTGCTATTAAAGCCTGTAAAAATCTTCTTACAGTGTAGTCAGCTGATAATTTTTCTTTTGAAAGATCTATTTTCATAAGAGTCATCATATTTCCTCTTATATCTTCATTTAAATTTTTCAAAACATATATACTGTTAGAATCATTGCTCCAGGAAGGCAGATAATAATCATACTCTCCTCCTGTAACTAAGTCGGATTTTATTGGCGAATTTTTATTTTTTTCTTTCACACTTTCTACAAGACTTTTCAAATTTGGCTTTGAAAAGTTCTCTGTAACCTGTTTTTTAGTGGCAAAGCCTACGGCATCAGTGACCCACACATTGCTTATATGCTCTGTTACCTCTACTCCGTCAATGGTAGAGTTTTTTATCTCTGATTTTACATATGCTATATAGTTTCCATCAGGAGATACAGAAGGAAATCTGCCTTCAACTACTGTTTTTTCTTCTCCTGTCTTTAGGTCTTTGTAAATGATCTTATTGTCTTTTTCAAAAACAATGGCATTTTGATTTTTTACATAGCTTCCATAAGAGCCTTCGGCTATTTCTGTAAGCTGTGAAGTTTTGAGGTCATACTCCCATAAAGTTGATTTTTTTTCAAAACCATGACCTCCTTCTCTTGGAGTGTATACATTTTTAGTAAAGATTATCTTATTTCCATCAGGAGAAAAAGAAGGGCTTTCATAGAAAATGTCTAAACCATTGCCTGTTACACGAATTTTTTCTGTTTTATCTATTGAAAGGTCTTTTATATAGTATTGGTAGTTTAAAGAATATAAAAGTTTTTTTCCATCTGGAGATACAGCTACGTCTCCTACTCCAATGGGCACGTTTTTGCTTTTTTCACCCACTATCTGTCTAAAGCCGTTTTTATTATATTCAAAAAGCCTTTTTCGGGGATGGCTATATAAAGGGTGCCATTGTATTCAGCAATTCTTCCCGTGTTACCCTTGCCAATGTCAAAAAAGGAGATTTGATTGGCAATTTTTAAATCTGCAGCGTTTGCTTTTGAGATGAAAGGACTGGGGCTTGTTATATAATTTGGACTGTAATTGTTGTGGGATAAAAAGCTTGCAAGGGCAAATCCTACGATTAAAAGTAAAGAAGCGGCAATGGCTATAAACTTGTAACTTTTTTTAGTATTTTTCTTAAACTCTTTTTTTAATTTTTCTTTTAATTGATAATTTACAGGGATGTGTTCTTTTAGTTTTTCTAGATTTTTTTCTATATCTTTCTCTTTCATTATTCATCCCTCCAAACATTTAATAACAAGATTTTTTAATTTTTGAATAATCCTATGGGCTTTCATTTTTACTGCATCTTCAGTTTTTTCAATTAACTGTGATATTTCTTTATGGGTCATTCCCGAAAAATACTTTAAGTTTATTATTTCAATTTCATTTTTTGGAAGGCTGTAAATTGATTTTTTTAAGCAATTAAGTTCTACTTCTTTGTTAAATTTGTCCTCCCAAATATCCGGATAATAGTATTTTTCAAGTTCATCATTTGTTACAATTTCTTTCTTCTTTCTATAAAAGTCTGTGACAGTATTTCTTGCAATCGAGAAAAGCCAAGACTTTGGATTGGTTCTTATTGTACTATAATTTTCATAGGCTTTTTTAAAAATTTCACTTACGATGTCATCGGCATCCCAGCTATTACCTACTTTAAAATACACGTACCGGTACACATCGTCAAAAAAAGTTTCATAAAAGCTTAAAAAACCATCTTTCACCCATGGGCCTCCTTTCACTTATATAGACGCATCAAAATTTTATAAGTAACTTTTTGGAACTCGGCTGTTTTTAATTTCCACAATCATAGACGAATTATAAGGCGCAAAGTAACAGTTTTAATTACTTTAATTATAAAGATTTTCAAAAGATATTGCATTTATTTTTCTTTTGTAATAAAATAATGTACAAATCTATTTGTAAATGCAATGAAGTGGAGCAGTAGGCATTGTAAGCTTTAAGAGAGCCGTTGGTGGGTGCAAAACGGTAGCCTAAGATGCCGAAACTCGCCACGGAGCAGGCATACTGAAGTGTAGTAGGTATGCACGGTTACCGCCGTTACAGGTTTAAGTGGGCTTTACGCCAAAAAGAGTGGTACCACGGAAGTACAAGTCTTTCGTCTCTTAAAGATGAAAGACTTTTTTTAATAAAATCGAGTTTGCTAAAAAATCATAGATAGGAGTGGAGGTTTATGGCTTACTCAGTGGATGTTGATAGAAAATGGCAAAAAAAATGGGAGGAGACAAAACTTTACAAATTTAATCCTGAAAATGCAGATAAAAAGCTTTATTGCCTTGAAATGTTTTCTTATCCTTCGGGTGCAAAGCTTCACGTAGGGCATTGGTACAATTATGGACCTACTGATTCTTGGGCGCGTATGAAAAGAATGCAGGGATATGAAGTTTTTCATCCGATGGGATTTGACGCTTTTGGACTTCCTGCAGAAAACTATGCTATAAAGACGGGAATACATCCTTATGATTCTACTATGGAAAATATAAGGACGATGGAAAAGCAGCTTAAAGAAATGGGGGCGACTTTTGATTGGGACTATGAAGTAATAACTTGCTTACCGGAATACTACAAATGGACGCAGTGGATTTTCTTGAAGCTTTTTGAGGCAGGCCTTGCCTATAGAAAAAAAGCTCCAGTAAATTGGTGTCCCAGTTGTCAAACTGTTCTTGCAAACGAACAAGTTATAGATGGGAAATGTGAAAGGTGCGGCACTGAAGTTACAAAGAAAGATTTGACTCAGTGGTTTTTTAAGATAACTGCTTATGCAGAAGAACTCCTTGAAAAACTGGATGAACTTGATTGGCCTGAGAAGACAAAAATAATGCAGAGAAATTGGATTGGAAAGTCGGATGGAGCAGAGATAGAATTTAAAGTAGCCGGAAAAGACCTGACATTTAAGGTATTTACTACAAGAGCTGACACGCTATACGGAGCGACGTATGTAGTTATTGCGCCAGAACACGAAATTGTAGATTTAATTACTACAGAAGAATATAAACAAGCTGTTGAAGAGTATAAAGAATACGCGAGAAAACAGAGTGAGATTGAAAGGTTGTCTACTGAAAAAGAAAAGACAGGGGTATTTACAGGAGCATACGCAATTCATCCTCTGACGGGAGAGAAACTCCCTATTTGGATAGCAGACTATGTCCTTGCAACATATGGAACAGGATGTGTCATGCTGTTCCTGCCCATGATGAAAGAGATTATGAGTTTGCAACAAAATACAACCTTCCTATAAAAAGAGTGATAAAAGGAATAGGAGATATAGACGATAGTTTGCCTTTTGTCGAATATGGAGAGCTTGTAGACAGTGGAGAATTTACAGGTTTGAAATCAGAAGAAGCGAGGATAAAAATTGTAGAAAAATTAAAGCAAGAAGGTAGAGCAGAGTTTAAAGTAAATTACAGATTGAGGGATTGGCTTGTTTCAAGGCAGAGATACTGGGGTGCTCCAATACCTGTCATTCACTGTGAACGGTGTGGCATAGTCCCTGTCCCAGAAGAAGATTTGCCAGTATTACTTCCTTATGATGTGGAATTTGCTCCAACAGGTGAGTCTCCACTTAAAAAGCATGAGGGCTTTATGAATGTAACTTGTCCTAAATGTGGAGGTAAAGCGTTAAGAGACCCCGATACTCTTGACACTTTTGTAGATTCTTCTTGGTACTTTTTAAGATATCCCGATAACAAAAACGACAAAGAGCCTTTCAATAAAGAATGGATAAATAAAATGTTGCCTGTTGACAAGTACGTAGGTGGAGCAGAGCATGCGACAATGCATCTTTTGTACGCAAGGTTTGTTACAAAGGCTTTGAGAGACTTAGGATATCTTGACTTTGATGAGCCGTTTAAATCATTAGTGCATCAAGGTACAATATTGGGCCCTGATGGAAGCAGAATGAGTAAATCTAAAGGAAATGTCATTTCGCCCGACGAATACATTAAAGAATACGGTTCTGATGTATTCAGACTCTATCTGATGTTTGGATTTGCTTATTCTGAAGGTGGGCCATGGAATGATGATGGTATTAAGGCAATTTCCAGATTTGTCAATAGAGTGGAGAGATTTATAGATAAATTTATTGAGACAAGAAACAATCCTGGCAAGACTAAAGACGAAATGGGAAAAGAGGAAAATGAATTAAACTATGTGAGACATTATGCTATAAAAAGTGTGACAGAAGATGCAGAGAGATTTCAGTTTAATACTGCAATAGCGAGGATAATGGAACTGGTAAACGCTCTTTATAAATACGACACAGATGTGGAAGTTAAAAATATCGAATTTTATGAAGATGTGGTGGCAGATTTAATAAGGCTTTTGGCGCCATTTGCTCCTCACTTTTCCGAAGAAATGTGGGAAAAACTTGGATATGAATATTCTGTTTTCAATCAAAAATGGCCAAAGTGGGATGAAAAAGCTCTACAAAGAGATGTTGTAGAAATAGCTGTGCAGGTAAACGGCAAGGTAAGAGGAAGACTTGAAGTTCCTTCAAATGCTCCTGACGAAGAAGTACAGAGGATTGCACTTTCAGATGATAAAATAAAATCCTACCTTGATGGAAAAGAGATAAAGAAGGTCATAGTTGTTAAAGGCAGGCTTGTAAATATTGTTGTGAAATAATTAAAGGCAGGAGGCTCACTCCTGCTTTTAAAAAATAAATATTTTTTAGTGATGGTGAGGGAATTGTGATAGTAGATAGTGATGTTAAAAAGAGTATAAATGGAGTTAAAAGTGCATTACCTATTGTGTTAGGGTATTTGCCAATAGGCTTTGCTTATGGACTCGTTGGTGTGAAAAGCGGTTTTACTATTTCACAAGTGGTGGCATTGTCTCTTTTTGTGTATGCTGGTTCAGCACAATTTATTGCTATAAGTTTGCTTAGTGCAGGAACAAGTATTGTTACACTGGTATCTACAATATTTATAGTAAATTTGAGGCACTTTTTATATAGCACATCGCTGTCCCAGTATATGAAATACATACCGAGAAAACACATACCAATACTATCTTTTTTTATTACGGATGAGACCTATGCGGTTGCGATTACAGATTTGCAAAATGACTCTAAATACACTGAAGGTTATTTCTACCAACTATTTTTAACCTCATATACTGCCTGGGTATTTGCTTCATTTTTAGGTGCTGTATCAGCAACTTTGATAGGAGGCTCTATAAACATAGGGCTTGATTTTGCACTTCCAGCAATGTATATTGCCTTGCTATTTATGCAAATATCAGGTTATAAAAAAGTTTTTATAAGTGTCTTTTCGGGGCTGTTGTCTATAACTTTGATGTTTGTATTACCGGGAAATACAAATGTCATTGTAGCCGCATTAATAGGTGCAGGAATGGGGGTATTGCTTGACAAATGGGTACGAAATTTATAATAAGTGTTATTGGAATGTTTTTAGTGACATATATTCCGCGATTTATGCCTGTTTATGGCTTAACTAAAATAGAACTTCCTCAGGCTGTAAAGTCGTTTCTTGAGTATGTGCCTGTGGCAGTTCTTTCAGCTCTTTTATTTCCAGTAATTTTTATCAAAGATGGAAAGTTATTTCTAGATTTGTCAAATATATATTTACTCTCAGCAATACCGACATTTATAGCTGCATATTTTACGAGGAAGCTATTTACACCTGTTGTTGTTGGTATTGTTAGCTATGTGATTTTATCATTTATTATTAAGTAAAATTGGTATGCTTTCTGGATAATAATGTTTTTACTGCTTTTTAAAATAAGCAGTTTTTTTGTTTGCATTTTTGTGATATAATATACTTGCAAATGTTTGATAAACAAATAATTGTTTGGGAGTGTGTGAATGTGGCATTAACACAAAGAGAAAAAGAGATACTAAGATTAATCAAGAAAAATCCTATGATTTCCCAAGAAGAATTGGCGAAGCTTATGGGTATTAGCAGGTCAGCTGTTGCAGGGCACATAGCAAACCTCATGAAAAAGGGCTTTATATTAGGAAGAGGCTATGTAGTGAGGGACTTTAAAGGTATTACTGTAATTGGAGGAGCAAATATAGATATAAAAGGTAAACCTTATTCAGAGCTTAAGCAGCATACTTCAAATCCGGGACACATAAACATAGCGCCTGGTGGTGTAGGACGAAACATTGCTCACAACCTTGCACAGCTTAGTTTACCTGTTACGCTTTTGTCTGTTGTAGGGAATGATGATGAAGGAAGAAGGCTTCTTGAGGAGACAAGGCAAGCAGGAGTGAATGTGGAACAAATTGTAATTTCAAATACAAGGCGTACAGGTATATATCTTGCCATTCTTAATGCAATTGGTGATATGGATGTGGCTCTTTCGGGAATGGACATTTTAGAAGAGTTAAATATACAATATCTTGAGTCAAAGATAGAAGTTATAAAAAATAGTGAGATTGTAGTTTTTGATACCAATATTCCTGAAGATAGTATCAAATATATTGTGGAGCTTTGCTACAATAATAATATTCCTGTAGTGGCAGAGCCCGTTTCCATCGACAAAGCAAAAAAATTAATAGGTGTACTTGACAAAATCGATTATGTAACTCCAAATAATGAAGAACTTGAATCGATATCTGGAGTTAAAATAGCAAACGATGAGGATATGAAAAAGGGAGTTAAATATTTAAGACAAAAAGGTATCAAAAATGTCATAGTAACTTTAGGTGAAAGAGGGGTATATATTTCTTCAGAAGAAGTTGAAAAATTTATAGAACCATATCAAGCCGAAATTGTTGATGCTACAGGTGCAGGAGATGCTTTGACGGCTGGGTTGGTCTATGGTATTTTTAATGGCTATCCTCTGGATGTATCAGCAAAATTTGGTCTTGCTGCAGCATCTCTTACGATATCCTCACCTTATACCGTAAATCCGTTTTTAAATGAAAATCAGTTAAAAAATATAGTAAAGGAGATAGGAAAATGAATAATTTCATTGATATGTCAAAAGAAGTAAAAAAAGCAATGGAGGAAGGAAAACCTGTTGTTGCACTTGAATCCACTATAATATCTCACGGAATGCCTTATCCTGAAAACATTGAGACAGCTAAAACTTTGGAGAATATTATAAGAGAACATGGAGCTATACCTGCGACAATTGCAATTATAAATGGAAGAATAAAAATAGGTTTAAGCAAAGAAGAACTCGAATTTATGGCTACCTCAAAAGAAATATTAAAAGCCAGCAGAAGAGATTTGCCAGCAGTTTTAGCAAAAGGATTTAGTGCAGCCACTACAGTTTCCGCAACAATGATTTGTGCAAATCTTGCGGGCATAAAGGTGTTTGTTACAGGAGGTATAGGAGGTGTCCACAGAGGAGCAGAACAAACCTTTGATATATCAGCTGATTTACAAGAACTTGCAAATACAGATGTAGCAGTTGTATGCGCAGGTGCGAAGGCAATACTTGACCTTTCTCGTACTCTTGAATACCTTGAAACCTTTGGGGTTCCTGTGGTAGGGTTTAAAACTTGGGAATTTCCAGCTTTTTACACAAGAGAAAGCGGACTTAAAGTGGATTACAAAGTTGATGACGAAATAGAGGCTGCAAAAATTATAAAGACAAAATGGGATTTAGGCTTAAAAGGTGGGGTTTTGATTGCAAACCTATTCCAGAGGAATATGCCTTGGATAAGGCTTATATAGATAAAGCAATAGAAGATGCCCTTTATGAGGCAGAAAAACGCAATATAAAAGGTAAAGAAATAACGCCCTTTTTGTTAGATAAAATAAAAGATTTGACACAGGGTGAAAGTTTAAAAGCTAATATTGAACTTGTTAAAAACAATGCTTTTGTTGGCGCAAAAATTGCTATTGAACTAAATAAATTGTATAAAGAGGCGTAATCCGCCTCTTTATACTTGCTTTTAGTCGTTGTCGTGTACTTCATCTATTATTTCTTCTCTCATGTTCTGTATACTTGTCAGCCTATTTTTGTTCTTCTGCTTAATCCTTTCTATTTCTTCAGTAGAAAGTTCTTCTGCGTGTAATTTTAGGTAATCTTCTGCTTCTCTATAATTTTCTATAGTATCGTGTATCATTTGTTGTAATTTTTCTACATTGTCTGAGCGGTCATCCGGCTTTGGAGGTTTTGTGTATTTATCATTTTCCTTTGCCATAAATCTCACTCCTAATTTTGAAGTTTCTCATATTTATTTTGTTCATAAAAAATATTTATATGTATTGTAGAAAAAGCATGTTCTCAAGTGCGGAAAATTTTAAAACATGCTTTTTGTTTTTCAAAAATTTGAAGTATATATAAATAACTTATATAATTGTTTTAAGTATTTGTGCATAAAATAAAAGTTAAATATGGCTTTTTTACTCGAGGTGATGTCATGGATTTTTATTTTATTGCAGTTATAGTAATATTTTTTTATATATTTGTAACTGGTTTTCACGACGAAGGAAATCTTGTTGCTACTATTATATTTTCAAGGTCTATAGATGCAAAAAAAGCTTTTATTCTCGCGGCTGTTGCACAATTTTTGGGTACAGCAATAATAAGTACTAATGTCAGTAAGACAGTGGCAAAGGATATTGTAAAATATGAGTATTTATTTAAAAGCGGTTACAATATCAGTCTGTTGATATTATGCGGTTTAATTGGTGCCATGATATGGAACTTTATTACCTGGTATTTTGGAATACCTTCTAGTTCTTCTCATGCGTTAATTGGCGGAATGCTAGGACCTTTTGTCTTAGAATACGGTTTTAACTCAATAAATGTACAAGGTATACTATTTAGAGCTATTCTTCCTTTGTTTCTGTCTCCTATAATAGGATTTATTACGGGATATTTAATAACGTTTTTTTTATCAGAAATATTGAAAAATCAAACGCCGGCAGTGAATAATATACTTAAAAAACTGCAATATTTTACTCTCTTTTTTCTCAATGCAGTACATGGGTCAAATGATGCCCAAAAAGGGATGGTTTAATCGTTATTTTAATGATGATAAAGGGACAAACTCATAATTTTGAAGTACCATTTGATGTAAAATACATATCGGCTTTAATGATTTCTTTTGGACTTATATTAGGAGGTTTTAGAATAATCAAGAATGTAGGAGCAGGAATATACAGAGTAAGGCCTTTTCATTCCTTTAATGCACAGCTTTCTTCCCTTTTAGTTGTAAGTATAGCAGCAATCATTGGTGCACCAATCAGCGGTACTCAGTTAATTAATTCTTCAATTTTAGGTATTGGGGCAAAAGAAAGACCTACTGCTGTTAGGTGGCAGTTTGCTAGGGGAATAATTATGGCGTGGTTTATAACAATTCCTGTATCTTTTATAATCTCTTATTTGATTTACGGTTTGACTAAGCTTTTATGAGGGAGGTGAAAAGAGTGAATGTATTTAAATGGTTATTTTTCAAAGAGACAGATTTTTATAAATTGCTGGAAGAGCAATCAAGACTCACATTACAAGGAGTTTGTGCTTTGGAAAAATATATGATGACAGGGAATATAGAAGATGGACATGAGGTAAATAGATTAGAAAAAATTGCAGACAGAAAAAGAGAAGAGTTGATAGATGAACTCGATAAAACTTTTATTACTCCATTTGATAGAGAAGATATATTCAATTTATCTAAAGCTATTGATGATATATTAGATTATTCTAACACTACTGTGAAGGAAATGGAAGCATATAATTTGCAACCTACTGGTGAGCTTCAGGAAATTGTGACGGTGATAAAGTACAGCACAGACCTCATTTATAAATCAGTATGTAATCTTAACAGAGATAAAAAAGAAGGTATGGAACAGGCATTAAAGGCAAAAAAATATGAGAACGAAGTAGAAAATTTATACAGAAAAAATTTAGCGAAATTATTCGAAGATGATGACATAAAATATATTTTAAAAATGCGAGAGATTTTCAGGCATTTAAGCAACTGTGCTGACAAAATAGACCTTGCAGGAGATATTTTAGGGCATATTTATGTAAAAATGATGTAAAGTGTAATGTAAAGTTATAGGGCGAGTTTTTACGAAGGTGATGGAAATGTTGCGGATTGAAAGCGCTCATTGGGGCGCTTTTATTTTCATTCATCTTTTTTTAAGGTGGTTGTAAATTTAAGTAGATACTCTAAGTAAAGATAAAAATTAAGTGTTTTAAAGTGTATTATTTTTTTGTCTTTTATGATAAAATGTATCGTAAAGGGGGCGAGTGATGTGAAAAGAATTGATAAAGTTTATAATTGTGTAAAAGAATTATGTAGCAAGCAATTTGCTGAAAGAGGAGAAATAATTGGAGTTTCAGCTATGGAAATTGCACATGCTCTTAATATACAAAGAACAAATGCTTCCAGCGATTTAAATACCCTTTTTAGAGAAGGAAAAGTTATAAAAGTTGAAGGCAAACCAGTTTTGTATAAGGTTAAAGAACTTGATATGGTTTCTGATGAAAGTGATATGGTAGTGAAAGATGTATTTGACAGCATAATAGGAGCTAATTTAAGCCTTAAAAATGCCGTACAGCAAGCAAAAGCTGCTATAATTTATCCTCCCAATGGTCTTCATACACTTTTGCTTGGAGAGACGGGTACAGGCAAATCCATGTTTGCAGAAGTCATGTATAGTTTCGCAAAAGAAATTGGAAGGATAAAAGGAACGCTCCTTTTGTGACTTTTAACTGTGCTGACTATGCTAATAATCCGCAACTTTTAATGTCACAACTGTTTGGCGTGAAAAAAGGAGCGTATACTGGTGCCGATAAGGATAGAATGGGCCTTGTTGAAAAAGCAGATGGTGGCATACTTTTCCTTGATGAAGTCCATAGGCTTCCGCCAGAAGGACAAGAGATGCTTTTTTATCTAATTGATAAAGGACTTTATAGACGGCTTGGAGAATCTGAAACGCAACATAAAGCAAATGTTTTAATAATATGTGCTACAACAGAAAATATTGAGTCTACTCTTCTTAGGACTTTTATAAGGCGGATACCAATGGTGATTAAATTGCCAGCTTTAGCAGAAAGAACATATGAAGAAAGATTTGAACTTATTAAAAATTTCTTTAGAGAAGAAGCAGCTATTATTAACACTGATATTATGATCACTTCAAATGCTTTGAAAGCTTTATTGCTTTATGACTGCCCTAATAACATAGGCCAGCTGAAAAGTGATATAAAACTTTCAATTGCAAAAGCTTATCTTGGGTACATGATGAAAAGAGATAAAGGAGTATGCGTGCATACTGAAGATTTACCTGACTATGTCAGAAGAGGATTGTTTAAGTATAAGGAATCGAAAGATGAAATTGATAGATTTATTACGGGAGATATAATAAAGTTTTCAGTTGATAATGCTACTCCTGTTATCCAACAGAATAATCAGATATTCAATTTTTATGAGGCATTAGAAGAAAAAAGAAAAGCTTTAGAGCAAAAAGGACTTAACGAAAGTGATATAAGACTCATCATGAGTATTGATATAGAGACATATTTGAAAAAGTATCTCTTAAATCTGGATAAAAATAATTTGGAGGAATTGTATAAAGTAGTGGATAAAAAGATTGTCGATATAGTAAACGATTTTTTGAATTATGCCAGCAAAAAGTTAAAAAGGTCCTTTAGTGAGAAAACTTTATACGGCCTTTCTATGCATGTAGCCAGTTCTGTTGAGAGAATACTAAGCGGCAAAGACATTGTAAATCATCAGCTGGAAAATATAAAGAAGGTGTATGAGAAAGAATTTGAAGTGGCAAATGCTTTGAGAGAAAGGGTCCAAAAAGAGTTTAACATAAAAGTACCTGATGATGAAGTAGGCTTTGTTACAATGTTTTTATGCCTTGACGAAGAAACAAAAGAAAAAGACGAAAGGGTAGGCATTATTGTTGCTATGCATGGAGAAGCCGCTGCTACTTCAATCGCGGAGGTTTCCAATAGGCTTTTAGGTGACAATTATGTAATTGGGTACAATATGCCACTTGATCAAAAACCAGAAGTTGCGTTAAATAATTTAACTAATATTGTAAAAAGAGTTGACAAAGGAAGAGGCGTATTACTTCTTGTTGACATGGGTTCACTAGTATTATTTGGTGACATGATATACGAAAGGACAGGAATCCCCGTCAAAACAATTGAAATGGTTTCCACTCCTATGGTTTTAGAGGCAGCAAGAAAGGCAATCCTTAACGCCTCTTTAGATGAAGTGTATGATGCAGTTGTCAATTTCAGTCCTTATGTAGGCAGAATCTACAAAGACAGTGTTAAATTTGAAGATTCTCTTAAAAAGAATGTTATCATAACAGCCTGTATAACAGGTGAGGGCACAGCGGTTAAACTTAAATCAATACTTGAAAAGAACCTTGACTTGAAAGAGAAAGATATTGATGTTATTCCTATTGAGATTGAAAGCAAAAAAGAATTTAGAAGAAAACTACTCAACATCAAAGAAGAAAAAAATATTTTAGCTGTTGTAAGTGCTATAAATCCAGAAGATGATTCTATATTGTATATTTCTACCTCAGATGTGTTTGATAATGATAAATTATCTGTATTGAGAAATAAAATTGAAGCTCTTTCACAAATCGAGATAATTGATAACATGAAGGAGGTCATAAGAGAAAATATAAAGATAGATTCAGAAAAGTATATATCTTCTTTAAAAAATTTTACGCAGCTTTAATAAGAGAAGGAGTAAATTTAAATGAAGATATTACAATAGGATTAATACTTCATCTTGCTTGTGTAATTGAGCGTATGTTACAAGGAAAAGAGCTAATACACATGAAAGATACACAAGAATACATTAAGAATTATCCAAAGGAGTTTGATATTATAAAAAAAGCTATAAAGGTTATCGAAGAAGGATGTAATGTAAAAATTTCAGACGAAGAATGTGTAAGTATGATGAAAATAATCTATTCACTTTAATACACATATGTGTATTGAATACGTTTTTAAACAATACACATTGAAACGGTTCAATAAACATTGTCATTGAAGGCGGAAAAGTAGCAATTTTGCTAAGACAATTGCTATTTGGCATGAGATTTGCATAGGAGGATATAGTGTAAAATTCAAAAAAAGGTGGTGGTTCAATAAAAGTAAATTAGAATTTTATTTGGTCAACTTAAGATAATTGCGCATTTAATTATTTTAAAAAGATATCCTTATCTTCACCAACACTTGAGGAATGCAAGATAGTAAGAGATTTAGTTCAAGAATTTTTTGATTTCTATGAAAACATCAGGGTAATAGGAGGGGAAAAAGGAAGATCGATCTTATTTAGATTTTATAAAAATATGAAACTCTGTTACAAATATGTTATTGTAGGTGGTGTAATATGTATAAGATTGCTTTAGTATGTGAAAACGGTGCAAGTACAGGCATTCTAGTCAGAAAAATGAGAGAAGCAGCTAAAAAACATGGGATAGAGGCGGAAATTCAAGCTTATGCTTATACACAATTGGAAAATTTCATTGAAGAGGTAGATGCTATACTTTTAAGCCCACAGATCGCATACAGAAAGGACGTTATTGTAAAAACATTTTCAAAGTATGCGGATAAAATTGATGTTATAAAACCGATGGATTTTGGAATGATGAATGGCGAAAAAATTCTGAAAGATGCTATTGCGATTATTAAAAAATGATTTAATTGCTGTACTTACAATACGTACTAATAATTCTTATGGGTGATGTCATTAAAAAACTTGTTCAAGCATATGATTGCTTACGATTTCGGGAGGTGGCTATTTGATGCTAAAAGTACGCTGATGCACGGTTTCCATCTATTGCTATTTCGTAAACATCTTTAAAATAGAATTTTCCATCCATATATATGATTCTTTTTCAAGGGCTTGGCCGATTTCCTGACAAATAGGTTCAGCAATGTCGACTAACTTATGAAAGAAGGCTTCAATGTCATCACAGTAATCCTGTTTGAACCTTGAGCAAAAGAAGCATCAGGAACAGTATTAAGCCCACAAAAATCACGGAGTCATTTTGAAAATGGCAAAAAGTAATAAGTAAATCAATAGTTGATATAGAAAGTAACTTTTGCAGCAGTAAGGTTGAAACAATTGAATCGAGAGAATTATCATGAGGGCGAGCAGTAGCTTTATTATAGTGAAAATACCAATCCTACAGGGATTAACTTACAAATATTAATATACTGGTTAAGAAGCTCAAGTAACTGAGGTTTTTGAACAACAACAAATTTATGAAAATCACCAATAAAATCAGAAAAATGAAGTTGCTGTATCATGCAGGATCTCCTTTCGTCTTAGTTGGATTTAGAATATTTGGTATAATATGTAATTCGACAAAAGTGGAGGAAAATCCTGCTGATATATAAAATAAAACCCTTTAAAATCAATAATTTTGGGGTTTTACAAAAAGCTAAAAAAAATATTTTATAGGAGGGAAAAATGATGGATAGGCTTATAAACGCATTGCAAAAAAGGCTAATGCCTATAGCAAAGAAAATGAGCGACATTAAATTTTTAAGTGCATTAGGTGCTACATTCCAAATCTTATTGCCGGTTATTTTACTTGGTTCATTCGCTGCCTTAGGAGCATTTTTAAATATCCCGGTATGGCAAAGTTTTGTTAAAAATACAGGTTAGCAACTGTATTCATGACAATTCAATCTCTAACACTTAGTATTATTGCTTTGTATGTTGCTATTGTATTACCATATCAATATGCAACAAAATTGGGAATGAAACCTCTTTCCACAACGATTATTAGTTTTATGACATTTTTGTTAATTACTCCACATAAACTATATACTGATATTCCTACTGAATGGTTAGGGTATCCAGGTTTATTTAGTGCGATGCTTATAAGTGCCTTTACCGTAAGATTTACAAAATTGCTGCAAGATAAAAAGATTTATTTACGTATGCCAGAAGGTGTACCACCTATAGTAGAAGAAGCCTTTGCAAGTTTAGTGCCGGCACTGTTCTCCGCACTTTTAGCAGCGTTTATAGAAGTAGGATTAGCTAAGACAAGTTTTGGAAGCATTCATCAAGTAATTTACTCACTAATTCAAGTACCACTACAAGGAATTGGATTGTCTTTTCCAGCTTACCTTCTTGTCCAAATACTATCTACCTTGTTTATGTTTTTTGGTATTCATGGCAATGTGGTTTTTAGCACCATTTCACCGTTGACATTAGCTGCATCTGCTGAAAATTTAAAGGCACTGTCATCTGGTTTACCTTTACCGAATATTATCACTGATTCATTTTCTGTATTATGTCAACCTGGAGGCATTGGAGGTACATTTGGTCTTGCATTTTTAATGGCGTTTACTGCAAAGAGTAAGAGATTAAAAACACTTGGTAAAATGTCGATAATTCCTGCAATTTTTGGCATTAACGAACCATTGCTATTTGGAATACCAATTTTATTAAATCCATTATTATTCATTCCTTATATTTTGAATCCGATTATTGCTACAACAATAAGTTATCTTTCAATAGCACTTGGCATTACCCCGAGATTATCCGGTGTTATAGTACACTGGACTGTGCCGCCGGTTGTTTCAGGTTTTCTCGCGCAAGGTGTGCCAACAGCAATTTTGCAAATAGTAGTGATTATTATAACAACTTTAATATGGCTTCCGTTTTTTAAGATAGTAGATAGACAAATTATGTTGGAAGAAACAGAAGAAACATTAGTAAAATAAATTAAATTGTTTATAAGAGGGGCGATGAAGCCATCTCTTCTTTTTATCAGTACAACTCAATTATTAAGTAACTTTCATTTTGACAAGCAATTATGACTAGTTAATGGGATGTGCTAAAAGTCTGTATTGACGTTATTCTGGGAAGAATAGAGAAAATCACTGTGGATTTTGGCTATATGGACAAAAATGACGTATGAAAAGGTAAATTAAAGAGTTTTAATGGAATATTTATTGATGATATAAAAAAGTAATTGTCTATTTGCGAAAACTTAAATTTAGGAGGGATATTATGAAATATCCAAACTTATTTTCACCGATTAAGATCAATGATATGATGGTAAGAAATCGAATTGTGGCTGCACCTATTGGACAGAAATTTTTTGACAAATCCTTAGGTGGAGCGGGAATTGTTATCGCTGGTTCTGTCATTGCAGAACCTGGAAAGTCTTCGTTTGCTTCAGCAGATGAACCTTATGCATTTTCAAAATATGAGGTTGAACAAACAAGACAAAGGATTTTGATTGCACGTCAGGCGGGTGCAAAAGCTTCTATTGAAATTGTACATGCAGGTCAATATGCTCGAGTAAAAGATTTTGCCAAAGGACCTTCCGGATTTATTAGAAATGATGGAGTAGAAGTAAAAGAAATGACAGAAGAAATGATGGAGGAAACACTTCGCTGGTACGAACAAACTGCATTTGACGCTAAAGATATAGGCTTTGATATGATTTGTATGCATTTTGGACATGGCTGGCTACCAGCACAATTCCTTTCACCATTTTTTAATAAAAGAACAGATAAATATGGTGGAAGCCTTGAGAACAGAGCAAGATTTCCTCTAATGATTTTAGAAAGGGTTAGAAAAGCGGTAGGAGCAAATTTCCCTATTGATATGCGAATTTCGGCAACAGAATGGGTCGAGGGTGGGATAGAATTTGAAGAGGTGTTGGCTTTTATAAAGATGGCAGAACCATTAATTGATATGGTACAGATTTCGTGTGGGTTAGACATGGAGCGCGAGGCTAATGTTCATATGGTTACAACTAATTTTTCAGAACATGTGCCTAATGCAAAATATGCAAAAATCGTAAAAGAAAATGTTCATATTCCTGTTGCAGTCGTTGGAGCTATTATGAATCCAGACGAAGCTGAGCAGTTGATTTCAGATGGGGTTGCAGACATGGTTGCACTTGGACGTGCTTTGGTGGCAGACCCTGAATGGCCTAAAAAAGCGAGAGAAGGTAGACCTGAGGACATTGTCCCGTGTATAAGATGTTTACAATGTTATCATATATCTACAAACCGCAGAAATGTAGGATGTTCTGTGAATCCAAGATACTCCAATGAATCATGGATACCGCGGAAATTAGAAAAGGCCGATATAAAGAAAAAAATTGTCGTAATAGGTGGCGGACCAGCAGGACTACAAGCTGCATTGGTGGCAGATAAAAGAGGTCATAAAGTAATTTTATTTGAAAAAAATAGTTTCTTAGGTGGCGCACTTCACTATGTTGCAATGGAATATTATAAGAGTGATATTAAAGCATTTTTAGATTATCTTAAAGTACAGCTTAAAAAGTCCAAAGTTGAAGTTCATCTAAATACAGAAGCTACGCCGGAACTTGTAAAAAAAATCATGCCAGATGCAGTTATAATAGCAGTGGGTGCGAGTCCTGTTATACCACATATACCAGGAATTGATAAGCGACATGTGATCACTTTCTATGATGCCATTGAACATATGGATAAGATTGGGCAGAATGTTGTAATTATTGGTGGCGGCACAATTGGTGCGGAAATTGGACTGGAGCTTTCATTACTTCATCAGAAAAATGTTACAATCATCGAGCTTGGAGGAGAAATAGCAGCACAGGGAAACATGCTTTATAAAATTGCACTTCGCCAAAAAATGCAACAGGCAAGCACATTAAATACAATGTTGAAGACTACATGTCAGGAAATCAAAGAAGATGTTGTAGTGGTTAAAACAAGTGATGGAGAAGAAAAAATCATTAAGGCGGATACTGTTATAATTGCCACCGGATTGAAACCAAATAAATCGGTAGCAGAAAGTTTTTATGGGATTGTACCAGAAACATTTATGATTGGAGATTGCGTCAAACCAAGAAAAATAATGGAAGCTGTAATGGAAGGGTATACAATTGCCTCCAATTTATAAGTTTATGTTATAATGTTAATTTAGGAAGGAAAGATTTATTAATGTATCGTGAGTTTATAAAACTATTTCCAAAAAACTTTTTATGGAGAGCATCTACATCAGCATACCAAGTAGAAGGTGCATGGGATGAAGACGGAAAAGGCCTATCTGTCATAGATATGGGAAAGCATCCCGAAGGAACATCAGATTTTAAAGGTAGTAAGTGATCATTATCATCGATACAAAAAGATATAGCTTTATTTGCAGAAATGGGTCTTAAAGCTTATCGCTTTTCTATTGCATGGACAAGAATTTATCCGAAAGGCACAGGGGAAATAAATGAAAAAGGCATTGCATTTTATAACGGTTTAATTAATGAATTGCTGTCGCATAACATTGAGTCTATTGTAATAATATACCATTTTGATCTTCCATATGCATTGCAAGAAAAAATGGTAAAATGTCAAGGGGGGTAATTAAAAAATTTTTGAGACATTTGGAGGTCAAAAAAAGGAAAAAAATATCCTTCTTCCAATATACCAATAAATGGTATTAGAAGTTCCGGAACAAAATTCCTTATTAATTTTTAACAAAAAGTATTTAAATACTAGTAATACTTCTTTCTTTATATTTGACCTTTGCTGAGCATTGCAAAGATCAGAGGGATTAATCTTCTAGCAGTTAAGACGAGGGCGCGTTTATATTGGTGCTTTGGTAACTCGCGATACTTCTTGTAGAAAAAGTATAGATGATTATGATGTTGTATTACTAGGACCTTAGATTAGGTATAAAGAAAAATATGTGGAAGAGCTTACAAAAAAGAAAAACAAAGTTTACAGAGTAATTCCTCCGAATATATATAGATTCATTGATGGGGCGAAGACTTTAGATGTAGCAATACAAGCGTTAAAAAACAAATAAAAAATGGGAGGTAAAAAAATGGACCTTGAACAAATTGTATTTGCCATTATATCCTATGCAGGAGATGCACGAAGCAATTGTTTTGAGGCATTGAAGCATGCGAGAAAGGGTAATTTTGAGGAGGCCGGAAAGTATTTAAATAAAGCGAGCGAAGAGCTTTTAGAAGCACATCACGTTCAAACGGATATGATACACAAAGAAGCCCAAGGAGAGAAACAAGAAGTAACACTTCTTTTAGTTCATGCGGAAGATCATCTTATGAATGCAATTCTTGCTAAAGAGTTGATAACCGAAATGGTTGAGCTGTATAAAATTATTTACCAAACAAAGGGAGCAGCTTTTGATGTCTAAAAAAGATTTGAAAATTGCTGTGATTGGAGGGGGTCTAGTTATACCCCCCGAACTTATTGAGGGTTTTATCAAGAGGTATAATGAACTACCTCACTATTCTGATGCTGCCTGTTCATTGATATGTTCAATATATAATGACAAAAAAGACATACATGTGGTCAATGTTAGAAACAATGGTACAATTGCGGATTTGCCAGATGATGTGGTAATAGAAACAAATGCAATAATAGATAGAAATGGTGCACATCCGATAAATATTGGACACGTTTCGACAAAAATAAGAGGTTTAATGCAAGCTGTAAAAGCTTATGAAGAACTTACTATAGAAGCAGGGGTAAAAGGCGACTATTATACGGCTTTACAGGCATTGACAATACATCCATTAGTTCCTTCTGCAACGATTGCTAAAAAAATACTTGATGATATTATTGAACAGAATAATGAATTTTTACCCCAATATAAATAATAGAGAATATGTATTTTTTATTTTCAATGCTATCGTAGGTACAAGGAGTAATGTTATGCGCTACAAGATGATAGTTTTGGATGTAGACGGAACTCTTATTAATGACGAAAAAATAATCACACCAAAAACAAAAGATGCATTAATTGCAGTTCAAAGACAGGGTGTAATTGTGGTACTCGCTTCTGGCCGCCCTTCTCCAGGTTTATTAAGAGAAAGTGAAGAATTGGAACTTGAAAAATATCATGGTTTATTATTATCTTACAATGGTGGTAAAGTTGTTGATGTCACGACGAAAAAGGTAATCTATCAAAAAAGTATACCGAGGGAAACAGCAACTAGACTATTAAAACATTTGAAGACATTTCCAGTAACTCCGATTGTGGATGATGGTAAGTACATTTATACAACGGACGAAGATGCATATCAGATTAGGTATGAAAGCCAGAACAATAATTTAAAAATAAAAATAGTAAATAATCTTGCCGATGATATTAATTTCTGCCCAATAAAAATCTTAATTGCAGCACCAAATGAAGTTTTGCTATCAGCATCTAAAAAAATTATGGCACCATTTGAAAATGAACTGTCATTTACTCTATCAGCGCCATTTTATTTGGAGGCAACGATGAAGGGAGTAAGTAAGGCGAGTTCCTTACGGATTATCTGTAACATTTTGAATATCAAACCAGAGGAAGTTATGGCATTTGGTGATGCACAAAATGATATTCCGATGATAGAATTTGCCGGATTGGGGGTTGCTATGGGAAATGCGTGTGAAGAACTAAAAGCGATTGCAGATGAAGTTACGTTGTCAAACAATGAAGATGGAATTGCACATACGTTAAAAAAATATTATGAAATTTAGCTAAACCTTTCGCATAGCGTGATTCATGGATCTTCTGTTTTCATCTTATATGACATTCGTCAAAACAAGACAGATAGATATTAAGAATATCCTCAAGCGACTCTTTGTATTATTTCCAGTGTTTGCAGGTGTGAGAACAATGTTTTGAACTATCTAAATATCCATAGCTATAACTGCTTCTGTTTTTTTAAAATTCATAAAAAAAGAGCTTTTTAAAGCTAATTTTAAAATATCGAGATAGGAGGTTTTCTTAAAATGGATCATAATAAT
Source organism: Thermoanaerobacter thermocopriae JCM 7501 (assembly GCF_001310975.1). Classification (GTDB taxonomy): domain Bacteria; phylum Bacillota; class Thermoanaerobacteria; order Thermoanaerobacterales; family Thermoanaerobacteraceae; genus Thermoanaerobacter; species Thermoanaerobacter thermocopriae. Next base: position 67,939 of record NZ_BAZY01000002.1, read on the forward strand.
ATGAAACCATTTCCCAGAAATTTTTTATGGGGAGCTTCCACTTCGGCATATCAGGTAGAGGGAGCATGGAATGAAGACGGAAAAGGTCCCTCAGTTATTGATATGAAAAAATATCCAGAAGGGACATCGGATTTCAAAGTAGCAAGTGATCATTACCATCGTTACAAAGAAGATATTGCATTATTCGCAGAAATGGGATTAAAAGCCTATCGATTTTCTATCGCTTGGACGCGCATTTATCCAAATGGAACAGGGGAGATCAATCAAAAAGGCATTGATTTTTATAATAATCTTATAAATGAATTGCTGTCCTATAATATCGAACCTATCGTTACCATGTATCATTTTGATTTACCTTATGCTTTGCAACAAAAGGGAGGATGGTCAAATAGAGAAACTATCGATGCATTTGAAAATTATGCTAGAACATTATTTAAATACTTTGGAGATCGAGTAAAGTACTGGTTAACTATTAATGAACAGAATATGATGATTTTGCACGGTTCAGCCATTGGCACTCTAGATCCTAATATGAAAAATCCTCAAAAAGAATTATACCAACAAAATCATCATATGTTTTTGGCTCAAGCAAAAGCAATAAATTTATGTCACGAAATGTGTCCAAATGCGAAAATTGGGCCAGCGCCGAATATTGCTTATGTTTATCCAGCCTCTTCCAAACCAGAAGATATCTTAGCAGCACAAAATTTTTCATCAATTCGAAATTGGTTATATTTGGACATGCCAGTATTTGGGCGTTATAATAGTGTTGCATGGAGCTATATGGAGGAAGAAGGATGTACACCAACTATTCAAGAAGGTGATATGGAAATATTAGAATCTGCAAAACCAGATTTTATTGCCTTTAATTATTACTCAACGGTGACAGTAGCGCAAAATAGCAGTAATGATTCTGCTGAAAATTCTATCGGAGACCAGCAAATTACTATTGGAGAACCCGGTTTTTACCGGGGAGTTGCAAACCCATATTTGGAAAAGACACAATTTGGCTGGGAAATCGATCCGATAGGTTTCCGCATTACATTACGCGAATTAAATGACAGATACCATCTTCCATTGTTGGTAACTGAAAATGGTTTAGGAGCTTATGACAAGCTAGAAGAAGGTGATATTATTAACGATGATTATCGGATTGAATTCTTACGTAAGCATATAGAACAAGCACGGTTGGCTATTTCTGATGGAGTGAATTTAATAGGATATTGTCCTTGGTCAGCTATTGACCTTGTCAGTACACACCAAGGATTTAGCAAGCGTTATGGTTTTATATATGTCAACAGAGATGAATTTGATTTAAAAGACTTAAGAAGAATTAAAAAGAAAAGTTTTTATTGGTATAAAGATGTTATAGCTACAAATGGTGAGAGGTTATAGTTAAACTGTCGCAGTTGAAAAAAAGAAAAAAGTTTCTTTTGTGACGATTGTTAAAAATACTTTGTGATATGATTGAGCAAAACATATGTTTTTACTACAATATAAAAAACTGGACCATAACAATTAGTATGAAAGTTATATAATAAACCTATAACACAAAGAAAGTATGAATCTAATGATTAGAGCATATTAGGATTAACTTTGGGATGGGACAAGTTTATTGGAATTAATTATTATGGAAGTACTGTACGGGTCGAATTTGTAAATTAAAGTATTCCCTCCTTTGAGACTTTTTGGTGGTATTTTTCGACGATTGTTATCTTCAACAGTAGGAGGGAATCCTTCTTTTTTTCAAATCTTTTTGTATCAAGTATTATATTATAAGGTTTGAAAGATCTTAAAATTGGGGTATATCTGACATAACTTATTCACTCTAGGGAGGCAGTTTAATGCAGACTTTTCTATCATCAGTGCAAGGGGTACTTACAATTGTATTTATGTTAGCCCTTGGCTATTACTTAGCAAAAGTAGGATGGTTTGATAAAACAATATCAGATTTATTTGCTAAGCTTGTTGTCAATATCACTTTGCCACTTTCTATGATAGTAAATATAACATCAACTTTTACAAAAAAGCAATTAGAACGCTCAGGAAGAGGACTTTTGATATCTTTTTTGTCAATATTGATATCCTACTTGATTGCTTACATACTGGCTGAAATTTTTAAAGTCAAAAGAGGAAGAAAAGGAGTATTTACAGCGATATTTTCACTATCAAATGCTATATTTGTGGGGCTTCCGATGTCTCAAGCTCTTTTTGGAGAAGCTGCAACGCCATATACTCTTTTATATTACATGGCAAATACTACAATTTGGTGGACTCTGGGTGTATATGGCATTTCTTGCGACATAAATGGCAAAGGCCAAAAAATATTCACTTCAGATATGCTAAAAAAAATATTTAATCCTTCTCTTCTTGGTTTTATCATAGGTGTAATTTTTGTTTTCGCAAATATTAAACTTCCAAAATTTATTTTTAACAGCTTCGAAATGATTGGGAGACTTACAACACCCCTTTCAATATTTTATGTTGGTATAACTATTTACGAGATGAGTTTTGACAAATTTAAACTTGATAAAGATGCTTTTATGGTTTTTATTGGAAGATTTTTGGTAACTCCTGCTTTGGTATGGATATTAGATTTATTTATACCAATTCCAAAACTTATGAGAGATGTCTTTATAATAATGTCTGCAATGCCCGTTATGGTAATCTCAGCAATAATAGCAAGAGTTTATGGCGCAGATTACGAATTTGCGACAAGCATGATTACATACACAACAATATTTAGTGTTATTATAATGCCATTTTTAATGGTTTTGATAAAGATTGTATAAGAGGTGAAGCTACTTCATCCATAATGTCCAGCCGGATATGTTAATAAATGCGAAAAGCAAGAAATTACATCTTTTTAGTATGTGCTAAAAACCATTTATAACAAAATAGAAATGGTGCACATCCGATAAATATTGGACACGTTTCGACAAAAATAAGAGGTTTAGTGCAAGCAGTGAAAGCTTATGAAGAACTTACTATAGAAGCAGGGGTAAAAGGCGACTATTATACGGCTTTACAGGCATTGTCAGTACATCCGCTTGTACCTTCTGCGACGATTGCCAAAAAAATACTTGATGATATAATTGAACAGAATAAAGATTATTTGCCGCAGTATTATAAATAAACTAGTTTAACCGGTTTTTTACCGGTTATTTTTTTATCTTCAATTTTGTCAAAGAAAACGAATGACAAAACTGATTTTCTTTAAATTGCATAAATACATATTGAGGTTTACAATAATTATAGAAGATTAAATGCGAAAAGGAGGTAAAACTTATGCAAAACACTAATGCTCTCATAACTAGCGGCGGAAGTGTGAAAGCGAAGTTGCAAAGGCTTGGTGGCTTCTTGGCTGGCATGGTAATACCTAACATTGGTGCTTTCATAGCATGGGGACTTATTACTGCTTTCTTTATTCCAACAGGGTGGATTCCAAATGAACATTTGGCTAAACTTGTTGGACCTATGATAACGTATCTTTTGCCAATTTTAATTGGTTATACAGGTGGTAAACTTGTATACGATGTAAGGGGTGGAGTAGTTGGTGCCATTGCAACAGCTGGTATCATAATCGGTTCATCTATACCGATGTTCCTAGGTGCTATGCTGATGGGTCCTTTAGGAGGTTATGTCATTAAAAAATTTGACGAGCTTGTAGAGGGAAAAATCCCAGCAGGTTTTGAAATGCTTGTCAACAATTTCTCAGCAGGTATTTTAGGTGGTTTATTAGCAATTTTAGCATTTCTTTTCATTGAACCAGTGGTAAATGGAATTTCAGTAGGATTGGGTGCAGCAGCTCAATGGGTTACAAATAAAGGCTTATTACCTTTAATAGCGATTTTTATAGAACCGGGTAAAATTTTATTTTTAAATAATGCTATTAACCACGGCATACTGGCTCCTCTTGGAGTAGCAGAAGTTAAAGAGTTTGGAAAGTCAATATTCTTCTTGCTGGAAACAAATCCAGGTCCGGGATTGGGGGTTTTACTGGCATATTGGCTTTTTGGAAAAGGCGATGCAAAACAATCAGCTCCAGGTGCTATCATAATACACTTCTTTGGCGGAATACATGAAATATATTTCCCCTACGTTTTGATGAATCCATTACTACTCTTGGCAGTTATAGGCGGTGGAATGGCTGCAGATGCGACATTTGTTTTGACAAAAGCGGGCTTGGTAGCTACGCCTTCACCTGGTAGTATATTTGCAGAAATAGCTATGTCACCAAAAGGCGGATTACTTCCTGTACTTGCAGGTATTACAGTTGGAGCAGTTGTATCTTTCCTTATAGCATCAGTGATTGTTAAGAGAGCTAGTGAAGAGAGCATGTCTGCCGAAAGTATGACATTTGCACGTTCAGTAGTCAGCGGACTCAAAGCGCAAAGCAAAGGACAAAAAGTTGAAGAAGTAAAGCCTAGTGTACAGAAAATAGAAGGTATGCCTAAAATGATTGTTTTTGCTTGCGATGCTGGTATGGGTTCGTCAGCGATGGGAGAAACTATTTTAAAGAAAAAATTAAAAGAAGCAGGATTGGATATTGTAGTTAAGCATTCTGCTGTAAATCAAATACCAAAAGAGGCCGATGTTGTATTTACACAGGAAAACCTTGCAGAAAGAGCTTCTCAAGTTGTGCCAAATGCTAAAATTGTAACGGTCAAAAACTTTTTAGACAATACAGTCTATGATGAATTTGTAAAGAACCTTAAAAAATAAAATAAAAATTTATGGTGAAGGGTATGGAAGATCTAACTGTAAGACAAAAATTTATATTAAAAACTTTGATAGAGAAAGGTCCTTCTAATATAGAGGACCTTTCCAAGCTTATGGATGTAAGTGGAAGAACTATTATGAGAGAAATAGCCTCTATAAACAATAATTTAAAAAAATATAAAGCTGTTATTATAGAGGACAATGGACAAATCATTTTAAAAGGAGAGGAAGAAGCGTTAGATAAAATCCATGCTTCTTTAGGCGCCATTCCTCTCCAATGGCTTTTAACTCCAGAGCAAAGACAAATATTGATGACAATACAATTGTTACTTTCAAAGGAACCCATAAAAGCTGCTTATTTTAGTTATCAATTTAATGTTGTAGAAGGAACTATAAGTCTCTATCTAGACAAAATAGAAGAATGGCTGAAAATGAGAAATTTATCTCTTATCAGAAGAAGAGGTTATGGGATTAAAGTAGAAGGAAGTGAATTAGATAAAAGAAGTGCAATTGTGGAGCTGTTTTATAACTATAAACCCATAGAAGAACTTTTAGCTTTTGTCTATAATAATGAAAAAGACAAATATGTATACACATTTTTTAGTACAGTTTTTGACAATGAGTTAGTTCAATTAGTGAAAAGAATTGCACAACAAATTAAGAATGTTATACATGGTCACTTATCCGACTTAAATTACTTTGGGATGTTTGTACATTTACTTGTTTCTATTTACAGAACAAAAATAGACAAGCCAATACAGCTTAACGATGAATTTGTAAAGGACATTTTGCTTTCTAATGAATTTATTTTCATGAAAGATGTAGAAAAAATATTGAAAGAAAATGAAATATATTTGCCAGATGCTGAATTGGCATATTTGGCTATTCATTTAAGTCCCAAAAAATACGTCTATAAACAAAATAGATTTGAAGAACTTGGCATTTCTTTACAAGATTTATCAAAAGAGGTTGTGGAAGAAGTTTCTCGGCTTTTAAATATAAAGATAAATTGCGACGAACAACTTATTGTAGGACTGTCACAGCATTTTGAACCTGCCTTTATAGATTGACAATGGGACTTCAGACTACCAATCCATTAGTAGAAGAAATTAAAAATTACTATGGTGATTTGTTTAAAGCAGTAAATAAAGCTTGCAAGTTAATTTTTTCTAAATATAATCTCATGATACCTGAAGAAGAGATTGGATATATTACAATGCATATTGGAGCTGCAATTGAAAGACAGCAAGCTTTATCAAAAAAATTGAGAGTTTTTGTTATATGTCCGAATGGGATTGGCACGGCGAGAATATTATCAGCTAAATTAAAAACTCTTTTTAGAGAAATTGATGCTATTGACATTGGGGCAATATGGGAGTATAAGAAAAAGAGTGATGACTATGACCTAATAATTTCTACAGTAAAGCTTGAAGATTTAAAAGATAATGTAATTGTAGTATCGCCTTTTTTGCCAGAAGAAGATATTAAAAAGGTAGAAGAGTTTATAGAGAAATATGTAGTCAAGAAAGAAAGAGAATTGACAGGGAATTTGCCGATGGTGGAAAGGAGACGAAATTTTGAAATAGCAGATGAAATACTTCGAAATTTGCAATTGAAATACGTGGAAGCAAAAACTATTGCAGATTTAATAAAATTCATTGCAAAAGATTTATATGATTTAATGCTTACTGAAGATGCAAAAGAAATAGAAGAGCTAATCTTTAAAAGGGAAGCCATGGGCAATGTTGTCATACCAAACACCCACATTGCTTTAATTCATACAAGAAGTGACAAAATGGTAATGCCTTTTGTCGGCGTCTATAAACTAAAAACTCCATTAAAGATGAAAAGTGCTGGTTTTTCTTATGAAGAAGTAGACACTTTTCTTGTGATGTTAGCAAGGAAAGCAGAAAGCAGTGAAATATTAGAGATGTTAGGTAAAATAAGTATTTCGTTGATTGAGGATAAAGCTTTTAATGAAATATTGAGGCTTGGCGATATCAAAGATATTAGAAATAGCTTAGTTACAATACTAAATGATACACAGGAGGCTTTGGAAGATGAATAAAGAAATACTAAACGAAAATAATATCGTATTAAATGTACCATCAGAATCTAAAATACAAGCTATTGAAAGAGTAGGGAATTTGCTTTTTAAAAATGGCTATGTCGAAAAAGAATATATAGAAGGTATGAAAAAAAGAGAAGAAGATGTAACAACTTATATAGGTAATGGTATTGCTATTCCTCACGGTGTTTCTGAGTATGTAAAATATATAAAAAAATCTGGAATAGTTATAGCGCAATATCCTAAAGGAGTAGATTTTGGAGATGGAAATATTGCCTATATTGTCATAGGAATTGCAGGCAAGGGAGATGAACATTTAGAGATATTATCAAAAATAGCTCTTACCTGCCAGTATGAAGAAAATGTCGAGAAATTGAAAAAGGCAAGGACAAAACAAGAAATAATAGAAATACTTCAAAAAGGTGATGAATAATATGTTAAAAGCGGTTCATTTTGGAGCAGGGAATATAGGCAGAGGATTTATAGGATATTTGTTGTATAAGTCTGGATATGAAATAACTTTTGTTGATATATCAAAAGAATTAGTAGAAAGCATAAATAATTATAAAAGATATAATGTGATTATTTTAAAAGATAATGTGGAAAAGGAAGAAGTAAAAAACATCAAAGCTATTCATATCGAAGATGAAGAAAATCTATCCAAGGCTATTGTAGATGCAGATATAATTACGACTTCAGTAGGAGCTAATAATCTTAAGAGCATAGGGGAAAAATTAAGAAATTATTTAAAGATAAGAAAAGCTAACATTGATAAACCTTTGAATATAATGGCATGCGAAAATGCACTGTTTGCAACAAATATACTAAAAAATAGTATATTGGAAAAAGAAGATAAAGATTTTATTGAGTACGTAAATCAAAAAATTGGTTTTCCTAATACGGCTGTGGACAGGATAGTACCGAATGTAGATATAAAGAAAGAACTGCCAATAGATGTAGCAGTTGAAGATTTTTATGAATGGGATATTGACAAAAAAGCAATTATTGGGGATTTAAATATCAAAGGGGTGGAACTTGTCGCTGACCTTGAACCTTATATAGAGAGAAAATTATTTTTATTAAATGGAGCCCATGCTACCACTGCATATTTAGGATACTTAAAAGGGTATAAATATATACATGAAGCGATTGAAGATGGTTTTATAAGAAATATAGTCTATAAAATGCAAGAGGAAGCTTCTAGCGCGCTTTCTAAGAAACATAATATAAAAATTGATAATTTAAGAGAATATTCAAATAAAGTAATAAAAAGGTTCAAAAACTCCTATTTAAAAGACGAAGTTGTAAGAGTGGGAAGAGAGCCAACAAGGAAATTGTCTGAAAATGACCGGTTAATGATGCCTGCCAAACTTTGTTATGAAATTGGAATTACGCCTGAATTTATACTATATGGTATAGCTGCAGGGTTTTTGTTTGATTATAAGGAAGACCCTCAGGCTTGTAAAATTCAAGATGACATTAAAAATTTCGGCTTAGAAAAAACAATAAGTAAAATTACAGGTTTAGAAGAAAATAGTGATTTATTACATGAAATTGTAAAGAAGTATAAAGAATTAAAAGAAACTTTTAGGAAAAGATGATATAGATTGGATTCTATATCATCTTTTCTCTTTTTTTTTTAATGAAAGCTTATTATAATAAAGTTAAAAATGTCTACAATATTAAGTAAACGTATAAAAGAAAAAGCAAATGGGAGTAAAATTGGAAATAAACATGTGATATTGCCCTAAATCGCTGTTGAAGGTCAAAAAAGTCTTTTATATAATTATATTAAGACTTGTCTGACATCTGATGTGTGTTGTAATTTACACAAAATTAATAATAGTTTAACTTCTATTTAACACTCCGCTGGTATACTTAAAATGTCTAAAATTTTTCCTGTAATTTTTATGGAGGTGATCGTTGAAAATCTATTTGTTTTCTAAGAAAAATACGAGTAAAAGGAGGATGTAAATGTTTAGGTCAAGGTCAAGGATACTTGCAATATTTGTTGCAGCAATAATGGTATTTAGTATGTTTTTCTCTGCGGTACCGCAGATAGCCTTTGCTGCAACGTCAAAAACATTTGACTTTATAGAAGTCACCGATTTTCACGGTTATTTACAAAACGATGGTAAATTAAGTGATGGGACAATTTATAAGCAGCAAATAGCAGGTGTTTTGGCAAAACAAATTAAAGACATAAAAGCTCAAAATCCTGACAGAACTGTAATTTTATCTGGCGGAGATATGTTCCAAGGAACGCCGCTTTCCAACGTCTTAAAAGGACAGCCAGTTATTGACATGATGAAAAACATTGGCTTTGACGCAATAACTCTTGGGAATCACGAATATGACTGGGGTATTAATTCAGTAATTGATACGCAAAATGCTACACTTAAAGATTCAGCAATTCCCGTTCTTGCAGCAAATGTGTATGATAAAACAACTGGGAAGCCTGTGAGTTATGTAAAGCCCTATGTAATTATTGAAAGAGATGGAGTAAAAATCGGCATAATTGGCATCGTAGACAATAAAGAATTCCCAAATATAATAATGCCTGCATATATACAAAATGTAGATTTTAGAGATCCTGTACCTATTGTGAATGACCTAGCTAAGCAGCTGAGGAGCCAAGGCGCGCAAATTGTTGTTGTACTGGCACATATGGGTGCATATCAAGATAAGTCAGGTAATGCTACAGGTAATCTTATAGACTTTGCAAAACAAGTTAAAGGTGTAGATGCTATATTCGGTGGACATACCCATACAATTGTTACTACCAGAGTTAATGGAATTCCTGTGGGGGTTGCTGCAAATTATGGCAAAGGATTTATCAATTTAAAGATTACATTAAATGATGATGGCACAGTTACAACAGGTGATATGCAATATATTGACATTGCAGGTTTGTATTCTACACAAAATCCTGCAGTGGATCCTGAAGTACAAGCCATTGTCGATAAATCTTCTGAAGATGTAGGACCAATATTTAACGAAGTGATAGGTCAAGCTGCAATAGATTTGACAAGGACTCAAAGTGCTGAGCCTTATGGAGATTCTCTCTTAGGTAACTGGGCAGCACAAGTGACAAAGGATGTAGTAGGAGCAGATTTTGGATTTGCCAATAATGGTGGATTAAGGATTGATATTCCAAAAGGCGATATAACTGTTGGAATGATGTATCAATTGATGCCTTTTGACAACACAATAGTTACGATGAAAATGACAGGTGCCCAGATTAAAACTATTCTTGAACAGGCTGTGCAAGATGGAGGAAAAGGCATACAGGTTGCAGGACTTTCCTTTAAATATGATCCAACGAAACCTTCAATGCACAGAGTGTTTGACATGAAAAAATCTGACGGAACACCAGTAGTAATGGATAAGACTTATCTCGTTGCAACAAACAATTTCATGGGCACTGGCGGAGATGGCTTTAAAGGTTTTACAGATCCTGATGTTGCAAAAACTTATGTGGATACTTACAAGCTTGTAAGAGATGCATTTATAGAAGCAGTCAAAGCGCAAAAAGTTGTTACTTCAAAGATAGACAATAGAATTGCACCTGGTACAAGTAACAGTATATTAGTAACAGTACTTGCTACATCAGATATACATGGCAATATATTCCCATGGGACTACAACAATGCGAAAGCTGCTAATAGAGGTCTTGCAAAAGTAGCTACATATATAAAACAAGTAAGAACTCAGTATCCTTATGTGGTATTAGTAGACAATGGAGATACTATTCAAGGAACACCTCTTTCTTACTACTATAACAAAATAGATACTGAAACAGAGTATCCATTAGCAAAAGTAATGGGAGCAATGAAATATGACACCTGGACATTGGGCAACCATGAATACAATTATGGGCTTGACGTTTTAAACAGAGTTATAAAAGACATGAGAAGTGAAGGCATACATGTGCTTTCAGCAAATACTTATAAAGATGGCGGAACAAACTTTGTTGATCCTTACTACATTAAGACATTTGATACACCACAAGGACCTGTAAAAGTGGGTATATTAGGCCTTACGACTAAAACTATACCATCATGGGAAGATAAAGACCACTATGCAGGATTACACTTCAATGACCTTGTAGAAGAAGCTAATAAATGGGTGTCAAAGTTGAGAGAAGCAGGAGCAGATATAGTAGTTGTTACTATGCATTCCGGTGAAGAAAAGCCAACGGATACAATACCAGAAAATCAGGTGATTGCTGTTGCAACTCAAGTAAATGGCATCGATGCAATAGTTGCCGGGCATACACATGCTAACATACCACAACATACTTATACGAATCCTGCAGGAAATACAGTTATAATAACACAACCTGGTAAATGGGGTGAATATGTATCACAAATATACTTTGACATTGTCAAAAATGCAGAAGGTAAATGGGTAGTAGGAGATAAATGGAGCACGACTGTAAAAATGGACGATTCTATACAGGCAGATCCTGACATCATTAAACTGGCACAACCATATCAAGATGCAACGCTTAAATATATAGGAACAAAAATCGGTGTTGCAGCAGGTGACTTCTTAGGTACTGAACAGACAGTAAAAGAGACAGCTATAATGGATTTGATAAACAAAGTTCAAAAATATTATGCAAAAACTGATCTGTCAATTGCTGCACCACTTAGCAGTTCAGCAAAGATATTGAAAGGCGATATAACAATTCAAGACATCATGGGTGTATATGTATATGAAAACTACTTGTATGGAATAAAGATGACAGGAAAACAATTAAAAGACTGGCTAGAATGGTCAGCAAGGTATTACAAACAAGTTTCTTCGCCAAATGATCCTATAACAAAAGATCCTACTTTGAATATACCTGATTACAATCTTGATCAATTGTACGGTGCAAGTTATGTAATAGATTTAACACAACCAGCAGGACATAGGATTAAAAACCTTAAAGTAAATGGTAAACTTGTCAAAGACGATGATGTATTCACAGTAGCAATAAATAACTACAGGTTCAATGGTGGCGGCGGATTTATGCAAGCTGCTGGAATAACAAATCCAGAAATTGTATTTGATTCTGCAAAAGCTTATGGCGACGACGGACAGGTAAGGAATTTGATGATCAGATACATTCAAGAGCATGGTACAATTACACCAACTGTGGAAAATTACTGGTATGTATCAACTATTCCAGTAACAGAAGAAACACCAGTACCGCAGCCACAACCAACACCGCAACCACAACCTGCACCACAACCTGTATACAACTATGGCATTGTAACTGCATCAGCGCTTAATGTGAGGGCAGGTACAAGCACTTCAAGCAAAATTATAGGAGTACTTCCTGCAGGAAAAGTTGTGACATTGCTTGAAGAAGTCAATGGATGGTACAAGATTGACTACAATGGCAAGACAGGATACATCTATGGTAAATACGTTGCTGCAACGCCAAATCCGTCAAATGTAACTGTTTTGAAAGCTGTAAAAGTCACTGCTAAAAGCGGATTAAATGTAAGAGTAGGGAATTCTATAAATGCAAAGAAAATAGGAGCAGTACCATATGGTACAGAATTAAAAGTAGTTGGAGAATATAATGGATGGTATCAGATACAGTATAATGGCGGATTTGGATATGTATACGCAAAATATACTAAATAAGAGGTAAAGAAGAGAAAAGCTGTGGGAAACCGCAGCTTTTCTTTTTTGCAAAGACAGTTAAGAGAAGAAAATATGTGATAAAATATATAGGTAAGTGGATTATATACAGGAGATTTACAGCGAAAGGATGAAGTAATTTTGAAAATAGGTAATATAATTCTTAAAAATAATGTTTTTTTATCTCCTATGGCAGGTGTTACAGATAAACCTTTTAGGTTAATTTGTCAAGAAATGGGTTGTGGCCTTGCATACACAGAAATGGTTAGTGCCAAAGGCCTTTATTATGGCAGTGAAAATACAAAAGTGTTGACAGATATTGATGAGGAAGAGAAGGTGGCTCTTCAAATATTTGGTTCTGATCCAGATATTATGGGGGAGATAGCAAAAAGGCTAAATGACAGCAAAGCTTTAATTCTCGATATAAACATGGGATGTCCTACCCCTAAAATAGTTAAAAATGGTGATGGAGCGGCACTCATGCTAAAACCAGAATTAGCAGAAAAAGTAATGGAATCTGTTGTGAAAGCATCAAATAAACCTGTGACAGTTAAAATAAGAAAAGGGTGGGATGATAATCATGTAAATGCAGTAGAAATAGCACAAATTGCTGAAAAGGTTGGCGTTAAAGCAATAGCAGTACATGGAAGGACGAGAGAACAATTTTATTCTGGAAAAGCAGACTGGAGTATAATAAAAAAAGTTAAAGAAAGCGTAAAAATACCTGTTATGGGCAATGGCGATATATTTACACCACAAGATGCAAAAAGAATGTTGGAGGAAACGGGATGTGATGCAATTTTAATAGGACGAGGGGCGCAGGGCAATCCCTGGATATTTAAAAGAACTGTACATTTTTTAAATACCGGAGAATTACTTCCTGAGCCGACAATACAAGAAAAAATAGAAGTGATTATCAGGCATTTGGAAATGATGATAGAATACAAAGGTGAACGTACAGGTATTCTTGAAATGAGAAAACATATTGCTTGGTATTTAAAGGGATTATATGGAAGTGCTAAACTGAGGGAAGCAGTGTTTAAAATGGAAAAGTATGAAGAAATAAAAGAGTTTTTATTAAATATAGCAAAGACATATGCAAATTGAAGACAAACCTTTTATTGCATTAAAAGTTTCCTCCTTTTTATGCTTCAGTTAAAGCTCAAGTATCTGAGTGTGCCCAAGGCTTATTTTAAGAGAGGGGACACACTAAGATACTTCGAAATGCACTTTGCGCATGAAAGCGGAGACTTATTGAAAGAACCTTGTCTGCAGCCTGAGTCTTGCAGCAATTTTAGCATGACTTTTAGAAGATAAGTGACAAAATGTAAAAGAGATGCTATTATAAATTGAGAAGCATTTTATTTACATTGAGGTGGTAACGTTGTCAATTGAATATATTGTAGCACTTTGCGGTATAGGATTTGCAGCTGCTTTTATTGATTCTATAGCGGGTGGAGGCGGTATAATAAGCTTCCAGGGCTTTTAGTACTTGGAGTACCTCCAGCTTTTGCGCTTGGAACTAACAAATTTGCTGCTTCTTGTGCTTCTTTTACTAGTTCTTTAACTTTTATAAAGTATAGAGTGTATGATGGAGATTTGTTAAAATACTTAGTATTTGGGACTTTATTAGGTGCAATTCTTGGAGTCAAAACTGTACTTTTGTTAGATAGCTCGCAATTAAGGATAATTATAATTATTCTAATGATGTTTGTTGCAATATATACCTTGTTTGTTAAAAATATAGGCAATGAAAACAAATTTGAAGGCGTTAATAAAAAGACTATTGCAATAGGCCTTATAATTTCTATAGTTCTTGGCTTTTATGATGGCTTTTTTGGACCGGGAACAGGTTCATTTTACATTTTTTTATTCTTAACACTTTTGAATTATGATTTTAAAATAAGTGCAGGAAATGGGAAAATACTGAATTTTGTAAGCAATATAACTTCACTAATTATGTTTGCGTTACATGGTAAGATATTGTATTCTATTGCAATTCCCATGGCGTTAGCAATGATACTGGGGGCAAGATTGGGGACAAAGCTGGCTATAAAAAATGGAGCTCGGCTTATAAGGCTATATTGATTTCTGTCACTTTGTTGTATGCAGTGAAAATGATTTTTGATATAACAAATCATTAAAGTAAGACATGCACAAATAAAAGGGATTAACCACATATATGTATCATGGAGATGATGCATATATGTGGGAGGAAAATAGAACAAAAAAATATAAAGGAATTGACATTATAGAATTCTATCAAAAAGAGGCAATTAAAAGGAAAAACACAATACCCAAAAAAACTTTTTATAATAGATTTTTGAAAATTGGAGACCACATAATGATGTCAAAACCCTATGAGGAAAAGTTTGAAGAGAAAAGATATAAAATCAGCCTTTATGAACTGTTAAAAAACGTATATTATGAAGAAGCATTTGGGATAAACATTTCTTCCAAAAGAAAAAAAGAAGTCTATCGCAACAATATCTCTTTTGAAAATTTTACTATAGGCGATATTGTTTTAGCCACAAGCCCGGGATTTCACATACAAGGTGCTATTAGACATGCTGCTATATTCGATAGCAGAAGATATCATGGGAGCGTTGATGATGAATGCTTACTCACTGCAGAACCAAATAAAGGAGTAATATACGAGTCTATTCGATTTTATCATGAAAACTTTGGAGAAGCATGGGGACTTTATGTGCCCAATACCACTTTACAACAAAGAATTGCAGTTGTCGATGAAATAGCAAAACATATAGGAGAGAGATATTATTGGAGTGCTCATAAAAGCAACTCAAAAGTTTGGTATTGTTCATTGGTTCCTTGGAGAGGATATTATAAAATTACAGGTATTGATATTGACTATAATGACGGATATTGGGTTTTACCTATTGACATTTTTATGAGTGAATATACTGAAGTTTTTGAGTATTCAAGGGGATAGTATGTACTATCCCTCAGTTTGTTGACAAAGTTAAAAAATTTTCAAAGGAGATATTTTGCATCGTCGCTCCGATGTTCCAAAGCGACAAAACTAAAGTTCGACCTTCAGGCTGTTGTAAGATGTCTGATAATTTGAAAACAAAAAGAAAATCAAAAGTCATATTGACTTTTGTAAATGTTATATTATATAATAATTCCGTAAACACGTGTTTATAAGATTGTGTTATAAAGATTCTTAATAACATATTGCTTTTAAAAATAATAGCATAATATAGTGTTAAAAAATATGGCACTTCTTTGCATGGTAAGATTTAAAAAAAGTACAGGCGTAATACCGAGATATGACTTGAAAAATAGAGAACAGAATAAAATAATTTTTTGTAGCAGGTGAGGGCTTCTTTTGTTGAAATATAAGGAAATTTGTATTATAATTAGAGAAACACGAATTTATAATTATCTCTTAATAAGGAGTAAGGTGCATGAATAGCAAGGATATTGCAAGGATTGCAGGTGTTTCACGTAGTACAGTTTCAAGAGTAATAAATAATTATCCGAATGTTCCGCCTGAGACTAAAGAAAAGGTCTTAAAAGTTATCAGGGAATATAATTATGTTCCTCACGCTTCAGCAAGGATGCTTAGAGGAAAAAGTTCAAAAACTATTGGATTGGTGATAGTTGATTTAAAGAAAAATAGTGATATTCATAAGGTGTATGATAATGTTTACTTTGGGCCTTTTACGACGGCGGTTATTGATTTTGCGAATCAATTAGGCTATAACGTGCTTGTGATAACTGTTTACAAAACAAGAGATTATAAGAAAATAAGAGAAGTCTTTTATAACAAGACTATAAATGGGGCAATCTTTATTGGAGTAAAAAATGATGATCCAGATATAAAAAATTTAATTGAGGCTGGATTGAAGACTGCTGTAATCGACCAGGAAATTAGGGAAGATGAAGATGACGCTTTTAACAAAAGCATTATAGTGAACATGGATAATGTAAATGGTGCGTATGAAGCGACAAAATATCTAATCAATTTAGGGCATACGGAAATTGCTCATATAACAGGTGATATGGAAAAACTTTCTGGATTTGCAAGATTAGAAGGATATAAAAAAGCATTGAAAGAAGCAGGAATTCCCTTTAAAAATAATTTAATTGTAAAAGGAGATTTTGTTGAAGAAAGCGGTTATAAAGCTGCATATAAATTATTTAAAAAAGCAAAACCGACTGCAATTTTTGCATCAAACGATCAAATGGCTATAGGAGCTATGCATGCTTTAGAAGAGATGGGATTTAAAGTACCTGAAGATGTTTCTATAATCGGATTTGATGATATTACAATATCTCGTTATTTAAAACCTGCTTTAACAACAATGAGTGCGTCTTTATTGCAAATGGCGGAATTGGCGGTAGAAAATTTGATTAAGTCTATTGAAGAAGAAATAGCTATTACAGCTAAATTTGTTGTTCCTGTAAAACTTGTAGAAAGAGAATCCTGTAAAAGAATTGAAATGCAAAGAGAAAAAATAAATGATAAATATGCACTAACTATGAAATAAAGACATTACGCCTTTATTTATGAATATTTGTAAACACGTGTTAAGTAACAATAAGAAAAATGACTATATCAATTCGGCGAATGAAAAAGGGATTTATGATGCAATAAATTACTTAATTCAAAATGGGCATAAAAAAATAGGATTTATTGGTAATAACGAATGGTCATATAGTTTTAAAAAACGTTATCAAGCGTATATTATGTATATGGAAGAATTTAAGATACAAATCGACGAAAAATTTGTGTGGCTTGATATAAATTTAAAAGGGCCAAATTTTTTAGAAGACATGGATTATTTTAAAAAGAAAATAAATGTAAATGATACTGATTTTCCAACCGCTTGGATATGTGCCAATGATAAAATTGCATTGGCATTTATGAGGTCTTTGTCTGAATTAAATATAAAAGTTCCTGAAGACGTTTCTGTGATTGGCTTTGATAATATTGAGATGGGAGCGATTTCTTATCCTCCTTTAACTACTATAAATGTTCCTAAACAACAATTAGGCGTAAAAGCTATTCAACAACTTGTATATCGAATAAATAATCCAGAGAAAATATATGAGGATATTAGGTTAAACACGAATCTAATTGTTCGTGGTTCGGTAAAAAAAATTACGTAAAAAATTTTTAAAGTGAATAATAACGTGTTCATTAAAAACTTTATTTCTTTTGAAAATATTAGAATATAGTTTTTGTAGTGTTAAATAGTGATATGCGTGATATTAGAATGTAGAATATTAAAGAATCCATCAAATAATAAACACGTTTTTATAAATTTAATACAAAACCAATTTTACGATAGCCTAAAACAAGAGGCTGAGAGGCCTTTTGTTTTAAAAAATTCAAAGAAAGGGGGAATATGAGGAGTAAAATAAAATTTTTTAAAATAAAAGGAAACAACAAACCAAAAAGGGGGATTTTTAGGATGAGAAGGCTGTTAAGTCTATTATTAGTGTTAATGCTAATAATGGGCGCATTAGCAGGCTGTGGACAAAAGAGTCAAGAAACAAGCGATAAATCGAACCAGCAAAATGCAAATACACAGCAAGTTGCACAGGAGACAACATATCAAAGAAACGAAACAGTATACTTTGGAGGTGGATTATGGAGCCCGCCCAGCAACTGGAATCCGCTAACACCATGGAATGCTGTAACAGGTACAGTTGGATTAATTTATGAAACACTATTCAACTATGACCCACTTAAAAACGAATTCATACCATGGTTAGCAGAGAAAGGTGAATGGACCTCTGATAGTACTTATCAAATCACTTTAAGAGATGGGCTCACATGGCAAGATGGAAAACCTTTAACATCAGAGGACGTAAAATTTACATTTGAAATAGCAAAGCAATATTCAGAGATTTATCATAGCCCGATGTGGCAATGGTTGCAATCTATAGAGACACCGGACAACAAAACAGTAATATTTAAGTTCTCAACTGTAAACTATCATGAATGGGCATATAACTTGTATCAGATACCAATAATTCCAAAGCACATTTGGGCAGACAAATCTAAGGATGATATATTAAATGGTGCAAACGAGAAGGCTATAGGTTCAGGACCCTATTTATTTGACACTTATAGCAATGATCGTATGGTCTACAAGAGGAATGACAACTGGTGGGGCATAAAAGCAATGAATATGACCCCAGCACCAAAGAGAATAGTTTATTTAATTGTGCCTAGTAACAACGTTGCATTGGGAATGCTAATGAAAGGTGAATTAGATTTAAGTAACTTTTTCCTTCCAGGTATAAAGACTTTGAAAGCTAACTACGGTATAACGACTTTTTATGATAATCCGCCATATATGATTCCAGATAATACTGTGTTTATGTTTATCAATACCACTAAATCTCCATTAAACAATGTTGAATTAAGGCGAGCAATGGCATATGCAATCAATCCTAAGGTAATAGCAGAAAAAGTATATGAAAACCAAGTAGAACCAGCAAATCCATTAGGATTTGTACCGGCTAAGGCTTGGGAAGAATATTATGATAAAAATGTAGTTAATAAATATGGCTATACCTATGATCCAGAAAAAGCGAAATCAATTTTGGATGCAGCAGGATTTAAATTAGGAAGTGATGGAGTAAGGACAGCACCCGATGGAAAAAGATTTAAGTTAGAGATTAGTGTGCCATATGGTTGGACAGATTGGATGGAAGCAGCTAAAATTGTTGCAGATCAATTAAAGGCAGTAGGAATCGATGCGGAAGCTAAATTTCCAGATTATAGTAAATATTATGAGGATTTAACGAAAGGAACATTTGATTTATCATTTAATAACTTTGGCAGCCAAGTCACGTCAACTCCATGGACTTTGTATAATTGGCTATTTAACAAAGTTCAAGAAAACGGTCCTCAGAATAATGGAAACTTTGGGCGCTTTGATGTGCCAGGATTACAAGACTTAATAGCAAAATTTAACCAAACAAAGCTAGGAAGTCCAGAAGCCAAGCAAGCAGCTGCACAACTTGAAGAGATTTTCTTAAAGAATATGCCAGCTATACCACTTTGGTACAATGGTCTCTGGTTCCAAGCATCAAATGCAGCATGGGAGAATTGGCCAACAGAACATGACCCATATGCTTATCCAGTTACTTGGGGTGGCAGATGGCAAACAGGTGGGACAATGATGTTGATGAAGATAAAACCGAAAGCTTCGCAATAATAAATGGGGGTATATAAATGTTACGGTATTTAATAAAGAAGTTGTACATTTACATTTTGACTTTCTTTTTTGCAGTAACTATTGACTGGCTAATCCCCAGGTTTATGCCTGGGGACCCCATTCTTGTATTAGTTTCAAGATTTTCGGGGCTACCAGAGTCAGCAAAAGTAATGTATGGGTATCTAATCAAAGCTTTTGGCTTAGATCTACCTTTATGGAAACAATACCTTAACTTTTGGATAGCATTGTTTAAAGGTGATTTAGGAATTAGCATTTATATGTATCCTAAACCGGTTCTAGATGTTATAGCACAAGCTATACCTTACACATTAGTAGTGTTATTGCCATCAATTTTACTAAGTTGGATAGTAGGGAACTATATAGGAGCAGTAGCAGCGAGACATAGAAGCTTAGATTCCAGAATGTTACCAATTTTTTATATAATTACATCTATACCATACATGTGGTTAGGAATACTATTAGCATGGGCATTAGGAGTTGTTCTTGGGATTTTCCCTATTGCAGGAGCTTATAGTTTTAGTATGAGACCGAATTGGTCATGGCAATTTGTAGTGGACTTTTTAAGACATTGGATATTGCCTTTCTTGTCTCTCTTTATAGTGCAAATTGGTGGTTGGGCGATAGGTATGAGAAATTTGATAATATATGAACTTGAAGCCAATTATTCAAGATATTTAGAAGCTTTAGGAGCATCAGAAGGGCTTATTAGAAGATATGCCTTTAAAAATGCTATACTTCCACAGATTACAGGTTTAGCGTTGCAATTAGGTACAATCGTAGCAGGGTCCATAGCAACAGAAGTAGTATTTTCTTATCCAGGAATGGGATATATGTTATTGCAAGGTATATTAAATCAGGATTATTTTTTGGTACAAGGAGTCTTCTTGTTTATAATCATAGGGGTATTACTTGCGAATTTCTTAGTTGATATACTCTACATGATTGTTGATCCAAGAATTAGACTAGGACTTGGAGGAGAAAATGTATGAAAGAGTTTATATATTTTGCGTTTAAAAACACGAAATTTAAGATAGGCTTGACAATATTACTATTTTTTCTGATATTGGCTATAATTGGACCTTATATTTCTTACTATAAAGACCCATTGGAGTATGTCAGTATGAGCAATCTTCCTCCAAGCAGAGAAAACTGGTTAGGGACAACAACCTTTGGGCAAGATGTCTTTACCCAGTTTGTATACGGACTTAGGTCGACATTTTTTATTGGGTTATTTGGAGGAGGACTTGCCACAATAATAGGGCTTTTAATTGGTTTTATAGCAGGATACAAAGGCGGATTATTAGACGACCTTTTAATGATGTTGACGAACATATTAATAGTAATACCTACATTAGCTTTACTCATAATCATAGCAGCCTATTTACCCTATAGAGGAATAGGGATACAAAGCGTGATAATAGGTTTGACAGCATGGCCATGGACAGCAAGGGCTGTACGCGCCCAAACACTTTCTTTAAGGTCAAGAGAGTTTGTGAATTTAGCTAAAATAACAGCATTGAGACCATTAAAAATAGTTTTAGAAGAAATAGCGCCAAACATGATGTCTTATGTAGTAATGGTATTCATATTGCAGTTTGCAGGAGCAATATTAGCAGCAGTAGGATTGGATTTTATAGGATTGGGACCAACAAGGGGAATTTCATTAGGCTTAATGATGCAGTACTCAGTATTATGGAACGCAATCCAACTAGGAATGTGGTGGTGGTTTGTTCCTCCAGGGTTGGCAATCACAATGATAGTCAGTTCCTTATATTTTCTCAATATAGGTCTTGACGAAATATTTAATCCAAGGCTGAGGGAGGAGTGACCAATTTGATACAAATAGAAAGATTACGAATTTATTACAAAACATTGCATGGTGATGCCAAAGCATTAGATGATGTAACTTTTACAATAAATGACAAAGAAATATTGGGTATAGCTGGAGAATCAGGCTGTGGCAAATCAACCCTGGGTAATTCATTGATACTTTTAAAGCCGCCAATGAAATATGTATCAGGAGAGGTAAAGATTAACGGAGAAAAATTGCCAATAGACAATAATACTGAAATGAGGAGGTATCGCTATAAAAAAATTTCTCTTATTCCCCAATATGCTATGGATGCTTTAAATCCCACCGCAAAATAGGGGGATAATAAGGGACTTAGTGGGACAACACAAAATAAAATATGAGGAAATAGAAAAAAGGCTACATGAGCGTTTAAACATGGTAAAACTTTCAAAAGACATTCTTAATATGTATCCCTTTGAACTATCAGGTGGGATGAAACAGAGACTAGTATTAGTAATATCAACTTTATTAAATCCAGACCTTTTAATAGCAGACGAAGTCACATCAGCCCTTGATGTATCTTCTCAGAAAGCAGTCTCACTGATGTTTAAAGAGTTTAGAGATAGGGAGATAGTAAACTCAATAATATTTATTACCCATGATATAGCAGTCTTATATCAAATAGCGGATAGGATAGTTATAATGTATGCAGGGAAAGTGGCGGAAATTGGTCCGACAGAAGAAATAATAGCGAATCCTTTGCATCCCTATACAAAAGCTCTGATTAAATCATTGCCTAATGCAGGAATACGTCATACAAAAGAAAAATTAGAGGGTATCCCTGGTCATCCTCCTAATCTCATAAATCCTCCAGCAGGATGCCGATTTAAAGATAGATGCCCATTTGCAGATGAAAGTTGTTTAGAAGAGCCACCACTTAAAGAAATCAATAAAGGCCGCTTTGTGGCTTGTTGGAAGGTGAAAGACTTATGATCAAAGCCAAAAATCTTACAAAGATTTTCAATTCGGGGTTTTTATTTAGCAAAAATACAATAACAGCAGTAGATGATGTAAACTTTGAAATAGGCAAAGGAGAGATTTTAGCTTTAGTAGGTGAAAGTGGCAGTGGAAAGTCTACAATAGGTAAAATGATGTTAAAATTGCTAAAACCAAGTGGTGGCCAAATTTTACTTGAGGATAAGGATATTTGGAACTTATCAAACAATAAAGAGTTTTACTCACGAGTACAAGGAATTTTTCAAGACCCTTTTTCCTCTTTTAATCCAATATTTAAAGTAAATAGAGTATTTAAATTAGTAAGACAATCCTTTAAAAAAGAAGTGCCTGCATCAGAATGGAATGATAGAGTAGAAAATGTATTAAAGAAAGTGGGACTGAATGCTGGAGATGTATTAAACAAGTATATACACCAATTGAGTGGAGGACAGCTTCAAAGATTATTAATAGCAAGAGCGTTACTGATGGATGTAGAGGTATTAGTAGCAGATGAAATTACCAGTATGTTAGATGCTTCAACTCGTGTAGATGTTTTAGAAGCATTGCTTAGTTTAAAAGAAATAGGAGCTGCTATAATGTTTATTACCCATGACCTTTCGCAGGCGTATTATATAAGCGATAAGATAGTGGTTTTATATAGAGGGTCAATTGTAGAGATGGGCTCAATAGAAAAAGTCTTTTCTAATCCGAGACATCCTTATACACAGATGCTATTAGACTCAATACCACAATTAGATAGAAAATGGGAAACTGACAGAATTGATATTGAAGATTCGGACAAAAAGCAGGCTATATGGAAAGAGGGACTATGTAAGTATATAGATAGATGCCCTATAGCAGATACAAGTTGCTTTAAACCTACACTTAAATTAGTAGAGGAAGACCATTATGTTGCTTGTGTAAAACTTTGATTAAAAATAGAAATTAAATTACAGTAAAAATGGTAAGGCAAGAAAATTTAAAAAAGGTGATTTAATTATGGAAAAACGTATTTCTTTAAATGGAGTATGGCATTTTAGAGAGTCAAATGCTAGCGAGTGGTATGAAGGAGAAGTTCCAGGATGTGTTCAGCTAGATTTAATAAGACTAGGGAAAATAGAAGATCCTTATTATCGAATGAATGAGATAAAATTTCACAAATTAGAAGAAAAAGAATGGGTATACAAAAAAGAATTTGATTTTAATGCAAAAAACAAAAATGAATATGACGCAATAAAATTAGTTTTTGAAGGAATAGATACTTTTGCTGATATATACTTAAATGGGATACATTTAGGAAAAGTACAAAATATGTTTATACCTTATGAATTTGATATTAAAGACATAGTAAAAGATGGAAATAATGTATTGGAAGTGCACTTTGATTCCATAACAAAAACTATAAAAGCTATGGAACAAACAAGTCCTGTGAAACTTGAATGGTCAGGAGAAAGTGGTAGGCCTTATGTAAGGAAAGCTCAATATTCTTATGGTTGGGATTGGGGACCAAGGATAGTTCAAGTTGGTTTATGGAGAGGTGCATACTTGTCTTTAGTAAAATATGCAGAGATTAAAAATCCATATTTCTATACAGAAAAAATTGAGCAAAACAAAGCTTACGTGGCAATAAATGCAGAAGTTGAAAGTTATACGCAAAAAGATCTTGAAGCTAAAATAGAAATAATGCATAAAGACATTTCATATGGGAAGAAGCGAGTAAAAATTCAGAAGGGCAAGATAAAAGCTCAATGATTATAGACAATCCTAAATTGTGGTACCCAAATGGATTTGGAGAACAGCCTCTTTATGAAGTGAAAATAACACTTTTAGCGGATGAAGAAATAATAGATGAAAAAAGTTTTAAAAGCGGAATAAGGACAGTTAGATTAATAAGAGAAAAAGATGAAGAAGGAGAAAGTTTTATTTTTGAAATAAACGGTGTAAAAGTTTTTGCAAAAGGAGCCAATTGGATACCAGCTGACAACTTATTACCTAGATTGACCAAAGAAGATTATTACGAATATATAAGACTTGCAAAAGAAGCGAATATGAACATGCTACGAGTATGGGGAGGAGGGATATATGAAGATCCAGCATTTTATAATGCCTGTGATGAGATGGGCATAATGGTATGGCAGGATTTTATGTATGCCTGTGCCCAATACCCTGACCAACTTGAATGGTTTCAAAAATTAGCAAAAGAAGAATCCGAGAAAGTCATATTAAGTCTTAGAAATCATCCTTCAATTGTATTGTGGTGTGGGAATAATGAAAACAATTGGGGATTTCACTCCTGGTGGGATAATGGAGATCCAAAATATTTGGGCAATTACATTTATAAGGAAATATTACCTAAAGTGTGTGCAAAATTAGATCCGTCAAGGCCTTATTGGGTATCAAGTCCTTATGGAGGAGAAGATCCAAATAGTGAAACTGAAGGCGATAGGCATCAGTGGAATGTGTGGAGTGGATGGGTAGACTATGAAGAGTACACAAAAGATAAGGGCAGATTTATTAGTGAATTTGGATTCCAATCAATGCCAGATTGGAAAACAGTGCTCTCCTATACAGCTCCTGAAGATAGAAAGATATTAAGCCCAGTTATGATTTCTCACAACAAAATGGTAGAAGGAATGGAAAGATTAGTAAGGTTTATGGTAGGACACTTAGGATTTCCTAAAGACCTTAAAAGCTTTGTTTACTTAAGTCAATTTAACCAAGCGGAGGCTATAAAAACAGGTGTAGAACATTGGAGGTCAAGAAAATTTAAGACAGCAGGGACATTGTACTGGCAGTTTAATGACTGCTGGCCTGTAGCTAGCTGGTCTTGTATTGATTATTACAAGAGGAAAAAAGCATTGTATCACTATTCAAAGAAATTTTATGCAGAAATTTTACCATACATAAAAGAGGAAGATGGGGGTATCACAATCTATGGCATAAGTGATTTGGTGCATGATAAAGAAGTAGAGGTAACTATAAAAGTTTTCAAACTAAATGGTGAAAAAATTGCAGAGAAACAGTTAAAAACGAGATTAATAGCAAATGACGTTACAAAAATAGCTCACTATAAAATTGAGGAATTAAATATTGGGTACAGTGTAAAGGAAATGCCTATAGCAATACCGGGGTGTACATTGCCAGTAGAGAAAAATGGAGAACTACTAGATAGTGTTATATATGTAGAAATAATTGCTGATGGCAAGACTTATGAGAATTATAAAGTGTTTGATAAATTTAGAAATTTAAGTTTAATAGAACCCAAAATTAATTATCAAATAAAAAATGATTTAATAGTCTTAACAACAGATGTTCCAGCATTTGGAGTGTTTATAGAGCCCGAAAATGATATAGATTTATCTGACAGTTGTTTAAATATGATGCCAGGTAAACAATATGAAGTAAAATTTTCACAAAAACCCGAGAGTGTTGAAGTTTTTGACATTACTCAATTAGTAGCAAATATATAAAGTAAAAAAGTTTCAACAATTACCATTAAAGATAGGAGTGATAATATTGATAAAATTTCCAAAAGACTTTGTTTGGGGAACAGCTACCTCATCATACCAAATAGAAGGAGCGGTAAATGAAGACGGAAGGACCCCTTCCATATGGGACACATTTTCAAAAACAGAAGGGAAAACCTATAATGGCCACACAGGAGATGTAGCCTGTGACCATTACCACCGCTATAAGGAAGATGTAGAGATATTAAAAGAAATAGGAGTAAAAGCTTACAGATTTTCAATTGCATGGCCAAGGATTTTCCCTGAAGAAGGGAAATACAATCCAAAAGGGATGGACTTTTACAAAAGATTAGTAAATGAGTTATTGAAGAAGGACATAATGCCAACCGCGACAATTTATCATTGGGATTTACCACAATGGGCTTATGACAAAGGAGGAGGCTGGCTAAATAGGGAAAGTATAAAATGGTATGTAGAATACGCCACAAAGCTATTTGAAGAATTAGGGGATGTAATACCCTTATGGATAACCCATAACGAACCATGGTGTGCATCAATATTAAGCTATGGGATAGGAGAACATGCGCCTGGGCACAAAAACTACAGAGAGGCGCTAATAGCAGCTCATCATATACTACTTTCCCATGGAGAAGCAGTAAAAGCCTTCAGAGAAATGAATATAAAAGGGAGTAAAATTGGTATAACACTAAACTTAACCCCTGCATATCCTGCCAGTGAAAAAGAAGAAGACAAATTAGCAGCCCAATATGCTGACGGATTTTCTAACAGATGGTTTTTAGATCCAATATTCAAAGGCAATTATCCAGAGGATATGATGGAATTATATAGTAAAATAATTGGAGAATTTGACTTTATAAAAGAAGGAGATTTAGAGACTATAAGTGTTCCGATAGATTTTCTTGGAGTTAACTATTATACTAGGAGTATTGTAAAATATGATGAAGATTCCATGCTAAAGGCAGAGAATGTGCCGGGGCCAGGTAAGAGGACGGAGATGGGATGGGAGATAAGCCCAGAGTCTTTGTATGACCTTTTAAAAAGGCTAGATAGAGAATATACAAAACTGCCTATGTATATCACAGAGAATGGAGCAGCATTTAAAGATGAAGTGACAGAGGATGGACGAGTACACGACGATGAAAGAATAGAATACATTAAAGAGCACTTAAAAGCAGCAGCAAAATTTATAGGAGAAGGAGGTAACTTAAAAGGATATTTCGTATGGTCGCTGATGGACAATTTTGAATGGGCCCATGGATATTCAAAAAGATTTGGGATAGTTTATGTGGATTATGAGACGCAAAAGAGAATATTAAAAGACAGTGCATTGTGGTATAAAGAGGTAATACAGAAAAATTCTATTGAGTAGTAAATGATAAAAAGCAAGAAGAGGCTGTTAAAAATTTGATTGTCAAACAGCCTCTTCTTCTTTTATTTTACCTCTTCTTTAATGAAACGAGTCCCATTATTAAAAGCGAGACGAGAACTATACTTCCACCGGGGGATAAGTTTAAGTAAAAGGATAGAAATATTCCTGAAAAAACTGATATAAAGGAAAAGAGTATTGCATAAAATATTGTCTGTTTAAAGCTTTTGGCGATTCTTAAACTTGCGGCAGCCGGTATTACCATTAGGCTGAGACTAAAAGCGCACCTACAATTCTCATGGCGAGGGCAACAGTTAAAGCTACTAGTATTGTAAAGAAGAAATTGATATAGCTTACGGGTATCCCTGAAATTTTTGCGGCTTCTTCATCGAAGGTGATGTACAATAACTCTTTGTACAGCAACATAATTGACGCCACCACAACGATACCGAGAGTTGAAATCAAAAGGACGTCAGTGTTTGTTACAGACACAATACTTCCAAACAGATAATTCATTATGTTGGCTGCGCCGCCACGAGATAAGCTCAAAAGAATTATGGCAATTGCCATTCCTGCAGACATTACTATGGCTATTGATATTTCTGAATACCTGAAATATGTCTTCCTCAGTCTTTCTATTCCAAAAGAAGCTAAAAGTACTACAATTATGGAACCTAATGTAGGATTTATTCCAAGTAAAATACCTGCTGCCACTCCTGCTAAAGCAACGTGAGAAAGGGTGTCTCCTATTTGTGAAAGCCGTCTTAGGACAAGAAAGCTACCTGTTAAAGGTGCAATTATTGAAATAATGCTTCCGGCTATAAATGCTCTTCTCATAAATTCATAGGAAAAAATATCAATCATTGTTAACACTCCCATTGTGATGATGTTTTGCTATTTTTACTGGATATCCATATACTTCAGCTAATTCTCCTGCTGTAAGGTCGACGGCTTCACATTTTTCATTTATTTTACCTTCACTCATGCATATTATCCTTGATACTTTATCAGTAATTGCCCAAACGTCATGGGTTACCATTACTATAGTTATACCTTTTTCTTTATTTAATTTTTCAAGGATAGCGTATAAAGCCTTTTCAGACTTTGCATCAATTCCCGTTGTAGGCTCATCCAAAAAAAGTATTTCTGGTTTTACAACTAAAGAGCGAGCTATGAAGACCCTTTGTAGTTGTCCCCCCGATAGTCTTCCTATTAAACTGTGCTTATAATCGAGCATGTCTACAATTCTTAAAGCTTCATATACTTCTTCCCAATCTTTTTTAGAAAGTCTTTTAAATATTCCTTTCTTTGCGTATAATCCCATTGATACTACTTCTTCTACACTGGCAGGAAAAGAGGCATTAAAGGAATAAGACTTTTGGGGTACATAACTTATAAAAGACCTATTTTTTATATTTTGCAGCTTTACTCCATCGTACAAAACTTCACCAGAAGTGGGAATGAGATTTCCTACCATAATGTTGACTAAAGTGCTTTTTCCGGACCCATTAGGTCCGATGATTGCAACAAATTCTCCTTTATTTATTTTTAAAGAGATATTATTTAATATTTTTTTAGTATCATAAGCAAAGCTGACATTCTTAAGTTCAATCAAATTCATTTTCACCTACTCCAATCCTTTTTTTAAGTTTTCAAGGTTGTCTTTCATTAAAGACATAAAGTCTGCCTTTTTCTTTACATCTTCTTGTGTTAAAGTACCTATAGTGTTAAGTTTTAAAACAGTGGCGCCACTTTCTTGGGCTATTGTTTCCATTGGTTTTGCGGCAGATAAGTTTTCAGCAAAGATGTATTTTATCTTTTCCTTTTTAATCAAGGCTACCAGCTCACTCATTCTGGCAGGACTTGGCTCTGCTTCATCACTCATACCTACTAAGGATTCTTGATTTATCTCATAATCGCGAGCTACATAGGCAAAAGCACTGTGGAAAACTACAAAAGTTTTAAGCCTTGTTTTAGATAGCTCTTCTGTGTATTGTTTATCAAGATTTTCTAATTCTGTTTTTAGTTTTTGATAATTCTTTTCGAAATAATTTTTGTTATTAGGGTCAATCTTTTGCAAAGCTTCATTTATATTTTTTGCCACAATTAAAGCCTCTTTTGGAGAAATCCACACATGGGGATTTATTGTATTGCCTTTTGTGATAGGCTCTATCCCTTTTGAAACTTCATAAAATTCAGCATGTGGAGCTGAAACCATGATTTTATTTATCCATGGGTCGTCTAAAGTAAGGCCTAGGTACAAAACAGCTTTTGCTTTTGTTATTTCTGCTATTTCCCTTGCGGTGGGCTCCCAACCATGTGGGCTAACGTTAAAGGGTATTATGTTCTTTACTGTTACCTTATCTCCTCCTATTTTAGAAGTCAAATCATAAATCGGATAAAAAGAAGCGTATACTAATGGTTTTGATGCTTCTGAATTTTTTGAGCTACAAGCTGTTAAATTTAATACTAATGCAATAATTAAAAGAGTGGTGATTACTACTTTTTTCATGTATTCCTTAACCTCCCGATATTGATTATTCATTTAATGCTCTTTTTAAGTTTTCAAGATTTTGTTTCATTAGTGAAATATAATCTTCTTTTTTCTTTACATCTTCTTTTGTAAGGCCTTCAATTGTATTAAGATGTAAGATTTGTATTCCTGTTTCTTTTGCTATAGTCTGTATAGGCTTTGGAGAAGTCAAGGGTTCTGTGAAAATGTATTTTATATTTTCACTTTTTATAAGATTTATAATTTCTGTCATTCTAGCAGGGCTTACCTCTGCTTCTTCATCTGAACCTACTAATGCTTCTTGCTTTAAGCCATAGTCTCTTGCTAAATAATCAAAAGCGCGGTGGTATACAATAAAGGTTTTGTGCTTTGTTTGTGAAAGAGTCTCAGTGTACTCTTTATCAAGAGTTTCTAATGTAGTTTTTAAATTTTGATAATTTTTTTCAAAATAATCTTTATCATTAGGGAAACTTTTTTGCAAAGCTTCATTTATGTTTTTAGCCATTGTCAAGGCTTCTTTTGGTGAAAGCCATATATGAGGATTTGTTCGATTGCCTTCAACAATTGGAGTTATGCCTTTTGATACTTCATAAAATGTTACATTTGGAGCATTGGTTTTTATTTTGTCAATCCAAGAGTCCATTCCCAAACCTAAGTAAAGGATAGTTTTTGCCTTTGTCATTTCAGCCACGTCTTTTGTGGTAGGTTCCCAATCGTGGGGTTCGACTCCTGGGGGTATTATAGTTCTTACTGTTATTTTGTCACCACCAATTTTTGATGTAAGGTCATAAATTGGGTAAAAAGATGCATATACTACAGGTTTTGAAGATTCTACTGTTTTTGTGCCACAAGAGGTTATACCTAAAATTAAAGTCATGATAAGCAGTATAGCGATTAAAGTTTTTTTCATAAATATTACCTCCTATAGTTAGTTTTTATTGCTCCTGCAATCTTTGCAATAACCAACGATTTCTATTTTGTGGTCTACAATTTCAAAGTCTTTTATCTGGTTTATCCAAAGTTCGAGAGGGCATATGTCTAGTTCAAAGATTTTGCCGCATTTTAAACATCTCATGGTATGACTGTGTATTTCTTTTCGCATTACATACATAATATTATTGCCAATTGTCGTTTCATTTAAAATATTTATATCTTTCAAAAGGCTCAAATTGCGATAAACTGTGTCAATACTTACTTGAGGAAAGACTTCTTTTACTTTTTCATAGATTTCTCTCACAGAAAGATACCCCTGCTGATTTAACATGATATCCAGTATCAATTCTCGTTGAGGCGTAAGTTTGTAGTTATGGTCTTTTAATTTTTTAATGGCTTCTTGTTTATGCATTTTAATCACACCCTTTATTAAATAAGAAATCTTTCTTAATTAAGATAGTATTACAATTTAGCAAAAAAGTCAATGGGAAATTTACATAAATTTAAATCAAATGTTAACTTTCACATATACTATTGAAATTTCAGAAAATGTTTTCTATAATAAAAAAATAAGGTAAAATTTATTTGGAAAAAGGTGATAGGATGGAATATGCAAAAATATTAGAAGACATAAGGAATAACATTGAAAAAGTGATAGTAGGGAAAAGAGAAGTAATTGATTTAATGCTTACAGCTTTAATATCTTCAGGCATATTCTTTTAGAGGATGTGCCAGGAGTTGGTAAAACTACTATTGCCAAAGCATTAGCTAAATCTATTAGTTGTGAGTTTAAGAGGGTGCAATTTACTCCCGATTTGCTTCCTAGCGATTTGACAGGGATAAATGTTTACAATCAAAAACTCAATGAATTTGAGTTTAAAAAAGGCCCTTTGTTTACCAATATATTGTTAGCTGATGAGATAAATAGAGCGACACCCAGGACTCAGTCTAGCCTTCTTGAATGTATGGAAGAAAGGCAGGTAACTGTAGACGGTGTCACTTATCCTTTAGACAAACCCTTTTTTGTTATTGCTACGCAAAATCCTATAGAAAGTTACGGCACTTTTCCTCTTCCCGAGGCTCAAATAGATAGGTTTTTGATGAAAATAAAAATGGGATATCCCAAAAGAGAGGAAGAGCAGAGAATAATAGACCTTTTTGATAAAGGTAGTCCCTTAGAGAATATTCAGCCAGTTTGCAGCAAAGAGGATATAATAAAAATGCAAAAAGAGTATACCAATGTGTATGTGGAAAAAGATGTTGCCAATTATATTTTAGATATAATTGAAAGGACAAGAGAAGATAGGGAGATAGAATTGGGAGCAAGCCCAAGGGCTACATTGGCTTTTTATAAATCTTCTCAAGCTTATGCTTATATAAAAGGAAGAGATTTTGTGACACCAGACGATGTAAGGTATATTGCACCATTTGTGCTTTCTCACAGAATTATTTTAAAAGGGGTAGGTAAACTTAAAAATTTAAAGGCGGAAGATGTAGTGAAAAGAATCTTAGAAGAAGTTCCAATCCCTCTTGAAAAATAGAAATTAGGTGGTTTTGAAAATGAATGCTTTGTGGTTTATTCTTCTTGTGGCTTTTGTATTAGCCATGCAAGCTAATCTTTATAAAAAATACATTTTTAAGGATTTGAAAATAGAACGGAAATTTGAAAATCCAGCTATTTTTACTGGAGAAAAGACAACGCTTAAGGTTACACTTGTAAATAAAAAAATTTTCCCTATTACTTATTTGAAGTTACAGCAAAAGATTCCTGTGGAACTTCAAATGGTAAAATCATCTATGGTGGAAAATAATGATAAAGTTAAGTATTTTCACACTACAGTGCTTTCTATGATGCCTTTTCAGAGGATTACAAGGAAATTTGAAATTGTAGGTATAAAAAGGGGAGTATACAATCTTTTTGACCCCGTTAAAGTTTTTTCTACCGATTTATTTGGCAGTGAGGAATATGAAAGTGAAATATTGGCTCATGCGAGACTGGTGGTTTATCCTAATCTAATAGATTTGAATAGTTCTTTTGTTGTGGCTGATTCTCTTCAAGGAGACGTGTTTGTAAGAAGATGGATAATAGAAGACCCTATTATGATAAGTGGAATCAGAGATTATACTCCTTCTGACAATTATAAAGACATAAATTGGAAAGCCACTGCCAAAAATCAGACATTAAAAGTGAATAAATATGATTATACAGCAGATAAAAAAATAATGATATTGTTTAACATTGATTTTCACAGGTATCTGTTTAAGACTATTGACCTACAAGAGTTTGAAAAGGCAGTGGAAGTAGCAGCTTCTTTATCAGTGGATTTATTAAAAAAAGGCATTCCTGTTGGATTTTCTACAAATGCTATCTGCCTTTTTGAGGGGGATTACAGTATTATAGAGCCTTCTGCAGGAGAATCTCAGATTTCAAAGCTTCTTGAGGTTTTTGCAGGTTTGTCTTTTTTTAAGAGATATGACCTTGAAGAAATTTTAAGGCTTATGACAAATCATTTGTCATGGGGCACAGATTTAGTGGTTGTAACGCCTTTTGTAGATGACAAAGTTGTAAATGCTCTTTCTGACATAGGAAATACAAAAATTTCAATTGTTTCAATAAAGCCTAATGAAATTGGTCATTTGCCAACAAATATTAAGTTATTCTTTTATAATGAAGAGGGGAAGCAACTTGAAACTGTGGGATAGAGAAAAGTTTGTGAGGACGTTTTTGACAGTTTTAGACGGCATGATGGTATTTTTAATTTACACCCTATTAAATGGGCTTTTTATTAGAGAAAAAGGTATTTCCTTTGGAATAATCCTTTTAGTTTCTTTAATAAGCGGGGTTTTTAACAATGCAGAAATTGAGATGAAAGAGAAAACTTATAAACAATTGAATTTAACTATAGGTGTTGTAATTAGCATTTTGTTGAGCGCAATAATTAGTGAAAATTATTATCAACTGGTGGCCATATTCATTGTGTTTTTGTATATTTGGTCAAGAGGAGTAAAAAACAGAGGAATCTTCGTTAGTGATATGTTAAATGTGGAACAATTTTATAAGCAGTTAATAGGTCTATTTGTCATAAATATTGCGAACTATTTTATGCCTCCTGAAGATATATTGATAATCCCTAAATATAGCATTATTTATATTCTGCTCAGCATTTTTGTGCTTTTAGAAGTTAAAAATCTCAGATTCTCCGATAATAGGTCAAATAAAAGAGTTTCAACTTTTGAGTGGGCAGCAGTAAGCCTTATAATTTTAACTATGATTTTGCTTTCTTCTCCTGCTGTGAGAGGATTTAT
Source organism: Thermoanaerobacter thermocopriae JCM 7501 (assembly GCF_001310975.1). Lineage (GTDB taxonomy): Bacteria > Bacillota > Thermoanaerobacteria > Thermoanaerobacterales > Thermoanaerobacteraceae > Thermoanaerobacter > Thermoanaerobacter thermocopriae. Next base: position 101,985 of record NZ_BAZY01000002.1, read on the forward strand.
CTATCATTATTTGTATGAAGGCATTGTAAAAATTTTTGTTTATGGCGCTTCTTATTTAGCTTATGGTTTGTTTTTAATGTTGTCAAAGCTTTTTAGCCTGCTGCCTATAGACGAAGAGTATTTTAAAAAGGCGATGGAGGAAGCCTTAAAACAAGATAGTAGTAAGGGAAATATGTTTGAGGAGCAAATTCCTCAAGATTATGCTTGGCTTGTCCACATGATAAATGGAATAGCTACTTTATTAGCTGTTGTTATAATAATTGCTTTGATGGTATATATTATAAAAGCAATAACAAAGCTGCAAAAAGAAAAGCATGAAAGGGATTTTACAGAAGAAAAAGAGATTGATATAAAAATTGGGGATTTGCAAACATATAAAAGATTAAAAGGCATAAGCCAGAAAATAGCTGAAAATGTTCGAGAGCGAGTAAAAATTTATAGGGATTCGAGGAAAAGGGTAAGGTATTATTATAAAAGATTTTTAAAACACTTATACGAAAACAAAATTCTTGTAAAAGGCAACCATTCTAGTGAAGATGTTTATAAAAAAGTGGTGGAAGTTTTTCCTTTTGTGCATTCTGCAATGGAGGAAATTACAGCTCTTTACGAAAAAGTAAGATATGGAAATTATTATCCTCAATATGAGGAAGTAAAGGAATTTGAAATAAAGTTAAGAGAAATTATAAAAAATTTGAAACAAATTTAGATTTACTTTGTTGGAATAAATCGTATATAATAGTACTATAGAAAGTATTTAGAAAATAGTGAGAGGGGAATGGCAGTGAAAAATCCGCTAATTATTACATTGATTGTTTTGGCTGTAATAGCTGTATTAGTATTTGGGACAATTTATGGAACTTATAACCAATTAGTGGCGTTAGATGAAAATGTAAATAGTAAATGGAGTCAGATTGATAATCAGCTTCAAAGAAGGGCTGATTTAATTCCTAATTTAGTAGAGACTGTTAAAGGATATGCAGCACATGAAAAAGAGATTTTTGATAGTGTAAATAAAGCGAGAGAAAAACTTTTAAGTGCCAACACTGTTGCTGAAAAAGCAGCTTCAAATGATGAATTAAATACAGCACTGGGGAGGCTTCTTGCTATTGCAGAAAATTATCCTAATTTAAAAGCTGATGCAAATTTCAGGCAGTTAAGCGACGAACTAGCAGGAACTGAAAACAGAATAGCTGTAGCGAGAATGGATTATAACAATGCTGTTCAAGCTTATAACACCAAGATAAGGTCTTTTCCAACCTCTATCATCGCCAATATGTTTGGGTTTAAGGAAAGAGAATATTTTAAAGCAGATGAAGCAGCAAAAACTGTGCCTAAAGTAGATTTTTCCAAATAAGCATTCCTGCAATAAATTAAAATAGCCTTTGCAAAAATGGTTAATATTTTACTTTATCTCTGTTTTTTGCGGAGGTCCTCTTGTCAAAATGTTGAAGCTGATGGGTGCATTTTAACTGGTGTGGCTGCAGGCTGTGCTTTGCGGTACTACCTTATGCTGTAATTATAAAGGTGTTTTATAAACTCTTCGAACAGATTCGACTTGAACTTATCTTTATGATAAATGATGCTAAACTTCCTTTCAAACCTTATATTTTCAATGTCAACTTTTACGAGCCTACCGCCTCTTATCTCCTTTTTCACGGCCAGCCTGGATATGACCGAAACGCCTATATTAGCTTCGACGGCCTTTTTTATGGCCTCCGTATTGTTAAGAACGTATTTTATTCTGTACCTCACGTTATTTCTCGCCATGGTCTCCTCAAAGATCTCCCTCGTCCCACTTCCCTTTTCTCGCATGATTATATCCTCATTTTCAATCTCTGCGGGCTGATGCTTTTTTTCTCTGCCCACCTGTGGCTTTTTGAGCATACAAGATATAACTCATCATCTATATAGGGTGTTACAACAATGTCCCTTGAATGGACCGGACCTTCGACAATGCCAAGGTCTATAGAATTGTTAAATACCAGCTTTTCTATCTCTGCCGTGTTGCCAATCGTAAAGTAGACGTCGATACTGAACTTTTTCCTGAACTCGCCGATTATCTCCGGTAGCAGGTAAATTCCCACCGTTGTACTGGTTCCCACTCTCAGCCTTCCCATCCTCATGTTCTTCACATCATCAAGAGTACTCTCTGCTTCCTTGACAAGATTGAGTATCCGCTTTCCGTAACTATACAGGATTTCCCCAGCATACGTGAGACTGAGATTCCTACCTATCCTGTCAAAGAGTCTAACTTGGAGTTCTCCCTCCATCTGCGATATGGCCTGGCTGATAGCAGGTTGGGACATATAAAGTTTTTTTGCGGCAGCAGACATGCTCTTTAACTCGCAAACGGTTACGAAAATCTCTATATCCCTGAGGGTCACAACGATCACCTCATATAACCATAAAATTATCATTTTCATAATATCATAATACTTTACTAATGAAAAGATAAAAAACTCGGCATTCTTAAACTTTCTCAAGTCTTGTGTGTTGTTGGCCTTGTATAAATTATTATTATCATTGATATAACTATTTATTATTAGACTAAAATTTTTATGGGTGTTATACTTATATCAAAGTTAATTATTTAACGTTAATTATTTAACATAAAAATTTAAAAAGAAAATTCTGAACATTCTGTTTGGACTTGAGGTACTGTTCCAGTTATTCAATCTGCCTTTTATATTTGTCGAGTTCTAAGATTGATGGTTTTTGTCAATCTTTTTGTATCTGGATTATAAAGAATATCAAATGATGTATATTGAGGAGGAAGAAGATGAGTTATTGTGTAAACATTAAAAGGATGAATGAAATCTTAAAAGAATTGCAAAAAGAGTACAAGGTATATGCTCCTGTACGCTTTGAAAAGCGTGGTCGTTATTCAGACACTGATTTGATTCGATATGCAGAAATTAACTCAATTGAGGATGTAGTCTACGATGAGAAATCAGATTTTTCACCAAAAGAAGTGATATATCCGATTACCCAGGCGCTATTCTACTTTACCGAATATGAATATATGGAAAGCAAGGTAGATGACAAAAAGATTCTGATATTTGTCCGCCCCTGTGATATAAATGGCTTTAGACGACTTGATACTATCTTTCTCAAAAACGGAGGAACAGAAGATATTTACTACAAGCGTTTACGGGAAAAAGTAAAGTTTATTTTAATGGAATGCAAAGAAGGAGGTTGGGATAGTTGTTTCTGCGTCTCAATGGGCTCCAATAAAACCGACGACTACAGTTTAGCAGTTAGATTTGGCGATGATAAGATATTGGTAGAAATAAAAGACGATGAATTTACCAATTTATTTGCCGATGAAAGAGAAGTAGAATTTACCCCTGAATTCGTTACCTCTAACCCGACAAAAGTTAACATCCCTGAAATTGATAGCCATGAATTATTAGAAAAAATTTACGATCTCGATATGTGGAAAAGCTATAATTCAAGATGTATAAGCTGTGGAGCCTGTACGCTGTGTGCATAACCTGCAGCTGTTTTAACACATTAGACGTAATATACACAGAAAACGGAAAAGTTGGTGAGAGGAGAAGGGTTCAGGCTAGCTGTATGCACGAAGATTTCACGACAATGGCAGGTGGACTGAGTTTCAGGAAAACCGCGGGAGAGCGGATGAGATTCAGAACTCTGCATAAAATTTATGACTATAAACTTCGTTTCAAAGACGAGCACATGTGTGTAGGATGCGGGCGATGTGATGAAAGATGTCCTGAACTAATATCTTTTCCGGCTACCATTAATCGCCTGTATGATGAAGTGGAAAAACTCAAAAAAACGGAGACAACAAATAAAGATATAAGGTAAACAGCATCAATTGAGGAGGTAAAGTAAATGAGTGAAAATATAATGCTTCCAGTTCCCCATAAAATAATCGATATTATACACGAAACAGAAAATGAATATACTTTCAGAATAGAAACCAATGCAAAGGTAAAACATGGACAATTCTTTCAGGTGTCTTTACCTAAAATCGGAGAAGGCCCTATATCTGTAAGTTCGATGGGAGATAATTGGGTAGAACTCACCATACGGAAGGTAGGAAAACTTACCAATGAAATATTTAATTTAAAACCCGGTGATAAGATATTTATGCGAGGCCCTTATGGTAATTCATTCCCTGTAGATGATTTTAAGGGTAAGGATCTAGTTGTCATCGCCGGTGGAACTGGGGTTTCTCCTGTTAGAAGCCTTTTAAAGTATTTTTATGAACATCCAGATGAAATACACTCTCTGTATTTCATTGCGGGATTTAAGGACGAAAAGAGTATACTGTTCAAAGAGGATTTAAATAATTTTAGAAGCAGGTTTAACACAATTTATACTCTTGATAAAGATAAGATAGAAGGCTTTGAGGTCGGCCTTGTTACAGAACACATCAAGAAAATACCATTTGACAGCTTTGAAAATTACAATGTAGTAATTGTAGGTCCTCCTGTTATGATGCACTTTGCCGCTTTAGAATGTTTAAAGAACGGTGTAGCCGAAGATAAAATCTGGTTATCTTTTGAAAGGAAAATGTCTTGTGGCGTCGGCAAGTGTGGCCATTGCAAGATAAATGAGACATATGTTTGTCTGGAAGGGCCTGTCTTTAATTATACTAAAGCAAAAAATCTGTTGGATTAATCGGAGGGATAATTATATGAGTTACGATATAGATGTAAAAAAGGTTCGAAGAAATTGTTATCGTCAGTCAAAAGTGCGGGGGGAGTTCATGCTCCAGATACGCGTTCCCGGCGGTGTTATAGATGCTAAATATCTGTCATTTTTTCAGCATATTGCGGAAACTTGGGGAAACGGAGAATTTCACCTGGGAGTCAGACAGACAATTTCAATACCAGGGATCAAATATGAATATATAGATGAGGTTAACAAATATATAAGACCATATATCGAAGAAATTGAAGTAAATTTATGCGGCGTTGATATGGAAGTTGATGACAACGGGTATCCGACCATAGGAGCTCGTAATATAATGGCTTGCATAGGTAATCGTCATTGCATATATGCTAACATTGATACAACCGACCTGGCCAGAAAAATAGAAAAGATTATATTCCCCAGCGATTATCATATAAAATTAAATATATCAGGATGTCCTAACGACTGTGCTAAAGCTCACGTTAGTGATATCGGTATAATTGGTATTACAAAGCCGGAATACGATTATGAGCGCTGTATAGGGTGTAAAAAGTGTGTAGAAGCGTGTGCTCATCATGCAACGCGTGTTTTATCTGTAGAAAAAGGAAAAATCGTGAAAGATACCTGCTGCTGCGTCGGCTGTGGCGAATGCGTCCTAGTGTGTCCAACTGGTGCTTGGACCAGGAACCCTAAAAAATTCTACAGAGTATTGATCGGCGGCAGAACAGGAAAGCAAACACCTCGTATGGGAAAAATCTTTTTAAACTGGGTTACAGAAGATGTGGTTTTAGGTGTACTTAAAAACTGGGAGACATTTTCTGCTTATGTTATGAACAACAAACCTGAATACATCCATGGTGGACACCTTATTGACAGAGTGGGATATAACAAATTTAAAGAAATGATATTAAAAGATGTTAAACTAAACCCAGAAGCTATGGTGGCTGAAAGGTATTATGGACAGAAACCGAATACAGGTCTAATTTTAATGTAAAACCCGTAACCCAACGTTAAGTTGGCATGGAATAGTGAGGAATCAAGACGTGCATAGGTGCACGAAAAGATCTAGAATAAGGCAGGCGAATAGGATTGATGAAAGAAATTGTAGATTCTCATGTACATGTTTCATTACTTCCATTCGAAGGATGGAAGAGTATGGCGCTGGCCGGAGTAAGGAAAATTATTGGCTGTTCCCTATTTTTTGGGGCAAAACATGCAGAAACACTCTTTGATCATTTCCATCAGATGTTAACTCTTTCTATAAGTAATGCCGCTAAAAATGATATTAAGCTTTACGTGGCCATTGGCATTCACCCCATGGGAATACCGGACGACTGGCCCAGGGTGATCGACGCTCTTCCATCCTACCTTAAAATGAGTGGTGTCATTGGGCTTGGTGAGATCGGGCTACATGAGGGAAACAAGCGGGAACAGGAGGTTCTCCATGAGCAATTGAAGATTGCCAAGGAATACAGGTTCCAGCAATCATTCATACTCCGCCACAGAATAGAGTTGAAATTACCGAAAAAATAATTGAGATTGCTGCTACTGTGGGGATGGAACCCGGAAAAATGATTATAGACCATGCTAATTTAGATATTATTGACTTAATCGAAGACTTTGGGGCCGTTCCCGGGCTTACTATTCGCCAAGAGGGGTTCACTTCTCAACTATTGATGAATCATCTGGAACGCTTCCAACGAGGTGTACTAAATAGCGATTACAGCAATCTAAAACCCAATGATCTGCTGAGCGTACCCAAGACCGTGTGGTACTTAGAATTGAACGGAGCTTCTCCTGAAGTCATTGCTCGAATTGCGAGATACAATGCTGAAGAAGTTTTTGGTATTTAAACGCTCAGCAATATGATTTATTACTAAGTCATAGTATTTAAAAACCAAACTACTTAGTGGTAAATCCATAATAAAGGAGAGAAGAGTATGCCACTCAACAATGACCAAGATGAATTTCTTGATTTAACAATCCTCACCTACCTCAAAAAGCTTGGGCCGGAATATGCGAAACTTTTGGCGAGGCGCCTAGGTTTATCATTAGAAGAAAGCAGAAAGCGACTTCAAAGTTTGGAGGAGAGAGGACTAATCAAGCGAGTGGAAAGAAGAATAGTTAAATATTACCATCGACGACGAAAAAGTGTTAAGCATCGCAATCACACATATTATGAGCTCACTAGGGAAGGGGAACTTTTTCTAAGACAGGCGAGGAAGGAAATTGATATTAATTTTGACATCGAATACCCTAACAGATAAAATGACTTATTTGTGTTTGTTAAAGCTTGTTGGCCCTCAAGCGAAGTGGACTAAAATGCACAATATGATAAAATTTCTCTAGGTTATTGTGAAACCTCAAAAGGCTCTAAAAATAATTGGTTTCACAATAAATTAACCTAAAAGGGTCATATATGGAGGAGGATTTTAAAGTGAAATATGTTGATGTAGAAAAGATTAAAAAAGACTTTCCTATATTGAATGTTAAACCTCATGGTAAAAAGCTTATTTACCTTGACAATGCTGCCACAACTCAAAAGCCAATTGAAGTCATAAAAGCTATGGATAAATATTATGAAGAATTAAACGCCAATGTATACAGAAGCCCACACTATTTAAGTGCTCTTTCCACACAGGCTTATGAAGAGGCAAGAGAAAGAGTAAAAAAAATTTATTAACGCAAAAAAAGAAGAATCCATAATATTTACGAGAAATACTACAGAATCAATAAACTTTATAGCATATACGTGGGGAATGAAATATATAAACGAAGGGGACGAAATAATACTGACAATAGCCGAGCACCACAGCAATATGCTTCCATGGCAAATGGTAGTGGAAGCTAAAAAGGCGAGACTCAAATATGTCCACCTTGATGAGAATTTTAGGCTTTCTATGAAAGACTTTAAAGAAAAAATGTCTGACAAAGTAAAATTGGTTGCTGTGCAACACATGTCAAATGTTTTAGGTATAATAAATCCTGTGGAGGAGATTACACATATTGCCCACAAATACGGCGCAAAAGTGTTAATAGATGGAGCACAAAGTGTACCTCATATGCCGATTGATGTACAAAGAATAGGCTGTGACTTTTTTGCTTTTTCTGGTCACAAGATGCTCGGACCTATGGGAATTGGGGTTTTATATATAAAAGAAGATTTGCTTTCTGATGTTCCTCCTTTTTTAAGAGGTGGAGAGATGATAGACGAAGTCTTTGAAGACCGTGCAACTTTTGCTCCCCCACCTCTTAAATTTGAAGCAGGTACTCCCAACGTAAAAGGGGCTTGTGTGCTTGTTTCTGCAATAGATTATATAGAAAAAATTGGGCTTTCCAATATTCATAATCACGAAGGCGAGCTTTTGGAGTATGGCCTTCAGAAAATGAAAGAATTAGACTTTGTAAAATTGTATGGCCCCAACGATGCGAAGGAAAGGGGAGGCTTAATTTCCTTCAATGTAGAAGGTGTCCATCCTCACGACGTTGCTACAATACTAGACGAAGAAGGAATTGCTGTAAGAAGTGGGCACACTGTTGTCTGCCTTTAATGAGGTACTTAGGTGTTCCTGCAACTGTAAGAGCAAGCTTTTACCTCTACAACGACTTTGACGATATTGACGCACTTGTTGAAGGACTTAAAAAAGTTAGGAAGTGGTTTAAATGAGCGATTTGAATCAGCTTTATTCTGAGGTTATAATGGAACATTACGAAAACTCTCCCCATGAAAAAGAACTTAAAGATGCTACCCACAAAGAAAGAGGTTACAATCCTCTTTGCGGCGACAATATTACTCTTTATTTAAAAATGAATGGTGACATTATAGAAGATGCTTCTTTCACGGGCCATGGGTGTGCCATAAGCCAAGCCTCAACCTCTATGATGATAGACCTTATAAAAGGGAAAGACAAAAAAGAAGCTTTAAGGCTTGTGCAACAATTTATAGACATGATGCACAAAAAAGATGTAAATCTTGATGAATTAGGTGATGCTCAAGTACTGCAGGGAGTATCTGACTTTCCTGCCCGCGTAAAATGTGCTTTACTTGCGTGGAAAACGCTTCAGGAAATTTTGTAAAAAAGAGATAAAAGTTTGATAATGTTCTTTATGACATGAATGCGAATATTTTTAAAATCTGCCTCTTCCTATTTGAGGTCTAACGATTCTCAGGATAATAGTATAACTTTTTTTTAAAAAGCCAGCATATTTTATAAATTTGTGTTGATACTTATTATTATCTATGCTAATATACTAGACATGAACAGTAATACATTAAAATAATTTAAATTTAACGAAAAAAATGATATTTTTAAAACTTAATTAAGTTACTCACAAAATATTGAGATAGGGAGAGGCAAAATGAAAAGGAAAATTTTTTTAATTGCAATTGCCTTTTTATTATTATTTTTTAATTCTATAGCTTTTTGTGCTCTTGATGTTCCACCTAAACCTATTCAATTTAAATATGTATATGATTATGCGGGGCTTATGTCTCAAAATGATATAGAAGAGATCGAAAAAGTAGGGAAAGCTTTAGATGATGCCACAAAGGCACAAATAATAGTTGTTACAGTTGACAGCATTGGAGATTACCCAATAGAGGAATATTCTCTTAGCCTTTTTAGAAAGTGGGGAATAGGAGACAAGGAGAAAAACAACGGTGTTCTCCTTTTAGTGGTAAAAGACAGACTTTTAAAAGGTCAGGCTGGAAAAGTGAGAATTGATGTAGGTTATGGCTTGGAAGGGGCAATACCGGATTCTGTTGCAGGGAGGATTTTAGACGATTTTGTTTTAACTTCTTGGGCAAAAGGCGAGTACTCTAAAGGCATATATGCTGGTTATATGGCTATAGCCTCAAGGGTTGCAAAAGAGTACAATATAGACCTTCAGGGATTGGATGCTTCCAAATACAGTGTCAATACAAGTAACAATGATAGCGGGATATCCTGGGAAGATATTGCTGTAGTGATTATACTTATTTTAATATTTATTATCTTTGGAAGAGGAGGAAGACATATAAGAAGGGACTGGTGGGGTCCAGGAAGCTTTGGCCCTGGAGGAGGATTTGGAGGCTTTAGAGGTGGTGGCTTCGGCGGTGGAGGTTTTGGCGGCGGGGGAGGCTTCGGCGGAGGTTCTGCCGGAGGCGGAGGAGCCAGCCGCTAAACTAGATATCTTGGTTTTTATCAAATTGAGGGAACTTTAGAAACGCCCTCAGTTTGTTTTTTTAAATTCTCTCAAATACAGGTTTTAACTCAATTACAAGGTTATCAAATATACTAACTTTTACTTTATCCTCTTCAGAATACATTTGAGGCCTTCCATAACGTCCTTCTTCAAGTGTGAATACCATAACCACCTTTTCATCAGGTTCTACAATCCAATATTCTTTTACCCCTGCTTTTTCGTATAAATTAAACTTTTCTATTTTATCTTTTTGACCAGTTGAAGGAGAAACTACTTCTATAATCAATTCTGGAACTCCATAATAACCTGTCTTTTTAAGTCCTGAATTATCACATATAATGATTATATCAGGCTGTACTACATTGGTAGTTTCTTCATCTTTTTCATTTGCTTCTGGTATTCGCAAATCGAAAGGAGCAGTAAATACTCTGCAAGATTTATCCTGCAGATAGTTTGCAAATTGCCTTGCTAGTTCTAACAATACTGCTTGATGTTGCCATGTTGGAGCTGCTTGTAGATAGGGAACACCATTAATAATTTCCCATCTTTCTTCTTCAGACCAGGTTAAATAGTCGGCATAAGTATATTTTTTATTTTTTTCGGGCAATGGCATAAAATACCCTCCATCATCTATCATTAACTTATATTATTATTTTAATTATATCATAATAAAAACAAGATAAAAGGGAAAAAATGATATATATTTATAGATGCAAGTGATATAATAAGGTTGAATTAGTTAAACTTAGAGGCAAAAGGAGATAAAATATGTCAAAAATAGAATTTATAGCATCTACTCTTTTTGGTGTTGAAGCAATAACTGCAAGAGAGGTAAAAGAGTTAGGGTATAAAGATGTCACTGTAGAGAATGGAAAAGTCACTTTTGTAGGCGATGAGGCGGCCTTATGCAGGTCAAACCTTTGGATTAGAACGGCAGAGAGAATATACGTAAAAATAGGGGAATTTACTGCCACAACTTTTGAAGAACTTTTTGAAGGTACAAAGGCTCTTTCCTGGGAAGATTGGATACCTGAAGATGGCAGGTTTCCTGTGGAGGGTTATTCAATAAAATCCAAGCTTTTCAGCGTGTCTGACTGTCAGGCAATAGTTAAAAAAGCTGTTGTGGAAAGGCTTAAGAAGAAATACAAAAAAGAATGGTTTGAAGAAAACGGCGCAACTTATAAAATAAAATTTTCATTAATGAAAGACAAGGTAACACTTATGATTGACACAAGCGGCGACGGTTTACACAAAAGGGGATATAGAGTCATATCCAATGAAGCACCTTTGAGAGAAACTTTGGCTGCCGCTATGATAATGCTTAGCTTTTGGAAACCAGATAGACCTTTGATAGATCCTTTTTGTGGCTCTGGAACGATTCCGATCGAGGCAGCTATGATTGGAATAAATCTCGCACCAGGTTTAAAACGACAATTTGTTTCCGAAAAATGGTGGAGAATATCAAATAAATTATGGAAAGAAGCGAGAGAAGAAGCAGTTGGTGCTATTAAAAAAGATATAACTTTAAACATAAAAGGATATGACATTGACGAAAACGCCATCAAATTGTCAAAAGACAATGCGCGTAAAGCTGGTGTAGAGAAATACATAACTTTTGAAAATATCTCATTAAAAGATTTAAAAACAGATGATAAATATGGTGTTATAATATGCAATCCTCCTTATGGTGAAAGGATGGGGGAATTAAAGGAAGTAGAAAAACTTTATAAAGAAATGGGAAAAGTTTTCAAAAAACTTGATACGTGGTCTTTTTATATACTGACTTCCCATGAAAGATTTGAGAAACTCTTTGGAAGAGAGGCTTCTAAAAAAAGAAAGCTTTACAATGGCATGTTAAAAGCTTACTATTATCAGTATTATGGACCAAAACCAGAAAACTAATTTTTATTGAGTTTTTTCTATGTGAGGGTTATAATAAAATATAAGATTATCGATAAAAATTGGTGGTGGAGTTATGGATAATGCAGTGAGGAAGAAAGCAAAAGAATATATAGATAGATTACCAGAAGACAAAGTAAAGGAAATTATTGATTTTATAGAATATTTAAATGAAAAAAACAAAAAAGAAATGGAAAAAGAAGACAAAGAATGGTTAAATGCGGAATTAACAGAACTTCCGGAGTATGACTGGGGAACTGAAGGTCCACCACAGGGTCGTCCCGTCAAATATATAGAAGGAGTAGGCTAATTATTGAAGGAGGAAGACTGATGATGAAAAATGATATAAAACCGGGAGACGTCCTCCTTCTTTCTTTTCCTACTCATATTCCAAAAGGGCATGAACAGGAAGGCAAAAGGCCGGTTGTTGTAGTAGCAGTACCAAAAGGACCTATGAGGTATCCGCTTATAATAGTAGTTCCATTAACGACACGAGATGGAGAATGGGCAAATCAAAATCTTAATTTGTACTATAGGATACCGGCAGGAAATGGTGGATTGCCAAAAGATTCAATTGCATTATTAGACCAAATACGTGCTGTAGATGTTGAACGCATTGAATCGTTCATTGGTTCTCTTAGAGGAGATATCCTTGACTCTATTATAAGAAACTTGATACATATTTTTCAAGCAAATAGATAGCCATGAATAAGGGAATTGACTTAAATGATAAGTAGATGTAATATATAAGTGTACAAGTGAATACAAAAAATCTTATGGTCTTGAGAAGTTAAAAGGGAAAGCGGTGAAAATCCGCTGCAGCCCCCGCTACTGTGAGCGAGGATGAAGCCCTAATAAGCCACTGCTTGGCACTCAAGAGATGCGCCGGGTGGGAAGGCAGGGTGGAAGATGAATCGCGAGCCAGGAGACCTGCCATAAGATTTCGGAAGTTCGCCTTCGGAGGGAAGGTGGAATGGAATTTTTATGCTTAATTTTGGCAAAAAAGGTCTACCTCCGTGGGGTAGACCTTTTTTTGATACTTGAAAAATTTAAATTAGGAGGGTACTTATGAGAAAATTTAAAGGTTTACTTGCTTTATTGGTAGTCTTTGCTTTAATGTTTTCACTGGCGGCTTGTTCAACAAACAATGCTACAAAGCCACAAGATACATCTCAAACAGCAACTGAAATTGTAAAAACACAGTTTCCTTTAAAAGTTACAGACTTTTTAGGAAGAGAAGTAACTATAGAGAAAGAACCCCAAAGGATAGTTTCTCTTGCGCCTTCTACAACAGAGCTTATATATGCTTTAGGAGCAGGAAATAAGGTTGTGGGTGTTACAGACTTTGATAACTATCCACCTGAGGTCAAGGATATACCCAAAGTGGGGGGGTTTAAAGGGCCAAATGTAGAAGCAATTACTGCTCAAAAGCCTGATATAATATTTGCTTCCACTCTTTCCGGTAAAGAGCAAATGGAATCTTTAGAAAAAATGGGTATACCTGTTGTAATGTTGGAGGCAAAAAACATTGACCAGATATACCAGTCTATAAGAATAATAGGCCAAATAACAGGAACTGAGAAAAAAGGCGAAGAGTTAATTAAACAAATGCAAGATAAAATAAAAGAAATAAATGACAAAGTCAAAGAGCTTCCAAAAGTCAGCGTATTTTATCTGGTATCTCTTGACGGAAACTGGACAGCAGGTAAAGGCACATTTATTGATGAGCTTATAAACCTTGCAGGTGGCAAAAACGTTGCAGAGGATGTAAATGGTTGGGCGCAGTACAGCGTAGAAGAATTAGTCAAGAAAAATCCTGATGTGATAATAACTTCTCCTCATGCAGGGGATGTGAAAGACATTAAAAACATGGCAGGATATAAAGATACTAATGCTGTTAAAAATGACAAAGTATTTGTGATAAGCAATGACGACATAATATCAAGAGCTTCTAATAGAATTGTTTTAGGACTTGAAGAAATCGCAAAATTCTTACATCCGGAGGCATTTAAGTAAAGTGGGAGTAAAAAAAGGGATATATTTTGGTACAGCCTTTTCACTGCTTGTCTTTACCATGATTTTATCAATTTCTGCAGGGGCGGTAAAAATACCCCTGCAGGAGATTTTAAATGTTTTTTTGGGCGGTGGCAGTGAAACCTCTAGGACAATAATCCTTAATTTAAGACTTCCAAGAGCTATTGAATCTGCGATTGTAGGTATGGGACTTTCTGTTGTTGGGACATTTTTTCAAGGGCTTTTGAGAAATCCAATGGCAGACCCTTATGTATTGGGTGTATCATCAGGAGCGGCTTTTGGAGCTACTATTGCGATAATATTAGGACTTGGAATATTTGGACTTAGTTTTATGGCATTTATTACTTCTTTAATGACTGTATTTTTCGTATACACTATTTCTAAAACTGGCACAAGAGTATCCATGACACAATGTTATTGGCAGGTATAGCTATAAGTGCTTTTATGTCTGCAATTATCTCTCTCATGATGCTTTTAAACCATGATGAGTTTTCTCGAATTGTTTTTTGGACTATGGGAGGATTTAGCCTCATAAATTGGAATAGTGTGGTCTTTACTACTCCTATAATAGTAATTGGTTCTTTTGTTATGTATGTATTTTCAAGGGATGTAAATGCTATATTGACAGGAGAAGAGGTTGCCGAACATTTAGGTGTCAACACAGAATTAGTCAAGAAAATAATTCTTATTACAGGGTCTTTGGTGACTGCAACTGCTGTGTCAGTTGGTGGAATTATAGGCTTTGTTGGACTTATTGTGCCCCACATATCACGGCTTATTGTAGGACCTGACAATAGAGTTTTGGTACCTTTTAGTGCTATATCAGGAGCGATATTTTTAACTTTTGCAGACTTATTAGCACGAATTATTTTAAAGCCAATGGAAATTCCAATTGGGATAATTACAGCAGCATTTGGAGGACCATTCTTTTTATATCTGTTAATAAAGAGCAAACAAAAAAGTGAAGGAATGTGATGATATGGCTATTTTACAGGTGGATAATTTGCACTTTTCTTATGAAGAAAAGGAAGTTTTAAAAGGAATAGATTTTACCATAAACAAAAATATGGTTTTAGGAATAATAGGAGCTAATGGCAGTGGTAAGACTACTCTTTTAAAAAATATATCAGGCTATTTAAAGCCAGCAGCTGGGGATGTCTTTATATTAGGGAAAAATATCAAAGACTTTACTATAAAAGAAAAGGCAAAATATATAGGGTATGTGCCTCAAGATATAGTTTACGACTTTGAATTTAGCTGTTATGACGTGGTAATGATGGGAAGAATTCCTTATCTTAAAAGGTTTCAGTCGGAGAAAAAAGAGGACAGAGATATTGTAAGAGAGTGCATGGAAATTACAAATACATGGCAGTTTAAAGACAAAAGCATAAAAGAGTTAAGCGGCGGTGAGAGGCAAAGGGTGTATATAGCAAGGGCATTAGCACAAAAAGCTCGAATTTTACTCATGGATGAGCCAGTTTCTCAACTTGATATAAAATACCAAGTTGAAATACTGTCTCTTGTAAAAGATTTATCCTTAAAAGGGATACTTGTAATTATTGTGCTTCACGATATTAACCTCGCTTCACAGTTTTGTGATGAGATTTTCATAATGAAAGAAGGCAAAATAATAGCATCTGGGTCTCCCGGAAATGTTTTAACATTGAACAACATAAAATCAGCCTTTTCAATAGATGTGGAAGTGTTTGAAAATCCCATCACCCATACTCCTTACGTCATTCCATCGCTAAATGGAAAGGAGCAACTCAAAGTTGTGTAAAGCTGTAATGATTGCAGGCACCCATTCAGGAGCAGGTAAAACTACTGTAAGCCTTGGGCTTATGGGAGTGCTGTCAAAAAGGTATAAAGTTCAGCCTTTTAAAGTAGGTCCAGATTATATAGATGCTGCTTATCAGCGATATGTCACAGGGAATTTTTCCTGCAATCTCGACTTGTACCTGTTGGGGGAACAAAACCTTAAATCGCTTTTTTACAAAAATGCCTGCAATGCTGACATTTCTATAATTGAAGGTGTTATGGGAATGTACGATGGGATTGATACTACAAAAAAGGGGAGCAGTGCTGAGATTGCGAAAATTTTAGATATTCCTGTGATTTTAGTTGTAGATGCTTCTTCTATGGCGACAAGTGTATCAGCTTTAATAATGGGTTATATGCACTATGACAGGGAAGTAAAAATTAAAGGGGTGATATTAAATAAAGTTGGAAGTGAAAAACACTATGCCCTTTTGAAAGAATGCATAACAAGAGATTTAGATATTGAGGTTTTTGGCTATCTTCCAAAGGATCCAAAATTAGATTTGCCAGAAAGACACTTGGGCCTTGTACCGATATATGAGATGCCAGAAATTAAACACAAGTTTGATACCTTATATGATTATATTGAAAAATACATTGATATAGAAAAAATTCTTAATGTAGGTGTAGTTGACTGTTCAAATACATTTAGAAACACGATTGGTGAAGGTCATGATTTAAAAAGGGCAAAAATAGGGTATGCGTTTGATGAGGCTTTTAACTTTTATTACAAAGAGAGTTTGGAACTTTTTGAAGAAATGGGAGCAGAGCTTGTACCCTTTAGCCTCTTAAAGATTATAAGTTACCAGATGGAATATCGGGTTTGTACATAGGGGGAGGATTTCCAGAGGTTTTCGCGGAGAGGCTTAATAAAAACAAAAAAATATTAAAATCGGTTAAAGATGCAATAGATTCAGGTATGCCTGCATATGCAGAGTGTGGCGGATTTATGTATCTTACAAAAAGCATAACAGATTTACAAGGAAATACTTTTGAAATGGCAGGAATTTACGATTTTGAAACTGTCATGACAAAAAGGCTTCAGAGATTTGGCTATGTTGAGGCAGAAGTTATTGAAGATAACGTCCTTTTTAGAAAAGGGGATAAAATAAAAGGGCATGAGTTTCACCACTCAATAATAAAAGGTTTTTCACAGAAAGCCTCATACGTTGTGCATAAACCGGGAAAAGAAAATGCTTGGGAATGTGGATTTGTGCATAAAAATTGCCTGGCGACGTATGTTCACATAAATTTATACACATATAAAGAGGCTGTCAAGAGGTTTGTTGACAAATGTGTTCAATACCGAAACTCAAATGCTTTTCAGGAGGATTAATATGACACTTAAATTGATGATACAAGGGACTGCATCGTCTGTGGGCAAAAGCTTGTTGGTTGCCGCTTTTTGCAGAATTTTCAAGCAAGATGGTTACAGAGTAGCCCCTTTTAAGTCTCAAAATATGGCTTTGAATTCCTATATAACCGATGAAGGACTAGAAATAGGAAGAGCACAAGCTATGCAGGCGGAAGCGGCAGGAGTTAAGCCTTCTTATCACATGAATCCAATACTTCTAAAGCCCAGCTCTGATAAAAAAAGCCAAGTTGTTTTAAGAGGCAAAGTTTATAAAAACATGTCTGCAGCCGAATACCACCAATTTAAGCCACAGCTTTTAAAGTTTATTAAAGAGGACTTTGATTTTCTTGCAAGTCAAAATGACATTGTAGTAATAGAAGGCGCTGGAAGCCCTGCAGAAATAAATTTAAGAGATAGAGATGTCGTAAACATGGGTATGGCAGAGATGGTAAATGCACCAGTACTTCTTGTAGGAGATATTGATAAAGGAGGTGTATTTGCTTCAATAGCTGGCACTTTGCTCCTTTTAAAAGAAAATGAGAGAAATCGCATTGAAGGTGTACTTATAAACAAGTTTAGAGGAGACATTGAAATATTAAAGCCAGGTTTGGAGATGTTAGAAAACATTGTACACAAAAAGGTTTTAGGTGTTGTCCCTTATATGGATGTGCACATTGATGAAGAGGATGGGGCGACGGAGAGATTTTATCGTAGGAATACAGAAGGAGATATAGAGATTGCAGTTATAAATCTTCCCCACATATCGAATTTTACGGATTTTGAACCTCTTGCTAAAGTTCCCGGAATAAAGCTTCGCTATGTGAATAAAGGGGAAAGGATTGGAGATTGTGATGTTGTTATAATTCCGGGAACAAAAAACACAATTGGAGATTTGCAAGCATTAAAAGAATATAGGATTGATAAGGAAATTTTTGAAATGAGAAAAAAAGGTAAATTTATAGTCGGCATTTGTGGAGGATACCAAATGCTGGGAAAAGTCATTAAAGACCCGGGAAGAATTGAAAGTACAACTTCAGAAATTGAGGGACTGGGACTTTTGGATATAGAGACTGTAATTGAAAATGAAAAGACAACAACCCAAATTAAGGCGGTTATTCGCAATAATTTACCATCAATATTATCACCTCTTAGAAATATTGCTGTAGAGGGATATGAAATACACATGGGGCAAAGTCGAATTTTGGGAGATTGTCAGCCTTTTTCAGTAATAACTCATAGAAATGGAGAAAAAATCGAAGTCTATGACGGTTGTATAAGCGATGATGGAAAAGTGTTTGGAACTTACATACACGGAATTTTTGAAAACAGAGAGTTTGTCAGGGAATTTATAAATATTGTGAGAAAATCAAAAGGACTTTCTCCTATAGAGGAAATTATTGATTACAAAGAATTTAAAGAAAGAGAATATGATAAGCTTGCAGATATTGTGAGAAAAAGTATCGACATGAAAGAAGTCTATGAAATTATGGAGAGGTATAAAGATTAATGGAAGTGGTATTAGCCTACTTATTAGATTTGTTGATAGGAGACCCTGAAGGATATCCTCATCCTGTAAGAATTATAGGGAGAGTGGTATCACATTTAGAGAGTATACTTAGAAAATATGCTAAAAGTGACAGAGCTTTAAAAATAGCAGGTTTTATACTGTGTGGACTTACAGTAACTTTGGCATTTGCAGCAACATATGTACTACTTTATATTGCAGGACTTATACATCCATATTTAAAGTATGCTTTAGATGTTTTAATTATATATACCTGCCTTGCTACAAAAGACCTTGGTAAAGCTGCTGGAAGAGTATACGAAGCGTTGGCAAAGGGTGATATAGTTGAAGCAAGAAGAAGATTATCTTATATAGTCAGTAGGGATACAGATAGGCTTGATGTTGAGAATATATCCAGAGGAGCGATAGAAACAGTTGCAGAGAATATATCAGACGGTATAATAGCCCTATGTTTTACGCGTTTATAGGAGGTGCGCCGCTGGCTATCTTTTATAAGGCAGCAAGCACTCTTGATTCTATGGTAGGCTATAGAAATGAAAAGTACCTCGACTTAGGTTTTGCCTCTGCAAAACTTGACGACATATTAAATTTTATCCCTGCTCGCATAACAGGTTTTTTGATTGTTATAGCTGCTTTTCTCTTAGGCTATGATTATAAAAATAGTTGGAGGATTTTTTTAAGAGATAGGTTGAAACATCAAAGTCCAAACAGTGCTCACGGAGAAGCAGCAGTTGCCGGTGCTTTAAATATACAACTGGGAGGTCTTAATTATTATTTTGGAAAGCCTGAAATTAAACCAACTCTTGGGGATGGAAAAGAAAAAATTACCCCCCAACATATAAAAGACAGCATCAAAATAATGTACATGACTTCATTTTTGGGGCTTGTAGTATTTTATATAGGGAGGAGATTGATGTGAAAGAAAAAGCAAATACATTAAAAAATGTAAAGACTCTTACTCTTGTTGCTATGCTTATAGCCTTAAGTGCAATAGGTGCTCTCATAAAAGTTTTTAACACAGTTGCTTTCGATTCAATGCCAGGATACTTTGCCGCATTATACCTTGGAGGTTGGTATGGAGCCCTTGTGATAAGTTTAGGGCATATGCTTACAGCAATTACTTCTGGATTTCCTTTAGGCTTACAAATCACATATACATAGCAGTGCAAATGGCATTATACGCCTATTTGTTTAAATTTTTTTATCGAAAATTTAACATCTATATTGCAGTAATCGCTGCTACGATATTAAATGGTCCTGTTGCAACCCTTTTGTTTGTGCCAATATTCGGATGGGGATTTTTTGCGGCATGGGTACTTCCCCTAACAATTGCGTCATTTGCAAATGTATTTCTTGCAGCATTGGTTTACAAAGCGATACCGAAAAGGAGTAGGGAATAAAAAGTGATTGAGAGATACAGAGATTTAGTTGTAATTTATGAAAATGATGTAGCATATGTGATATCTTGTGACAGCCTCGGAGCAATAGGGAATAAAGAGCATGATGTGTTAAAAGTTGATGAAGAGATTGTAGGAAGGACTACTGTAAAAGTGGCTCTTTCGGAAGTACTATGTGTAGGAGCAAAACCCTTAGTCATATCCGATACTTATCCGTTGAAATGAATCCAACAGGGCAAAAAATTTTAAGAGGCATAAAAAGCGAGCTTGAAGAGAACGGACTTTCAGACGTAGTTTTTACAGGAAGTACTGAAGAAAATTTTCCCACATCTATGACAGGTATAGGAATCACTGTAATAGCAAAAGCAAATATTGGAGACTTAAAAATAAAAAAAGTCAAAACAGGTATGCATGTTTCTATTTTAGGTTATCCACGTGTAGGAAATGAAGTTTTAAGCTCAAACGATGTGCTTACATTGAAAGACTACGTAAAAATTTCCAACTCAAAAGAAATAGTGGAAGCAATACCTGTGGGTTCAAAAGGGATAAAATATGAAATTGGCATATTAGAGAAGATATCAGGATTAAAGGTGGAGGCGAATTTTCCACAACATCTTGATGTATTAAAATCAGGGGGGCCTTCTACCTGCTGCCTTGTAGTCCACAGTGAGGAAGATACAGCCTCTATTAAAGGACTGACAGATAAACCCTTAACATATGTCGGAGTGCTGATTTAGCGTAAATGAAAGAAGGTGTTTCAATGAAGCCTTATGAGCATGGCGGAAATGTTTATGACTATGAAGGAGAAATAATTGATTTTAGTTCAAATATAAATCCTCTTGGGGTTCCGGAATGGATTTTTGATATTATCAAAAAGTTGATTTAACGAAATATCCGGATATAAAATATCGAAAACTTAAAGAGGCTATTTCACAGTATGTGGGATATTCGCAAGAAAATATAATTGTTGGGAATGGGGCGACAGAGCTCATACATCTTTTTGTAAGAGCATTTAAGGTGAAAAGACCCCTCATTCCGTCTCCTGCTTTTTTGGAATATGAAAGGGCAGTCCACATAAACGGTGGTGAACCGATATATTTCAGGCTGGAAGAAGACTATGGATTTAAAATGAATCTCGCAAAGCTTCTTTCACAAATGGAAGAGGCGGATTCTTTAATCATTGGGAATCCTAACAATCCTACAGGACAAGCCATAATTAGAGAGGAAATAGGAATTTTATTAAAAAAAGCGGAGATTTTGAATATACCTGTCATGATAGATGAAGCTTTTATTGAATTTATGAAAGACTATAAAAATTATGAAGCTTTACCTCTTGCAAAAGAGCATGATAAATTGTTTGTTGTAAGAGCTGTCACAAAATTTTTTGGCATGCCAGGGCTGAGATTGGGGTACGGGATTGGAAGTCCTTCTTTGATACAAAAGTTAGAAGAATACAAAGAACCTTGGACAGTAAATGCTTTTGCAGATGCTGTGGGGAGAGAAATATTTAAAGATGAAGCTTATATAGAAAAAACAAGGGAATATGTAAATAAAGAAATAGAGTATATGCTTTATGCTTTAAGAAAAATTGATTATTTAGTTGCTTTTGATACAAAAGTAAATTTTATATTGTTAAAGTTAAGAACAGGAAGGGTAAATGACCTTAAACAAATACTTTTAAAAAAAGGAATTCTCATAAGAGATGCTTCTAATTTTAGGTATCTTGATAAAAGCTTTTTTAGAGTTGCTATAAAAAGACATGAAGACAATGAAAAATTGATACAGGCTTTGAAAGAAATAGATATAAAAGATTTAGTAGAAGATAAAGAAAGGGTTGTAATATAATGAGCCTTGTTATGATCACAGGTGGTGCAAGGTCTGGCAAAAGTGAATTTGCTGAAAAATTGGCTTTAGAAAAAGGAGGAAACAGTGTCCTTTATATAGCTACTTCTATTCCTTTTGACGAAGAAATGAAGGAAAGGGTCAAAAGGCATAAAGAGAGAAGGCCACCTTTTTGGCAGACAAAAGAAGTCTACAAAAATTTATATGACGTAATATCAAAAAGCAATGCCAAAGTCGCATTGATTGACTGCCTTACAGTTATGATTACAAACCTATTAATGGAAGTTGACTTAACATGGGAAAAAGTAGAGTTGAAGGAGATTGATAACATAGAAAAGCAAATTGCTGACGAAGTAGATAAGATATTAAGTGCTAAGAAGGATTTTAAAGGGGATATAATTCTTGTGACAAATGAAGTGGGAATGGGATTAGTGCCCGAATACAAACTTGGCAGGATATTTAGAGATATAGCAGGCAGGATGAATAAAAAAGTGGCAGATGCTGCAGATGAAGTTTATTTAATGGTTTCAGGAATACCTCTTAAAATAAAGGGATGATTGAAAGGGATGCAACATTTTTATGGAAGAAATTAAAAGATTGGTACTTGCGATGCAATTTATGACACGCCTTCCTATACCAATAAAAATTGATGCTGAAAAAAGTGAGTTTTATAAAATAGCATCTTATTTTCCTGTAGTTGGAATTGTCATAGGGTCTATTCTTTCACTTTTGTACTTTGCGTTAAAAAATTTGTTTTCCCGGGAAATTGTAATGACTTTTATTGTAGCTTTTTCTTATGTTTTAACAGGAGCAATGCATATTGACGGGCTTGCAGATACTTTTGATGGCCTTTTTAGCAATAAGGATAAAAGTAAAATGCTGGAGATAATGAGAGACTCGAGACTTGGCACTAATGGAGTCTTAGCTGCAATTTTTATAGTTGTTTTAAAAATATTATTTCTCACCAATATACACGAAAATATTACTTTAACAGCACTTTTAATTACCCCAATTATTGGGAGATTGTCAATTGTGTTTTCTATGATGATAAGTAAATCTGCAAGAGGTGGAGAAGGCCTTGGAGGACTCATGCTGGGTAAAGTAGGGATAAGGGAATTTGCCATTGCTTTTGTTATTTCAATTGCTACAAGCTATTTTATACTGCCTTTAGCGGTTTTTGTAAAAATACTTACTATATCGCTTTTTGTTACTTATATTGTATCAAAGTATATTTCGCTGAGAATAGGTGGTATGACTGGGGATACTTTAGGTGCAGTAAATGAATTGGCAGAGCTTACTGCACTCATTTGCTTTGTAAGTGTGTCATTATAAAAAAGGAGAGATTTTTATGGGAAAAGGATTATTAATAATAGCACATGGAAGTCGTGTTGAAGAGACTAAAGATGTAGTTACTATGGTTGTAGAAAAAATAAAGAGCCCAAAAAATACCAAAGATGTAAAGGCAGGTTTTATGGAATTTAACGAGCCTGATATATCTACTTCCATAAGAGAATTTGTCGAAGAAGGAATTTACGATATCATAGCAGTTCCTATGTTTTTATTTGAAGGAAACCATGTGTTACATGATATACCTGAGGTTTTTGGAAAAGAAAAAGAAAAATATCCGGGTTTAAAGATTAAGTTTGCAAAGTCTATAGGGTATGATGACAGGATCGTAGGCCCACAAGCAAAGGAGAAGGAAGTATTGCTTATGAGATTGCAAAGCCTTATATAAAAGGCGATGTAGTATTTATGGAATTTCCCATGACCTACTCAAAAGAAGACCTCAAAACAAAGTGGGAAGAAAATGTTAAAAAAATCAAAGAGTTGCTTGATGAGGGGAAAGACGTAGCTTTTATAACAATAGGAGACCCCATGATTTACAGTACCTACATATACATTTTAAAGGGAATTGAGGATTACGAAGTAGAGACGATTCCTGGAATTACCTCCTATAGTGCAGCCGCCTCAAGGTTAAATATCCCAATTGCGGAGGGAAACGAGACTTTTGCAGTGATTTCATCAGGAGATGTGACGGAAATTTCAAAAGTTCTTGGTATGTTTGATAACGTGGTATTAATGAAAATTTCGAGAAGATACGAGGAAATAGTAAATCTTCTAAAAGAAAAAAGCTTCAAAGGATACCTTGTGATAAAGTGCGGCCATAAAGAGGAAAAAATATCCTACGACCTTGATAGATATATAGGGAAAAAGATAGATTATTTGTCACTCATTATTGCAAAGAAGGTGAAGTAGCCGTGATTTATTTTATTGGTGCAGGACCAGGAGACCCTGAACTTATAACATTAAAAGGGATGAAAATAATACAGGCTTGTGATGTCATCATATACGCAGGGTCACTTGTCAATAAAGAGATATTGAAATACGCAAAACCAGAGGCTGAAATTTACGATAGCGCTTTAATGAACCTTGATGAAATAATTGAGCTTATGGTAAAATCTTATAATGAGGGGAAAGATGTAGCGAGAATACACACAGGAGACCCTGCTATTTACGGTGCCATACATGAACAGATTGTGAGGCTGGAAGAAGAAAATATAGATTATGAAGTAATTCCCGGTGTTAGTTCTTTTTTGGCAGCAGCGGCAGTTTTGAAAAAAGAGCTGACGATTCCTGAAATAACCCAGACGGTTATTATAACACGAATAGGCGGAAGGACAAAAGTACCTCCAAAAGAAGACTTAAAAGATTTATCCCGCCACAAAGCTACAATGGCGATATTTTTAAGCGTGCAGGACATTGACAAAGTTGTTTTAGAGTTGAAAGAGGGTTATGAAGAGACTACACCTGTAGCAGTTGTGTACAAAGCTACTTGGGAAGACCAAGTGATTGTTACAGGTACTCTCAAGGACATTTCACAAAAGGTCAAATCAAAGGGAATAAATAAAACAGCTATGATACTTGTAGGAGATTTTTTAAAAGATGTAAAGTCTTATTCAAAGCTTTATGATAAGGAATTTTCTCATAGCTTCAGGAAGAAGGAAGATTTATGAGAATAGCGATAATCGCTCTTACAAAAAACGCATCAAAGTTGGCGAATGAGATTGGCACAAAATTAAAAGGGGATGTGTATGTAAAAGAAAAATACACAACCCCTGAAGGTTACGCAATAGAAGGAGATTTTATAGACTTTGTCCATAAAATATTCAGAAAATATCAAGGGTTGGTCTTTGTAATGGCTACAGGGATTGTGGTAAGGGCAATTGCAGGGGTTGTGAAGGATAAATTTACTGACCCTGCTGTTGTGGTAGTAGACGAAAAAGGGAAGTTTGCCATAAGCCTTTTGTCCGGACATGTGGGAGGTGCAAACAGACTTGCGCTCAAAGTGGCTTCTATAATTGGAGCGCAGCCTGTCATAACAACTGCAACAGATGTAGAGGGAGTCATATCCTTGACGTTATTGCTAAGGACTACGGGTACCAAATTGAAAATAAAGAAGATTTAAAAAAGGTTAGCGCTGCCTTTGTAAATGGAGAAAATGTACGTTTTATTCTTGATGAAGATGCAAAGAAAATACCTATGCTAAAAGATTATGTAAAAAACAGAGATGACCGTCAAGTTGACGCTTTTGTTTACATAACTGACAAAGAAATAAAAAAACCGTTAGGAAAACCTTATGTCATATTAAGGCCTAAAAATATAGTTATTGGTTTAGGATGCAAAAAAGGAATAGCTTTTGAGAATTTGTTCCTCTTAGTGGGGGAATTAAAGTTCACAAAGGGGCACTGGATGAACTAAGCCTCATTGATTTTATTTATAAAAACAACATGGACATTGTAGTTGATGCAACTTATCCTTTTGCAAAAGATGTAAGCATAAATGCTATAAATGCCTGTAACAAAACTGGTATCAAGTATATAAGGTATGAAAGAGAAAGTCTATATTACTACAATGCCATTGTAGTTAAAAGTTTTGAAGAGGCAGCAGAAGAATGTAAAAAATACGACAGCATTTTTTTGACTGTAGGTAGTAAAAACCTCGAAAAATTTAGGGTTCTCTGGGAAATAGGAAAAAAGGTGACGGCAAGAGTGCTTCCTTTAAGTAGCGTCATAAAAAAGTGTGAAGATTTAGGATTAAAACCCAAAGATATAATAGCGATGGAGGGCCCTTTTACCAAAGATCTTAATTATCAAATGTTTAAAGAAAGGAATGCAGAAGTAATTGTAACAAAAGAAAGTGGCATTGTGGGAGGAGTATTAGAAAAATTTGAAGCTGCTAAAATGCTAGGTATTCCTGTAATTTTAATAAAAAGGCCTGATATAAATTATCCTGTTGTAGTAACAGATGTTGATAGTCTCATAAATGAGGTGACAAAAAGTGGACATAAATAATATTAAGATGGTGGGAGTAGATAAGGATACTCCTTTAGAATTGAGAGAAAAAGTTTCTTTTAAAGATATTGGAGAGGCATTAATAAAATTAAAAGAGTTGGGACTGGAGGAGGTTGTAATACTTTCCACCTGTCACAGAAGTGAAATTTACTTCTATTCACAAAAAATATCCACGGATGAAGTAAAAGATTTTTTCATAAATTACTTTGGCTTAAAAGAAGATTTCATAAAATATTTAAGGCAAATTTACGGACTTGATGCAGTGGAACACATTTTTAGAGTTGCCTGTGGACTTGAATCTATGGTAGTAGGTGAAGACCAAATATTGTCACAGGTGAAGGAGGCTATAGATACCGCACAGACTTTCAACTCTTCCGGAAAGATACTTTTTAAACTCTTTAGAGATGCAGTAACTCTTGGGAAAAAAGCTCGTACAGATACGGGTATAAAAGATCTGGCTTTGTCTATAAGCTATATTGCAGTTAAATTTGTTCAAGAAGTATTTGAGGATATAAAAGGCAAAAAGGCTTTTGTGATAGGTCTTGGCGAGATGGGGCAAAATGCTATGAAAAATCTCATAGATAAGGGTGCTGATGTATTTGTTACAAACAGGACTTTTTCAAAAGCTATCCAATTAAAGGAGCAAATTCCAGAGATACATGTTGTGCCTTATGAACAAAAATATCTTTACATTGCCAGTAGTGATATTGTAATAAGTGCCACAAATGCTCCTCATTATACGATAAGTTATGAAAAGTTTAAAGAAGTTTACAATGGAAGAAAAATTTGCATGGTAGATATAGCTCTTCCTAGGGATATAGACCCAAGAATAGGACAAATAGAAGGGGTAAGTCTTTATACTATTGACGATTTAAAAAAGACAGCGGAGGAAAACAAAAAAGAGAGGCTTTTACTCATTCCCGTTATTGAAAAAATGGTGAAAGAGGAAGCGGATAAATTTGAAAAATGGTACAAAACACTTGAAATAGAGCCTTATATAAAAGAAGTAAGTAGATATGCCAGTGAAGTTTATAACACAGAATTTCAAAGAATTGTAAATAAATTGACTGACGTATCTGAAAAAGACAAGGAAAATATAAAAATCGCTTTGAAAAGAGTTGCAAACAAAATGGCTAATAAAATGATAACGTACCTTAAAGAAAACGCCTATTAGAATCTGGAGGTAAAGATGAAAAAAGTTATAAAAGTCGGCACAAGGTCAAGTGAATTGGCTTTAAAGCAAACTGCAATGGTTATAAATGAAATAAAAAAGTTTAGGCAGGATTTTGAATTTGAAATAGTAAAGATAACCACACAAGGGGATGCATTAATTGACAAACCTGTTAGTGAAATAGGGGGAAAAGGGGTTTTTGTAAAAGAAATAGAAAGTGCATTGCTCAAAGGCGAAATTGACATGGCAGTCCACAGCATGAAGGACATGCCTTATGAAATACCTAAAGGGCTCAAACTCATGGCAGTTTTAAAAAGAGAAGACCCAAAGGATGTGTTTGTTTCAAGAGATGGTACGCAATTTATGGATTTAAAAGAAGGGGCTAAAATTGGGACCAGCAGTTTAAGAAGGCAAGTGCAGCTTAAAGCTTTAAAGCCAGACATACAGATTGTTCCAATAAGAGGTAATGTGAGGACGAGGCTCAAAAAAATGGAAGAACTAAACCTTGACGGCATTGTTTTGTCAGCGGCGGGTTTGCACAGGTTAGGATTGGAGAATGTTATTACTGAGTATTTTCCACCTGATGTAGTTGTACCAGCACCTTGTCAGGGAATTCTTGCAGTAGAAATTGCAGAAAGTTTTGATAATATATTTCAAGAGTTTTATTCCTACATTGTTGATAGAAGAACATTTTTTGAGGCTTCTGTTGAAAGGGAACTTCTAAAAGCTTTTGGAGTTAATTGTAGACAGCCTTTTGGTGCCTATGCCCAATACAGAAAAGAGAGAGACGAAGAGAAAATAAACATAAAAGTTGTTTATCAAAAAGAGGATAAACTTTTAAAAAGTGAAGTGACTGGCTTAATTGAAGAAACCGATAAAATGATAGAAAAGCTTATTGAAGAATTTGGAGGTATATGATGTCAGGGATTGTATATTTGATCGGAGCAGGACCTGGAGATATTGGGCTTTTAACATTGAGAGCAGTCGAACTAATAAAAAATGCAGATGTGCTGGTGTATGATAGGCTCATTAATGAAGATATTTTAAAAATGGCAAAAAAGGATGCAGAGCTTATTGATGTTGGAAAGTTTCCGGATAATCACAAAGTACCTCAAAGTAAAATAAACGAAATAATTGCGAAAAAGGCCCTTTCTGGCAAGAAAGTAGCGAGAATTAAAGGAGGAGACCCATTTGTATTCGGAAGAGGTGGCGAAGAGGCTGAATACCTTTCACAAAAAAGAATACCTTATGAGGTAGTGCCAGGCATAACATCTGCAGTGGCTGTCCTATCCTATGCAGGAATTCCTGTAACTCATAGAGATTTAAGCTCTTCATTTCATGTAATAACGGGTCATGAACGGGAAGGAAAAGATAAAAACCTCGATTGGGAGGTCATATCAAAACTCGAGGGGACACTTGTATTTCTCATGGGGATAAAAAATATAGAAAAA
Organism: Thermoanaerobacter thermocopriae JCM 7501; assembly: GCF_001310975.1. GTDB lineage: Bacteria > Bacillota > Thermoanaerobacteria > Thermoanaerobacterales > Thermoanaerobacteraceae > Thermoanaerobacter > Thermoanaerobacter thermocopriae. The sequence continues at coordinate 130,677 of NZ_BAZY01000002.1, forward strand.
ATTGTGCAAAAACTTCTCAATTACGGCAAAGATCCTCATACACCAGCAGCAGTAGTAATGGAGGGCACTACTCCAGAGCAAAAAGTTGTAACTGGGAAACTCATTGATATTCCAAGTCTCGTCCGAAAAGAAGGAATAAAGAATCCGGGAGTTTTTGCTGTAGGAGATGTTGTAACATTAAGGGATAGATTAAAATGGTACGAAAACAAAAAGCTTTTTGGAAAAAGGATTTTGCTTACAAGGACCTATGAACAGTCACAGCAGATGAAAAAAATTTTGAGCGAAGAGGGAGCAGATGTTGTTGTTTGTCCTACTATTAAAATCACGCCGTTTTTAGATAATATAGTAAAGTTTTTAGAAGAAATACACAAATTCGACTATGCTGTATTTACAAGTGTAAATGGCGTTTGGAGTTTTATTGAAGCTTCCAGAGAAAAAAGGTTTGATTTAAGAAATTTAAGTATTAAAGTAGTAGCGATAGGGAGTAAGACTGCGGAAGCTTTAGAAAATATTTTTATATATCCAGATATAATTCCTGAGGAATATACTTCATACTCTTTGGCAAATGCACTTAAAAAACATGTGGAAGGAAAAAACATAGCGCTTTTGACTTCCCAGATAGGTGGGGATATATTGCTGGAAAGTCTAGGAAATTGTGCTAACGTACAAAAAATTGTCGCATATAAAAATGAACCAAATTATGAAATAAAGGGAAATCTTATAAGTGAACTCCGCAAAGGAGTAGATATTGCTGTATTTACAAGCTCCTCGACTTTTAATTATATGCATCAATTAATAGGAGAGGAAATAAATCATCTAAAAAACTCTAAAATAGCTGCAATAGGACCTGTAACAAAGAAAGCTATAGAGGATAAAGGATTTGATGTAGACATAATGCCAAGTGAATACACAACGGAAAAACTTATTGAAGAAATATTAAAAAATCATCAGAGTCTATAAAGGGGAGAGAAGATAAAATGAATTTGGTAAAAAGGCCAAGAAGGCTTAGGATGAACAGCATTTTAAGGGAGATGATACGAGAAACTTCTTTAGATGTAGGTGACCTTATATATCCTCTTTTTGTTGTGCCAGGAGATAATATAAAAGAAGAGATAGATTCAATGCCGGGTGTTTACCATTTTTCTATAGATTTGCTTGTAGAAGAAGTTAAAGAAGTGCGTGACCTTGGAATTCCTGCTATTTTACTTTTTGGTGTGCCTTCATATAAAGATGAATTGGGGTCAGAGGCTTATAGTGAGGAAGGTATCGTTCAAAAAGCGGTGAGAGAAATAAAAGAAAAAGTGCCTGAAATTGTGGTAATAACAGATGTGTGTATGTGTGGGTATACAACTCATGGACACTGTGGTATTGTTGAAAATGGCCAAGTTCTAAATGACAAAACAGTAGACTACATAGCTAAAATAGCCTTGTCCCATGTTGAGGCAGGGGCGGATATTGTAGCGCCTTCTGACATGATGGATGGAAGAGTAGCTGCCATAAGAAAGCTTTTAGATAGTAAAGGATTTGTAAATACACCTATTATGGCTTACAGTGCTAAATACGCTTCCTCTTTTTATGGACCTTTTAGGGAAGCAGCAAATTCTTTCCCACAATTTGGCGATAGAAAGTCTTATCAAATGGACTATGGAAACTCCAATGAAGCTTTAAGAGAAATAGCTCTTGACATTGAAGAAGGAGCAGATATTGTCATGGTAAAACCTGCACTTTCTTATCTTGATATTATAAGGCGGGTAAAGGATAATTTCAACATTCCTATTGCTGCTTATAATGTAAGTGGAGAATATTCAATGGTAAAGGCGGCAGCTAAGATGGGTTGGATTGATGAAAAATCTACAGTCTTAGAAATACTCACTTCAATTAAAAGAGCAGGGGCAGACATAGTTATAACCTACTTTGCAAAGGATGTTGCAAAATGGCTTATTACCCTGTAATGCTTAATATAAAAAACAAAAAATGCCTTGTTGTAGGGGGTGGCAAAGTTGCTCTTAGAAAAATTTTATCTTTTGTTGAAGGAGAAGCTTTAGTTACTGCCATTTCTCCTTCCTTTGATGAAGGAATAATTGAGCTTGCAGCAAAAGAAAAGGTGGAACTTATAAGACGTGAGTATCGACAAGGGGATGTAAGGGGATTTTTTGTTGCGATTGCTGCTACAGATGATGAGAAGGTAAATAAACTTGTGGCGTCAGATGGAGAAAAATACAATGTGCTTGTAAATGTGGTTGATGATAAAGACCTTTCTTCTTTTATTGTACCTGCCATTGTAAAAAGGGGAGACTTAATTATTTCTATATCTACAAGTGGCAAAAGTCCACTTCTTTCGAGAATGATAAAAGAAAAATTGGAGTCAATTTTCAATGATGACTATGAAAAACTATTACAAAAACTATATCAGAAGAGGATGGAATTAAAGGAAAAAGATTTTGCTGAAGAAGAGAAAATGGCTATTTACAGAAAAATTATTGAAAAAAGCGGGCTGTTAAAATAATTCTACGTTAAGCCTTGAGAAATGTTTTTTATCAAAAGTAAATACTTTTTTGTTTCCTGAATTTATTGCGTGGGCAGCTATATACGCATCAATAAAATCAACATTATTTTCTTTATAGCTGTTTAGAGATAGAATTAATGTGTCCCGTTCTTCTGCTTCCACAGCTTCAGAACATATAAAGGTAATAAGCGTATCAGATATTTGATCCTTTGATATCTTGTAGAAAGACTCAAGTGTCCATACTACTTCTGCAATAGTGAGAGGAGATACGAGAAGTTTTAATTCTCCGCTGTCCGCTTTTTTCATAATTTCATACGCTTTTGCATAAAATTCTTCATTGTCCTTTAAAAGGTATCTCAAAATGACATTGGCGTCAATCCATATTTTCTCCATTGTTATTTCTCCTTACTCTTTTATTTACCCAAATTTCTTTTGTATTTTCTGTTTCTTCATCAATGCTTTTGAATTTTACTTGAGATTTTAACGTTCCACCTAATTGTGAAAGCTTTTTCTTTTTTATTAATTTCAACACTATTTCTTTGTTGTCTTGTACTATGAAGATGACGTTATCTCCTATATCAGCGCCAATTGCTTTTCTGATTTCTGCAGGCAATTGAATTTGCCCTTTGCCTGTAATTGTAGACGTAGCATGTATCATTTTTTTCACCTCCACATATCTTTTACTTAGATTATAATACATGATTTATTATTTTTCAATTACTTATGATTTATTCATGAAATTTAAACAGAGAATGATAAAAATTTAGGAAGAGGTGATTCTGTGAAAACTGATAAATCGCAAAAGCTTTTTGAAAAGGCTAAAAAACTTATGCCGGGTGGTGTCAATAGCCCTGTAAGCTTTTAAATCAGTAGGAGCTACTCCTGTTTTTATAAAAAAGGGGCAAGGAAGTCATATTTGGGATGAAGATGGCAATGAATACATAGACTACGTTCTTTCATGGGGACCGCTAATACTTGGGCATTCACATCCACAGGTGGTAGAAGCTATTAAAAAGCAGGCACAACTTGACCAGTTTTGGAGCCTGCACAGAGTTAGAAGTTAAGATGGCAGAAAAAGTAATTGAGGCTGTTCCATCTGTAGAAGTTGTCAGAATGGTAAATTCAGGCACAGAAGCCACTATGAGTGCTATAAGATTGGCAAGGGGATATACGGGCAGAGACATCATTGTAAAATTTGAAGGATGTTATCACGGGCATTCTGACAGCCTGCTTATAAAAGCAGGGTCAGGTGCACTTACTTTTGGGGCACCTGATTCGAAAGGTGTGACAAAGGAGGTAGCGAAAGATACGATTATAGCGAGATACAATGACATCAATATGGTAGAAAATATTTTTAAAGCTTATGGGGAAAATATTGCTGCTGTCATTGTAGAGCCTGTTGCTGGGAATATGGGTACTGTTTTACCTGAGGAAAATTTTTTAAAAGGATTAAGAGAGATTACTACAAAGTATGGTGCACTTTTAATTTTTGATGAAGTGATGACAGGCTTTAGAGTGTCTTATTCGGGGGCACAAGGATTTTACAATGTTATGCCTGACATTACCACACTTGGTAAAATTATTGGTGGAGGTCTTCCTGTTGGTGCCTATGGAGGAAGAGAAGAGATTATGAGAATGGTTTCTCCTGATGGACCGGTGTATCAAGCAGGGACTTTGTCTGGTAACCCTCTTGCAATGGCAGCAGGATTTGAGACTTTAAAAATTATCTGAGGATCCGACCCTTTATGAAGAATTAGATAAAAAAGCAGAAAAACTATGTAATGGGTTAAAAGAGAGCATGGTTCAAAATGGAATTGATGTTACAATAAATAGAATAGGCAGCATGATGTGTATGTTTTTTAATAAAGAGAGTGTGCATGACTATGATTCTGCACTAAAATCGAATACTACTTTATACGCTAAATATTTTAGAGAGATGCTTAAAAGAGGAATATACATGCCGCCTTCACAATTTGAAACCTTCTTTTTGTCAACTGCTCACACAGATGATGACATTGAAAAAACGATTGAAACAAGTTTTGAAGTGGCGAAAATTATAAGTCAGCAATTAGAATAAAGGCATTTCGGTTTGTGCAAAATGTCAAACTGAATGAGTTATCTACAAAATCTTAGCACAGATAGAATTCTTGCCTTTTATTGACGACCTATTTATAAAATGATATCCTTTATTTAAAGGAAGAATTGAATAACATGCAAATACAGGTGCCCAATTTTGGAATCAAAATTGGGTTAAAAGGGAAGCAGGTGAAAATCCTGCACGGTCCCGCCACTGTGATGGTGAGCTCTTTACATTATGCCACTGTCTGTCACTCAGCGGAGCACGAATTTAACAAATTATATTTCGTATAAAAACATGCTCCGCTGAGTGACGGATGGGAAGGCGTAAAGAGCGATGAACCTAAGTCAGGAGACCTGCCTGTATTTGTGACACACTTACTCTACGGTCGATAGAGGGGGTGTTATAAAGGGATAAGTATGTGTTTTTTTACCTCTTAACGCCGTTGGTAAGTTAAGAGGTTTTATTTTTACTTAAATTTTACAAAAAGAGGTGTGTGTGTGTGATGAAAAGGTGTATGTTGCTTGTAGCATTTGCATTATTTTTGATAGCTCCACAAATTGCATATTCAATGCATATAATGGAAGGTTTCCTTCCTCTTAAATGGTGTATAATATGGAATATAGTTTCTTTACCTTTTGTGGTTATAGGACTTATAGCGATAAACAAAAAAGTAAAGGAGAATCCAAAACTTAAGATGCTTTTAGGTTTTGCAGGTGCTTTTGCATTTGTTCTTTCAGCACTTAAAATCCCTTCAGTTACAGGAAGTTGTTCGCATCCAACCGGTGTAGGACTTGGAGCTATACTCTTTGGACCTTTTGCTATGAGCGTTTTAGGCCTTATAGTCCTTTTGTTTCAGGCATTACTTTTGGCTCATGGCGGCATAACAACTTTGGGCGCTAATACATTTTCCATGGCCATAGTGGGGCCAATTGCTTCCTATTATATATTTAAAGGGGTAAAAAAAGCAGGTGGTCCAAATTGGCTTGCAGTATTTTTAGCTGCTTCAATTGGGGATTTGCTTACATATGTGACTACCTCTTTCCAACTTGCTATTGCTTTTCCTGCTGAAGTAGGCGGCTTTACAGCCTCATTTTTAAAATTCATGGGAATATTTGCAGTGACACAGGTACCTTTGGCGATAAGGGAGGGGCTTTTAACTGTGCTTGTAATCAATATGCTAACTGCTTACAGTAAAGAAGAACTCATTGAACTTAAGGTTTTAGAGAAAGAAGGTAAGGCAATATGAAGGATAAAAAGTTTTTAATGAAGAATTTGATATTAGGATTGTTGGTTATTTTACTGGTGGTGTTTCCACTTGTTTCTATTAAAAATGCTGAATTTGCTGGTGCGGATGACAGGGCGACAGAAGCTATTGCTCAGGTAGACAAAAATTACAAGCCATGGTTTAAACCAATTTGGGAACCACCAAGTGGAGAAATTGAAAGCCTTTTGTTTGCCTTACAGGCTGCGACTGGTGCAGGCTTTTTGGATATTATATAGGTGTTGCGAAGGGGAGAAAAAATGCTAATAGATAGTTATGCTTATACCAACAGGATGTACAATGTACATCCTGTTGAAAAACTTTTATTTGCTTTTTTGACTATGATTTTATGCTTTGAATTTGATGCCTATACAAATATTGCAGTAATTATTTTGATATTTGTGATAACTGTATTTAAAGCGAAAATTCCAGCAAAAGTGTACATTAAGCTTATGTTAATTCCCTTTTCTTTTTTGATAATAAGCATAATAACACTTATCATAAATGTGATAGGAAATAAAAGTGCTGCATTAATAAGCTTTAATATTTTTGGGGTAACTTTAGGAATTACTGCACAAGGCATTAATACTGCTGTTATTTTATTCTTTAGAGCTTTAGCAATAGTGTCTTGCTTGTATTTTCTCGTACTTACTACTCCTGTAGTTGATATTATAAATATCTTAAAGAAATTGAAAATTCCATCACTGTTTTTAGAGTTACTTCAATTAATTTATAGGTTTATATTTGTTTTAATGCAAGCTGCTGATGAGATCTATATATCTCAGGATTCAAGGTTGGGATATGCCACATTAAAAAATGGCTATAGGTCTTTAGGACTTTTGATATCTTCTCTTTTTATTAAGTCCTACAAAAATTCAGAGGATTTATATGTAGCTTTAGAGGCAAGAGGCTATAATGGAGAGATAAAAGTCCTCAGCAAAGATTACAAATTTTGTTATAAAAATATAATATTTATTGTTTTGATAGAACTAATTTTAATAAGTGCATCAATGCTTTTAAGAAGGTGAACTATGAAAGAGCAATTTATATTAGAAGCGATAGATATTACTTTTGAGTACAGTGACGGCACAAAAGCTTTGGACGAAGTAAATATGTCGATAGAGGAAGGTAAAAAGATTGCAGTTTTAGGTCCAAACGGTGCAGGCAAGACAACACTGTTTTTGCACTTTAATGGGATTTTGAAACCCAAATCAGGGAAAATATTATACAAAGGTGAAGAGATAAATTACAGTCATAGCGAACTTGTAAAACTTAGAAAGAACGTTGGTATTGTTTTTCAAAATCCTGACATACAGCTTTTCTCTGCCAGTGTATACCAAGAAATTTCTTTTGGCCCTATGAACTTAGGTTATCCAGAAAATATAGTAAAAGAGAAAGTTGAAAACGCCATGAAAGAAACGAGAATTATTGGTTTAAAAGACAAGCCCACTCATTTTTTAAGCTATGGACAGAAAAAAAGCGTCTCAATAGCTGATATTATAGTTATGGAGCCTGAAGTTATTATATTGGATGAGCCAACAGTTTATTTAGACCCTAAGCATGTTCAAGAGATTATGGGTTTATTTGACAAATTGGTTGAAAAGGGAAAGACAATTATTTTATCAACTCATGATGTGGACTTTGCTTATTCATGGGCTGACTATATATATGTCATGAAGAATGGAAAAGTTGTTGCAAAAGGCGAACCCAAAGTTGTTTTTGCTAATGCAAAAGAACTTGATCGAAGTGATTTGAAAAAACCTATGCTTTTAGAGATATATGAAATTTTAAAAGAAAAAGGAATTATAAGTGGAAGCAATATACCAAAAAATATAGAGGAATTAAAGAAGTATATAAAATAGAAAAAAGCTGCTGAAAACTCAGCAGCTTTTTCTATTTTATTTTCTTTTTGTCCTGAAGAGCTGTAAAATATCCAACGAGAGCACTGCCATCTTCCATTGACACGGATGGGTAGCGCCTATTCTACTACTAGGGGCATTACAGCAACATTTGCTGAAAGTGTTATAAAAGTGCCGACAGAGCTCCCTCACGCTCCTACCTGGGAAGACTCATACTACTTTTATATTATCTCTTCCAAATTCTTTTTAATTTCAAGGAGGAAACTTTCTGTATTTACAACAATTTTATTTGGCAAATCAGAGAGAGCTGCTAAATCTTTTGTCATTATACCTTTTTCAATTGTTTGAAGAGATGCTTTTTCAAGTTTATCTGCAAAATCTACAAGGGAATCTATTCCGTCAAGTTCTCCTCTCTTTTTCAAAGCACCTGTCCATGCGAAAATTGTAGCAATAGAATTTGTAGAAGTTTCTTCTCCTTTAAGGTATTTATAATAATGCCTTGTAACTGTTCCATGAGCTGCTTCAAATTCGTATTTACCATCAGGAGATACCAGTACAGAAGTCATCATGGCGAGGCTTCCAAATGCTGTTGCTACCATATCTGACATCACATCGCCGTCATAATTTTTGCATGCCCAAATCATTCCGCCTTCAGAGCGTATAATGCGAGCTACTGCATCGTCAATGAGGGTGTAAAAATATTCAATCCCTGCTTCTTCGAACTTTTCTTTATATTCATTTTCATATATTTCCTGGAATATGTCTTTAAATCTGTGGTCATAAGTTTTTGATATGGTATCTTTGGTTGCGAACCACAAGTCCTGCTTTGTATCAAGGGCGTAATTAAAACATGCTCTTGCAAAACTCTTTATCGATTCATCAGTGTTGTGCATACCAAGAATGACGCCAGGACCTTCAAATTCATGTATTGTTTGCCTTGATACTTCACCTGTTTCAGAGGTAAAAACAAGTTCTGCTTTCCCTCTATTTTCAATCCGATATTCTACATCTTTATAGATATCTCCATATGCATGCCTTGCAATTGTAATGGGTTTTTTCCATGTTTTTACAAGTGGTTTAATGCTGCTTACAATAATAGGTGCACGAAAAACTGTGCCGTCAAGTATTGCTCTGATTGTACCATTGGGACTTTTCCACATTTTTTTAAGATGGTATTCTTCAACTCTCTGGGCGTTTGGGGTGATTGTTGCACATTTTACTCCCACACCGTATTTTTTGATAGCATATGCTGCATCAATTGTAACTTGGTCCTCTGTTTCATCTCTGTTTTTAATTCCAAGGTCATAATATTCTGTTTTAAGGTCTATATAAGGCTCAAGCAGGATTTCTTTTATCAATTTCCATATGATTCTTGTCATTTCATCCCCGTCCATCTCAACAAGGGGCACTTTCATTTGAATTTTTCCTATCATTTTTTTCTCTCCTTTGTATAACAATAAATTTTTTAAAATTTACTGTTGCGAATTTTTATCATAACTTGATTTTATTATATAGAATATGAGGCTTTTTTGCAATATCTATTAATTGAGCTTTCACAACTTGGCCTAAATACAGTAGTTATTTATTATAAAACGCCAAGTAGAAATTTAAGTCCAATTTGCTAAATGGTTATGGCTTTATATTTGTAGACGATGAAATTGCAAGAATAGTGAATACCTCAATAAGCAATGTAAAATATTGCAAGAAAAAAATTTTCAGTGTATTGGGTGCAAATAACATAAAAGATTGTATATATAAGGATAGAAAAAGGTAATTCTGTAAGAGTCGAAATCAGGGATAAAAGTACAGGCGAGCTTTTAGAGGCATATGGAGAAAAAGTTGAATCAGTTGATACAGCTAAATCAAAAAACGAAATTTCAATTCAATCTATTACACCTTATACAACTACAATACATACAATTTACAAAGAACGCACTGATGGACCTGCAGTGTCAAGACTATACACAGTTTTAAGCGTATATACTACTGGATCTTTTAGGCAAATAAATAGTGTTTTAGAAACTTATTGGACTGAGGAAAGTAGTGGAACTTGGGAATTAGATAATACTCATGCTGTAACAATTTCTACTTCTGGCAGTTTTCCCACAACAGAAATAGAAACAAGTGGGACTGCCACAATTAAGGTAACAACAACTGAATCTACAACAGGAAGCTTTTCAATTGATTTTTTAGAGGGCGCTGGATTTAGTATTTCATCTACACAGGGCAGTACATTTTATTTAAGAAAAAGTATATCGCTGGGATATCGTTACAGCCTATATTAATAGTAGAATAATTAAAGAGGAAGGTTCTACTTGAACCTTCCTAGGTATTATTTTTATAAATAAAAAATGAAAGGTGATAATAATTATGTCTCAAGAATACTATTTTAATATTATTGGAAGTGCAATTCAATTTTTAGATAGTCATCTTTCTCGAAAGTTAGATTATTTAAGCTCACATATTACTCGAATTGGTGAGATTCTTACAATGACAAATTGGCTTTTGTTCCTACTTTTTATAGTTTTATGTATTAATACTTTTATAAATTGGAAAAGGTATAAAATGGTAAGTGAAAAAAATTAGACAAAGACAAGGGGACAGGAACTTGTCCGAAAAATAATAAAGTTGGAAAATGAACAAACATTTAACAGTAAGTTGTTTAATAGTATGATATAATACAATAAAGTATGCAATTTTTGAGAAAAGGTATGAAATGCTAAGTATAGCAAAGGAACAATATAAATGATATTTTAAGTTACATATGATGGTACAATTGTAAATATGTTCATTTTAGCTTTCTATTCCAGGGACGAGTTAAAAATGAAGCGAAAAAAATAAAGTTCCGGACAGGTCACTGTCCCTATGTCTGTATGTCTGTAGTTGCTATAACTGTAATGCCTATGGTGATTCTAAAATAAATATTTTGTTTATTTTATAGTAGGCTGAAAAGCATTTTAAAAGATGTGAGTTTATGCATCTAAAAAAGATATTTTATAATTATCTATTTAAATTTGGTTGGCTCTTGCCAATTTTAACACTGGCTATCAATATTTCTGTATATAAATATTTACCTGATAATATAGCATTACAAAAAGATGCATTTGGCAATATAAACTATTGGATAAATAAATTAGAATTTATATTTTTTATCCCTGTATTACAGCTTTTTGCTTATATTGCGGTTAAATATCCTCAAGCAAAAAGGAAAAAACAAATTTTTCATGGCGTTTTTGATATTGGAGGAGGCATTATTCTACTATTTCTTGATATTTTTTTAATTTACCTTTTTATAAAACAAAGTAGTGTTTGAAAATTTTCAGCCAACTCTCAAGATTCTTTTTAAGATTTCAAAGGATATTAACATTCAAGATAAAAACTAACACCCTTTTTGCAAGGGTGAATTTTTTTTATTTTTTATTCTTTCTAGCTTTTTAAATAATAAATGGCAATCTGTGTTTTGTGGGAAAGCCCTCTTTTATTTAGAATGGAGCCGATTAAAGAAGATTATTTGCAATCTTTTTGGCAATCTATTGAATAAAATTAAATAATAAAAATAGGCAATTTTTACAATTACCAATTGTAAGATATTAGGCAAAAAATGCATTTTCGTTCTCCAAAATGACACTATCGTTCCAAATTTCACAAATTTTGCTCTAAATATTGTAAACTCATAAGAGCTTTTCATATGAGTGTAGAAGAGGATTGGGTAAAAGGTGAGTATCTATTTTTGCTTACTGACATTGAAGGATATTTGTTGGATGTAAAATGCAATACAAAAGAGAAAAAGTGTATAAAAGATTCCGGCTTTGAACCGGGGGTATCCTTTAGAGAAGAAAGTTGTGGGACAAATGCAATTTCAATGGCAATGCGATTAAAGAGGATAGTGTATGTAAGACCTCAGGAGCACTACTGTGACATATTCAAAAAATGGCATTGCATTGCTTCACCTATAATAGTAGAAAATGGGGAAATAGTAGGCTATGTGGATATATCAACTATTGATAAAAAAATTGCAGATGAAATATCAATGGTAATAAAACTGCTAGTTGAGAAAATAGCAATTGAATATGAAAAGACATTGAAAGAAAAAGAGCTAAATGAGATAAAGATAAAATTAAATGACAGCCAGATAAAAATACTGGCATTAGAGGCAAAGGGATACAGAGGATTAGACATAGCAGAAGCTCTTGGGATAGAAGTTGTGACTGTGAAGTATCACAAGAGAAAGATAGTAGAAAAACTTGAAGTAAAAAATATCAAAGAGGCAGTAGCAAAAGCGATTAAGTTAAACTTGATAGATATGGACTAAAATTTGGGGCTATACTTTAGTATAGTTTTTTTGCTTAATTATGTAAACATTAACTGGAAATGTAATAAAGACTATACTAAAGTATAGTAGACATTGGAAAATTTGTATGTTACAATATCTGTAGAAAAGTTTGGTAGATTAGGAGGGATATAAACAATAATATGTTTTTTAATATAGGGGTAGAATCCATGGAAATAAACTTACCGGAGATAATGCCCATATTTTTGAGGATATTGACCTGATTTTGAAAAATAGAGGTCAAATAATCATGAGAGAAGTCATTAATAAAATGACGGAAAGTCAATAAGAAGAAAGAGGTTTAAGGATGTTAAAGTCACAAAGATGAGCAATGATAAGATTATTGTGTGAGATAATCTAAAAGGTCAGAAATTGTACCGAATCTTAAAGCTTAATAACAATAAAAGCTCTAAACATTGCACAATGAGAATAACTCTTACGGCCAGGGCTAGAGGAAGGGGAGTCAGGTATTGAAGACAAGTCTAGATTTTTAAACATAGAAGAATAGAAATCAATTTTAGACTGAGAAGTAAAGAGTTCAGGTATATTTAAGAGTAATTGAAGCTTATACATGTTAGGATTTCCTCTTTATAAGTATATATAATAATTCGACAAATAAGGGAGGAAATCCCACATAAAAGATAAAAGAATTTAGGAGTAATAGCTGTAAATGATAAAATAAGAATGTACGAAAAGTGGAAAATAAAAATGTGCAAATTTGTACATAAATTTGGTATCCTTCTGTTTGTAGGAGGGATACCAAAAATGAAAAATCTATTAGGTCAAATTAGTATATTTAAGGCTATTTAAAGATAATTGATGAAATAAACAAAAAAAGTTAATCAATCCACAAATCAATCGACAGGAATACAAACGATAATATTATTCCAAAAAGAGAAGGAGTATCTATCTCCGCTACCAAGTAATGATATCATAGAAAGTTATATGAACTTCGAGCAAAAAGCAACTGTCCATAAAGATTCTATGATATATTACAAGGGGAGTAGATACTCAGTCCCTCCAAAATATATAAATAAAACTGTAACTCTTAAAACAGTAGAAAATGAGTTACATGTATATTTTAACACAGATTTGATATCTGTCCATATATTAAGTGTGATAAAAAAGGTAAACTATCATGAATCTCATTATAGAGAATTAATGGAAAATCTCATCAAAAATAGAGAAGATATTGAACAAATATGTACAAATAATCTTAAACCAAGCATAAACAAACAAGAAATTCTTGATTTAAAAAGCTTAAGATTTGTAGAAAATAACGA
>NZ_BAZY01000003.1 GCF_001310975.1 Thermoanaerobacter thermocopriae JCM 7501
TATCCTCAAAGTTATTTTTTCACAAGAGACACCCCTTTCTGTGTTGTTTTGTTTTCCATAATCTATTTTATCACAGGGGTTGTCTCTTGTTTTTTCACTCAAAAAATCTTACGATAATTTTACACTATGGTTTTAATCTTTTTTATGTGGCTCATTTTGTGTTGAACTAAATATATGGCTTCTCCTCCTCGTGTCTAGCACCTACTTGATACATTATGAGGAAGAGAAGCCTTTTATATTACTCACTTTTGCACAATTTTTTCGTTTTATGTTATTTACCTACGAAATTTTGCTTATACAATCTAGCAGTATTTTATCTACTCTTAACACTGTGTGCTTCAAAAACCAGAAACATATTTTAAGCTCCAAAAGTTACATTTTTAGATTTTAAAAATCAGGTAATCGTAGATCAAACCGGTTTAAGTAAGTAAGGACCGCCATCTGAAACCAGGAGCCCGTTACTGGTTCAACTGCTGTACTGATAAGCGGTTGACCATTGGTCCAGTCCACAGCTTCACCGGGTGTGACATAGCCGCGAGCAGTTCGGCTGACATACCACTTAAGCCGAGCCAGTGCAGTGGCATCATCACCCTCCAATGCTCAATCATAGACGCGTACATAGTCATTTGTGGCCAAACTGGTTCGGCTGCGCCAGCCTCATACTGTCCACCGGGGCTATATGGACTAGAATAATAGAACTCATCGTTTTCATATCGAGCAATGCCGTACCTATCATGGGTCAGCCGTGATAGTACCTTAATGCGGTGATCTCGAATCCTAGTATCAGTCGGTGAAAGGAGACCAAAAACCCAAATCAAGTCCGATGAAGCATCAACCGTCGTTCGCGCTGTACCGTCTGTATTGATCGCCCGATTAAAATAGCGATTAGATTTATTCCAGAGACCTCGTGGTGAAGACAAAAACGATCGTAGAATCGCATCCTTGATGGTTTGAGCACCCGACAAATAGTTATTTGAACGAGTAATATCACCTTTTTCTTGGGCTAACAACCGTCCAGCATTCAATCCTGCGGCATAAGTAACTTGAGTAAAAATATTATACTCGACCTGCTCCTCCCAGATAGAAGCATCAGCCGGACCAAACCCAGAAGCGCCAATGTTTTTGTAGATGAAATCACCAGCGCGGGTTATCTGCGTCCAAATGTTATTCAGAAAAGTCGTCGCTGCCGAGGAATCGCGGGATTTGAGTAAACTGTAATGTTGATAAACCCCGATGAGAAAAAGTCCAATGGCATCGTGTTCAGGCTCCACAAACGAGATCCATTCATTTGCCTTCCATACATTATAATTTGTATGCCATGTCCCATCTGTATTTTGAACAGAGGCCATCCAGTTCCAATACTTTTCCGCCTCAGAAAGATGATTAGCAGCATCCATTCCCATAGCTGTTACAGCTGAGTCACGAACCCACACCTTGTACTGATAAGAGGGATTTGTAGCCGCGGGCCAGGAACCAAACTCCGGATGTTGTGCCTGTTTGTTTATGATGAGGCTCCGATCAAAGGCAGTATTGATACCAATATCAGACGTATTAACCCGCTGGCCGCTGTTAAGCCAATTATTATACTCGGCAGCAGTTTGGGTAAACCAGTAGTCAGCTGTCTGAGATCGAGCTAAATCTGCTGCTGCTTCCGCTTCCTCCTGAGTTGAACCGATAGCATAATAAAAAGCCAATGTTACACTACCTCCAGCAGGCACGGTAATAAGTTTCTGAAAACCCATGCTAAGATTCTGTGACCAAAGATCACCGCACCTATTTAGAACACCGTTGGCGTCGAACTGATACCACGGTGATGACGTCTGACTGTTAGGATTGGAATCGGCGTCATTACCCACCTGATAACTATCCATAGTCTGAAAAGCACCCAATTCAATATAGAACTGACCAGTCTGGCTCATGTCAGTACCAAGTGCATTTCGACTCACGTCCCACCAGCCATGTTGCCACCCTGGATTCGGATCGCTACTAGTCCTGTTGTTCAAATGAACTTGTTCTAGAAAGTTTAAAGTACGTGCGCTACTTGTCTGGTTTAAAAAAGTATATTTGATCACAAGAAAATTTTGGTTAGGCACCATGGCGTATTGTTTGGTAATCTGTACTGGCAAGGCTGAGCCATTATAGGTCAGATATCTCACGGTAAGAGTCCCGTCGTTTTCAAACCATGCTTCAGAATCAAAGCTATGAGCATTGGTATACTTTATGGGAGTAAGATCCGTTTCATCTCGGAAAAAAGCAGTTGCATCTACGATTTGATTAGTAGGCCAATCGCCTCTGAAATGAAGTTCAGCCAGGCGAGGGCCATAATTTCCATTATCAGTCGGGCTTAATTTGCTAGCCATGTGAATACCTATCAAGTTGGACCAGTTATTCATCCAAAAGGAGCGAGCCGAAGTTCTTGTTGGAGTAGTTTGTTGTAGAACAATCAGGTTATCAAGATTAATAGCACCATCATTTTCGGAACTGTACCAAAGTACCACTTGATGAACACCCGCTGAAAGCCACACAGTGGTTTCCACTGTATCCCACACATCCCAGTTATAAAGATTTCGGAATTGGAGAGTACCTGCATACTGACCATCAATAAATAAAGTTCGCGTGGCAATAGTAGTACCGCCGTTTCCATATCGGAATCGAAGCGTGTAGGTATCACTAGTTGGAACATTTATAATAAACGATACACCTTTATCACTAGCATCAAAGTTGTCTACAAAACCGCTGCCAGTATATCCTGTATGATCGGTATTGATGTTAGTGCCACTTTTAATAGCATATTCTGCTTCATACTGTCCATCTGGCGGTGTGGTTATCGTACGCTTTACATAAATCATATCCCAGTACTTTAAGCTTGGCACAACAAACTGGATATAGTTACCTCGGCTATCATTACCCGTCGTATAAGTGAGTGGAATGGTCATACCGTGATCGAGATCCGGACTGGCAAGATATACGCCACTGACAGCGGCATTAGGTCCTGGATAGTATTTAACTCCAATGTTGCTTTGGAAAGTAGGCTGAACAGCTGGGTTACGCCACTGATCATCATTGCCCATTAGATTAATCAAATGTATGATATCATAATCAGACTTGCGTTTAATCATTTGCCAAATAGTACCAGAAGTTCCGTTGCCGCTTAAAGGTTGTCCGGTTGTCAGTGCAATCCATTGGTTGCCTTGGTCAGCTGGAACTATATCAGGATCAAAGAGTAAATTTTCATAAGCAGTAGCAAAACTATAGTAGTCTCTCATCGCTGCCTTGAGAGAATTACGCATTGACTTGGAACGGTTCGGATAATATTCATGCGCTAACATCTGATTAGTATCACCAAGCTCAATGTGTGTAGCACCGCTAGCAAACATCATTGCATCTGCCAATCGAACTGAATGTTCCTCAAACTCTCCAAGAGTTAAATGATCGACGTTTATAGCGCCTATATTGTCACTGTCATACTTTAATGTCACACTATGAGTACCAGCAGTAAGTCCCTCTATTTGAATCCACGCGTCCGTCGCCCAAGTATCCCAATCCACCTGATTAGCAAATGAGACTTGTCCCAGAAATCGTCCATCTACATAAACATTACGAGTAGCAGTAGCACCAGTGGCATTTGCATAACGAAAAACAAACGAATAATCACCAGTCTCAGGGAAGTCAATTGTCCACGTGATAGAATCACCCACCGTTTCAAACCCATCGACAAAGCCAGTGCCCGTATAACCAGAATGGTTTGTATTGACACTAACGCCTGATAGAATAGCGGATTCAGCTTCATATATTGGACCGTATTCCTCGTTGTAATTCATATAAGCTGCAAGTACAACAGGCTTGCCACCATTGTTTTGCCTGAGCCATTCGATGTAATTTCGGAGATCATTATATGTGTTAGCTTTCCACCAAATCTCGCTGAAGTCAAAGTCGCTGGCACCATAACGAGCAATTTCTCCCGCCCCCCAACCGTTCACTGTACCATCAACAATATTAAAAGTAACAACATTTTTTTTGCATTATTAGATTCTAATTCTGACTTAACTTGTTGAAGAAACTGAGCGAATGTACTAGGCAAAGTAACGGAAAAGCTAGTATAATCGTAAACATTGTCTCGCTGCCCCATTTGATCGATCTGTATGCCATCAAAACCTGCCGTATTGATAGCATCTTTGTATTCACTAATGATCCAACTCTGCCAATTCACATTTGCTGGATTAAAAAGCCACAGAAACTTGCCATTATGAAAATCCACGTTAAACTGGCTTTGATGTGCCGTATCTTGAAAGATACCCCAGCTAGGGCTGATTCCCCACATTTGTTCATATCCTTCACGAGCTGCATAACTCATAGCGTAAGCCATGGCATAAGCATTAAAGGAATGAACTGCTGCAACATTGTTTTGTATAGTTTGCCAAGAAAGTGTGCGATCAAAAAGATCCACCCAAGTAGAATCTATAACTCCATTGGTTCGCTTAATTAGCTTCTCATGCCGCCACATCCAGTCGTAAAATTGAAAAATATTAAGATGATAGTCTTCCACCATCTGTTTAACTATATCTGTGGATTGCTGGGCAGTCTGTGAAACAGGAAAGTTTGAGATAAAACCATAGCGAGGAAACCGAAGCGGAGAGGAACTTACATCGATACCTGTTCCATTGAAATCTGTACTTCCTGCCGCAATTCCGGCATAATAACCAACAAAGTCGGTAGGTGGAGCAGTCCATGTAAATGTGATTGTAGTTGAATCCCCATTGGCAAGAGTAACTGACTGACTTGCAGTGTAAATTTGGCTTTCTAGTTTATTAATCTGAAGAGTTAAAGTGCCGGACCATGTCGAACCAGTTTTATTAATTAAATCAGCACTAATGGTAACAAGATCCCCTGGATTATATCGAGCTTTATCTGTATAAACCCGTTGAATCAAATTACCTGTTGAAGCGGCATAAGCAACAGAAACTCCTGGTGAGATAGGATAAGTAAATAATGTGAAAAAGTTAGACAACACGAAAATTACTATTAAAATTGTTATAAAGAGTTTTCTTCTATAAAGAGACAACATAATCAAAAACACCTCCTCATTTTATTTTTGGTTTTCGGAGAATAACTTCAAAGTCATCATAAAATTAGTGGTTTTGCTATATATTTTCAAAAGAATTCCCCTGTTTTTGGCGAATTTTTAACCCTATGAAACCCAATAATAACCAATTGTCGTTTTTAGATAGATAATATCTAATACTTTCCTCAGACTCTATTGGCTCTCACTTAATGTTTCAAGTTTTTTATTATGAAACTGAAAGATGTAATATATATACTCTTTATTGACAATACATATATCTACCTCGCATAATTTCTTTCATTTTTTATACCATAACTCGCCAAGTTTATATCGTTAGCATCATTATACAATGGTAGCAAATAGGAATACCTCAATTTCTCAAAAATTTTTATACAAAGTTTGTGCTTATCCTAATCTTCTAGATAAAAATAGCAATAAAATAAAGAGAGCTTAAATATAAGAAATAGCTCAAATATGTCCCATTTATCTATCCTTGAAATATTACATAAATTTAACTCTCACAAACTATATAAACCATATCCCAAACTCTTAATTGTGGTATAACAAATCTAATAGCTTTCCCATGTTCATGAGGTACATATTCATAATCCAGTTTCTTCGGTTTACCAGAATCGATGTCTGGTGATGCTAAATATACACCTTTTACCTTTTCTACTACAAGAGCAATAACTTCGATATTATTTATAATTTTGGATCTCTTCTCTTTCCCTTCATTCCACTTTGTGCTTTCTAGTCCAGTAAAGTTAATAAAATGTATTATTTTATATCCCGGTTTTTCTTTTATTAAAGTCCATACGCTATCCTTTTCAGCTTTTGGTGAAAACTTTGCACCTTTAAATACATACTCACCATTTATTCCTCCTGTATGTGCCATAGTATTATCAACAATATTAAAATCATATAAAAGTTCTTCATATCTTACAATGAAATCATAATAATTTCTTAGGTCTCTAATGAATTTCTCATTGTCTATCATTGTATAATTAGGATAATAGGCCTCTGTTAATATACCGTTTAATTCACCAAGCAAAAGATGAAAGCCGCCACTTGCAAATATTGTAGCCATCGCCATAATTGTCGCATTTTCTGCATATTCTACTGGGATATTTGATCTTTTTGAAAAAGGCTCCATGTATGCTGCAAGAATAACCTGCTTATCAGGAGCATATTTTTTCGCATTTGTAATTAAATTATATAAATCCTGATAGGTATCATTTGGAGACCATACTTCTATATATACAACATCCTGTTTCGCACTTGCTACTGTATCAATAGGCCAGTTATTTACAGCATTAAAAATTAAAGCAGGTTTATATCCATTTTTTTCGATATACTCCCTTGTGTCATTAATTAACACAGGAAATTCATTCCTTAGTCTTCTTATCTTTTTCACACCACCAGCAATACTTAAAGCCTCTTTAGGGAAACCGTACTGGTCCATGTGTATACCATCAAATCCAAATTTAATAGCCTTTAAAAATTCAGATATTATGTGATCATGCCATCCAGATTCCTTTGATATATCCATAATGTAAATCAAATTTATAAGGTCAAAAACAGTTCCATCATTTTTATACAGTGCCCAATCTTTATGTTTATCATAAAATTCTTTTTCACAACCGTAAACAGCACCATAAGCAATAGCTGTCATACCAAATTTATGCGCATAATTAATTTTTTGCTTTACTACATCAATTAATAGGTTTCTACCAAGAGGATCATCAAAACTACTAGTCGGGGGTAACAGTTCATGATGTCTATACATCCAGTCATAAAACTGTACCACATTTATATGATATTTGTTCAGCTGTACTAAATCTTTATCATCGTTTTCATCTCTATCAAAAAAATCCGATAGGAAACCGTATCTCGGTGCTAATTTCCATGACTCGGTAATATCAAACGATGTTGATAAACTGTCAATCTTTTCATTATTCCTGTACAAATCCACTTCAACCCCAAAGCCCATCATCTCTTTTTCGTTTTTTTCTATATTAAACTCAAAAACAACTTTTTCGTCATGCAATTTTAATTCTTTTTCTGTTTTATAAAGTATGTCATGAAAATTTAAAACATACATGATACAGTATAGTTACCTAAATCATCCGTTACCTCAAATGTTGCAATAATTTCAACTTTTTCACCAGGTCTATATTGTGATTTTGACGGATACACATCTTTAATCTTCAAGTTGTACACCTGCCTTTTTAAGTTCATAGTCAAGTACTAAATACATAGCGTGTGACCACAATAATGGCTTTGCAATATTACCCCACTTATTAACCAATAGGGATAATAAACTTCATTATTTAAATGATAAGGTACCTGTTCTGGCAGATATCCATTTTCATCCGCTTGCTCTTCTATCCATTTTTTTACTTCTTCCGCTTTTTTATAATCACCTGATTTGCAATAGTAAAGCCCCATCCATGCAGATAATAATATCCATTGGCCGCCACCATAATAAGTATCTTTTCTATAGCGGTGCATTCCCCCATTGTGTAAAAGTTCTTTTTCTATTCTTTTAATTGTATTTAGAAATATCTCATCATTTACATCAACTACTTCAAAAGGTATTGCCAGCCATATCAAACTACTGTCAACACTATTGCTTCCTACGTACTTTACAAAACTATTTTCAACAACACAGTTTGTCAAAATATAGGTCTTTATTTTATTCGCTAATTCTTTAACTTTATCATCATTTAAATACTTGTTTATAGAATTAAGTCCCCCATAAAGACATGCTAGCGTAGAGGTATGTATTTTATCACTATTTTCTTCCCATACATCAAAATTAGGATAATACCATAAATTATCAATGTATTTAATTGTAATATCTATGCTTTTGAAAAAATCATTTATGAGTTCCGTCTTACCTGTAATTTTTATATGTTCTGATAATCCCCAAAGCCATGTGCCATATCCATCAAGTTGAAAATTACCCCATCCACTATCTTTCTCTTCATAACCTTCCAGCGTATATCGCGCATAAAGAAAGTCATTCGGTTCAAGTTTATTACCATTTTTTATTTTCTCTATAATTTTATCCACTTTATAACTATATTTTATTATCACTTCATTTACCCAACGATAAAATTTCTCTGCTTCAGCATACTGACCCATTAAATCCACAGAATACGCAATGAAACTGCCATCTCTCAACCAACTGAAATGATATGTTGGGAATGAAGGTGATGCTATAAATGAACCATATTCTGATTGATTACTTTTAATAATTTTAATACTCTTTTCTACCAAATTCTCCATTTCAATTCCTCCAAAAATTATTTTTTAATAAATATCATGTCCCAGTATTGCAGTTCAGGAACAGATATTTCCAGATATTTGCCTTTACTATCTTCCTTCTTTTTAAGTTGAAGTTTCATTGCCTTACCATCATTAATATCTGGCGAAGCAAGATAAATATTTTTAATATTATCATCTTTTAAGTAATAGTTCACCTTAAAATCTTTTATTATAGGTAGCACACTATTAGATCATCTCTCCAATTCGAAACCTCAATACCAAGTAAATTTATCATGTGTATAACATCATACCCTTCTTTTTGTTTCGCATATGTCCATACTGTTCGTACTGAACTATTGTTACTCATCTCAATTCCAGGTATCTCTATTTTGCTATCTGATCCTTTAAGCCCATCTCTTAACAGATTTTCATATGCTGTAAAAGTCATACTAATTTCTCATAACTTTTACAAGTGATTCCGACATTTTTAAATTTGCTGACGGAAAATACTCTTTTGAAAGCATTCCCGTATCACCAAGCTTAATATGGTCGCCACCAGCAGCAAATATTGCAGCATCAGTAAGTCTTACACTTTTATAAGACTCTAGTATGCTCAACCTTTTAAAGCTCCTTCTTGGATACCTCCCCTTATGAAATACTTTTGGAATATGATAAATATTAAAATTATTGGTATAACAGCTATCAATGATGCTGCAAATACAAGTCCCCATTTTGTTGCAAACTGCCCCTGAAACATTCTTATCGCAATGGGCAATGTTCTTTTTATTGGGGTCTTTATTAGTGTCAATGCAGTGAAAAACTCATCCCATGTACCTGAAAAAGCAAAAATTGCAAAAGTTGCTAATGCAGGTTTTGAAAGTGGCAGTATTATGTGTCTGTATATAGTCCACCTAGAACCTCCATCAATAACAATTGACTCTTCCAATTCTTTTGGTATCTGTTCAAAAAAGCCCTTCAAAAAAAATGTATTTCCTGCAATTCCTCCTCCTACATACAGGAGTAAAAGTCCTGTATATGTGTCAACAAGATGCATTCCATTAATAACGGTATATTGTGCTACAATGTTTAAAACTCCTGGTACCATCATTGTAAAAAGATAGATATTAAAAATTAAATTTTGCCAGGAAAATTAAACCTTGCAAACCCATATGCTGATAAGGTAGAAATAAAGAGAGACAATATTGTATTCGTTATTGCGAGAAATAAGCTATTTAAAAAGTATCTTTCGAAATTGTTAGCATTCCACGCCTCTATAAAATTGCCTAAGTATAAAGATTTTGGTATCAAAACAGGGGGATATGGCATAACATATGTATCTTGTGTCAAAGCTGTAGCTATCATGTACATAAAAGGAATAACCATGGCAGCAGAACAAATCAATAGCAAAATATGAATAACAAGTTGACCAAATTTGTTTTTAACCATAAATATTACCCCTTTTTAATAATTAAACTCATCATACTTCAAGAGTCTTTTTTGTAACAAAGTTACAGCCATAATTACTATACCAATTATTACACTAATTGCAGATGCATATCCGAATTCAAAATCTGAAAACGCCCTATTATACATATAATTCAAAAGCACATCCGTTGTACCAAGTGGAGCACCATTTGTTATCATCATAACTTGTATAAATACTCCAAATGCACCTATAATTAGATTTATCAGTATAAAAAAGTGGTAAGGTTTTATTAACGGTATAATAATCTTAAAAAACGTTTGAACAGGGTTAGCCCCGTCTACTTCAGCAGCTTCGTACAGCTCATTTGGTATACCTTGAAGTGCTGCCAAGTATATAACCATTACCCATCCTATACCCTTCCATATGCCAAGAACCCAGATTACAAAGTTAGCTGTCCACGTATTCTGAAGCCAGGAAATAGGCTTAGAAATTAAATGTAGCTTCAACAATGCATAATTAATTAGACCTTCTTTACCATCTGTAAATAAATATTTAAAAATTAATGAAACAACTATCCAGGAAGTAATTACAGGTATATATATCATAACTTTATATAAATTTTTCCCTTTGATTACATTGTTAATTAAAACTGCAACAATAAGCCCTATCGCCATTTGACCAGGTACTGTAACAACTCCATACAAAACCGTATTTCTAAAAGCTAACCAAAATTTTTCACTGTGAAACGCTCTCATAAAATTTGCAAACCCTACAAACTCACTGGGTTGCCCTGGCATTATATTGTAATTGGTAAAAGCCATATAAATATTTTTTATTTGTGGATAAACAACAAATACAGATAATAAAACTAACCCTAATCCTATAAAAGGCAAAACCTCAACCCATTCTTTAAATTTTTGCTTAAAACGGCTATTCTTTTTATTATTTTTGCTTTTATTTTCTAATATAGACTGTGATAACATTTAACCCAACTCCTTTTTGTAAGAAGGATTAAGAGTACACTCCTAATCCTTCTTACAAAATAATTTTAATTATTTTGTAAAAATTCATCTATTTGTTTTGTAGCTTCATCCAACGCCTGTTGAGGTGTTGCTTTACCTCTAAATACTTTCTCAAAAGCTTGATTTAAAGTCTCATCTATCTTACCCCAATTTGGACTTGGTGTCCTTGGCCATGCAGTTTTTAATTGTTGAACATAAAGGCTAATAATCGGATCACCACTGACGTCAGGTGAGTTAGCTACATCCATATTTGTCGGTATAAGCCCTGCTTGTTTTGCCAGCAACTTCTGAGGTGTTTCAGAAAACATATATTTCATAAATATCCATGCCTCTTTAGGATGTTTAGTAGTTTTAAATAAAACAAGGTCTTCACCGCCTACAACCGATATGCTTCCTCCAGGTCCTTGTGGAAACAATGCAGGTACTGTAGACTGCTTTGCAGCATCCCCCTGTATACTGTAAAACCATGGTCCATCATCAATCATCAAATAATTATTACCTTTCATACCACCCCACGTATCTGGCTGTCCTCCCAAAATACATGGTCCAATTAATTTCTTGTTATATAAATCTAGTAATTTCTCCAACGCAGCTACACTTTCAGGGCTATTCAAATATCCTGTAGCTTTTGTATATTTGTCGTCAGTAACCTTACCACCCAGTGAAAGAAAATAAGGAGCAATTCCCCAAGGTCCTGTTCCACTGATTGCTAAACCCCATTTATCTTTTCCCTTTATTTTTTCCGCAGCTGCAACAAGTTCATCAAAAGTCTTTGGTGGTTCTGTTAATCCTGTTTGTTGTAATAACGTTTTATTATATATTGCTATCTTAGTATTTGTATTTTGAGGAATTCCATAATAGTGACCATTGAAATAGTTAGTCTCCATAGGTCCTTTAAATGATTTTTCTTTTATAGCATCAAACCTTCAAGGTTATCTACTGGTTGTAGTGCGCCTAATTTCGCAAATTCTGGTACCCAAATTATATCCATCCTCATTACATCTGGAGTTGCATTACCTGCAACTGCTGATATTACTTGTTGTTTTAATCCATCATAAGGCATGCGCGTAGCTTTTACTTTAATATTGGGATATTTCTGCTCAAAATCAGGGATAATTTGCTCATTTAGAATCTTATCTTCCGTATCACTGAAAGTATGCCAAAATTCAATTGTAACAGGTTCTACTTTCTGGGTATCGTTTACAGAACTATTGTCAGTTGTCTTTTTTTGTGCCATTATTTGAACTACATCCCGCCATTACAAATGTCAAAGTCAAAATAGCTGCTACTAAAACACTTATCACCTTTTTACTCATTCTAAATTTCCCCCTTTTATTAATCAAATTTATAAGTCAAATATTTATTTAATTTGTTCCCTTTACCCCTCCCTTCAACTTTTTTCAGTGAATGAAGTATTAAAAATAAATTAATTAAACTCACTTAAAATACTGTTAATGCATTATCTTGACCTTCATATAAAGGTACTTCAAAAAGTTTGCTAATCGCTAATGTTGAAGCACCAATCACCCATCCTTCATCTCCAAGTTCAGATACTTTTATCTGTACTTTTTCTCATGCATTTTGAAAAAATGATTTTTTACAATATCACTTATAACAGGTAAAACAATATCTTTAGCAATCATTCCTTCTCCCGCAAGGATTATTGTTGATGGATTTAATAGATTTATCACGCTTAATAAACCATACCCCAAATATTTTGCAGATAGCCTTAATACATCAATCGCAAGCATATCTCCTTCTTTTGCATATTCATAGACTTTTTCAATAGATAAATCTTCTGTAAGATCTATTTTACTTTCACTATATATTTTTATATTATCTTTAATATAATCCACTATGAAATCTTCTGAAGCATATGCTTCCAGGCAACCCCTTTGTCCGCATTCACATTTTCTGCCTTCAGCAACCAGTACCATATGTCCTATTTCTCCAGCACCGCCAAAATCACCAGTATACAATTTTTTATTAATTACTATTCCTGAACCAATACCAGAACCATAAGTTACCACTATAAAATTATTTAATTTTCTTCCATGTCCATACCACAATTCAGCTAATGTATAGGCATTAACATCATTATCAACGTATACAGGAACGTTAAATTTATTCTCCACAATATTACCAATTTCAACATTACTCCAATTTAACATACCAGAATATATAAGCCTGCCTCTCTGTTGATCAACTAAACCAGAAACTGCGACTCCTATACCCATCAAATTTTTGTTATAAGGAATCTTTGTAATTAATTTTTCTATGTTTTCAACCACCATGTTCAATACCGTATTACTATTTGTCCCTTTTTTAAATGGTACAACTCTCTTTTCAAGAATCTCACTTTTAAGATTTGTCAAAGCAAATATCAAGTTATTCTCCTCAATTTTAATGCCTATAATATATCCGTAATTATAATTAAATTCCAAAAGAATAGGTTTTCTTCCACCTGTAGAATCAGCCTCTCCTACTTCATGAACAAGATTTTGGCTTTCTAATTCTTCAACAATGTTTGTAACAGTAGATAATCCTAAATTAAGATTTTTTGAAATATCAGTACGGCTAATAGGTCCATTCATTCTTATTTCGTTTATTACTAAAGAACGATTAATATCTTTTATAAGTTCCTTGTTTCCTATCCTTAGTTTCATTTACCATCACCTTTATATATAATAACATACTTTTTTCACTGAATCAAGTATCTTTTTAATAAAAAATTAAAACTTTTATATCTTTGTCAAAAACTAATATTGGAAGGATTTTTCTAATATTCCTAAACATCAAAAACAAAATTTTTTGTAGTTGTACATTAAAATACGATATTCTCTCATACTTTCAATGTTTACAAAAATATATAATCTCTTATAATACGACTGGAAGTAAGCGACAAGCTAATTTAAATAATTTCTCCTTAAAAAATAAATTCGATCTTCTTTTAAAAAAGATTCTCGGTAATGAAATATACTGGATAATAAACTAAAACGATAGTGGAAACTATTTTTATTAAATTCACTTTTGATAACAAAAGTCATAATAGTGAAGGTATTGGCGATGGTATTGGGAGTATATTTACCATATGTGATGCTTTATACGATTCAGAATCTAATAGTACAATAGTTATTGATGAACCTGAATTATCCCTGCATCCAGCCTACCAAAAAGACTAATGAATGTGTTTAAGGAATTTTCCACTTTTAACTATTTAAACAACATTCTCCTTTTTGCTATTACAGTTGCCCTTCTCGTCAAAAAGATGTTGATATAAAATCCTTTCATTAGTACTATTTCGCTTAAAAACATCTATGTTTTTAAAGTATAGTATTTAATCCAAAAAGCCAACTTGAAAGAGAAATAAGAAATGGAGTATCGGTTATATTTTTTACTGCGTCATACGCATCGACAATATTATTACAAACGAGGGGTAAATCCAAAATAATACAAGAAAGACTTGGCCACCAAAATTTCAAATGGTGCGCCCGAGAGGACTCGAACCTCCGGCACGCAGTTTAGGAAACTGCTGCTCTATCCTGCTGAGCTACGGGCGCTTAAAAACTTATTACAGAAGTATTTTATCAGACAATTATAAAGCTGTCAAGGCCAAATAACTAAAAAGGGGACCAAGCTTTCGCTTAGACCCCTTTTTAATTACATCATATCCATTCCTGCACCGGGATTAGGTGTTGTATTCTTCTCTGGTATATCTACCACTACTGCTTCTGTTGTAAGTATCATTGAAGCAATTGATGCAGCATTTTGTAAAGCTGTCCTTGTAACCTTTGTTGGGTCTACGATACCTGCTTTGAACATGTCTGTAAACTCTTCCTTGTAAGCATCATATCCGAAGTGAGGATCTTTAGCAGCCTTTATTTTTTCTATTATTACAGAACCATCAACACCAGCATTTGCTGCAATTTGCCTTACAGGTTCTTCTAATGCCCTTAAAACTATTTTAGCACCTGTCTTGAAATCGCCATCTAAAGAGTCAACTACTTTTTGCACATCTTCTATTACATTTAAAAGTGCAATTCCGCCACCGGGTACTATACCTTCTTCTACTGCTGCTTTTGTAGCCGCCAATGCGTCTTCAATTCTGTGTTTCTTTTCTTTAAGCTCTGTTTCAGTCGCAGCACCAGCTTGAATAACAGCTACGCCACCTGCTAATTTTGCCAATCTTTCTTGTAATTTTTCTCTATCATAATCAGAGGTAGTTTCTTCAATCTGAGCTTTAATTTGATTTACTCTCTTCTTAATTTCTGCAGCATCGCCTGCTCCGCCTACAATTGTGGTATTCTCTTTTGTAACTTTCACTTGTCTTGCACGGCCAAGCATATCTAATCTCACATCTTTTAAGTCGTAACCTAATTCTTCTGAAATTACTTGACCACCTGTGAGTATTGCTATATCTTGTAACATTTCTTTTCTTCTGTCGCCAAAGCCAGGAGCTTTTACTGCAACACAAGTAAATGTACCTCTCAATTTGTTGACAACTAATGTTGCCAAAGCTTCTCCTTCTACATCATCAGCTATAATAAGGAGTTTTTTACCCTGTTGTACTATTTGTTCCAAAAGTGGCAACAAGTCTTGGACATTTGAAAGTTTTTTGTCTGTTATGAGTATAACAGGCTCCTCTAATACTGCTTCCATTTTTTCAGCATCAGTTACCATGTATGGAGAAATATATCCTCTATCAAATTGCATTCCTTCAACAACCTCAAGGGTTGTACCTAAAGTCTTTGATTCTTCAACAGTTATAACTCCATCTTTACCTACTTTGTCCATTGCTTCGGCAATGAGATTGCCTATCTCTTCATCAGCAGCAGATATAGAAGCAACGTGAGCAATTGATTCTTTATTATCAATAGGTTTGGATATCCTCTTTAACCCCTCAACTGCAGCATCTACAGCCTTCGCAATACCTCTTCTTAAAAGCATTGGGTTAGCTCCTGCAGCAAGGTTTTTGAGTCCCTCGCGAACCATAGCCTGAGCTAGAAGCGTTGCAGTGGTTGTACCGTCTCCTGCAACATCGTTAGTTTTTGTAGCCACTTCTTTCAAAAGCTGCGCACCTTGATTTTCAAATGGATCTTCTAATTCAATTTCTCTTGCAATGGTAACACCATCATTTGTAACCGTAGGTGAACCATATTTTTTGTCCAATACTACATTACGCCCTCTTGGACCCAATGTAACTTTTACAGTATCTGCAACTGCATTAACTCCTCTTTCTAATGCTCTGCGGGCTTCTTCTCCATATTTGATCTGTTTTGCCATTTTCAACTACCTCCTTATTCTATAATTGCTAAAATATCACTTTCTCTTAAAAGTAGATATTCTTCCCCATCCAACTTAACTTCTGTCCCGGCATACTTGGAGAAGATCACTCTATCGCCGACTTTCACTTCTAACTCTACCTTTTTGCCGTCTATGTATTGCCCTGTTCCTACTGCAACTACTTCACCTTGTTGTGGTTTCTCTTTTGCAGTACCTGGCAAAATAACTCCACCTTTTGTAACTTCTTCTGCCTGAATTACTTTGACTACAACTCTGTCTCCAAGTGGTTTTAATCTCATATACCTTATCCCTCCTCCTTTATTTATTAGCACTCAACTTATGTGAGTGCTAATCCCAATCTCTATATTAATTTAAGTAATTAAACATATCAAACTTTATTATAGCCTATTTTAGGCATATAGTCGTATTATTTATGATTTTACCCAAATATTTTAATTTTATGCCATTATTTATTGATTTAAATTGTGTTTCTATAATTTGTATTTTTAAATAAAAAATATAGGGAAAATTTATTCCCCTTTTTCTAAGTCACTTTTTTCTTTATTAGACAAATTAACCAAACCCTGTTGCTTCAGATAATTTATCATATTATACATGTATTGCTGTTGTTCTTTTGTAAGCATAGATTTTAAATTGTTTATAGCTGCTAATTGCTGTTCAGACATACCTTGAGGAAGTAAATTTTCTTCCTTATTTGGCAATTCCTGTTCCATTTCTTCCTCATCTTTTTCTCCCTCTTTTAGGTCAACTTCTATTTCTTTTATTTCTTCGCTTTTTTCTTCTTCCTCCTCTGTTATTTCTTCATAAAAATCTCTGGTTGCTTGTTGAGATTGTTTTTTCTCCTCTTTCATACTGTTCATAATTCCTTCTGCTTTGTTTAATACCTCTAATAATTTTATATTCTTTGCAATTTTATCAGTTTCCTCTATTTTTTCTTCTGGTATTATAGGCCGTATAGCTTCATAAATATCTACTA
The DNA here is from genome assembly GCF_001310975.1 of Thermoanaerobacter thermocopriae JCM 7501. Taxonomy (GTDB): domain Bacteria; phylum Bacillota; class Thermoanaerobacteria; order Thermoanaerobacterales; family Thermoanaerobacteraceae; genus Thermoanaerobacter; species Thermoanaerobacter thermocopriae. The sequence continues at coordinate 17,061 of NZ_BAZY01000003.1, forward strand.
TTTTATCAAAAAAGTTATCTTTATCCTCTTCTTTTGTGTATTTTTCTAGTCTTTGTTGCAAGTTCTTTAATGCTTCGTGGAATTTTAAAAACTTATCTATTATAATTTGCTTGTCTTCTGCAATATAAGGTTTTATTGCTTTTAAAATCCCTATTTTGTCTACCTGAGTTTTGTCCATTGCCTCAATTTCTTCTTGGGAAAGATTCATTAAATCTTTTTGTATCTCAATTATCTCTGCTATTTTAGAAAAAATATCTACATAATATTGATCTCTTTTGCATAAATAGGGCTTTACGCTTTCTACAAAATTTTTACTTTTTGTTACTATTTCATACACATTAATTGTCGACTTTTTATCTTCTTGTGGTAGTAAGAACTTACCATTATCATCAGAACCTGAGGAAGGTACAGTCTCATTTTTCTCTCTTTCTACACCCATCATTTGAAATCTCACAAAAGCTACTATTAAAAGTTCTATAGCCAGTATTTTTAATAAAATCTCTCTTTGCAAAACAAATTCCCCCTATTTTTAATCTCTTACTAAATATATGAAAGGGCTAGTCTATTATTATTAGATTTCCCGTAATTTTAAAGATTTGCGTTACTAAAATTAATACCTGTTAATAACCAAAAAAGATTCTTTGCTTTTTTTTCGCGTTTTCTTCCTGTAAAATTACAAGTATTAAAAAGAAAAACAACAGACTTTCAAGCTCAAATCTTACATCCAGTATCAAAGTTAAAACTACAAAAAAGAAGAGCAGAGTATCTCCAGAAAAAGACATATATTATCACTCCATATATAATTTTATTAAAAGTAAAAAGGGCTCTATCGCAGGATAGAGCCCTTTAAAATTATTTGACCTCATTTAAAAACCAGCCTAACCCACCATTCATTATTATTACAAGGAGTATAAAGAAGAACAACAATGTCTCTAAAGACCATGTTACATTAAGCCACTCTCCGCCAAGTGCTAATACAAGTATCAAGAAGAAAAACAGCAAATTGCTTTGCCCAAAAACTGAACTTGTTCCTGCCATATTGATCCCCCTTTATAAAAAATTTTAATGTTTAATTAGGCTTTTGGTTCTTCAACAATAAATCCTGGGATAAACAAGCAGATTAACAATATGATGATTATGATCCAAAACCATCCAAATCCCCATCCTGCTCCACCTTTATCTACTGGCATAAATATTTTCCTCCTTTCAAATTTCATCTTTTACTATGTGGGTCTTTAACGACCTACTACATAATATGACATAACTTTATACGGTGACACTTTTTAAATTTCCACTAACAATTTTTTATATTTCACATATTGTGTTAATAGCATGAAAGGAGGTGCGCTAATGAATCTTATTCCTATAATTGCTTTTTCTAAAATAGCAAAGGAAATTTATGTATCAAATAAAATTGATAAAAGACTTCTAAAAAAAGCAGTATATCTAAGAAGTGAATGTGTCCCTGGAATATTATATTCCCATTTACCTTATTACATTTTAAAAGAAAAAATCGAAAAATTAGGAGGTAGCATAAAATTCGAACTGCCAATAATCAAAGGCTGGTCAGTAAATTTACCTTGTGATAAACTAAAAAATCTTGCAGCATTAAAGGGAGTTTATTTTATAGCACAAGATTCAACTGTTAAACTGCAGCTTTATATTGCCACCCAAGAAATTGCCTCTCGAAAAGCGAACGATTTAGGATACTCCGGTAAGGGAGTGACAATTGCTTTTTTAGATACCGGAATATATCCTCACCCTGATTTTACCAAACCAAAAAACCGCATAGTAGCATTTCACGATGTAGTAAATGGAAAAAAGCAACCCTATGATGACAATGGTCACGGCACTCATGTAGCTGGTGATGCAACGGGGAATGGATATGCTTCTGGCGGCAAGTACAAAGGCGTAGCTCCAGAAGCCAATATAGTAGCAGTAAAAGTATTAGATGCTTATGGCAGGGGCTTATCCTCTGACATATTAGCAGGAATGCAATGGATTTTAGATAATAAAGACAAATACAATATACGAGTAGTTTCTCTCTCAATAGGTGAAACTCCTTCCCTTCCTACTTTTTTAGATCCTTTAGTGAGAGGAGTAAATACTCTTTGGAGAAATGGATTAGTAGTAACTGTTGCAGCCGGAAACTCAGGCCCCAATTACAACACAATAACTTCCCCTGGCAACAGTAAAAATGTAATAACTGTAGGAGCAGTAGATGACAAAAGGACCTCAGACGTAAGCGATGACGAAATAGCTCAATTTTCTGGAAGAGGTTCACCTTATCTATATAAACCAGACATAGTAGCACCGGGTGTAAAAATAATTTCTACTGCCTCAGGAAACATTCCTTTTGGCGCAGATGAAATCATGATAAATAAAGCTTATAGAACAGCGACAGGGACTTCAATGGCAACTCCAATGGTAGCAGGAGCAGCAGCTCTACTTCTTGAAAAAAATCCTAATTTGACAAATGTACAAATAAAAAATATTTTAAAAGCAACAGCAGTAAAAATTGACGATGCAGGTCTATGGACACAAGGAAGTGGAATGATAAACATAGAAGAGGCTTTAAAAAAAGCATGAGGGGGTAACCCCTCATTTTAATGACCTGTGACCTAAGCCTATGGCTACTTCATTTAAGTTTAGCATACCTACTGCAAAAAACACGCAGACACAAAGATGTTCACCAGCATAGGCAATGCCTATTTTGCCACCTACATTGAGTCCCATAGCTTTGTTCATGACTTGTACAGCAGCCTCATGCGCCGCCCCTGCTACAGCTCCTTCTGCAGCATGAGTTTCCTCTATAATTCCTTCTCTCTTAGCCGCTACTACCGCTCTTTCAATAATTTTAGATATAGAATTTACGTATTCTCCACCATAGTTAACAGCTGCAACCTTTACTCCCTGTTGCCAATATTTGTGTTTTAAACTTTCTTCTTCTTCTCTCGTTGACATAGCCATTTTTACAGCAATTCTGGCTACGTCAATGCTTTTTAGTTGTTTCATATTCGCACCGCCTAAAATCTTTTTATAATATTTAGCAAAAATTGATAAAAAATGGGTATAAAAATAGCCGGCAGCAAATTTCCTACTTTTATGTTTTTTATTTCTAACATATTTAAAGAAATAGCAAATATCAATATTCCACCTACAGCTGTCATGTCATTTATAACTGTTTTTGTTAAAAGTCCTTGCAAAAAAGATGCTCCCAGCGAAATAGACCCTTGATACAAAAATACAGAAACAGCTGAAAAAGCAACACCTATTCCAAAAGTGGAAGCAAAAATTATTGAGGAAATTCCATCTAAAACAGATTTAGCAAATAATATACTGTGGTCTCCTGAAAGTCCATCCTTCAAAGCACCTATAATTGCCATAGCACCAATGCAATAAACTAAACTTGCTGTCACAAAACCTTTGCTAATTGTAGAACTCTTATCTTTACTTAATTTTTTTTGCAACACATCTCCCAACTTATTTAAATGTTCTTCAATATTTAGAGCTTCTCCTACGATCCCTCCTATTACGAGACTTATAATTACTACCATTAAATTACTAAACTGAAGTCCATTGGAAATTCCAATTATCATCACGCTTAACGCTACTCCTTGCATGACTATATTTTTAAACCTATCTGGAATCCCTACTTTAAGGAGAGTACCAATAGTGCCACCCACAATTATTGCAATTGAATTTACAATAGTTCCTACCATTTACTTCTTCCTTTCGTTAAAGATCTTTTCCCCATCTCCCTACCATAATAGAATAAATACTGTTGAGCAAAACCAGATAAATCTCCAAACTTATCTATCGCAAATAATTGAATTTCTAAAGGAGTCCCCTCTCTTTTTAAATACAAATATTCGACAATTCTTTTTATCCATACATCTGTAGGAAAAGTATCGTATCTACCTATAGAATACAAAATAACACAATCTGCAACTTTCGGACCAACCCCGTTTATATTCATAAGAATATCTCTTATCTCATTAGTGCTGTATTCAAACAATTTTAAAAGATCGATCTCTCCAGAAAAAACTTTAGAAGCCGCATCCAGTATATATTTCGCCCTAAAGCCGCATTTTGTTTTGGCAATTGTGTCTACATCAAACATAACCAATTCTTCTGCTTTAGGAAAAGTATAATAAATTTTTCCTTTATACTCGATTGGCTCTCCAAAAGAACTGGCGAGATTTTCTATGACTTTTTTTATTTGAGGTATCCTATTGTTTTGTGAGATTATAAAAGAGACTAAAGTTTCCCATGTGTCTTGGCGTAAAATCCTTATACCTTGCCCATATTGAATTGCTTCTTTTAATATGGGATCTCTTGAAAGATTTTCTTTTATTTTTTTATAATCCCTTCCTAAATCAAAATAGTCAAACCAAATGTCATAAAAGTCATTTAAATCTGTATTGTCAATTATCAACATGTCTTCTTCCAATTTCACGTTTACCACTCTATCGTAAGCAACCCCTGTATAGCTCCCGTCCTCTTCTTCATTCCATCTAAAACACTGTCCGCATTCAAAAGTCTCCTTAAGATTAAAATCTTCAATCCCCCTTACAATAACCTTTGTCCCCTTTTCTTCCACACTATATTTCATCTTCCTCACCCACATTGAGTTTATTTACTTACTAAATATCATATTTCTCTGTCCTGTTAATTATTATTATATAATTTTTTCTGTACAAAAAAAGCCGAAAACCGGCTTTTTCTTAAATAAGTGTATAGATATATACCACTTAAAGAATAATTGAAAGAATATTAAAGAAGAAAACATCACAAAAAGAATAGAGGCTCCATGGAGAGACTATTATTTTAAGAATTTAAAATATCTCTCGCAACATCATTTCTTATATCTGTGATAAAGGGTATCCCAGTTTCCCTTTCAGTTTCCCGGTTGACCGAAGCAATATCTTCTCTTGAAATTGCTTTTAGAGAAAACTTTCTTGCCCCCGCCATTAGCTGCTGCAAACCTGCAGCCAATTTATCCGCTAAAGTCCATACGGCTATAGCTCCATAAGGTATATTTTTCATTTCATTTTCTCCCACTTTCTTTTTCACCTCATAGTAACCTGCGAAAATTTCCTCTGCTTTGAGGCCGAGCTGAGAAACCGTCGGCGGCAACTTGTCCCAATTTCCATTTACCTTGCCTTTCCTTTCCGGATGCAGTACCCCTTCTATATTCGAACCTACAAAGGCTGGTATCATCAATGCTCTTCCCATGCAAACTAACTTTGTAAATGGTGCTCCCAGGGCAAGGGCTTTAAAAATATGGTCTTCTCTTGCAAAACCACCAGCAAAGGCCATATCAACCACTTTCTGTCCTTTATTTGCGAGGATTGATGCGTACTCATATGCTTTCGAATGCAGAAGTATAGACGGAACACCCCATGTCTGCATCATATTCCACGGACTCATGCCAGTTCCGCCGCCTGAACCATCGATTGTGAGTAGATCAAGTTTTGCTTCGGTAGCAAACTTTATGGCCATAGCTAAACTATCCATACTATAGGAGCCAGTTTTTAATGTGATTTTTTTATACCCGATTTTTCGCAAGTACTCTACGGTTTTCATAAATTCTTCTCTTACTTCTTCAGGAGAAGACAGATGAGTATATCCGAGTCTACTGTGCCTTGCAAAAGATTTTACAGCACCATTTTTAAATCCTTCAACAATTTCAGGCTTTTCTGGATCAGGATCCACGATATAACCCCTCTTTTTTAAGAAAGTAGCATATTCAATATCCTTAACTTGAATTTCGCCACCAATACTCTTTGCACCTTGTCCCCATTTAAGCTCTATTATTACCTTATCACCGTACTTTTCAATAACATATTCTGCCACACCATTCCTTAAATCTTCTACATTCACCTGGACAATAATAGCCCCATATCCATCAAAATAACGAAGATAAGTATTTATTCTTCTGTCTAGTTCCGGTGCTTTTCTAATTCTACCATTTTCTATTACTGCCTCCTTATCAATACCTGCCACATTTTCGCCTATTACTATCGGAAAGCCTACAAGAGCCGCACCTATAGCTAATGGGTCCCAATACTTTGCTGCAATAAAAGTCGACCCGAGAGCACCAGTCATAATAGGAATTCTTGATTTTGTTTTTTCTTCACTGCCAAATTCAGTTTCAATATTTACATTTGGGAATATGCAGTCATCAGAAGAATCGGAAATATTTTGGTCCAACCCATAAGCGCCATAATTATACCCCATTATCCTCAATGAATTGTAAGATACGCCAATAGACGTTGTGTTGTTACTTCCGGCTGTTACCATACCAAAATCTCTAGGATACAACATTTTTCTGCCCAGAAGACTGGAAAGCCATGTTTCGCACTTCCCCTGGCAATCCGCCATGCAAAGTGTACACAAGCCGGATTCCGATGGATTTCCTCTGTTTACTGTCCCTAGTACATCATTTGATTTTGACCATATGGTCATTGCAATTACCTCCTGTCTCAATATTTTGTAATTAATTCAATTAAGCTTTTAAAATCTCATTTTTTCGGTAAATTAGGTTGTTTCAATGTCTAAATAAAGGCCCGTATAATAATACATTTAAGTGCATTTTATCACATTTTTTTCTTTTGTAAAAGTTTTTTTTATTGTAAGCTTTCTATTTTTTTAATCATTTTAAAAAATATACCCGTTTATGGTATATTTTACAAAACATCTTAATCGTTATGCCATTTCTCATATTATTTGTAAATGCTACAAGAAATTTTTGCATAATAATTCATATTTTCTATATTATTTCGATATATATACTGATTATTTTTTATTTCTCAAATACTCATCTATGGCTTTTGCCGCCTGTTTACCTGCTCCCATCGCAAGTATTACAGTAGCAGCTCCAGTTACTGCATCTCCTCCAGCAAAAACACCAGGCTTTGAAGTTTTACCTGTCTCATCGGCTATAATTCCACCCCACCTCTGTACATCAATATCCTTTGTGGTGGAAGGAATTAAATTATTAGGACTTGTGCCTAATGCCATAATCACTGTATCTACTTCTATGGTAAATTCAGACCCCGGTATTTCAATAGGTCTCCTTCTTCCTGAGCTATCAGGCTCACCTAATTCCATTCTTATTACATCCATGCTTTTTACCCATCCATCTTCTGTCCCATTTATCCTTATAGGGTTAGCTAAAAACTCAAATTTTATCCCTTCTTCAACCGCATGCTCTATTTCTTCTAATCTCGCTGGCATCTCTTCTTTCGAACGCCTATATACTACTATTACCTCTTCTACTCCTTCAAGTCTTAGAGCAGAACGAGCGGCATCCATTGCAACGTTTCCTCCACCTATTACAGCTACTCTCTTACCTACTGCAATAGGAGTATCATACTCAGGAAATTTATATGCTTTCATAAGATTTATTCTTGTCAAAAATTCATTAGCAGAATAAACGCCGTTCAAATTCTTGCCCGGAATATCCATTAACTTCGGAAGTCCAGCACCTGTGCCAACGAATACTGCTTCAAAGCCTTCTTCCTCCATTAACTGGTCAATCGTAACTGTCCTTCCTACAACCACGTTTGTCTCAACTTTTGCCCCTAATTTTTTTACTCTTTCTATTTCCGCTTCTACAATTCTCTTTGGCAGCCTAAACTCAGGAATGCCGTAAGTTAAAACTCCACCCAAAGCATGTAAAGCCTCAAAAATTGTGACATCATAACCCATTTTCAAAAGGTCTCCTGCACAGGTAAGCCCTGCAGGTCCTCCTCCTATTATAGCTACTTTTTTATTTTTCTTTTCAGGTTTTACTTCTTCTTCAACATTATTCTCAAGAGCATAATCAGCCACAAACCTCTCCAGTCTTCCAATAGCGATGGGTTTTCCAACCTTATTTAACACACAATTCTTTTCGCACTGCTCCTCTTGGGGACACACCCTTCCACAAACAGCAGGTAAACTATTTGTACTTTTTATTATTTTATAAGCTTCCTCAAATTCTTTTTTTGTAATAGCCTTTATAAACTCTGGTATTCTAACATGGACAGGGCACCCGGCCACACAAGTAGGCTTAGGGCATTGAAGGCACCTTGAAGCCTCTAGAATTGCCTCCTCCTCTGCATAACCCAATGCTACTTCATTAAAATTCTTTATCCTTTCTTTTGGATCTTGCTCTTTCATAGGAACTCTATCTTTAACGGCCATGGTGACCACCTCCATGTTCATAAAGTTCTAATGATAGTTTTTCTTGTTGTTTAAACATATTAAGCCTTGTCATAGCTAAGTCAAAATTCACAAGATGACCATCAAAAATTGGGCCATCCATACATACAAATTTTGTCTCACCGCCAACTTCAATTCTACAAGCACCGCACATTCCTGTACCGTCTACCATCAATGGGTTCATACTGACTATAGTTGGTATATTGTATTCTTTGGTCATCTTGCAAACATTTTTCATCATTATGACAGGACCAACTGTAATAATATAATCTATTTCTTTATCATTTTCCAATACTTCTTTCAATACATCTGTCACAAAGCCTTTTTTCCCTAGAGTGCCATCATCTGTAGCATAATATACTTTGTCGCAGACAGCCTCCATTTCTTTCTTAAAAATTACATATTCTTCACTTCTACCGCCAAGAATTGCTTCAACTCTATATCCTTCCTGATGTAACGCTTTTAATTTAGGATAAAGGGCAGGTATACCAACACCGCCACCAACACCTAATATTTTTTTGGCTTCCTTGGGAACCTCCATAGAATTCCCTAAAGGCCCTACAAAATCTAAAATATAATCTCCTTCATTGAGAGCACCTAACAATTTGGTGGATTTCCCAACTTCTTGAAATACAATTGTAACTGTTCCTTTTTTCGGGTCATAATCAGCGATAGTAAGAGGGATTCTTTCCCCTTTATCATAAATTCTAATAATGACAAACTGACCAGGTTTTGCACTCTTAGCAACTCTTGGCGCTTCAATATCCATCAGTTTGACAACAGGATTTAGTACCTCTTTTCGCACAATTTTGTACATATCACACACCCTTTTCTCCAGAATTTGCTTTTTCAATATGCAGATTTTTTACATAAATGTCCATATTGAGGACATTTAAAGCCGTCATATACTCCAATTGTTTTTTTATATTTTTCATAGCTTCTTTTAAAACAGGCATAATTTGGCATCCATACTTCATTGAAACATCTATTTTTAAAATTATTCCTTCAGGTCTTTTTTCCGTCAAAACTCTATTAACTTTGTAGACCTCCCTAAACAATATAAGTTCATGAGCCACTATTGAATTTATAACACTTTCAGAAATGGTGTATTTCCCTAAGTAACTGTAATTAGGCCTTACTATTGTCTTTTCAAAATAACCACCCTTATTTCTTCTAAATATCCTGAGAGGGTCTAAAAAATAGCCTGAGAACTGCTTTTTAACTTCAAATGTTGGAGCAGGGATAACATGCTTCCCCTCCAACAACCGTTTTTCACGGGCTATTTCAATCTGCTTAGGTGGAACTACATCTTCAATATATACCCTTACACTCACTGGCGGAAGCCCCAATTTTTCGGCTATAGTATCCACCATTTTATCAGAAGTACCTATTATGAGGATTTTATCAGGTTTTGCTTCTTCAATAGCTTTTTTTACTTCCTCTACATGCTTAGAATCAGTAAATAATGCTCTTTTTATAGCTCCAATTTTTGTAGCCTCTTTTTTGGCAGAAACCCCTGCAATTATGTTATTACCTTTTATTAAAATTCCATCATCAATGATATATCTGATGCCATACTTGCCAGCAATAAAAGAAGCATGATGGCTTTTTCCCGTCCCACTTTCTCCAACTAAAGAATAAACTTTCAACAGAGTAACCTCCTAAATAGCAATCTGAAAACCGGCCATTAATCTTTTGAATTGTTTTACAATATTAATTATACGTTTTTATATAAATTTTTCAATTACAAAAAACAGTATTGTTATCCCATCTTAAAAAAACCAGCAATGCATACCCCCCGTCCCTATATCCCTTCAATGTTTATTATAACTTCCCTTTTCTTTTTAAGTCAAGACAATTCTTGAAATGAGAATATTTCATTTTTAAACACTAAAATAAAAAGTGCCGAAAAGCTCGGCACAAAACCAATTTAAACTTATCAAAAACTCAGGAAAAATGTTGAAACCCACGAGGAAGGGTAGAAAAGATCTTTGAGATGTATTACTTTTTCTGCAAAGCATTAGGAACTTGAGGCTTATAAAACCAGCCGATGCAAGCAGGCGTTACAAGTCCCAATGTACCTAAAAATGTAAGCAGTGTTCCTAACAGTGATAGTGGGTGTATCTTTTTCATCACAAATTCACCTCCCACTTAACTTTATTTAATTATACAACATTTAATACCTTTTGTGTGGATTTCGGAACGAAAGTGTCATTTTTGGGAACGAAAATGCATTTTTCGCCTAAATATATCCAAAGATTTACGAAAAATGCCATTTTTTATGTAAAAAATGAGATATATTCCTTAAAAAACCATAAAATTTTTGTATAAAAATATATTATTTACCTATATTTACATAAAAATGCTATAAAAAATAAAAAAATTTTTATATCCCTGCTTTTTTTAAAAAAGCATCTGCTATTTCTACAATAGTTTCTCCTAAGGTAGTCCTCATAATAGCTTGTAATGTAAAGCCAATAGATATTAAAAATAATACTTTAACGCCAACTATTGTATTTGCAAAAAACAGAAGAATATTTATGCCAATTAAAAACATGATTACAGCTCTGTAAAATTTATTATTTTTCACCATCACTAAAACTATAAAATATAACAATAAGCTTACAAAAATTTTAAGGTATAAAGAAAAATGAACGTCTACAAATTTTGCTAAAGCAGAAAAAGGTATAAAATAAAATGCTGTAAAAGTTATACACCTATTATAAGTTGTGCAATGAGCTCCTCCTGTATTTATTCTCAGAAAAAGAGCTGAAAACATTATTACTGCAGTGTAAAAGCCAATCCCTAATATTAAAGAAATAGCATAAACTAAAGTAAATTCAATTATTACCCCTAAAATTAAGCTTATACCATATTGTATTTTTGCCATCTCAATATCCGTCAAATTTTGAGTTTTAAACAGTCTTTGTGCCAACTTCTCAGCTAACTTTTCTATATTAATTTCAATCGCCCTCCAAAGAAAATTTAGGAATTTCTACAATAATGTCAAAATAACCTTCCTCGGTTTGAACATCAATTTCGCCTCTATACTTTTCCACTATATTTCTGACAATATGCAATCCTTCTCCTCTTCTTCTACCCTCTTTTGTAGAAAAGCCTTCTTCAAAATAGGTAGATGGTTCTATATCTTTCTGAAAATTATACCTATTCTTTACATGAAATATGTAATCTATTGGATCTTCTTTCAATTCTATAATCATGTATTTATCTTTTTCCATTTCATCACAAGCTTCTATTGCATTGTCTATTAAATTTCCTAAAACCGAGACTAAATTAAGCACATGTTTTTTACTGCATTGGATTTGTGTATCACACTTAAAATCCACTTCAATCCCTTTGCTTTTAGCATTACTTATTTTCGAATAAAGCAATATATCAATTTCATTTATACCTGTGTTTATTGTCACTAAATTTTTGTCAATTTCTTCCATGTACGAAAACAAATAACTTTCCAGTTCACTATATCTTTTTTCCTTGACTAATTCAGAAATAACTATCAAATGATTTTTTATATCGTGGTGATTTTGCCTGTAAATTCGATTTTGTTCTTCTATATATTTAAATTTAATACTATTTATTAAATATTGGCGTTCTTCTTTATTCTTGGCATATAGCCCCCTTAACACAAAAATAGAAAGTCCATTCAATATAAAAATCAAAATTCCTATGAAAATCCTGAACAACTCTTGATTTTTGGGTTGAAATACATCAAGGCTTTTCATAAAATTGTTATTAACCAGTATTACTATCAATACCATTTGCACTACATAAATCATCATCGCATTTTTGTAACTATCTTTAAACATAAAACCTCTTCCAATCTAACTATGATCTGTAAATAGCTTTTATTCTCCTCCTAAATTCTTCATACAATTCTTTAGAGAGATAAGCCTTATAATTTGAACCTTTAAAACATATCTCAAAGGAAGTTCTATTGTTGTCTTTTAATAACTCAACTTTAAAGAGGTTCACTAGAAAAGACCGATTTGTTCTAAAAAACATGTTGCCGTCTAACAATTCCTCTATTTCCTTTAAAGAATAATCGCATATAAATTTTTCTCTTTGGGTATAAACTATACTCCTTTTTTACTGGCACGAACACAGTAAATCTCCTTTGGATTGACAAGCTTTACCCCGTCTTCCGTTTTAAAAGGAACGACATTTTCTATTTCAAAAAGTTTTTCCTTTATCCTCTCTAAAGTTTCTCTCAGCCTCTTCTCATCAAGAGGTTTCTCAATATAATCAGAGGCATAAAGTTTCACCGCATCTTTTATGTATTCCTCAAAGGAAGTAATAAAATTATCTCCAGAAAGGGCATGTATTCTCTAATCTTTCTCGCTACCTCAATTCCCGATATTCGTGGTAATCCTATATCTAAAATAGCAACGTTCGGTCTAATTTTAATTAATGCTTCTAATGCGTCTTTCCCGTCTCCCGTAGAATATTCAACACTTACGTCTTCTATTGTTAAAAGAATTTTTGTGAGTTCTTTTCTAAAATTTATATCGTCTTCTGCAACAACTATTCTTAACATATAAATTCATCTCCCAATACCTTACTCTACTCTGTAAACAAAGAAAGTTTATACTTGCGTATAACAAAAGAAACCAATATCGCCGTTAATAATTGGGGTAAAAAACACTCAAATCGCAGGACATAGTCCTTCAATAAAAGTACAGGTTCTAAATCAAGCAAAAATTGAATTGCTGTAACATTCAGATATTCTATTATTAAGTAAATGGAGACAGCTAAAATAATGCTCATCATCCCTTTAAAAAAGTCCATAACTTTAAATGTCAAAAACAATATCATTAAGGTACCGATATAAAGTATAACATTTACAATATAACTACTAATCAATGGTCTTATAAAGTATAATATGAATCCAGTTAACAAGCTCATATACAAAATCTTCATTGGCAGAAATTCTGCTCCTGCTAAGCCAAATGCAATACTTATTATAACTGCCGCCTCTGGTACTGAAAATAAAAATACTTCCCAAATCGCCAACTTATCCATTCTTCTCGCCTTTCTACTTTACATAATCTCAAATATAATTGTAATTTTTATTAATTAGAATGTCAATTAAAAATAAAATCTGACAAGAAGAACTATATAGACCTCTTACCAGCTTTCTTTTTAGGCATCATATTCTTTTTTCTTCACCTTTTAAAAATATCATAAATTAAAATAGATGGATAGGAAAATTTACTATCCATCTATTTTAGCAGTTTCTCCTTTTAACTTTTTAAAAAGCTCCCCTTCATTTAATCTATATGATACAGTAAATAAGCTATCACTTAAATGTACATTTTCTAAAATTACATCATCCGGTACCTTTAAATCTATAGGCGAAAAATTCCATATCGCTTTGATTCCTGCTTTCACCAGCCTGTCAGCAATATACTGAGCATTGTCTTTTGGAATACACAAAATACCGATATCGATTTTGTTGCGAGCAATAAAATCCTCTACAGTTTCTACGTCCATCACTTCAACATCCCTAATTTTAAGCCCAAACAATCGTGGATTAATGTCAAAAATACCTTTTAAATTAAAACCGGATTTTTCAAAACTGGTATAATTAGCAATCGCTTGCCCAAGATTTCCTGCCCCTATGATAATAGTATTGTAGGTTTTATCAAGGCCTAAAATCTTAGTCAAATTATTATAAAGTTCTTCCACATTATAACCATATCCCTGCTGCCCAAATCCACCAAAATTATTTAAATCTTGCCTAATCTGAGAAGCAGTAACTCCCATTTTTTCGCTTAATTCCCTTGAGGAAATACGTTTTACATCATTTTTAAGAAGTTCTTCAAGGTATCTATGATATCTTGGGAGCCTTCTTACTACAGCCATTGATACTATGGTCTTTTTGCTCACTGTCCTCACCTCATTCTACTATGTAATTGAATTATATAATATTGTAAATTTTTTGTCAATAAAATAAAAACATAGTAGAATATGAGGAATTATAAAATTTTTTAATCCGGGCTTTTAGGCTCCCATTTATCATACTCCGCATTCATAATAACAATGTCTACTCTTCTATTAAGTCTTCTATGTTCTTCAGAATCATTTGGAACAACAGGCCTGTATTCCCCATATCCTACTGCCGATATTTTCTTTGGATCAACACCTGCTTCATGTACTAATATTTTTACTACATTGGTCGCTCGTATAACAGATAATTCCCAATTCGAATCAAATTTATTATTATGTATAGGAAGGTCATCAGTAAAACCTTCCACTCTAATATGGTTAGGAAGAGTTTTTAACATATTACCTATTTTTATCAAAACGTCTTTTTCTTCCGGATGTACGTCGGCAGAACCTAAATCAAAAAGAAGAGTATCTTGTAAACTTATTACAAGTCCTCTTTCATCTATATAACTTGTTACCATACCTTGAAGGTTGTTTTCTTTTACAAAACCCTCTAGCTGTTTTTCAATTTCTCCTAAACTGTTTTTGTCTCCACTATTACCTTGAACAAAACTATCCCCCATGTATTGGCCTATTACATAATCACTTCCACCAAAAGCTCTGCTCAAAGAAATAGAAAGCTGAGCAAATTTGGCTGCATTAAGAGTACTTATTGAGTATAACACAATAAAAAACACCAAAAGCAAGCTCATCATATCAGAATAAGTAAGAACCCATCTACCGGTATTCAATTTCGATTCATCTTCCTCCCATCTCCTCATTTAACTCTACACCGCCTTTCTGAGACGTATTTTTAAGCTGCGCCTGTGTGATAAATGTCATTAACTTCCTTTCTAATATTCTTGGATTTTCCCCAGCTTGCAGTGAAAGACTTCCTTCTAATATCAACTCTTTTTCTATTCTTTTAATAGAGGCTTTATTTCTTAATTTTTGAGCAATAGGAAGAAAAAATAAGTTTGCTAAAAGCGCACCATATAAGGTAGTTATAAATGCTAAGGAGACAGAAGGTCCTATTTGGCTCGGATCATCTAATTCAAGTAACACTTTAATAAGTCCCACAACTGTTCCTATAAGACCCATTGTAGGAGCATAGCCACCCGCTGCCTCAAAAATGCCCGCTTCTTTTTTAGCTTCCATATCCTCTATGTAGATCTTGTTCTCCATGGTCGTTTTAATAAGTTCCATATCAGATCCATCAACAACTAACTCTAAGCACTCTTTCAATATAGGGTCAAAATTTTTTATCTTTTCAGACTCCATTTCCGATTCAAGGCTTAGAAGCCCTTCACTTCTGGCTTTTTGAGCCAAATAAGCAAAATATTTTATTATCTCCAAATAATTATTACTTTGATTTTTAAAAGCCTTAACCAAAAGCCTCGGAACTTTTTTAATATCATCCATAGAATAAGAAACTATAGTAGCCCCTATAGTACCCCCAATCACTAGGATAGCAGAACCCACATCAATTAAAGAATCAAGAGTACCTCCACCCAGTGTATATCCATACACTATAGCCCCTACTGCCACAACTATGCCTACTACTGTAGCTATATCCAATTCCATCACCTTCCATTTATAAACGCATTCATTAATTTTATATCGACACATATTAAAAAAAGTTATAGGTTATCTACACTTTACAAAAGAATTTTTTTTGATATATTTAATATGAACAGGAGGTTATATTATGGCAATCATAACGGTAAACAATGTGACAAAAAGTTATGGTATCGATATAATTCTACAAAATATTTCTTTTATAGTCAACGAAAAAGACAAAATAGGAGTAATTGGCAAAAATGGCGCTGGAAAATCCACCCTTTTCAATCTTTTAGCCGGTTTTACTGAACCTGATAGCGGAGCAATTTCAATTTCTGCAAATAAAATAGGGTATTTACAACAAAACACTTTGATTGACTCTGAAAAAAGTATATACGAGGAAGTAAAAACAGTTTTTGATGAAATATTCCAATTAGAAAAACAAATTAAATCTCTAGAGGAAAAAATCTCACAAACAAAAGATTCATATCTACTTGATAAACTTTTTTTAGAATATTCCTTTTTAACAGACAAATATATGGAATTAGATGGTTATTCTGTAGAAAGTAAAATAAGAGGTGTACTAAACGGATTAGGTTTTGATGTGTCACAATTCGATACACCTGTATCAAATTTAAGTGGCGGTCAAAAACCCGGCTTATGCTGGCAAAAACTTTACTTTCTAATCCAGATGTCCTACTATTAGACGAACCCACCAATCACCTAGACATAAGCTCAATAGAATGGTTAGAGCAATATTTAAAATTTTATAGCGGCACAATTTTAATCATATCCCACGATAGATATTTTTTGGACAAAATCGTAAGTAGAATATTTGAGATAGAAAACACTAAGCTATCAGTTATGAAGGCAACTACACAGAATATTTAAAAAGAAAAACATTAGAAACAAAAGCAAAGTTAAAAGCTTATGAAGAGCAGCAAAAAGAAATAAAAAGAATAAAATCTATTATACAGATTCAAAAAAACCGTAGAACAGAAAAATCGGTAAAAATGGCAGAAAGCAAGCAAAAATTATTGGAAAAGATGGAAATAATAGAAAAACCAGTGATAAATAATAGATCTTTCAATTTGCGTTTTGACTTCGATTTAGAAAGTGGAAATGATGTATTGACAGTTAAAAATTTGTCTTTAAGTTTTGATAGGCAAGTTTTTTCCAATGTATCTTTTGAAATAAAAAAAGGCGAAAAAATCGCCCTTTTAGGCCCTAATGGCATAGGTAAAAGCTCCCTTTTGAAAATATTAGTTGGAGAAATCAATAATTTTGAAGGAGAAATCAAATTTGGCACAAATATAATAACAGGTTATTACGAGCAAGAATTTAAAAGCTTACATGATGAAAAAACAGTTATCGATGAAATATGGGACGAAAATCCATATCTTACTCAAACAGAAGTAAGGACTTTGTTGGCTTCTTTTCTTTTTAAAGAAGAAGATGTTTTTAAAACTGTTTCTGTACTAAGTGGTGGTGAAAAAGCAAGGCTTTCATTGCTAAAGCTTATCCTCTCAAAAGCAAATTTTCTACTTATGGACGAACCAACTAACCATTTAGATTTAAAAGCAAAAGAAGTGTTAGAAGAAGCTTTGTTAGATTATACTGGAACTTTACTGTTTGTCTCACATGACAGATATTTTATTGACAAAATTGCTACAAAAGTTATGGTTTTGACACCTCAAGGTGTAGAAGTATACTTGGGCAATTACAGTTATTATATAGAAAAGAAAAATCAGCTTAATGAAAAAAAAGAAGAAAAAATACTCAAAAAGACGAAAACCCAGATAAAAAACGAAAGATATAAAGAAAGATTGGCTAAGCTTAAGTTAAAACAGCAAAAAGAATATCTAAAAAACCTTGAAAATTCAATTTATCAAGCTGAAGAAAGAATAAAATATTTGGAAGAAAAAATGTGTGATGTTAAAATCTATAAAACAGGAGAAATTGTAGAAATACAAAAAGAATACAATGCCCTTAAAAGTAAATTAGAACAAATGTATGAAGAATGGGAAAATTTAAGCGGGTAAAAACCCGCTTTAGTATCCTTTGTCTAAATTTACAATATTTCTCAAAGTTCTTCCTTCCTTATAAGCATCCAAATTTTCTTTCAATATTTCCATCGCTCTTTGCATGTATAAAGGCGTAACCCCTGCCATGTGAGGAGTGATTATCACATTTTCCATATCCCACAAAGGCTGTCTTCTCTTAAAGGCTCTTCTTCAAAAACATCTAATGCAGCTCCTTTTATCACTTTATTCTCAAGCGCATTTATTAAAGCTTTTTCATCCACTACTTTTCCTCTCCCAACATTTATAAAGTAACTGGTATTTTTCATCCTGTTAAATACGTTTTCTCCTATCAAGTGGTAAGTGTCTTTAGTCAAAGGAAGTATAGATATCACATAATCGGCAAACGACAATACATCACAGTCTTCAATAGAAGTATACATTTTTTCAACATATAAAGAAGGCTTCCCCGAGCTTCTTATACCGTAGACCTTCATGCCAAATTCTTTTAAAAGTCTTGCAATTTCCTCCCCTATGCTTCCTACTCCTATTATCAAAGCAGTCTTACCTGTAAGTTCTGAAACCCTAACAGACCTATCCCACACCTTTTTTATCTGATTTCTTAAAAAAGTATTTAAGCTTCTTTCAAACATAAGCATATAACCTATAACCTGTTGTGAAATTTGATACTTGTGTACGTCTCTAGAATTAGTAACTAATACCTTCATTTTTTTGAGTTTTTCAAAGGGAAGAGTATCTGCTCCCGCGCTCAAAAGATGAATCCATTTAAGGTTTGAAGCCTTGTCCACAATATTAGGATAAAACTCAAAATCAAAGCTTATGATAATTTCTGTGTCTTTTATATACTTTTCAGCCTCTTCCTCATTTTGAACGTAAAGAACCTTATATTCATCCATTCGTTCCTTAATTTCTTTTATGTAGGTTTCATTTAATTTTGTGAAAAGCAAAATATTCTTCATAATAAAACCCCCTAAGATTTAATAAAAGTTTTATTTATTTTTAATAAACTTTCTTTCTATTTCATTCCAGTAAATACAATGAAATATATTTAAGCACAATATCCACAAAGTTATCCACAGCCACAATAATACAATGCATCTTAAATTTCGACATATTTCCACATTTTCAACAGCAAAATTTTTCCCCAATCTTTAAATAAGGAATGGCATTTAAATCCAACTCAGAAGTTTTCCCTTTTATAAAGTCATAATAGGCTGCAGCAGCAATCATAGCACCATTGTCTGTACAATAAATTTTATCAGGGTAATGGAGCCTTACTCCAATTTTTTTTGCCTCTTCTTCTAATTTTTCCCTCAAAAAACTATTAGCAGCCACCCCTCCTGCTATAGAAATTTTGTTAATATTTTTCTTCTTTGCAGCATCAATTAATTTTTTTACCAACACCTCCACTACATTTCTTTGGAAACTAGCCGCCACATCATAAACATTTATCTCTTCTCTTTTTTGCTTTTGTCTATTTAAATAGTTTAAAACCGCTGTTTTAAGCCCACTAAAACTAAAGTCAAAATTCCCTTCCTCCATAAAAGATTTAGGAAACTCAATAGCTTCCATATTCCCCAGCTTTGCAGCCTTTTCAATAGCAGGCCCTCCAGGATACCCCAACCCTAAAGCTCTTGCTACTTTGTCAAAGGCTTCTCCTGCCGCATCATCCATTGTTTGTCCCATTACTTCGTATTCTCCATAATCTTTTACAAAAACAATGTGACTATGTCCCCCAGAAGCCACAAGGCAAATAAAAGGAGGAGCAAATTCACCTCCTAAGTAATTTGCAGCTATATGACCTTCTATGTGATTTACTCCTATAAAAGGCTTGTTTTTTGCATAAGCTAAAGCTTTACCATAAGACAAACCAACTAAAAGAGCACCTACTAATCCTGGCCCATAGGTAGCAGCAATTACATCTACTTCATCAAGAGTTAGTCTAGCTTTTTCTAACGCCTCTTCCACTACAAAAGATATTACTTCAATATGCTTTCTGGAAGCTATTTCTGGCACTACGCCACCATATTTTTTGTGAACCTCTATTTGAGAATATATTACATTTGACAATACTTTTTTGCCGTTTTTAACAACTCCTGCGGCTGTTTCATCGCAGGAAGATTCTATTCCCAAAATTATTACATCTTTATCCATTATTTCACCACCATCACAAGTCGTATTTCCACATTATAATTGCATCCTCATTATTATCTTGATAATAGCCTTTTCTTCTACCTAATGGTCTAAATCCAAACTTTGCATACAAATGCTGTGCAACAATGTTTGATTCTCTCACCTCTAGTGTCATGGAAATTATTCCATTTTTTTTAGCAAGCTCAATTAGACCCTCCATAATCTTACTTCCAATTCCTTTAGATCTGTATTCAGGATGAACTGCTATATTGGTTATATGACCTTCATCTACAACCACCCAAAATCCTCCATAACCCACAATTTTGTTGTCAACTTCCGCTACTATATACTTAGCACAGCTGTTCTTTGTAACTTCACTTATAAAAGCTTCTTTAGACCAAGGAGTGCTAAAGCTCAACTTTTCAATTTCCAAGACCTCCTCCACATCTTCTTTCCTCATAAGCCTTATAATAACATCCATTAATTAACTCCCCTGTCACCTAAACGAATTTCAGCAGCCGATTTCCTTATATACACCGGCTTAAAATCAAAGAAACTGAACACTTCCCCTTTTTTTATCATCTGAATAGCAATCTCTCCTATAGAAGCTGCCCTCGCTATGTTATCCTTATCCTTTGCAAATAAAGCTTTATCCCTTATCATTTCTCGTAATTTATCTTTATAGGAATAAACCCCCTCTCCTACGAACAACACCTTGTCAGAGTAACCCTCTACCAATTCGGCAATTTCCTCCAAGGAATATACTTTAGCATCCATTAAAATTTCAAGACTCCCACCTCTTATCAACATTCCATAAACATTTTCATTTAAAGCATCTATGAGAGGGCATATAAGTCCTTCAAATTCACTGACATTATATGCAAGAGCTAGAAGAGAAGATACTCCTACAATAGGGATGTTAAGAGCATGAGCCAAACCCTTTGCGGTGGCAGCACCGATTCTAAGCCCCGTAAAAGAGCCTGGTCCTTCCGAAACAGCTACATGAGTTATTTGATTTATTGGTACTTCACACTTTTTAAGCAGTTCATCTATCATGGGCATTAAAATTACTGAATGCCTGAGATAATTTATAGAGTATTCTCCTATTATCCCCTTTTCATCTACTAATGCAACAGTAGCAGTTTTAGAAGAAGAATCTATTGCCAAAATTTTCATTGACTCATCTCCTTTAAAAGCTCTTCATATCGTTTCCCAAAATCTTTAAATAAAATAACTCTTTCATCTTCTTTTTCCCCTTTTTGAATTATTACTTCTAGCCTTTCTTTCGGAAGTAAAGGTCCTAACCTTTCAGGCCATTCAATTGCGCAAACTCCTTCGTCATAAAAATATTCCTCATAACCTATGTCATAAAGGGCTGTGTAATCATCTAACCTATATAAATCAAAATGATAAAGAGGAATCCTTCCTTTATGTTCATTGACTAAAGTAAAAGTCGGGCTGGTAATTGGCTCATTTATTCCTAACCCCTTCGCAATTCCCTTTGTAAAAACAGTTTTGCCACTTCCTAAATCCCCATACAATAAAATTATATCTCTACTCTTTAACAGCCTTCCTAATTTTTCTCCTAAAGAAATGGTCTCCTCTCTATTTTTGCAAATATAGGTCTTTTCCATTAAGTCTCACCCCACTTATTATAACTTTATTATATATTATCTTTTAGCAAATTAAAAATAAAAATAACCCCCAGCATGTGCTAGGATCAGACTGTATGCGACGATGCAAAATATCTCCTTTGAAAATTTTTTAACTTTGTTAACAAACTAATCCCCAGCACCTACCAGGGATTTAAAATTAATGTTTGAAAAAAGGTGATAGCTTCTTATATACCAGGAAGGTAATTACTGACACTACAATTCCTTTTAATATATTAAAAGGAAATATTCCGTATGATATAAGAGTTTTTACATCTACTATATTTTTATTTGCTGCTTTGCCCATATTAATGATGGCATCCATAGGCCAGCCCATGACCCTTTGGTACAAAGGAAGAAAAACATAGTAATTTAAAAGTGAAGCAGTTACAGCCATCACCACTGTAGCAATTGCCATAGATATAAGAGCCGTTTTTCGCGTCTTATTAAATTGATATATAACCCCTGCAGCGTAAACAAATATAGAACCTACAGTGAAGTTGGCAATTTCGCCAATAGCTCCCGACTGAGTCACAGTGGCATGGAGTATGTTTTTAATAAGCTCCACCATTACCCCATACAAAGGCCCTATAGCAAAAGATGCAACTAGCGCGGGTACATCACTAAAATCAAGCTTTAAAAATCCAGGAAACAGTGGTACCTGAAATTCTAAATACATAAGTATAAAAGCTGTTGCTGAAAGAAAACCCACCTTTACTATAGTTTGTGTTTTAGATTTTTCCACAATTCATCCCTCCAATTTCACTTACCAAAAATCCTGAAGATAATCTTCAGGATTTTTTGGATTTATTTCGCAAAAACAGGCACAAAAACAAAATCTTCTCCCCTCCAGACTTTCACTGTCGGCTGTGGAATTTCACCACATCAACCGCCTAAGCGGCTCGCGGGCTATACCGCCGGTCGGGAATTTCACCCTGCCCGAAGATTTATCTTCTTTACTATTCAATTTTAATTTTATTCTCTCACTTTTATCTATCTTTGTCAATAGTTTTAGTAAAAAATTTGTACGTGCCAAGGATTAAGAAAGTACATGAGACAGTAAAAATTTTTAACTTGATTTATAAAGTAATAACTGTTCCCGCTTTCCCTTCGAGGCTTCTAAAGCTTTATCTAAAGAAGTAATTATTGCTCGCCTTCCTACTTTTGACTTTGCAAATCTTACTGCTGCTTTAACTTTAGGAAACATACTGCCAGGCGCAAAATGGCCTTCTTCCATGTATTTTATTGCTTCTTCCACTGTCATTTTGTCAAGAAATTTTTGATTTGGCTTGTTGTAATTTATTGCTACCTTTTCAACGGCTGTAAGAATTAGCAAAACATCTGCATCAATATCTTCTGCCAACTTTTCAGAAGCTAAATCTTTGTCTATTACGGCAGCCACCCCTCTTAAATTACCATTTTCCCTAATTACAGGAATTCCTCCTCCCCCAACCGTTATTACTATCACCCCATTTTTTTCAAGTAACTTTATTGTATTAAGTTCTACTATTTCTTTGGGGTCAGGAGAAGGAACAACTCTTCTATATCCTCTCCCACTGTCTTCTACCATTTCATACCCTTTTTCTTTTATTAAAACTTCAGCTTCCTCTTTTGTATAAAAAGGTCCTATTGGCTTTGTAGGTTTTTTAAAAGCAGGGTCATTTTTATCCACCACAACTTGTGTTATAATAGTTGCTACTTCTTTTTTGATATTTCTCTCTTTCAAAACTTCTCTTAAAGCTTGTTGAACCATATATCCTATCATGCCTTGGCTCTCTGCTCCACACACGTCAAAAGGCATTGCAGGAACAATCTTTGATGCAGTTTCATTTTGTATGACTATATTCCCCACTTGCGGACCATTGCCATGGGTAATCACAACAGAATAACCTTTTTCAATTATGTCCGCCAAATACCCCGCTGTCCTCTTTACTACTTCCATTTGCGCCTCTGCAGTAGGAGGCGTATTTACGTCCTGCAGGGCGTTCCCTCCTAAAGCAACAACAATTTTGTCTTTCATAACGTCCTCCCTTGTAAAGTAATATTAAAGCAGAGTAGCAATCATCACAGCTTTAATTGTATGTTTTCTATTTTCTGCTTGGTCCCATACTCTTGATTGTTTACCTTCTATAACATCAAAAGTAACTTCTTGCCCTTTAACTGCAGGTAAGCAATGCAAAAATATGGTATCTTCTCTTCCTGTCTTTTTCATCATTTCCTCATTAACTTGAAAAGGTCTCAATAAAGCTTCTCTTTCCTCAGCTTTTGCTTCTTCTCCCATCGAAGCCCACACATCAGTGTAAATTGCATCTGCTCCTTCAAGACCCTCTCCTGGCACACTCGTAAGTTCAAAAGTTCCTCCATTTTCAGCTGCCATTTGCCTGATTTCATCTATAAATTCTTGTGAAGGCCACAATTCTTTTGGAGAATTAATCACATAATGCATCCCCATCTTAGCGCAGCCTACCGCTAAAGTATTAGCCATGTTATTCCTTCCGTCCCCTACAAATACAAGCTTTCTCCCTGTTAAGCTTCCAAACTCTTCTTCTATTGTCATAAGGTCAGCCAAAACTTGAGTTGGATGATATTCGTCAGTTAAGCCATTGTACACAGGAACACCTGCATATTTTGCTAAAATTTCCACGGTTTCTTGTTTGAAGCCTCTGAACTCTATTGCATCAAACATCCTTCCTAAAACTCTGGCAGTATCCTCTATAGATTCTTTGGCTCCCAACTGAATGTCATCTGTTGATAAAAATACTGGATGTCCTCCTTCTTCACCAAAGGCAGTTTCAAAAGCGCATCTCGTTCTTGTGGACCTCTTTTCAAAAATGAGAGCAATAGTCTTACCTAAAAATCTTTGATGCACAACCCCTGCTTTTCTCTCTGCTTTTACTTGTTTAGCAATGTCTAAAATAAATCTTATTTCCTGAGGGGTATAATCTTTTAAAGTTAATAGGCTCCTGCCCTTTAAATTAAATGCCATAGTCATCCTCCTTTTAGCAATTTCACTTTATTAATTTTATATTATCTTATCCTTTTAGTCAAAAGGTTTATAATAAAGTCTTCTGTTTTCACTTTAATTGTACCCTTTTCACTTCTTGTAATCCTATAAATCCCTTTCGTTACGATGTAGCCTGGGGATCAGCCCGATACGCTCATAGTAGCGGAGTGTATCTGGTGAAAGGCCAAATTTTTTGCTTACTTCTGCAATTGTCATGCGGTTTCACCTCCGCTGTTCGATATTATATAACACTTGGAGTTAACTCCAAGTCAAGAGTTTTTAAATAGTAGCACTATTCATGGTTTACATAATAACTTGCATTACTGCACATCTCAAGCAACGAGGATAAATTTGAGACCAACTGCACATATCCCATTACGCAATAACAGTCTCTCTAACTATCTTACAAAAGATATAATGGCCAAATCTTCTCAGGAAAATACCTCCTCTATTGAATAAGGAGAAGAGCTGTTTAGCGAAGCCCTTTGCTTTTCAACAAATGTTTCACAAAAAAAACAAACACTAACAAGGAAAATATAACCGAAACAGCACTAATTGTGAATAATATCTGGTAGCTTGCGTATTTTGCAACCCAACCAAATATAATTGAACCTAATCCAATGCCAAGATCAGTAGCAGTTGAAAAGGAGGCACTGGCTACTCCCCGACGATCTGGAGGAACGAGACGTAATATCGTCGCTTGAAGAACTGGTTGTGCAGAACCAAAACCAATACCGTACAGAGTCGCTGAAACAAGCATACCGAACAATCCAGTCGAGACGCTCAGAACAATCAAAGCCAAAATAGAAATCAAAAGAGCAGGTACGACCACAAACATCTCACCATACTGGTCTGAAAGTTTTCCTCCAATGGGACGGCTTAAGAAAAGTGTTGCGGAATAAACCAGAAAAAATAAACCAGAATTGACCTTAAGAAAGTCAGCGAACAGTGGAACAAAAGTGGTAATACTGGCATAGGAGATAAACAGAAGTAAGACCGATACCGCAACAGACAAGACAGATTTCTCAAATAATTCGATTTTCTTTGCATCCGATTGTGGTTGGAAAGGCATTTTCACACCAAACGATAATAGTAATGCTGTGATAGAAAAAGCTACAGCAAATAGAAACAAAGTATAATATGAGAGGTCCTGTACAATCCAGACACCCAACATTGGACTAATAGCCATAGCCAGGGTCATAGCTGTACCATACCATCCCATACCCTCCCATAGCGAGCTTTGGGAACTATGTCTGCAATTACTGTACCAATAGCAGTTGTAGAAATAGCCCAACTTACTCCATGCAACATTCTAAGCCATATCAAAGCAGTAATTCCGTTCACCCAATTATACATATACATTGCCAAAGTGAAGAGAAATAGCCCCAGTATAATAAATGATCGCCTACCAAACCTATCCAGAAGTCCCCCGATAACTGGTCGGAAAATAACAGCAGACAACATAAAGATACCCATTGAGAGGCCTACATGGGTTTCATTACCGCCTATGTGTTTTATAAACAGTGGTAGAGTTGGATACAGCATATAAAATGCGGTAAACAGAAAAAATGTTCCCAGGATCATGAGAATAAAAGACCTTGTCCACAAGCGTTCCATGTTTCGTACCTCCTCAGAATAAAATATCACTTTCACAACCAGAGTATACATGCTAAAGTTAGCTCCAAGTCAATATCCCTTTTGAAATTTGGTCCGTGTCAAGTTTTCTTAGGTAAATTTTTTGTGCTAGACCCTTGGCTCCGTTATCTCTTTTAAAACATATGTTATCCAGGGCCTTCCTGCAAATCTCCCTTCCAAAATCGGTAGCAAAACTTCCAGTACTTGACTCATCCTGTCTCCACCTTCTATTGTCCATCTGCAACTATGGCGTTTCATTACTCTAGCTATGTTTACTGTATTTGCCCCTCAAGGAATAAATAAAAATAAATCATATAATTTCAGAATGCATAAAATTTTTTAAATTACAAAATTTATGAGGCTATTTATTTAGACTCCTCTAAATAAACAGCCTCATGACAACTTAAACTTTATGCACTAATTTCCCATTAATAAATACATATTTCGTCCTTGTCTTTACTTCCAACGGATTTCCATCAAAGACTACAATATCAGCATCTTTTCCCTTTTCAATACTTCCTACTCTATCATCAACTCCTAAAATTTTCGCAGGATTTATAGTAATGGCTTTTAAAGCCTCCATTTCATCCATGCCTTCTTTTACAGCTAAAGCAGCACATAGAGGTAAGTAATTAATAGGTATTACAGGATGGTCCGTCATTATTGCAACTGTAAGTCCCGCTTTTGAAAGAATTCCTGCTGTCTTAAAACTTAAATTTACAAGCTCAATCTTTGACCTTTCAGACAATGAAGGCCCCACAATAACCTTAACATTTTCTTTCACCAATTCATCAACAATTAAATGGCCATCAGTACAATGGTCAATAGTTATATCTACATTAAATTCTTTTGCAATTCTTAAAGCAGTAAAAATATCATCTGCTCTATGAGCATGAGCTTTTATAGGAATTTCTCTCTTTAACACTTTTACCAATGCTTCAAGGCCTAAGTCCCTTTCAGGCTTTTTGTCTTCTTCTGCCTGTTCCATTTTTTCCATATATTCTTGGGCTTTTATAAGCTCTTGCCTTAAAAGAGCCGCAACTGCCATTCTAGTTGAAGGCATTTTATGCTGTTCATGATAAACAGATTTAGGATTTTCTCCAAAAGCAACTTTTACAGCTGCCGGTTCTTTTACTATCATATCATCTATTCTTTTACCATAAGTTTTTATAACTGCAAATTGTCCTCCTATAACATTGGCACTGCCAGGACCTGTCGCAACTGTCGTAACCCCTGCTTGATAAGCCTCCTCAAAGTATTTATCCATTGGATTTATTCCATCAATCGCTCTAAGCTGTGGAGTTACAGGGTCTGTCGCTTCATTCCCATCTGCTCCTTCAAACCCCACAGCATTTTCCCACATTCCAAGATGACAATGAGCATCAATCAAACCCGGCATAACTGTTAAACCTTGTACATTAATAACTTCTGCATCTAAAGGAGCAATTAAATTTTCTCCAACATCAGCAATTTTTCCATTATCAATGAGTACATCTCCTTTTTCATAGATTTTTCCTGCCATAGTCAAGACTTTTCCACCTTTTAATAAATACATATAATTCCCCCCTGAGTTCGTTATATATTAAACATTATAGCATAAAGACACAATTTCATGAAATCACTACCCTTTGTAAAATAATTCCACTAAACTTTTCTGTCCAGACATGTCAAAATATTATCTTTTTTAAAGTTTGTTTAACTTTTCCATTATGAAATCTTTCTTATAAAGCCCTATTAAAAACAATATTACTGCAATAGCAGCTACTAATGCCGCCATAAAATAATTTTTGCTTCCCAAATTCGCACCTATATAAGTTGAAAAAAATATGCCTGGCAGTCTCGCAAAAAGAGTAATGATAAAAAAATTGTAAAATTTAACCGGTGTAATTCCTGCAATATAGGAAAGGGCATCTTTTGGTATTCCCGGAATAAAAAATAACAAAAAAAGAACTGTCTCTCCTTTGGGGTTATTTATAATATAATCAAATTTTTTTAAATTTTCCTCTGAAACAATACTTTTCACAAATTTATAACCTAAACCTCTCGCTATTAAAAAGCAAATAAGAGAACCTATGGTAATACCTATGACAGAATAAAAAGTACCCAATAAAGTCCCAAAAATGTATCCTCCTGCAATTTGCACTATTTCTCCCGGTATGGCAAATATAACTACTTGAAGTATTTGAACTCCTATAAATACAATAACACTAAACTTATCAAAGCTGTGTATCCACTGCCTAAATTCATAAGGGTTGTCAATTAACAAAACAAAATCCCTTCCAAAAGTCGTCATAATAACCACTAGGGTAATAGCAAAAATGACTATTAAAAATAAATTTATTACATAAGTCTTGTGCATTTTCATTCATTTACACCTCAATTTTTTATCCATTTCTCTTTTTTATTTTTACAAAATAATCGTAAAGTTGCGAAACAGCCTTACCAGCATAATTCAAATATTCCCTTCCCTTCCCACATACAAAAGGTAACACGCGTTTTCCATACTTTTTCCCTGCTCCTAACATAAGCCCTGTCCCTATGCCATATATAATAATTTTTCTAATAGACCTTTTAACAACATTTTGAGAGCCCGGGCCAAAAATACCAAAGATAAATCCGACTTTATCTTTATTACCTCCAACCCATTTGGCTTTTGGCATTTTTCTCCCCCCATTTTATTCAAAAATTACGGTCCTATGTTTGTAATTTTATTATAGGATTCATCCAAATTTATGTCAATAAAAGCACTATCTATGCAAAAAACCGGCATTTTACTGCCGGCTTCTAAATATCTAATTGCCTATGTATTTTTAATCATTTTCCTCTACTTCTTCATTGGTACCATATACACTGTTTGAAACTGTCTCATCTGTATTTGCATACACATCTTGAGATACTGTACTTTCTTCATTATTTTCTATCTCCGTTTGATCTCCTTCTTCAATTTCTATATCTTCCTCTTCTTCAATTTCTATATCTCCTGTTTCTTCATTATAATTTACTTTTGCTCCAAAAATCTCTAATATGAACCTAAGGGGTACAAAGGTTCTATTGCTTATTTCCATCGCTGGAACCTCTAAAGTATCTTCTTTACCATTTATCAAAACTTTTGATTCACCTAAAACAAGTTGAATTGTTATATCGCCTTTGGTAATAGTAACTGTCTTGGTTTCTTCGTCCCAGTCCACTTTTGCTCCAAAACCATTCATTATAGCCCGCACAGATTAAGGTTCTTCCTTCTTTTATCACTGGAGGTATATCAAACTTTATCTCTTTTTTATTGACAGATACCTTGCCTTTAAATTCCTTAGCTTTCACGCTAGCTTCTAATTGTGTCTGCGTTTGAACTTCTACCTTATTTTTAGTGTTTCCCTTTGCCTTTAGTGTAGTTTGGGCTTTTACATTGACTTGATGTTTTACCTTATCAGGTTTTGCATAAACTGTTAAAACAGAGGAAAAAATTAACAACCCCGTCAATACAAAAGCTAGTATTTTTTTCATATACTCTTCCTCCTTTGTTGATTTATTTTATTTTCACTACATAATTCGGAAGAAAAAATGAATTTTTAGGGGGTACACTTAAAAAATTTTTATTTCATTGAAAGAGAAATTCGATTTCTCTCAAGGTCAACACTTAAAACTTTCACTTTTACAATGTCACCCACTGCAACTACATCAAGAGGATGTTTTATGTAGCTTTGAGACATCTCAGAAATGTGGACAAGGCCATCAGTATGAACCCCTATATCTACAAAACAGCCAAAATCAGTAACATTCCTAACTGTTCCCATTAGCTCCATCCCTGGTTTCAGCTCATTTATAGTCATTACATCAGACCTTAAAATGGGCTTGGGTAAGTCTTCTCTTGGGTCTCTTCCAGGTTTTTTAAGCTCTGAAACTATGTCGTAAAGTGTAGGAAGTCCTATATCGTATTCCTCTGAAATCCTCTCTAACCCGTATTCTTCTAAAGAATTAGCAAAGTCTTTTAACCTTTTTCTATCTAATGTTTCTTTTTTATATCCAAATTTTTTCAAAAGTTTTTCCAAAGTTTCGTAACGCTCTGGATGAACTGCTGTTGAATCAAAAATATTGTCTCCCTCCAAAATCCTCAAAAAACCGGCACATTGTGTAAAAGTGGCTTCTCCTAATCTCTTTACATTTTTAAGCTGTTCCCTACTTGTAAATTTCCCTATTTGATTTCTATATTCTACAATATTCTTGGCAATAGCAGTATTTATCCCTGAAACGTATTTTAAAAGAGATACTGACGCAGTGTTTAAATCAACTCCTACGCTGTTTACACAATCTTCTACAACACCGTTTAAAGCTTCTCCCAGCTTTTTCTGGTCTACATCGTGTTGATACTGTCCTACCCCGATAGACTTTGGATCGATTTTTACAAGCTCTGCTAAGGGATCTTGAAGCCTCCTTGCTAGTGATATAGCACCTCTTAAACTTACGTTTATGTCAGGAAATTCTTCTGTACCTATTGGAGAAGCAGAATAAACCGATGCACCTGCTTCATTCACTATCACATACTTTACCTCTCTTGAAAGCTCCTTTATAAGGTCCGCTATAAACATTTCGCTTTCTCTTGAGGCAGTTCCATTCCCCAAAGCGATTAAAGTGACATTGTATTTTTCTATTAGCTCTTTGAGCACTTTTTTAGAATTATCAATATCATTTTGAGGAGGGGTAGGATAGATTGTTGCAGTATCTAAAAGCTTTCCTGTTTCATCCACAATGGCAATCTTACACCCTGTTCTATACGCCGGGTCAAACCCCATAACAACATGTCCTTTTATTGGGGGCTGAAGTAAAAGGCTTTTTAGATTTTCTTTAAAGACTATTATCGCTTTTTCTTCTGCTTTTTCTGTGAGAGCATTCCTTATTTCTCTCTCTATTGAAGGTGCAATAAGCCTTTTGTAGGAATCTTCAATTGCCCTTTTATAATACTCTGCAAATATTGAAGCTTTATTTACTTTTGATTCTATAAGCCTATTTATTATCCTTTCACTATCTACCTCAATTTTTACAGATATGTATTTTTCCCTTTCTGCCCTGTTTATCGCAAGAATCCTATGAGGCGGTATTGTCTTTACAGCTTCTTTATAGTCATAATACATTTCATAGGGAGATTTTTCTTTTTTCAGCGCTTGTGTCACTATAATTCCGTTATTCCATGTAAAATTCCTTATGTATTTTCTTATCTCAGCGTCATCAGATATATCCTCTGCAATTATATCCATTGCTCCTTGGTATGCTTCTTCAACTGTTAGAACATTTTCATTAAGATAAGGCTTTGCGTATTCCTTTACATCCCCATTCATTACTTCATTTGAAGAAATAATCTTTGCAAGAGGCTCCAAGCCTTTTTCTTTAGCAATGGTCGCCCTTGTCCTTCTTTTTGGCCTAAAAGGTCTGTATATGTCCTCTACCTCTTGTAAAGTTGTAGCATTCTCTATCTTTTCTTTTATCTCCTCTGTCAATTTTCCCTGCTCATCAATAAGCCTTATTGTATCCTGTTTTTTCTCTTCAAGGTTTCTCAAATATGTGAGGCGCTCATAAAAATTTCTCAACACCTCATCTGACAAACTTCCTGTCGCTTCTTTTCTGTACCTTGCAATAAAAGGAATTGTATTCCCTTCATCAATAAGTTTTATAGTGTTTTCCACCTGAAAATCTTTCAAACCAAATTCTCTTTTTAATGCCTCTTTTATTCTATCCATGACTTACTCCTTTCTCGTAAAATACATAGCTTAAATTTAAAGGGATACCTTTTTAAGATATCCCTTGTGATTTCTGTTTGAGATAAGCATTTATGAAATCGTCTATCTCTCCATCCATCACTGCCTGAACGTTTCCCACCTCAAAATTTGTTCTGTGGTCCTTAACAAGGGTATAGGGTTGAAAAACATACGACCTTATTTGATTACCCCATGCCGCTTCTTTGTGCTCTCCTTTTAAATCTTCGATTTTTTCCTTCTTCTCTTTCATCATAAGGTCCAAAAGTTTTGCTTTAAGCATTTTCATTGCTGTCTCTCTGTTTTGAATCTGTGACCTCTCATTTTGGCAAGAAACCACTATCCCTGTAGGAAGATGAGTAATTCTTACGGCAGACTCTGTTTTGTTTACATACTGTCCTCCTGCACCCGAAGCTCTATATGTGTCAATCCTTAAGTCCTCAGGCCTTATTTCAACTTCAATATCATCTTCTAATTCAGGAAGTACTTCCACTAGTGCAAAGGAAGTATGCCTTCTACCCGCCGCATCAAAAGGAGATATCCTCACAAGGCGGTGAACACCAGCCTCTGATTTAAGATACCCATAGGCAAAAGGTCCTTTTATCATTAAAGTGACACTTTTGATGCCTGCCTCTTCTCCTTGCAAATAATCCAAAGTTTCCACATCAAAGCCTTTGTCATTAGCCCATCTCGTATACATGCGAAGTAACATTTCAGCCCAATCTTGAGCCTCTGTACCGCCTGAACCTGCGTGAATAGAGAGTATAGCATTATTTTTGTCATAGGGACCATTGAGAAGAGTTTTTATTTTTAAATCTTCAAGCTTTTTCTTCAGCTCTTTGTACTCTTTGTCTACTTCCTCAGTTATCGATTCATCTCTTTCTTCCAGTCCCAATTCAATGAGAGTAGTCAAATCTTCCCATTTTCTCACAAGTGAATTATACTCTTCTAGCAACTCTTTTAATTCTTTTTGTCTCTTAGCTAATTCTTGAGATTTTTTAATATCATTCCAAAAATCTGGGTCAGCCATTTCCTTATCTATTTCCTCTATCTCTCTTTTGACACCTTCTATGTCAAAGAGAAACCCCCATTTCTTTTATTTCTTCAAACATTTTTGAAACTTCAGCCTTATAATCCTGTAACAAACTGCATCTCTCCTTTTAATATTTTAGATTAGCGCCACAGCAATATTTATATTTTTTCCCACTGCCACAAGGACAGGGGTCATTTCTGCCAATTTTTTTGCCTTTAACAACAGGTTGCTTTTTTTCTTGGATACCTGCATTCGTAAAAACAGGTTTTGCTACTTGCTCTCTTTGAATCATATTGTTTTTATCTATTTGAATGTGATATAAAAATTTCACAGTCTCTTCTTGTATGCTTTGTACCAAGTCTTCAAACATGTCAAAAGCTATTTTTTTGTATTCAATAAGAGGGTCTACCTGTCCATAAGCTCTCAAGCCTATTCCCTGACGCAATTGATCCATTTCATCTATATGTCCATCCACTTAGTATCTACCACTCTTAAAAGAACTATCCGTTCAAGTTCCCTCATTTGCTCTGGACCAATTTCAGCTTCTTTTTTCTCGTATTGTTTTACAGCTTCTTCATATATTATGTTAGTTAAAACTTCTTTGTCAAGTCTGTCTATATCGACATCAATAACTACGCTGTCTTTTTCAAGGAACATGTCATAAAGATAGTCTAGCAATCCTTTTATATCCCATTCTTCAGGATATTTACTTCCTGCAGTGTATACCTCAACATTTCTCTCTATTATACTTCTTATCATGTCAAAAATTGATTCTTTTAAGTTTTCACCCTCAAGTACCTTTCTCCTTTGGGCGTATATTATCTCTCTTTGTTTGTTCATTACATCGTCATACTGTAAGACATGTTTTCTAGTGTCAAAATTTATACCCTCTACTTTTTTCTGAGCCTGCTCAATTTGTTTTGTCAAAATCTTATGCTCTATAGGCTGGTCATCGTCTATGCCCAGGGTGTCCATCATGTTTTTTACCCTTTCTGAACCAAAAAGTCTCATAAGGTCGTCTTCTAAGGATATATAAAATCTCGTTTCTCCCGGATCTCCTTGACGTCCTGCACGTCCTCTTAACTGGTTGTCAATTCTCCTAGCTTCATGCCTTTCAGTCCCTATAATGTAAAGCCCCCCTAGCTTTACAACCTCATCGTGTTCTCTTTCAGTCTCTTTCTTGGCCTCTTCCAGAAGCTCAAAATATCTTTCTCGGGCTTTTTTAACTTCCTCGCCTGAAATAGGTCCATATCCCGCAGCTTCATTAATAATTTCTTTTGAGTACCCCTCCTCAAGCATCTTTTTCTTTGCTATAAATTCAGGATTTCCTCCCAACAGTATATCAGTACCACGACCTGCCATGTTTGTTGCAATTGTAACCGCTCCTTTTCTCCCCGCCTGCGCTATTATTTCCGCCTCTTTTTCGTGATACTTTGCATTTAACACTTGATGAGGTATGCCGCGCTTTTTTAACATTGCACTTAATTTTTCTGATTTTTCAATAGAAATCGTGCCGACTAAAACAGGTTGCCCTTTCTTGTGATGCTCCACAATATCCTCAACAACAGCTCTAAACTTAGCCTCTTCAGTTTTGTATATCACATCAGGATGATCTATCCTTATCATTGGCTTGTTAGTGGGTATTACAACGACATCTAAACCATAAATTGCTCTAAATTCTTGTTCTTCAGTTTGAGCTGTACCCGTCATGCCGGCTAACTTTTTATACATTCTAAAGTAATTCTGGAAAGTAATGGTAGCTAAAGTCTTGCTTTCCCTCTCTACTTTGACACCTTCTTTTGCCTCAATAGCCTGATGAAGACCTTCGCTGTATCTTCTTCCAAACATGAGCCTGCCAGTAAATTCATCCACTATAATACTTGACCGTCTTTTACTACATAATCTATATCCTTTTTCATTATTGCATGAGCTTTTAAAGCCTGATTAATGTGATGAGAAATTTCCATGTTTTCAATATCTGCGAGATTTTTTATGCCAAAAAATTTTTCCGCTTTTACAACGCCTTTTTCAGTCAAACTTACAGTTTTCGCCTTTTCATCAACCACGTAGTCCTCATCTTTTTTAAGGGTTCTTACAAACCTGTCAGCTAATTTATACATGTCAGTTGATTTTTCTCCTACGCCTGATATGATAAGAGGAGTCCTCGCTTCATCTATCAATATGCTGTCTACCTCGTCCACTATAGCATAATTGAGCCCTCGTTGCACCATGTCTTCTTTATATATGACCATGTTGTCTCTTAGATAGTCAAATCCGAATTCATTGTTGGTCCCATAAGTTATATCTGCAGCATAAGCCTTTTTTCTTTCTTCTGGGCCCATATCATGGAGTATCACTCCAACGCTTAAACCTAAGAACTCGTATATTTTACCCATCCAATCGCGGTCTCTTTTTGCCAAGTAATCATTGACAGTTACAATGTGAACTCCTTTGCCCTCTAAAGCATTAAGATATGCAGGTAATGTCGCGACAAGGGTTTTTCCTTCACCAGTTTTCATTTCAGCGATACGCCCTTGGTGAAGGACAATGCCGCCTATCACCTGCACCTTAAAATGCTTCATTTTTAGGGTTCTCCACGCAGCTTCTCTTACCACTGCAAAAGCCTCAGGAAGTATATCATCAAGAGTTTCACCATTTTTTAATCTATTTTTAAACTCATCTGTTTTCGCCCTAAGTTCAGCATCTGTAAGTCTTGCCATTTGATCTTCATATGACAAAACCTTATCAACAATAGGTTCAAGTCTTCTAACTTCGCGTTCACTGTAGCTGCCAAATATTTTTTCAACTAAGCCCAACATTTTTATCACCTTCTAAGGTTATTAATCAACTATATATTATATCACTATGCAGTCTTTATGACAATAAAAAGCAGGTTTTTTCAAGAATATTTTACACTCTCTTCATACAATTTTTACAAAAAAGAACGTCTCAAAATTGAGGCGTTCTCATAGACTGTAGTCAAACTTTTTGAAAGTAGATATTTTGCATAAGGAGCGACTTGTGACAAAGCGCTAACAAAACTTAACGAGACCGAGGGTGGAGGCAGGGCCGAAGCCACGGATGGCGGAGGCGGGCACTAAGACAGGACGTCGAATGTGCCCGGAACCCTGCCGTAACCCGAAGGTCGAGTTTAGTTTTGTCGCTTTGGAACTCCGGAGCGACGATGCAAAATATCTACTTAAAAAATATCTGACTTTATCAACAATCTGAAAACACCACAATTTTGAAACGCTTTTTAAAGTTAATTTTTTGTACCTATTATCTTTAACTTCAAAATAGGATTTAATGCGTAAAATACCACTAATGCAATTACCGAATCTATTGTGTGGTGAAGTATAGTACCTACCCCTACCACCACAAAAGCTTTGTAAAAATCAAATCCAAAAGGCATCACAACAATAGCTTCTAAAACAGCGTGTATTGGAAGTGTAACAGCTAAAGCAACAGGGAAAGAATATCTTCTTTGCATCATTTTAGCTCCGACATAGCCAAACACCGCGTGAACCGCCGCCCTTGCTGCTATTACAGGTCCCAATTTTATTAAAAATCCTATCGCAGATACAACACCTACAAATACTGCTGTTGCAGGACTTATAAGCATTGCCAGCATCACAGTACATGGGATGCCAGTGTAGCTGAAAAAGGCGGAATAACTATCCCTAATACTCCTCCAAAAGCTAAAGGTATAACAAGTGCCAATGCTGCTAAAAGCCCTCCAATAGTAATCTCTCTTGTCTTCACGTTAAAACCCCCATTCTTTAGTTTTTACAATTATAGTATACACAGATGTATATACAGCTGTCAATAATAAAATAACCACTTTCCAAAAATTTTTAAAGTGGTTATAAATCATCATTCTATTAAAAAACCTTTTTGCTCTAATGCCTTTTGTATTCTGTCCAATACCTCTTCACTCTCCCCTTCAACAGTGTGAAGATGCACTCCATCCGTAAGAGAAGACAAAAGGGTTGCTTTTCCTTCCTTTACAAACTCCATGAATTTACTTACATCATACCTTGAAGAAAGCATTAAAAGCCCTTTTATCTCCCCATAGAAAGGATGTTCCACGATTACATCTAACACCTTTCCTCCATTGTCAACAATTAAATTTAGCTCCTCCTCTGTCCTGTCATATCCGTGTTTGACAGCAAAAACTCTTTTTACAGTGTTTTCTTTTACAGTGTCTATTATATAGCCTTGAGGGGTAGATAATATTTTAATCCCTTTAGCCCTTAAAATAGCTATATCTTGCACAATAACCTGCCTTGTAACACCAAATCTTTTGGCAAGGTCAGAGCCAGATATAGGCTCTTTAGCATTTTTTAAAATTTCAACTATTTTATCTCTTCTATCTTGTGCCGTCATGACTTTTCACCTTTTTAAGCATTGCATTTGTAACAAGTAAAAACGTACCGTCGCCATTATAAAATCTCCTATGCTAAAGGCTTTGGGCAGAGGATAAGGTTTGGGCAATACTAACACATCCGCTAAAAATTTTAACCGTGTAGAACTTTTCAAAACTTGGTGAGTAGCAATTCTATTTGCCTGAAGTTGTAGTATGAGATTATTAAGTCCCGCTGCCTTTAAAGCATCAATGGATACAGGCATTCTTCCTCCATTAGCAAATATTACAATAAAATTTAAAAACACTCCCACACTTATTATCCTAAAATACTTGTTATTTCTATTGTACCACAATCCTATGAAAAGTAAAAGATACACAAAGAAATGTATATAAGACTGGTATTTTATAACCTCATAAAATTTATTA
The DNA here is from genome assembly GCF_001310975.1 of Thermoanaerobacter thermocopriae JCM 7501. GTDB lineage: Bacteria > Bacillota > Thermoanaerobacteria > Thermoanaerobacterales > Thermoanaerobacteraceae > Thermoanaerobacter > Thermoanaerobacter thermocopriae. The sequence continues at coordinate 54,813 of NZ_BAZY01000003.1, forward strand.
GAAAGGTTTAACATGCCAAATTCCAAGACAAATGCCGCTATAAAAAGGCTGGGTTTTTTTATTTCAATATCAGCAATACCGCTGATTTTTCCTTTTTTTAAAGTCCCGTAAATTAAAGACACACCTAAGGAATCAAATATCATGCTTAAATTCCTCCCTGTGTTTTTCAAAAGCTTTTTTGAAAGCTTTTATTATTTTAGGGCTAAATTGTGTACCCTCATTTCCTACAATTATTTCATATGCTCCCTCTTGAGAAAAAGCCTTTCTGTAAGGTCTGTCCGAAACCAATGCATCAAAAACGTCTGCCAAAGAAAGTATTTGCGCTTCCAATGGTATTTCCTCACCTTTTATCCCGTCGGGATATCCATTTCCATTATACCATTCATGATGGTATTTTACCCACAAAGAAACCTCTTTTAACGCAGGCACTTCTTTTAATATTTCATAGCCTTTTTGAGGATGTTCTCTTATTATGCTTATCTTCATCACTTAATTTCCCAGGCTTATTTAAAACCTCTTCCTTCACTCCAATCTTTCCTATATCATGTAAAAGGGCTGCAATTTTCACCATTTCAGTGTGAGACTCACTGAAACCAAATTCTCTACAAAGCAAAGCTGCAATTTTTTCTACGTTTTTTGAATGACCAGCTGTATACTTGTCTTTTGCATCAAGAGCTTTTACCAAAACATTTATTGTGTCATAATAAGACTGTTTTGAGTCCATATAAAGCTTAAACATGTAGCGTATCATAAAAAGAGGTATAAAGAGTAAAATAAGACTTACATAGCCTATTCTTACAAAAGCCTCCGACATGATTATGCCTAAAAATGCAAGGAAGAGGAAGTTAGGGACCATCCATTTAATTTCTTTTGAAAAAATATATGTAAGTGATTTATCTGTTAAAAAAGACAAAAGTATTGCCACAACTGAAGTATTTAAAAGGTAATACACAATTGCTGCTAATATTGCAGATAAAAGGTGGTAGGGATATATATAATTACGTGGAATACCTCCAGCATATTCATATATTAAGCCACCAACACCAACACTTAAAGCTATTTGTGACATGTTAAACAAAGTTTTATAATAAGGGAAATTGAATATATGACGCACTCTACCATCTGCATATTTACTAATCTGAAAAGCAGTTCCTATACCTGCAATTAAAGCACCCTCATATGGTCCCAAAATTAAAAGTGCCATTAAGTCAACTGCAAAAGCTACCGACACAGTTACGTCTTTTGTTATATATATAGGCATTGATTCGGCTAGAGCAGCAAAAAAGCCAAATAAAATTATATCTATAATTCTATTTGTAGGAACGTTTAACATAGAATATACAATAAAAAATAGTCCCACTGTTATTATTATAGAAATATATATTTTTACTCTTTTGTTAAGCATAATAAACCTCCTATTTTCAATCTAAAAAACACCTCAAACCGCTTAACCCCACATTAAATTTGCTCCTCCTGCTAATGCAAGTGTCATTAAAACCAACAATACTTTTATAAATGTTGCTTTATTCACCCTGAAACCCCCCTTTGCTGTAAAAGCTCTTCTGCCCTTAGGCTTCAGGCGGCGCTACGCTAAAACAGTTTTTAAGCGGTTTGGGTGTTTAAAAACTAAAGGGATGTAATCGACATGACGCGCCTGTTAACGGCATCTAATGTGGCTTTTACCACAGCCTCTCCTTCATCTTTTTTTATAAGACATGAACCTGTTAGGAGTTCTTCCTGGTTATTTGTTACATGGGTAACCCCTATAACTATTATTCTGCTTTTGGCTATATTAAATATGTCGATATCTTCTAATAGAAATAAATGGTTTTTAGGAATCAATTTAGAAATAGAGTCTAGCGTAGCATTAGCAATTATTTTATACTTATTACTTGCAGTATTTGGTCCTTCAGCATACCCTTCAAAAACCTCATCACCTCTTGTGAGTATAACTCTCGCTTCACTGGTAAGACCATTATTTATAAAGGAATAACTTGAAAAAACAAGCCTGTGTTCTCCTTGAAGTTTTTCTCCAGTATCAATTTGCGCAACACTGATAATCTTGTAATTTATATCAATTTCAAACTGTGCCATTATGACAGATTGCACATCTCTTGCAATCTGCTTTGCATTCCTTGTACTATCAGCTAATACATGGATTTCAGTTATTTCACCATTTTCTGCAACAACTCTGCTTGATAATACTCCTTGAATTTTGTTTATGTATCCTTCCATTGAAGTCACCATATCTTTTGTTATTTCACCCATTATCTTCACACCCTATCAAAATTTGTACACACTTAAAATATATTCTATACAAAATTTAAAATTCCTTCTTTTTAGACAAAAAAATGGGGATAGAGCCCCCTCCCAATTTATTTATTTTTTATGTAGTTTTATTCTATCGGCTCTATCAGGCCATATTTGCCATCTTTTCTTTTGTATACGACATTTATGGTATCAGTATCGGCATTTGTAAATACAAAGAAGTTGTGTCCTAACAGATTCATCTGAAGAATTGCTTCCTCAGCTGACATAGGTTTTATAGGAAACCTTTTTGTTTTAACTATTTCAAAGGAAGTTTCTTCCTCTTCTTCCTTAGCTTCTTGATAAACAGGTGGAATCTCAAATCTTATTGACTCATTAGCACCAAATCTATTTTTAAGCTTTGTTTTGTGTTTAAGAATTTGTCTTTCTATTTTGTCTACGACCCTATCGATTGAACCATACATGTCATCGCTGACCTCTTCAGCTCTAAATATAATACCCTTAAAAGGTATTGTAATTTCTGCAATATGATGGTTTTTTTGTACGCTTAAAACTGTTCTCACTTCAGTATCCTCAGTAAAGTACTTGCTTAATTTGCTAACTTTTTTTACAACCGCATCCCTTAGTCCATCTGTAACAGCCATACCATTTTTACCACTTACTGTGATATTCATAGTATCAAACCCCTCTCATTATCCTTCTATTTAATATAATTCTACATAAAAAACAATATTCCTGCAATACGTGGAAACAAAAAAACACTCCTTCTCGGAGTGACTTTACAAAATCTTACTTATAAATTCCTTTGTCCTTTCATTTTTTGTATTGTAGAAAATATCTTCTGGCGTCCCTTCTTCAATTACCATTCCATCGTCCATAAAAATAACTCTATCTCCTACTTCCCTCGCAAAACCCATTTCATGAGTTACAACTACCATAGTCATCCCTTCATTTGCCAACCCTTTCATGACGTTTAAAACTTCTTTTACCATTTCAGGGTCAAGGCTGATGTGGCTCATCAAAAAGCATAATATCTGGCTGCATAGCCAATGCCCTTGCAATTGCAAGTCTCTGTTTTTGACCACCTGACAACTTAATAGGATACTCGTCTTTTTTATCTAAAAGCCCTACTTTTTCAAGTAAACCCAAAGCTATATTTTCAGCAGTTTTTTTGTCCATCCTCTTCACTTTAATAGGAGCTAACGTTACATTTTCAAGAGCCGTCAAGTGAGGAAATAAATTAAAGTGCTGAAAAACCATCCCTACTTTTTGTCTTATTTTATTGATATTTACTTTTCTGTCGTTTATTTTAATTCCTTCAATGTAGATTTCACCTCTAGTAGGCACTTCTAAAAGGTTTATACACCTTAAAAGGGTACTTTTTCCCGAACCGCTTGGTCCTATTATCACAACGACTTCTCCCTTATTTACGCTTAAGCTTACCCCTTTTAACACTTCTAAATTCCCAAAGGTTTTATATACTTCATTAACGCGTATCACCGGCTCTGAGCTCCTTTCAAAAATCCAAAGGAGCCTTGAAAAAATAAAGGTCATTATAAAATATATGGCAGCAATGATGATGTAAGGCTCGAAATACTTATAAGTAACGCTTTGTATAATATCTGCTTGCCTTGTAAGGTCTGCAAAACCTATAACTGATACAATTGCCGATTCTTTCAGCATCACAATAAATTCGTTTCCTAATGCAGGAAGAATATTTTTTATTGCCTGAGGAATTATAACATATCGCATCGCCATAGTATGAGTCATTCCAAGCGATCTAGCTGCCTCGTTTTGACCAGGGTCTACAGCTTGTATGCCTGCCCTTATAATCTCTGCAACATAGGCAGCGCTATTTATAGCAAGAGCAGAAACTCCTGCTATAAAAGCTGGTATATCTATTCCAAATTGCATAAGGCCGTTGTATATCAACAAGAGTTGTACCAAAAGAGGAGTACCTCTTATAATTTCAACATAGCTTGCACCTACAAAGCTTATTGGCTTTATAGAGGACATTTTAATAAGAGCAACAATCAGACCTAATATAACTCCTATAGTCACCGCTAAAAAGGTGAGTTTTAAAGTCATGAGAAGGCCACTTACAAATAAATGACTGTATTTTAGCATGCTCAAAAAATTTATACTCATAAAAATCTTCCTTTCTGCAAAATTTTAGTGGAGAACTATTTTAAAAATTCTCCACTAAATTTCATCATTACTTAAACCATTTATCTACAAGCTTATCATATTCGCCGCTTGCTTTTAAATCTTTTATCACTTCGTTTATTATATTCACTAATTCTTTATTTCCTTTAGCCACTGCAACAGCCATACCACCTTCCTCAGTGTTGAGTTCTTTCATGGAAAGTATCTTCATGTCTTTGTATTCTTTTAAATATGCATTTGCAACAGTATCCTCCAATACTATTGCATCACATCTGCCATTTTTTAAATCCATGAAGGCGTCTCCCACACGATTTAGCTGCTTCAAATTTACATCTGGTATTTTTTTAGCTGCTTCTTCAGAAGTGGTACCTATTTGCACTGCGACAGTTTTACCTTTTAAGTCATCAAACTTTAAAATCGGGCTATCATTTTTTACAACCACAACTTGTTGGCTGTTGTAATAAAGATCTGAAAAGTCAACATTTTCGGCTCTATCCGGGGTTGGAGTCATACCAGCAACTATCATATCTATACGCCCTGATTGAAGAGCTGGAATCAACCCTTTAAAGTCCATGTCCTTTATCTCTAGCTTTACACCTAATTTTTTTGCAATAGCATTTGCTATATCAATGTCAAAACCTACTATTGTATCTTTATTTCCTTCCACCTTATGAAACTCAAAAGGTGGAAAATCCGCACTTGTACCCATTACGATAACACCTTTTTGTTTGATTTTTCTAAGGTATTAGTAGGCTTACTGCCGCAACCAGCCAAAAATAAAGACAAAACGAGTGTTATTATTAAAAGCGCAGTAATTGATTTTTTATTCATTCTCCTTCTCCTCTCCTGTACATAAAAATTTTTTGAAATTATAAGTTATTCACATTACCATCTATAACGTTCAATGCATCATAGAATTCACTTTGATAATTATAATATCATGTGAATAAAATTTCAATAGTTTTTATATTAAAGACATAGTGGAATTTTTTTAGAGTTTTTATAGACGTTGTGAAATAAAAAGTTGTGGATAATGGGGATAAGTCTGTGAATAAGTTTTAAATTCGCTTTTAACAATGTGGAAAAAGTTCTGAAATACAAAAAAGACACCAAAACGGTGTCTTCTGTATAATCCTCTTTACTTTTCTTGCGAAAAAGTAAGGGGATTATCTCTCAATACCAAAAGCTTTCTTGTTTTTTCTAGCATTATATTGATGGTTTCTTCTTTTCTTTGCATCTCTGCAGGCTTTGCACCTTACAGGCTCATTTTGAAAGCCTTTCTCAGCATAAAACTGTTGTTCTCCCGCTGTCCACACAAACTCCTTTCCGCAATCTTTACAAACTATCATTTTGTCTTGATACATAACTAATAATCCCCTCACTTTTAATTTTTGATTTAATATAAGTGTATTATATCATCATAAACCTTAAATAGCAATAAAATTTTAATAAAATTTCTACGATATCAAAATACAAATTCCGACATTTTATTGTAAAATTCATCAAACAGTGGTATAATATATATACAACCGATTGCATAACTTTATTCATCCATTTTGGAGGTGTTTAACGAATGAAAAAGCAAAAAAGCTACTATAAGAAGGAGAAATTCAAACTAAGTTTAAAAATTCCTAAGGCAAACGTTAGACTAAAGTTTTTTAACAGTGCTAGTAGCATATTTGCTAAACTAATGACCTTCATAGCCTTTGTAATAATCGTTCCTCTTGTTTTCACTGGCTATATGTCTACAAGCAAGTCAGTAGAAATTTTACACGATACTATCAACATCTCTAATACAGATACATTAGGACTAATAAATAATTATGTAGACCTTTTCAAAAATGATATTGAAACTCAACTTATTATTCTCTCCACCAATCCTCAAATTCTAAATTTTAGGCAAAGAGATTTTGAAACCGATAAAAAGAATTTACAAGATCTATTTACAACCATTTTGAAGGCAAAAAGTACTAAAATATCTCTTATTTACCTTGCAACTCCAGATAAAAAAATAATTCAATCTCCTGACCTTCCCCTTGACCCCAACTATGACCCTACCAAACAGGAATGGTATAAAAAAGCTATCGAAAATCCAGATGCAATAATATGGACTGGCCCTTACAGTAATGATGGGACAAATGGTGGAGTAGTCACAGTGTCAAAAGCCGTTAGAAGTTCTTTGACTAATGTAGCTTCAGATATCGTGGGAGTTTTGGCATTTGACATAAATTTAGATTCTCTTTCTAATATGATTTCTTCTATAAAAGTAGGAAAAACAGGAAATGTGTACTTACTTTCTAATGAAGGCATTATAATCGCTGATAAAGATAAGAAAAATTTATTCTCCTACATAACAAAATACGATTACGGCAAAAAGATTCTCTCTATGCAAGAAGGAAGTTTTGAGTACAATGACAGTGGAACAAATAAATTTGCATCTGTAAAAACTTTAAATAATTTTGGTTGGAAAGCTGCAATAACCATGGATTCTTCAGAACTTGCTGAAAAAACTTCTCAAATAAAAGACAACACAATAATTTTTAGTTTAATAAGTCTTTTAATAGGAATATTAATAGCGTATTTCTTCTCAAAAAATATCACATCAAAAATAGGAAAAGTCATGACTGCAATGAATAAAGCTGCAAATGGCGATATGACGCAAAAAGTAGAAGTTAAATCAAATGATGAAATAGGTAAATTAGCTTCAAGTTTTAACATTATGATAGATGGTATAAAAAGGCTAGTAGCCGATGTATTATCTGCCGCAAATTCTGTATACGAATATTCTAAAAAAGTATCCTTTGCATCAAATAAAGCTGAGCAAATCACAAATGAAGTAGTTACAGCTATGGAAGAAATTGCAAAAGGTGCGCAGGAACAAGCAAAAGAAGCTGAAAAAGGTGCAACTATTACCAATTTATTAAGTCAAAATTTGGATGTGACAATGGAAAATTCAAAAAATATAAATAAAGAAACTACTTCTGTAATAAAAGCAGCAAATACTGGATTAGAAAATATAAAAGAATTAAGTGAAAAGACTAAAGTCACAGAACAAATGCACAGCAAAGTAAAAGAATCTACCTCCTACCTAAAGAAAAAATCTCATGAAATAGGAAAAATTGTTGAGACAATAACTACAATAGCCGATCAAACCAATCTTTTATCATTAAATGCTGCAATTGAAGCAGCCCGTGCAGGAGAAGCCGGTCGCGGTTTTGCCGTAGTAGCTGATGAAGTTAGAAAATTGGCTAATCAGTCTTCGGAAGCCGCTAAAAATATCGAAGCTATTATAAAAGAAATACAACAAAATATTGACGATACTTATAAAGTAGTAGAAGAAGCAAGTGCTTCTATAGAACAACAAAATGAATCTTTAGCAAAAACAGTTCACACTTTCTACGGCATTCAGCAAGCAGTAAATAGAATCGTAGAAGAACTTAATAAACTTAATGAATCAATGTTGAAAATTTCTCAAAGCAGAAGTGAAATGTTAGATTCGATACAAAATATCGCCGCAGTAACAGAAGAAGCTGCCGCTTCAACCGAAGAAATATCTTCCGCAACAGAAGAGCAAAAAACTGCAATAGAAGAAATATCAAAGTCCGCACAAGATTTGAGCAATATTGCAAACACATTGATGAGTATAATAAGCAAATTTAAAATATAAATGAGAGACTGTAAAAATTTTGTGAAGACTGATTAAAAACCTCTTTCTTGGCAAGAATTAGAATATATACAAAACCAAGAAGGAGGTTTTAAAAATATCACTATGTTGCCATTAGAAAAGATATACACTTTCATATTTATGGATGCCATCCATTTTGCTTGGAGTATTAAATGAGCTAAAAAACAGAGGAATTGGTATCAGCTATTTCGATTTTAACACTGATAGTGGAGAAGAACTATAATGTTTTTACCTAGAATAATATTCATCATTTACTCTATCTTGTAAATACACATTTGTATAATGAGAAGAAGCATTTTTATACAGTTTGTATCCTTCATCAATACAATTAGGGCAGGCATCTCTAGGAATAGTTATAGCAAATATATGATATCCTCTATCACTTTTTGACTCAATTGTATTTACTCCAGAGCATTTGTTACATATTTTAAAATTTTGAACTTGTGTTTCTAATATACCATCTGTATCATAATACACTCGTCTAGGCCTTTTTACATAATTCACATCTTTAAATTCTTTTAATCGCAAGTCATCTTTATTTTTCCAGCGGTTATACACTATTTCTGACAATTTTTTAATATATTCTGTAATATCTTTTGGTTGTTTTAACTTCTCTTTATCATAATTTGGTTCACTCACTCTAGAGTAGTCAATACCTGCCATCGCTAATATTATTCCTAAATTAACATAGGGCAAAGCCCCTTCAATAGAGTAGCCTCCTTCAAGAACTGCAATATTAGGATTTAGTCGTTCATTTAATTTTGCATATCCTTGAGCTGTAAAGTTCATATTGGTAAGCGGGTCTGTATAATGGTTGTCTTGGCCGGCAGAGTTTAGTATTATATCAGGTTTATATTCATCTAAAATAGGTATTACTACATTGTCTAATACGTATAAAAAACCTTCTTCTCCTGTTCCAGGAGGTAAGGGGATATTTATATTGTACCCATAAGCAGCTGGGCCTCCAAATTCCTCTATAAATCCTGTTCCCGGGTAGAGAGTTCTTCCATCTTGATGAAGAGAAATAAACAAAGTATCTTTGTCATTCCAATAGATATCTTGAGTACCATCACCGTGGTGACAATCTGTATCTACAATGGCGACTCTTAAACTTCCATATTCTTGCCTTATTCTTTCTAGCATTACTGCTTCCACATTGATTATGCAAAAACCTCTGTCTCCATAAACTACTCTCTGAGCATGGTGCCCTGGGGGACGAACTAAAGCAAAGGCTTTATCTACTTCTTTTTCCATCACTGCTTGAAGGGCTTTAATAGCTCCACCAGCGGATATGAGGTGAGATTGAGTAACTGTAGATTTTACATCTGGCACTACAAAATGCACTCTGTTAATATCTTTTTCTTCAGCAATGATTGGATTATAAAATTTAATTCCCTCAATGTCTTCAATTCCTTCTTCAAAAATTTGATCTTGAGTGTAGAGGAGCCTTTCTTCTCTTTCTGGATGAGTAGGATTAATAGCCCAGTCAAAAGCAGGAAAGAATACAACGCCCAATCTATTTTTAGCTTTAATCATTCTCATTCACCTCTCAATTTATTGGATAAGTCCTGGTTTTACCTGAGCTTTAATTCGCATGTTCTTTCCGATAGTATAAAATCCTCTCACCATATTGAAGCTACTTTCTTCTACTATTTCAGCTTCTATTTCCTCAATAGAAGCGCCCAGCGATAGAGCAGATTTTTTGACTAATTCCAAAGCTTTTTCTTTTGCTTTATCAAGAGTATAATTTCCACTTATTTTTTCATATAATCCTAATTCAGGTACAAAAAGTGTTTTTTTAGAAGTGTCAACAAACATTGTAATTTCGGTAGTTGGTCGTGCTAAAGCTGCACCTATAGCGTTGGCTACAGAATAGTTTTTAGGGTAATAGCAAGGTAAATTAAACTTTTCTTCAAGTACAGGGGCTAATACTTTAGAAGGACCACCAATTATATTTATCAGCTTAGGTTTGATTCTTTTCCCGTACAATAATTCTTTTACAGTATAAACTGGACGGCTATTTATTTCATGTAAAAGCTCATCTACTTTATTTTTAATAATATCTCCCATAGTGCTGAGAATTAATTTTGCCATATCTTTTGCTGATAAATTTAACTCTTTTCCCAATAAAGTCATTGCTTCATAAGCTTTTTTAACATTCTCGTGAGTGAGGCGAAATGCATTTTCATCTATCAACTCTAAGGTTATCATGGCATCTGTAGGCGTAGGTTTGGTACCACCAAAGCATAAGGTACCCCTTCCCTTTGGGGGCCTATTTTTATCCTGCCATTTCTAACACAAATACTACTATCTCCACCTAAACCTATGGAAACACTATAAATTGCTCTTACTAAAGTTTTATATTTGCCTATTCTTATTCCCCACGGTTCAAATAAAGGAACTCCATCAGCAAGGAAAAATATGTCGGTAGTAGTACCTCCAATATCTAGTAATATTGCATCTTTATCGGTAGGAAGCATGGCATTAATTCCCATAAGGCTGGCAGCAGGACCGGATAGGATAGTTTCTACTGGTTTTTTCTCTGCTGTAGACATATTCATAGTACCGCCATCGGCTTTTAATATAAATACTGATGCATTTATTCCTTCTTTTTCTAAGGATTTCTTAATGTTACTTAAAAATTCATCAAAAATGCTGTGCACTGCTGAATTTAAATAAGAAGTGTATACTCTGCGAGGGAAATTTAACTTGCCTGATATAGTATGTCCCATGGTAATAAAAGAGTTTGGTATGTCATTTTCCAAAATTTCTTTTATCTTCATTTCAATACTGGGATTTCTAATAGAAAATTTAGTGACTACAGCATAAGCTTTAATGTTTTTCTCTTTGAATAATTTAATGGCATTTTTTATTTCAAGCAAATTAAAATCTTTAATTATTTCACCTCTGTGATCAATATATCCAGATATAAATACGTTTCCATCACCACAGGCTAAAAAATCATAAGGCAAACCTGGGCCAGGTTGAACAATCATTCCTACAGGAGAAGTTTATTTTCAACTATGGCGTTGGTAGACACAGTGGTGCTTAAATTTATCCTTTCTATTTTAGTGTTATCATATCCTGAAAGCAGTTCTTTAAGGGCAGTCCAGATGGAGTTGAATAAATTATCTCTATTTGTAGGTTTCTTTATGGTTTTTATAATCTTGCCTTTTTCTACGACAACTCCGTCTATATTAGTTCCTCCTACATCAAGACCGATGATCAATTAAAAACCTCCTTTCTTTGGAATAATATTACTATAAATTTCCACGCCATTTTATATTTTAATGTTTTTTGTATTTTGTATTCTCATAGAGAAAATTTTCCGTCTCTTGCCTTCATTATACTACACATTTACCTATCCATACAATAAAAGATGTTTTAAAGTCTTCAAATAGGTATAAATATATTTACCACTTTGAAAAAGCAGAGAAAGAGAATAAAGAACCATAAACAAATTACCAGGATGGCAGGTCAGCCTTCTATGAATACTATAACATATCATGAGCTTAGAAAAATATCCCCTGAAAAAACTAGAGAAGTCGTTAGAAAAGTTTATGAGCAAAATAATTGTAATATCTCTAAAACTGCAAAAATACTTTGTATCTCAACACACACTGTCCATAGAGCTATCAATGGCCCTCTTCATTATAAATCTCGAAAACCTAAAAATTCTTCTAGAAAATCTTATTATTCTTAAGGAGAAGGGAAGAAATTAATATGACAAAGAGGGAATTACAAAAATTAATTTATCATTCAAAAAACAATCGAAAGGAATTAACAGCAAGGGAAGCTGCGCAGGCTTTAGGCCTAAGTGAACGTCAAATCTTTAGATTGAAAAAGGGGGTTAGTGAACAAGGTGAGTTTTTTGTGATTCATAAAAATAAAGATCACAAGCCTGCTAATGCCACACCTCCAGAGGTTGTCAACAAGGTCATCTATTTGAAACAAAATGTGTACTTTGATGCTAATTTTTCTCACTTTAGAGATCTACTTGAAGAAAGGGAGGGAATTATGCTTAGTCAACCTACTGTGTATAGAATTTTATCCTTAGCTGGTATTGAAAGTCATAGAAAACATAGAAAAACTCATAAAACACAGAGAAGGAGAAAACGTAAACCTCAAGCAGGAATGTTAGTGCAAATTGATTGCAGCCCCTTTAAATGGCTGCTTAACATGGGAAAATTAGCTTTATATGGCGCTATTGATGATGCTACCGGAGGAATACAACAGAGAACTTATAAAGTCTCTGTATGCTCAACCCCCACTTTTTAGGTGTATAAAAGTGGGGGTGCCGTCAATCTGAAGCAAACTTAAATTTTTAATCATATCTTAAATTTTTATTATTCATAGATAACTTTGTTTTCCGCTACAAATGTAGATGGCTGAAATTTTTCTTGAAGTTTTGCTACTTTTAGCACTGGATTATCAACGAGCAATTTGCTATTTAAAACAATATATGCATTCGTCTCTATTCTCTCAAGTGCGTTATATGCCTCTTCAAGAGATTTTCCTGCTATTATAATACCGTGTCTTGCCAACATTACAGCACATGCATGTTTTTCCAACACATTCTTTTTTGTTTTAAAATATTCAACCACTGCATCAGCAAGTTCTTTTGTAGTTGCAGGATGATAAGGTAAACATTCGATATTGCCAAATTTTGCTGTAGCTTCCGTAACTGACGGCATAGGTAACTCAAAAGCAACAAATGTCATTATATTCCTTGGATGGGCATGTATACAGGCTTTAACATCAGGAAATTCTTTCAAAATCCCTAGATGCATATTAGCTTCCCTTGTTAATGATCGTGTACCCTCTAATACATTCATCTCAAGGTCTACAAGCAGTAAATCTTCCGGCTCAAGTCGGCATCTGTCATTTTCCGCCATCTTTGCTGGTGTCAATAAAACTTTATTATCATCAACCCTTAACGATACATTACCACCTGCTGCATTCGTCATCATTCTATCAAACATATCTTTTACTAATTGGCAAATTTTTTTCCTCTCCTCTATATATGACAATCTCATTGATTCCTCATCCCCTTCTTAGTTAAACATCTTTAATTAATACATCATCTAATAATCTCAAAGCCTCATTAATATCAAATTCAGATGTCATTAATTTCATTGCTTTTGATGCGCTAACAGCTGTGGCAAATTTAAATGCTTCTCTCAACGTACTTTTATGATACAACTTAAATATAGAACTTCCGAAGAATACATCTCCACATCCCACAGTATTAATTGCCTTGACTTTGGAGGATAAATTCTAAATGCTTCATTTTCAGAAACAATTAATGAACCATCACTACCCAGTGTAACTGCAACAACCTTAATCCCAGATTTAATGAGTTTTTGGGCATGAAAAATTATTTCTTTTATATTTTCAGGTCTATGTCCTATAATGTCACAAATTTCATCTATATTAGGTTTTATCATAAATGGTCTTGCTTTAATTCCCTCTAGAAGATAATCCCCACTGGCATCTAAGAATGTTTTACAACCATTTTTATTCGCTAACTCTATTAATTTTTTATATATATCTATGTTAAATCCAGGAGAAACTCCTCCTGAAAAACCATAAATTCACATGATGAAGAAAGCTTTATAATCATTTCAACTAACTCATTTATGCTTTTTTCATCAACCTTATTACCTCTCTCTGTAAGCATAAAATGATTGTTCTTATTTTCCTCAATTATAATATAGCTCGTTCTTGTTTCATAATTCGGTGGGTGGATAAATTGGCATTGAATATTTTTTTTACCCAAAAGCGATTCAAGAATACTACCAGTATATCCTCCTAATATTCCTGTGGCAACATTTTTAAGACCAAGGTCTGACAACACAGATGACACATGAGTTCCTTTACCACCTATATCAAGTTTTATTTGTTTTATTTTGTTATTGCTAAAATTTTTAATCTCATCTACTACGATTATCTTATCAATTGCAGGGTTCAATGTAACAGTTGCAATCATCTTAATCACATCCTAAAAAATTTATTTATATTTTTTTCTAATTGTGATATGATTAAAATATAAAGTCATAACACTATTTTACAAATGTTGTAGCAGGAATATACCTGCTACAACACTACACAATTATAAACTTTGGGAAGTCGCACTAATTCTTTCTGCGGCTTCTTTCTCTTTTTTTAACATATACTTAAAATACCACCAGTATAGCAAAGCATAGCCTATTAGCAAAGGAAGACCAGGCAATATATCACCTTTGAACATCTTCGCCGCCACTGAAAAAACATATCTAAACTCTGGTGCCTCCATGCCATTCCATGTTATTAATTGCCCTGCTGGTATTTCAATTGTCTTTACTTGTTTTGCAAGATTTGTTATCATAGGAGCAAAGTATGTTGCTACGTACATATAAAGGGGAGTTGTTATTATTCCAAGAATTAACATTCTTAATAAATTTCCCCCGGTTACTACAACTGCTGTTGCTGCCAAGCATATATTAAGTATGCCTCCAAATGGAAGAACAATATTGCCTGGTAAAATTATGGCCATCAAGAGTATAACTGGAACAAGCAAAATTGTTGTTACCCATAAACTGGGTTGTCCTGCTAAAAATGGCCAATCCAAGCCTATATAAAATTGTCTACCAGGAAACCTTTTCTTCATAAATTCTGCTGCAGCATCTGAAATAGGTAATAAAGCCGTAATAAATAGTGTTGCTACCATTGGAAATAATGTTAAGGCTGCTGCAGATGAAACTCCTAATATCAAAGTATGTTTTAAATCATATCTTGCAAATATTGCAATAAGAACCCCTATTATAAATCCTAAAATATGATTCTCACCAAAAATGCCTAATTTTTCTTTTAGGGCTTCTGAATTTAAATTTATCCTGTTAATTACTGGAATAAAGTCTAATAACCGGTTTAGTGGTGCCAATATTACTGCTGTTAACCCTAAAGCATGTGGCAAACTTATTCCCGGAATTTTGGTTAGCTCATAAATTTGATTGTGCAATAAATCAGCATTTTTTAATTCTAATACTACTTCAATCGCTCCTACTACCAAACCCAAAGTAACACTCCCTGTTACACCTTGAACTAATACAGCAGTTAAAACCTTATTCCAAACATTCCACATATCAATATTCAAACAGTCTGTCCATTTAAAAGCCAACATTATCAAATTAATTATAATTTGAATTGGAAACATTAAAAACGCGTATGGCCATGACCAGGCTATTGCAGCTACAGGTGTCCACCCTAGATCCAATGCATTCAATTTCAGCCTGTTGCTTTAACAAATGCCTGGGCCGCAGGTGAAATTTGGTCAAACATAAAATTAAGTATTACTGACATTCCAGCAAAAGCAACACCAAGCGTTAAAGCAGCTGAAATTGCTTTTGAAGGTTTCATTCTTACAATTAAACCTATTATTATCATTAATATCGGCAGAAAAACGCTTGGTCCCAAATCTAGTATATACTGTATAATTGTTTTTAACATTTAAAAACCCCCTTTTATTTGGCATTTTTCAAAATTTTCTCAATCTCATCCATTGCCTTGTCCATCCCAATGCCTGTCATAAACGGAATCCCACTCACCACTGGAACCCCATAGTCTGTGGATCATAAGGTGCTATAGAGATAAACAAATCAGCATCTTTTAAGTGTGATTTTACCGATCTAAAGTCAACCGCCAGCGTTTCTACATCAATTTTTCTTTGCTTACAAAGTTCTTTAACTCTCTCCGCAACTGACTTCGATGTAGCAACACCAGACCCACATGCTACTACTATCTTTTTCCTTTGTCCCATCAATTATCACCTCCTTTCAATTGCTTTTTGAAATAATATCAATTATCTCTTTTTTTGATTTAGCATTTTTAATTTTCAATAATAAATTTGAATCCATAAATATATCCATAAAGTTTTGCAATACTTTTATTTGCCCGTCAGGATTCTTAATTGCTAACATAAATACAATATCACAGGCAACCTCTCCTTCAAATTTACCCATCTCTCTGAATAGAACAGGTTGTTTTAGCAATGCAACGGCAATACCATCTTTAATTACATGAATTGGATCAGTATGTGGAATAGCAACATTTATCTTTCCTGTTGGCAATCCCGTTGGAAACTTCTTTTCTCTTTCCACAACTGCATTGTAAAAAGAATCATTTACATAACCCTTTCTCAGCAAGTTATCTGCTAAATATTTCAGTACCTCCTGCCAATTAGTTGCTTCAACATCAAAAAAAATTAAATCTTCATTTAATAGTTCATGTAATTTTCGTGCCATGTTACAGCCTCCATCTTTTGTCTTTTTTACTTTAATGTATATCGCAAAATCTATGCCAAAATGTGTTCATATATTATTTATAACTGTGAAATCTACGTTTTTCTTTCGTCAGAAAATTTGTGTTTAAATTATAAAACACTATTACCTTTAAATAAATAAAAAAGGCCTCCCCGGCCACTTTAAACATATAGTTCATCATAATTAATGATATCAATAATAAAGCATATTTCATCATCATTAATATTGATATTAAACATGGTATTAAACACTGTTAGGGCATTTTTTAATATTTGATATAAACCATTATTTTTATTTATGACCTCATTTTTGGCATGATGTTTAATAAAATTATTTGTAAATAGTCTTTCAACAACGCACCCCATATGTATTCCTAGCTTAATTTTTTTCTCTCTTTTTAAAGCTATATTATATTTTTCTATATCTTTAATAAATAACTTATATGCCTCTATGACCTTTGAGGGATTGATATAAGTAAGAAATTCTTCTAATGTCTCTTTTATTTCTTTGTATTCATTTTCAACCAAAAAATTATGCTTCAATTTAATGCCAAAATTTGTTGCCAAATAATTTTTATCTTTTATTATTTTATCAGTAGGTACATAAGGAATACCATTTATCTCAGGATCTAAGGCTCCAATGACACATAATACGTCATTTTCCCGAATAATGTTGTAATATTTCTCTGTCCTTTCAGTGATATCAAAAAAACTTAATGAATAAATTGCTAAATTCTCCAATTCGTAATTTGATTCAATATAATTTTTTAGTTTATCAGCCGTACCTTCTCCAGTAGAACAAATTGTAACTATGCAACGTTTCTTGTTTTCATTTGAAAATGTACGATTACAAATTGAATTATAAATTTCATCTAAATCTTCATCTAAAAAATATGCCTTTCTTGCTGCTTCAAGAACTATAGGAGTGCTTACGTTATCAATAACTCTTGTCCTTATTCCTGTAAATTTTTCAATACTATCTGGTATATTTTTAATGAGCCCATATCAACTAAATACAAGATACCCTTACCTTCATGAATTTCTTTCGAAATATTCATTATTTTTATTAATGCATCGTCAACATTCATATCTAATGGCATATCAAAATATGCAACTTTAGTTATATTTAATAGCTTATTTACTACATTTGCTATATTTTTCGCTACACCGTCACCATGCATTAATACCATTATAGCAACACTTTTTTTCTCGTTTATATCTCTCATACCGGAAACTAAAAACAATGTTATAAAACCACTTTCCTCTGTAGAAACATTAATTTTAAATTTGTCTTGAATCATTTTAACAATTTCTTCTGATATTTTAAACTCGTTTATATATTTATTACGTATCTCATTTAGTCGCAAATTAGTTATTGGTTGCCCATTTTTAATTCTTTTTATCAATGCCTCAAGGTGGAATGAAAATGCATACAAAAAATTATCATTTAATTTTATATTTAATTTTCTTTCAGCAAAATCTTTTACTTCCGCCGAAAAATCAATAATTTCTTTATCAACTAATTTTTCAATTTCTTTTACATTTGGAGATTTGAATTTATTTATTATGTGCTTATAAAGCGAATCTATATACAGCTCAATTCTCTCATTAATGTCATTTTTATCAAATCCTTGCTGCTCTAATATTTTATACCTTTCGATAATGAAATCATACAAATCATATTTTTCAAGCGACTTTTCTTTCCCATCAGGTAATATTATTAAAGGATCTTCATAATATTTTTTATTTTTTGTATTTTCTTCATACATTTTTATTTTCATGTTTTCCGGTAATAATGTAATATCAATTTTTAATTCACCATCTGAATCTGTAGTATTGTAATTTCTTAAAAAAGCTTTAGCACAAAGCAATTGTATGGTTGACTTTAATTCCCCTACGTTACCATTAAAATCACAATTTGCCATAATTGTTATTATTTCTGGAGAAATAATAAATTTTTTTGCTACTTGTTTTGCTTCTTTTTTTAAAAGTTCTTTAATAATTTCTATTTTTTCTTCAAATGGTCTATCGTTCCAAGCTGGCATCTTGATTACGATCGGTATTCTTCTTAAAAATGTTTTCAGAAGTGACGATTCCGGATTTTCGGTTGTCGCCAAAATAATCATTAACTTTGCTTTTCTTATCATTGCATCACCAAGCCTATGATATATTCCCTTATCAATAAGATAAAAAAGCATTTCTTGTCCTTCTGGTGGTAGTCTATGTACCTCATCAAGAAACAATATGCCATTATTCGCTTTTTCTACTAATCCAATATTGTCAGAATCAGCTCCTGTAAATGCCCCTTTTACATGGCCAAAAAGATATGACATTAACAACTGTGGGTTGTTATAATAGTCGGCGCAATTTAGAGTTTCAAAATTACTATACTTACCTATTTGTTTTCCAAATTCATACATTAATTCTGCCAAGTAAGATTTACCGGACCCCGGCGGCCCTATTATTAACGTATGCAAACCATATGGGGGATACAGAATAGCTGCTTTTGCCTGTTCCACTTGCTTTTTAAGACTCCCATTATACCCTATTAAATTTTCAAATATATCGGTACTACTTTTTCTATTCGCTTTTTTAATTAATGCTATGAAATCATTCAAAGAAATACTTTCCCCTATCGACTCTCCGATTAATTCTTCAGCCTTTTCTCTCGTTAAATAATACACTGGTCTTGATACTAATTTTACTAATAATTTGTCTCGTACAAGTTTATTTAATATATGACTAATATTAGCTCTTGAGATTCCAAGAGTTTCTGATAAATCCTCTGCAGTAATGCCAAAATTTCTGCTCTTTAATACATCACTATCAGATATATTTTTCAATTTATCTCTAATATAATTTAAAACTTTTTCTTTATTAGTCATTCTGAAACCTCCTTTTCTTCGCATGTTGTTTATGTGTTTATATTAAACTTGAGTTCGGCAAGTGGCAGACAAAGCAACAAGTCGATTAGCTCTGTCAGTTTTTTTTGGCTGTAGTAGCTTTTTACGTACAAAATAACCCTACATGGCTTATCCCATCTAGGCGTCTTTCCATATATTTCGTTAGCACTAAAAGTTTTATCCACGTGGAGTCCATGTTATAAAGATGTTTTCTTTGATTAACATAATCTATAAAACATTTAATCATACTTAGATTTTTGCTTTCATCACATATTCATAGCCTTTAGTTCCAAAATAAAGCATATTGCCATGGTTAAGCACTCCACGGTCGCTACGTATACATTATTTGTCCAGTTTTTAAGAAGTTGTTCTTCGGAGGATTTTACGAAATCCAAAAAACCTTTTTTACGTTAAACTAAAAATATGTCGTATTTCAGTTGAAAATTCTTAACAACTTTATGATGTATATATAAAATTCTACGTGGAAATGTAAAATCCTTTTTTAAAATAAGCACTTGCAAAATTATTTCCGCAAAAACTCTTAATTTATGGATTTCATTATATAATATTTTGGGAAAAAATATTTATTTAACTTGAATTCGGCAAGTAGCAAGCTTAGAAGATATATGAAGAAAACAAAAAGCGTTATGGAGCTTGTATTTGTCTAGTGAAAAATATTCCAAATTGGAAATTATAGAAAATTTTGTGTAACCTAATTAAACAACTCGGCTGTGAAAGATATGAACAAAAAAGACAAAGATACTCAAAATTCAAGAAATGGCTATACTTAAAAGACGGTAAAAACTCAACATAGAACTATCTGCAGAAATGGTAAGCAAAATAACCGAAAGAATAGTACCAGAAATAAAAGAATGGCAATCAATACCATTAGAAAAGATAAAAACTAGGGTGCGAAGCCAGAAAAAATTTTCTCTAGAACTTTGAATCCCTGGGGCTTCAAAGGTTCTAGAGAAAAGCTTACAGTATCCCTAATTAAATATTTTAACCAAAAATCTTCACTTTCATGCATAAGATGTAGAAAAAAAGGTTATACTAAAGATTGATCAAATAAAAAATGTTAACTGATTCTTGCTGAGAAAGAGGATACAATTAATCTAAATGCACAAAATATTTTTTACCCCTATAAAGGAAGCGGGAAATTCCCGCTTCCTTTAACGCTTTTTATCTAAAAATAACTCTCAGGTGTATAGTATTTAAGATATTCTATATACCCCTCTTTACTTTTTGACAATTCCTCTAATTTGTTTTCTGTTTTTTCGAAAACAGCAGTTATATTTTGAAGATTTTTATCGTCTTTCTCTTTTATTTTTTCCAAAAGGTTTTTTGCCTCTATAAACAGCGCTTTCAATTTACTTATTTCTCTTGTAATTTTCCCTTCCAAAGCAAAAATACTTTCCACTTTATTTTCTTTTTTAAAAATATTATACAAAGGAATAAAATCGGTATCTAATTTATCAATTTCTTCTATAATTTTTTGCTTTGTAGTAAGTAAATTCTTCAATTCTTCTAAATTGTTAGAAGCTATAGAGATACCTATTTTTTCAGTAACCTCACAAAGTTCTTTCAATCTTTGAATTTTATCCTGTACAATTTGAGTAAGTTTTTCTATATTATTATGCATCTCATCAACCCTTCGCATAGACTTTCTCTCTAACTTTATTAAGGGCTACACTCCAAGTATTTCTCAATTCTATAGCAAATCCTTTTACTTCTTCTAAAATTGTCACGTCTTTTTTTACGTTAGCATCAATTAATCTTCTTAGCATATAGTCATATAACTGTACAAGTTTTTAGAAATATCATAATTCATATCCAAAGTAAGCATAAGCTCTGTAATAATGTCTTGTGCCCTTTGTATACTATTATTTGCTGCCATATAATCTTTTTTTTTCTATCGCCCCTTTTGCTTCTTCTATAAACCTTATTATGCCATTGTAAAGCATCAGTACCAGCTCTTCAGACTGGCTGTCAAAATAGTATTTTCTTTGTACTCCTGATATGGATTTACCATAAACGCACCCCCTTTATCCCATCATAACTCCAATCTGCTGACTCAACCACATACTTTGAGAATTCATTTGTCCTACATACATCTCTAGTACTGTAAATTGTGCATAATATCTTTGTTCAAGGTTATTCAGATAATCTTGCATTTGAGCAATTCTCTCATCTATTTCTCTTATTCTGTTTCCTATAAAACTTGTGTCATAAAGCTGGGTGGTACTTCCTGCTTTTCTTGTTATGGCATCTATGCCTTGGTCCAAAGTATCATATAACTTTTGTGCAATACCTGAAGTTTTCAAAGTAGTATTTCCATTAGAATCTGTCTCATAAACACCAGCAAATATCTTCATTACTTTGTCCAGATCATTTGCAATAGCATCTTTTAACTTCGTTTCGTCGATATAAAGTTTTCCACCTTCATACCATTGTCCTGTAGTAATGCCAATTGAACTTAAAGAACCTACACCGGATACTGTCGATGAAACAACATTTCTCATGGAGTAATATACTCGCCTTAAAGTTTCGTCATTGTTTAAATTCCCTGACCTTGCCTTTTCTTCCCATAGTTCTATATCACTGTCTTTCATAGCTTGTTTCTGTTCAGAAGTCAAAGGTGGATAATCGTAATACCTTTTTTCTGTAAGCTTTGCATTAATCTTTGTAATTATATCATTGTAACTGTCAACAAAGCTCTTTATAGCGTTATATATCTTGTCAACGTCTGTTGAAACAGATAAAGTTGTTGTGCCTGTACCTGTGAGGGTAATGTTTAAACCTAATAATGTAAAACTATTGGTACTTTCAGAATATACCGTTGAACCGTTATTTATAGTAAATTGAGCATCTTTACCATACGCTATTGCACCATCAGTAACTGTGTTGGTTGTGGTATCTAGTGTCAAGCCTGATATCTTCATGGTATTAGTTAATATATTGTAACCGCCAGAATCCGAACCACTAAAATCTATCTTAGCAGCACTTCCTGTAGTTGTAGAAACTAAAAATATAGTCTTTAAATTAGTATCATATGTGGCAGTTACTCCTGCTCCAGAGCTATTAATCTTTGAAATTATCGTATTTAAAGAATCAGTTGAAGTTATAGAAATGCTTATACCATTCAATACAATAGTACCCGTTTGATTAAGTGCTGCAGTAGGATCTGTAATGCTAAGCTGCCCTGAGGTTCTGTACGCCGCTTGCGCTAATTGAGTTACACTTAAGGTATATACTCCATTTACTGCACTTGATGTTGCTGTAGCTGTAGCTACCGCAGAATTTGAAGCAACAGTTTTAGCAAGAAAAGTTCCTTGTAATTTAAGTTGGAATACACTATTATCTCGCAGAGATAAAAGCTGTGTATTTATATCCCTTAAATCCTCTTGTTGCCATTGATACCATTGCTTTTGTTGTTCTAACCTATCAAGAGGAATACTGGCAGCTCTTATTAACTGTTGTACAATAGAATCAGTATCGAGTCCAGTTGCAAGACCACTTATTCTCAATAAATTGCTCACATTGTAGCTATTCATACTTATTGGATCCATCCTTTATCCCCCCTATATTTTTCTATCCACAAAAAGTCCCGCTATTTCCCATAATCCTGCCACAAGATCAAGTATTTTTTCGGGAGGAATCTCGTCAATAACTTCATTCGTATAACTATCAACAATTTTTACTACTATTGTATTTGTAGGCTTGTGTACAGAAAATTCAAAATATGTATGATCGTTAATGCTTATTTTTCTGTTTTCTTTATTAAGTACACTGTTAAGTTTGTTATCATCCACAGGTTTACTAAGTATATCTTTTACTGCTTTTATTTCCTCTAATAGCCCACTATCCTTTCTAAAGTGCGAATTCACCTGTCCTGTTCTCGCAGTATTAATCCCCTCCAACATTACCGTTACTACCTCCTAAAATAAAATTTATCATTTGTAACACCTTCTCCTCTTTGTTAATATAAATATCGACATATATTTTAAAAAGTTTAAATTTTTTTATATAACCGCAAAAAGAAAAACAAGTAAAACAGCACTTTATTTTACCTGTTTTACTTGTTTTTCTTTTTTCATATACATCACAATTAATTCGTCTAATTCACGGCTTAACTCCAAAGATTTAGGAAGTTCTAAATTAGATTCATTTAATTTCTTTTTTAGAAACTTTATCCTTTCAGCAATATCATTTTCTTCATAATAATGCTCTTTTATCACTTTCCCCATATAAGCCGCATCCTCCTAAAACATTTATGTTTTTATTATATCATGTAGAAATTAAAAATTCATTAGAAAATTATAACATGTATCAATGGCAAAAAAAGAGAATATATTTACTTATAGATTTAAATTTTAGGAGGATTTTTATGTGTGGAATAACAGGATGGGTTAACTTCGATATGGACTTGTCACTTCAAAATGAAGTAATCGAAAAAATGACAAATACCCTTAAAGAAAGAGGACCTGACGGTTCTGGAATATGGTTGTCAAAACATTGTGCTTTAGGCCATCGTCGATTAATTGTAATAGATCCACAAGGCGGAAGTCAACCAATGATAAAAAAATATGGTGAAAAAAATTTTGTCATTATCCATAATGGAGAACTCTACAATATGGATGAATTAAAAAATGAACTCATATCCTTGGGATATATTTTTAAAACCCGTTCAGATACTGAAATTATCTTGACATCTTATATAGAATGGGGGCCGACCTGTGTTAAAAAATTTAACGGAATATTTGCTTTTGCAATATGGGATGAAGTGCAAAATAGGCTTTTTATTGCCAGGGACCATCTCGGAATAAAGCCATTATTTTATACCATTAAAAATGGGTCTTTGATATTTGGCTCAGAAATCAAAGCAATATTAGCACATCCTAATGTAAAACCAGAGATAGACTCTCAAGGTCTTGCAGAAATATTTGTAATGGGACCTTCAAGAACTCCCGGATGCGGTGTCTTTAAAGACATTAAAGAATTAAAAGCCGGGCATTATCTCATATTTACCAAAAATGGAGTAAACATAAACAAATACTGGTCATTACAAAGTATTCCCCATGAAGATAGCCTTGAGAAAACGGCGGAAAAAATAAGGCATCTCCTTAGAGACTCCTCAGTAAGACAACTTGTTTCAGACGTACCTTTATGTTCATTGCTATCAGGTGGCCTTGATTCAACTGCTGTATCTGCCTTTGCAAATGAAGAATTAAAACAAAAAGGTCAAAAACTTATAACATATTCTGTAGATTATGTGGGTAATGATAAATATTTTACGCCAAACAAGTTTCAGCCAAACTCTGATGCAGATTGGGTAAAATTTGTCGCAAAGAAACTTGACACAAACCATAACTATGTATTTATAGATAATGAAGAACTTGCATATGCTCTAAAACCAGCCTTGTACGCTCGAGACCTGCCTGGTATGGCAGATATAGATTCATCTTTATATCTATTTTTAAAAGAAGTAAAAAAAGGAGCCACAGTCGCTCTATCAGGAGAAGGTGCTGATGAAGTTTTTGGAGGTTATCCCTGGTTTAGAAACAAAGAAGCAATTGAGGCTAATACCTTCCCATGGATAAGAATGATCAATGAACGCATGAAATTGCTTTTGCCAGAAGTTGTAAAATACATAAGACCTATAGAGTATTTAAATGATAGATATAACGAGGCTTTAAATGAAGTGCCAAAGCTCACTGGAGAAGACCCCAAAAATACCAGAATGAGGAAAATGTTTTACCTTAACCTAACAAGATTTATGCCCATGCTTCTTGATAGAATGGATAGAATGAGTATGGCAGTAGGTTTTGAAGCAAGAGTACCTTATTTAGACTACAGGCTTGTAGAATATGTATGGAATATACCGTGGGAAATGAAAAATTTAAATAACAGAGAAAAGGGAATATTGCGATATGCTCTAAAAGGTTACATCCCAAATGAAGTAATTGAAAGAAAAAAGAGTCCCTACCCTAAAACACACAATCCAGTATTTAAAAACATCGTTAAAAAATGGCTAAAACAAATAGTTGATGACAGTACATCGCCTTTATTACAACTTGTAGATAAAAAAGCGATAATAACACTTATAGAAACAGATGCAAAAGCCTATGACCCTGCTTGGTTTTCTCAGCTTATGGGCTCCGCCCAACTCTTCGCTTACCTCGTACAAATAAATATGTGGCTAAAAGATTATAAAATTTCTATAGTGTAATAAAATAAAAATACGTTAAATGGCGGGAAATCCCCGCCGTTTTTAAATAGTTATCCTCTTTTCAAGGTCTATTTCTGGATACATTTCTTTCACAATCACCTCAATCTCTTTAGCCTCTTGATACTTCCCTTCACTTTTGTATATTTTATATGCCAGTACATAATTGTCCAGATCCATTCTACTTAAATTTAAAGCATTTGAAATCAAAGAGAGAGCTTCTTCATACATCCCTTGCTCCAACGCCCTTTCTGCAAGATACCTGTATACTTCAGGATTTTGGCTGTTTAAATTAGCTGATCTTATATACGCTTCAAGAGCTAAATCTTTTAATCCATATTTTATCATGAGTTGGCCGTATCTTTCATAGTCTTCTTTCCCAAAGCTGTTCACATACAATCTAAGTATCTCATTATATAAATCAAATTGTTGCAACTTAATCAGCACATCCAATAAGTTGAAAAAACTATCTTTTATTTCATCAAATTTTGCCTTCATTTCTCCTACTATAGTCATATATAATTTTCTATCAGAAGTATTAGAAATTTCCCATAAGACTTCTTTAGCTTTGTCTATTTCATTTAATATTATATAGCACAAGGCTTTGTAATAATTTGCTTCTTCTTTTGCTTTTCCGTACTCCATATTTAGATGTTTTAGAGCTTTTTCCCAGTCTTTAAGCCCCATATATGCAATTCCTCTTAGAGTGTTTAAACCTTCTAAATCTATGTTTATATTATCAAGATATTTCTTTGCAAATTCAAACTCTCCTCTATTCATATAAAGTCTTGCCAATATGGCATTATTTACAGGGGAGCTACTATCTGTATACTTGTCAAAAAAAGCATATACATCTTCTGGTTTTTCGTTTTTTATAAATAAATCAAAAAGTTTTATGAAAACCTCTTGAAAATTAGGATTTTCTTTCAAAATTTCTATATATTCTTTGACAGCATCATTTAGGCGATTTAATTTCTCATTGCAAAGAGCTATCATGTACCTTGCCCTATAGCTTCCCGTTCCTCCCATTGTAATAAACATTCCATCGTATTCTCCGATAGCAAGACATTCATTAAACACTTCTATAGCTCTTTCATATCTTTTTTGGTCTATATATAACATACCTTCTAAAAATGCAAAATCCGGAACATCAATATAATAATCTTTTGCATCTTTTATAATTTTTAACGCAGTATTGTAGTCCTTTAATGCTATGTAACAACCAATAAGGTATCTTAACAATCTGGTAGCAGTAGGAACTCTGACATCCATCCCTTTTGTTGCGATAAGAAGATGTTTAAGTGCTTTATTATAATCTCCTATGTTAAAATATTCTACTGCCAAATTGGCATGCTGAAACTTGTCATCAGGATGTTTTTCTAAATATTTCGAAATGAGTTTAATATATCTTTTGCTTTTATTTTTCTCTGCTCTTGTTTCCGATAAATATCCATAGTGCAATATAGTAACATCGGCTTTTTTCGCTACAGGAGGCCTGTTATTTTCTACATTTCTTAAATTTTCATGCACAGGATAAATGTATTTAAGTTTGCCATTGTTTTTAAACAACCTATAATTGTAGTTAATTTCTGTAAGACCACTATTCACACTGCTGCCGCTATAATTTACAAACCTAAATAAATAAGCTTCCACTGCATCGTCATTAAGTAAAGGCCTGATTTTATCTACATCATCTTTCTTAATCTCTTCATCAGCATCCAAAAACAATATCCAATCGCCAGTAGCATTTTCTATTGCTATATTTCTCGCCTTGCTAAAATCATCTTCCCACTTCGCGTGTATGACTTTTGCCCCAAAGCTTTTCGCAATCTCTACTGTCTTATCCTTTGAACCAGTATCAACAACAACTATTTCATCGACTATATCCTTAACACTTCCTATACAACGAGCTATGTTTTTCTCTTCGTCTCTAGTAATTAGACAAAGAGAAAGGGTCACTTTTTTCTTTTGAGACGCTACAATAACATACTGGTATGTATTACCTTCTATTTTATAGTTATTTGAGTAACCTAATATTTTTGCAATATTATCTAAATAATTTAATAATGTTACTTCACGGGAAGATTCTATATTCCCCTCTAATCTCGTAACATCTATTATATCGAACCCAGCACTTTTAAATAGATTTTCTATTGTGCTATACGAAAAAAATCTAAGATGGGTTTTATCGAGTAAACCAGAATTTTCATATTCCCAATTACCAGCCAACAAACGTTTTAATATACTGATATGGTTTATGTTAGGAATAGAAGCAATTATTTGTCCATTTTTTTTCAATACTCTTTTAAGTTCATTAATTACTTCCCATGGATTATATAAATGTTCTAAAACATCACCAAAAATTACCACGTCATAGTAATTTTCTGGTAATTCTGTAATCACATCTTCTACAGCACCTGAATATACTTTATCCAATACCTTATCAGCAATTTTTGCTACATCTTTGTTGATTTCGATACCATGAACTTCTATATTATAGCGATTTTTTAATTCAAGTCCCAAAGCTCCCATAGCACATCCTACATCTAATACATGCTTAGCTGTGGTAGGAATTCTTAATAATATATGCGGGTTGTAATTTATATAGTAAAAAACATCAAATCCCCATTTTTTAACAAAATAGTTCCTATTTTGTAACATAATTTTGCCATAATCAAAATTGCTGTTTTTAAATGTGACACTGCCAAAATGATAGATAAACGTAGACTCTAACATATAAAGGTTTTTACCATTTAAAATCGTTCGTAAACACAAATCATCATCTTCATAATTACCTATACCAAAATTCTCGTCAAACAATCCAATTTTTTCTATTAATTGCTTCCTCATAGCCATGCAAAATCCTACTAGCCTCAATACTTTCCTATATTTGGGGGTACTGGTATTATAACTATTAGCAAATTTATGAATATCATCTATCGTCTTTAATTCTACATTAATTTTTTGATGTCCAGAGATATTATTAGTTACTGGACCAACTATGCCCGCATCTTCGTGTGAATTTAAAAAGTCAACCATATTTTTTAGCCAATTTTTTGTTACAATTGTATCATTATTCAGTAATACAATATATTCCCCTTTAGACGCCTTAATGCCTTGATTGCAGCCTGTTGCAAAACCCATATTTCTATCATTTTCTATTAGCAATATATCACGTTGCTTTTTCAACCATTCAACTGTTCCATCCGTAGATGCATTGTCAACAACAATAATCTCATGAGGTACATCCGTATATTGACGTATACTTTCTATGCAAAGTTTGGTATATGCTAATTGATTATGGGTTAAAATTATTATACTACTTAAATTCTTAAGCATGCGCTATCTCCCTCTATTTGCTATTCTTAATTATATCTAAAACAAATGACAATCTATGTACAAAAAGATGCTCTTTTATTGTTCTCAAATAAGCTTTTTTTGCAATCTTACTTCTTATATTTTCATTGCCTAGATAATATTCTATCTTATCAATTAAATCTTTTTCGTCATTAAAAACTACAATTTCTTTATCAATTTCATAAAATTTGTCTAAATCTTCTCGATAATCTACTATTTGGAATCCCCCCGCTAAAGAAATATCAAATATCCTATTATTTGGTGACAAAGCTTTTATTTTATACTTATTTAGTTGTCTTAAAGTATCATCATCGTAAGCCCTATGAATATTTAAATTAATTTTTGCATTACTGTAAAACTTTGCAGCATCTTCATCTGAAACAACTCCCAAAAAAACATTATTTTTTAAAATATTAAATGACCTAAGTCTATCCCATAATATTCCTATAATTTTGGTATTATACTTTAACAACGTATGTGATATTTTATCAATTAGTTCTAGCCTGTTTTTATATCCAGTACCTATTATACAAATATCGCTCTCATATCTCTCATCTTTGCTTATCTTAAACGTGGCCTCATTAGAACCTAATGGCAAATAATAGGTATGATTAACCATTTTTTTATAAATGTCTATTACGTTTTTTTCAGTATTAAAAATATAATCATAATACGGCGCAACTTTCAGAGATTGGTCGATATCATAAGGGTCATCGACAATCCATATCCCTAGTTTGTATCCAAGATTTTTAATTTTTTTAACCGTTTCTATATTTAATCGTACGCCTAATAATGTAAACACAAAATCAGGATTAAACTCTTGTAATATATTATAAAAACCTGGTTCTTTCGTATTTGTGACATCTATTGCAATTACCTGACAATTCAGTTGTAAGAAACCATTGATAATTCCATAATCTAAATTATTGTGTGGCCACCAATGACCAGAATTAATATATAAAATCTTCATAAATTTTTTAATCCTCCATTTTTAAATTAGCACCCATTAAGTATATCAGCATTATTTATGACAAACTTAAGTTAAATACCTTCTCAATTAAACTTCAAGGGAGGCCTTGCCTCCCCTTTAAATTATCTTAGTAATTGCAATACTGTCTGTGGTTGTTGATTTGCCTGCGCTAGCATTGCTGTTGCTGCTTGCTGGAGTATGTTGTTCTTTGTAAATTCCATCATTTCTTTTGCCATGTCTACATCTCTAATACGTGATTCAGCTGCTGTCAAATTCTCTGCTGCAACACCCAAATTGTTAATTGTGTGCTCTAAACGATTCTGAACAGCACCAAGGTCTGCTCTTTGTTGTGATACAGCATTTATCGCGCTATCAATTGTTGTTAACCATGCAGCTATATCTGAAGAAGATAAACCAGACGTTGAGACATCAAGAGCATCAACACCTAAGGTAGTACTATCCATTTTTCCTATTGTCAAAGTTATATTTTGTGCAGCATTAGCTCCTATTTGGAATGTCACTCCGGTTGTAGATAAGCTACCATCTAAGAGCTTTCTAGTATTGAACTCGGTTGTTGAAGCTATTCTATCAATTTCTTTCTTCAACTGATCTATTTCTTTCTGTATATTAGCTCTATCTACATCTGTATTTGTGTCATTTGCTGCCTGTACTACCAGTTCTCGCATTCTCTGGAGTATTGCGTGAGTTTCATTTAATGCACCTTCAGCTGTCTGAATAAGCGATATACCGTCTTGAGCATTTCTTTGAGCTTGATTTAAACCAGCTATTTGCCCTCTCATTTTTTCTGAAATTGCAAGACCTGCTGCGTCGTCACCTGCTCTATTGATTCTGTAACCTGATGAAAGTTTTTCCAATGCTTTTTGGGTATTAATATTGTTAATTGAAAGTGCTCTCCATGCGTTTAACGCACTTAAGTTGTGGTTGATAATCATTTTACCTTCCTCCTTGAACTTTTTTATTTGGCATCCCTGCCATGGTTTTAAAAGATTTCAAGACTCACAGTTGGCCAACTGTTTTATCTTTTGTTTTCACTATATATATCGATATAATTTTCATTTACTTTAGTGTTTTTTAATAAAATTTTCTAATTGGCTCAAAGCCTCTTTGTCTACAGTTGCTGCTTTTAAATTCTCGTCTTTGATTTCTACAAGCTCTTTTCTTAAAACAGATATGTTTTTTGGCGCAGTAATCCCCAGTTTTATTTGGCCATCCTCAATCTCTAATATTTTGATTTCTATATCTTCCCCTATAATTATGGCTTGACCTACTTTACGCGTTAGAATAAGCATTTTTGAGTTCCTCCAATATTGGATGCTTTATTAAGTATTCATCGTTGTCAAGAATAACTTGTTTGCCTTTGTTACTTTTAGCATTTATAATTATAGGAGCTTTTAGGTTTGCTGTCATTTTTTCTATTTCATCGGGGATTACTACGATTACATATATAAGAAGGTGGTTTTCATCCTCTATTTGAAGAGCTTGTATTAATTCTTCATCAATTTCAAAGGCATAATTAGGCTTAAATACTCTCGGGTCAATAATTACAAAAGCTATGTCTGTGTTATCAATAGATTGAAGCCACTTAAAAGGCATATTTTCATTGTTGTCAGTAATTATTAAAAAATTGTGTAAGTCTTCAAAACCTGGTATTCCTTCTTCAAAGTAAATTACGTCTTCAGGATTGTATTCTATGACGCCAAAGTTTTTTGTATTTATCTGCATATTGGTTCCTCGCTTTCATATTGGAGTCTTTATAGAGTCTTTCTTTAGGGTATAGTATCCTCCGGCTTAGGATGACGTATGATATAAGATCATATCCTTCTATCAAGATTATTTCCTACATATTGTATCTTTATTGATGGATATTGCCTCATATATATATTTACATGTGCCGGTATCACAGATATTTGAGGCTTATGAGGTATTGCTTTGATTTTTACACCGCCTAACTCCCAATTTATTTTTAAATATCCTTCAAACCATATTTTGGGTCGTGATTTGGGAATGAGGTCAACATTGAAGTCTATATCCTGAATCAGGGCTTCTTCGCTTAACTTTACAATTGCATCTTGATGGTTTTCTATTGATGCAAGTATGTCTCCATCTTCAGCAATTTTGCCTATTGCCTCAAGAGCTATTTGTTTACTCCTCTGGGCTTCATCATATACAAGGTCAAAAATACTTTTAAGCCCTGCTTCATAAAAACACTGATATTGGTCTATATGTACTTGCGGAAGTTTTCTGTCTATTTCCATTTTTGCAGGTATTTGTTTTATTTCAAGGTCTGCTTTTGGGCTTTGTATAGAAATTTGGGCAGGAGTAGTGTCTATACCTATCCTGCCAAAAGTTTGATTTATCACTATATTCATATTATCACCTTAAAAAGTCTATAAGACTAGGTTGCATAATACGAGCTCCCGCAGCTAGTGATGCTCTATATACATTTTCATCCATTTTGAGATTTGTAATAACTTGTGCCAAATCTGCATCTTCATTTTTCGAAAGAAGAACTGTAAAATTGTAGTTATCATCTTGGAGCCTGTTTTTTATAAGGTCAACCCTGTTTGATTTTGCACCAACTTCTGCTCTTACTGCCAGTACATTTTCTAGTTGTCTATCCACATCAGCTATTAAATTGCTTACAGCCTGATGATCTCCATTTTCTAAAGCAGATTTTAAATCGTCCATCATTTGAAGAAGCCTAGATGCCCCTCCTACTACATCAAAAAGCCTACTGCCTGGCACGTTTACAGCTATTTTATTACCACCGGGCCCTATCTCAAACTCTATAAAATTGTCATCACCGCTGTAGCCATTGGCAGTCTCACTAAAAGGAGCTTTATCGGTTCTAAAGCCTGCAAATATATACCTTCCATTGTATTGTGTATTCCCTACCTGTATCATTTGGGCTTTTAACTGCTTTATCTCTTCAGCTATTTTTTGCATATCTGCCTGTGTTAAAGTACCATTGGCACCCTCAACTGCTAATTCTCTCGTACGCTGTAATAAGTCTCCTAACTGGCCTAAAGCAGTATCAGTTATGTTCAACCAAGACTGGACTTCATCAGCATTTTTAGTATAAGCATCATTTCTTGCCATATCTGTTCGAATGCGCAGGCTTGTAGCTACTGCTACAGGGTCATCAGAAGGCCTTGATATTTTCTTGCCTGTAGATAACATATTTTGATTTTTTTGTAACTTTTCAAGCTATTGTGATAATTGTTCAAAAATTTGTTATAAGCATACCATCAGTAACTCTCACTTTTTACACCCGCCTTTTATCTTCCTACAATCCCCATTTTGTTTATAAGAGTATCTAATAGTTCATCAATGGCTGTGATCATTCTTGCAGAAGCAGCATAGGATTTTTGATACTTTAACATGTTTGTCATCTCTTCGTCTAAGGATACACCAGATATTGATTGTCTGTTTAAATCAATTTGTTTTATCATGAATTCCTGATTTTTTTGCATTAAGTTTGCTTGCTCCGCATCCACTCCAAGATTTGAGATTAAAGACCTTGCAAAGTCGTCAAAAGTAGCACCATCCAGTTCTGAAATGGCTTGGTCTCTTAATGCGATAAGTTTTAAAGCATTTGTATTATCACCCGGAAGGGTAGCATCACTCGATGCTGCAGCAATTTTTTGAAGTCCATCGTCTGCAAGAATATGTGAACTAACTTTAATCAACTGAGCATACTGAACTGTAGAATCATATGGAGTAGTAAAATCAGTGAAAAGTGGAATGCCTGTAGAGCCGTCAAGGCCATAACCTGATTTATGTACTTCATTTATCGCTTGTGCCATACTATATGCTAGTTTATTCCATTCATTTATATAATAGGGAACTCCCTTCACTCCGTTGGTGCCATCTCCATCTCTCATATCAAGTAAGCCTTTTAACACACCACTTGAAGGATTTACAGGCGTCCCTGTTAAATCCCATACTACTTCTCCGGTATTATTAAGACTCATTGTAAAAGCAGTTGACCCAGCCACTAAAGCTTGTCCCGCTATGTCAATTCTGAAATTTCCATTGGAGTCTTCATATGTAGTAATATTGACAAGTTTAGAAAGTTGATCAACAAGAAGATTTCTCTGGTCTCTCAAATCATTTGCTGTTTGTCCGGTAAGTTCGAATCTATATATTTCATTATTTAATTTACTTATTCTCTCAGCATAAGAATTTATCTCTGCAATTCTACTTTGTATGGTGGAATTTAATTCGTTTAATTTATCATAAAGATGCTGATATACAGTATTAAAAGTATCAGCAAGAGCAATAGCTCGCTCTCTGACTTCTGCTCTTACTGTCAAACTTTCTGGATTCTTGGATAGCTCTTGAAGAGAATTAAAAAAGTTATTAAGCACTGTATTTATTCCACTATCCGAAGGTTCGTTAAATATATTTTCAATCGCTGCCAAGACTTGAGCTTTTGTTTCCCATTCACCCAAAAATTTATTTTCCCTTCTGTATTGATTGTCTAAAAATTGGTCACGAATTTGCCTTATATCCTGTATTTTTACCCCTTCTCCTATCGCCTTTCCCCACTGGTCATACATGCCAAAAGTAGTGGTGGGGCAATTGAGACCATGTCTACTACTTGACGAGTATACCCAGGTGTATTAGCATTAGCAATATTGTGTCCAGTAACATCCAAAGCCTTTTGGCTTACAAATAATCCTGTCTTTGCTATTTCTAATCCTTGAAAAGTTGACATTTTCATCCCCCTATGCCTTTTTGTCAATTAGGCTGGTGTATTTTTTCATATTACCATTATTCCCATAAACACCATCATTACTTTCTAAGGCATTTGATATTGTTTGAATAGAATAATTTACATATTCTAACGCTTGCTCAATTAAAGCAGCATTTAATTTATTTCTTTCTTCAAGCTCTTTTAAAATATTAGTCAGATTATATTTGATATCTTTTAAATTTTCTGCTTCTTCTGAAGAAACAGATTCTATGACATCAGTTATTGTCATTTTGCCTTCTATATCAACTTTCTCCAGTATGTCCTCTCTTTGTCCTTCTAATTCCATAAGTTTTTTTACAAGTTGCTTCTCCATCTGTACTATTTTATCTAATTCTTTTATTTTTCCCGCAATTATAACATCAGTTTTTTTATTGCTAAGTCCAATAAAACTTTATAAATTTCCGTTTCTCCCCTCAATACCTCTATAAGCTTTTGGCTGTTAGCCATTGCCAGCACATCCTTTTTAAATTTTTTTATTCAACAATATTCCTTTCAGAATAGCATCAGCTACATCTTCAGCTTTTACATTGTAAGTCCCAGCATTTAGCATTGCCTTTATGTTTTCAATCTTTTGATTCTTTATTTTTTCAAACTCATTTGAGCTTTGTGCAAGTTTAATTGCCTCTTCTGATATCTCAATTTTATCCTTCATCTGCGTTTTTTTATTACTAACTTTTTCAACAGAATCTACTCTATAAATTGACATTACTTTTTCAATGTTATTGTTATAAATTTTCATTTTTAACACCCCCGTACTACTAGTAATATCGACTTAATAATTTAAAAGTTTAATATTCATTTTTTGTTTTTATGATTTTCATAAAGGTACAGCCTTTCTCCTCTCTGTTTTTCTTCTTCTTTATTTTCGGATTGCATTGAATAACCTTTCATTAATTCCTTCGCTAATTTGGTCTTGCATTCGTCACAAAACCTACCTGTAAGTATTGGTTTACCGCACTTTTCACACTTAAGACCTATGTTTACATTATTAGAAGTTAGAATTAACCTGCCTTCTTTTAAAAAGTCCATTATTTTCTTGGGAGAAACCTGTGTGTTTTGAGATATTTCCAGCATGGTAGCAGAGGGATGTGTATCTAAATAATCCCTCACTTTCATAAAATCTTCTTCATCCTGTCTATAGCACACTGGACATAGGTCAATTCCTGTATACGTGTAAAGCCTTCCGCACCGTTTACAATTTCTTATTTCCATTTCCTTTCATCCCCCTTTTTAATACTTCAAACACCCCATCATATATTTTTACCCGTTGCTATGGTAGCCACATATACATCTTTTGCCCCATTTTCTTTTAAGACTTTGGCACACTCATCCAAAGTTGCACCCGTTGTCAATACATCATCTACTAGTAACACATTTCTCCCAATGATTGTATCTTTGTAAGTTACTTTAAAAGCTCCCTTTACGTTTTCCATCCTTTCCTCTTTGTGCAAAGCTGTCTGAGTTGTTGTATTTCGCACTCTTCTTAAAGCCTTAGACATAAAAATATTCAACCGATAAGAAAGTTCTCTTGCCAAAAGTTCTGACTGATTATAACCTCTTTCATCAAGTCTAACTTTGTGAAGAGGGACAGGTACTATAACATCTATAGGCCAGTTCATTTTTTTAACTGCATCAGCCATATAGTCTGCAAAAAAAGATGCTAATTCTCTCTTTTTGAAATATTTAAACTGCCCTATTAAGTCTTTTACAACACCATCGTATTCAAAAGGACTTATATTTTGTTTAAATTCATGTCCATGTTCTAAACAATCAAGGCATGTTCCTTCATAGTCTATTGGCTTACCACATATATTACACCTATCGTCCTCAATAAATTTTAATGCGGTTTTGCATTTGTCACATAAATACCCCGTTTTTATAGCAGCTTTACAAATAATACAGGTTGTTTTTGGTGGAAATAAAAGGTCTAAAAAAATCATCTTTATTGCCCCTTACCGCAATTGCTTTTCTTTTATTTTTTATATCGACATTATTGAATTAAAATTAATTAAAAAATTATCATTTTACAGTAAATTTTCTAGTTTACATACAAAAGCGTTTTTTTAAGTCTTGAAAGAAGCCCTGAATATCTTTTTGAAATTCTATTGTTATCAATCATAAATTTCAAATATTTCTCTTGCCCTACCAAAATAACCAATTTCCTTGCCCTTGTAACAGCAGTATACAAAAGATTTCTTGTAAGTAGCATAGGGGGGCCATAAGTAATTGGTATTATGACAACAGGAAATTCACTGCCTTGGCTTTTGTGGACTGTTATGGCATAAGACAAATTTAGTTCGTCCAAATCAGAAAAGTCATAAGTAACAAATTTTTCGTCATCAAAATACACAGTCAATTCCTGTAATTCTTCGTCTATTGATTGAATTATTCCTATATCTCCGTTAAACACTCCTTCCCCTTCTTCATCGCCTTTTTTCCATTTTATCTTGTAGTTATTTTTTATCTGCATCACTTTATCCCCCACCCTGAAGACAAATTCCTTCATTGTTTTTTCTGGTTTAGTTTTGTCGTGGGGATTTAATGCTTTTTGCAGTTCTAAATTTAAATTATGAACACCAATTATCCCTTTTCTCATAGGAGTGAGTACTTGAATATCATTAATAGGATGAAACCCATAAGCTTTAGGAAGTCGGTTTATGACAAGCTCCAATATAGTCTTTAATATATCCTCTTGTGTGTTGGCATTTATAAAAAAGAAATCGCTATTTTTATCGTTATAGGTTGGATATTCTCCATTATTTATCTTGTGAGCATTTACTACTATCAAACTTTGCTTTTGCTGTCTAAAAATTTCTTTTAAACGTATCACTTTTACTATTCCACTGTCTATTATATCTCTTAGGACATTTCCGGCTCCAACAGATGGAAGCTGATCAGCATCCCCTACTAAAATTAGTTTTGCCCCTATAGGCAAGGCTTTTAATAAAGCATTCATAAGCAATATATCTACCATTGAAGCTTCGTCAATTATTATAACATCGTATTTTAATGGGTCTTTTTCATTTTTGTTAAAGCCCTTCCCTTCTTCTTCCGAATAAGTATATTCTAAAAGCCTATGAATGGTTTTTGCCTCTTTCCCAGTAGCTTCAGTTATCCTTTTTGCGGCTCTTCCTGTAGGGGCTGCAAGAGCCACTTTTTTACCAGCTTTTTCAAAAATACGGATTATACAATTTATTATCGTAGTCTTTCCTGTGCCTGGACCTCCCGTTATGACAACAACAGAATTTTTAACAGCTTCTTCTACAGCCAATTTTTGATTTTCTGCTAACAAAATACCTGTTTCTTTTTCAAAATTTCTAATTTCTTTTTGGACATCTAAACCTAAGTCTTCATTTTCCATTAGTGTCATGTTAAACAATCTCTCTGTTGTGTGTAATTCAGCCATATAATAAGGTATATAGTAGATTCCTACAGTATTATCTTCAAAAGTTTCAATATGTATTTTTTCATTTTGTACTAAAAGCACAAAAGAATCTTCTACTTCTTCTTCGCTTACTTCTAACAAACTTGCTGCTTCTTTTTTTAACAATTCTTTCGGCACATAGGTGTGACCATTTGCCGCATACTGCATCAAAACATATCGAGTACCAGAAGATATGCGATATAGAGAATGAGGGTCAACTCCTAGGTTTTCCGCTATTTTGTCTGCTGTTTTAAATCCTATTCCAAATATATCATCAGCTAATCTGTAAGGGTTTTGTTTAATAATTTCAATCGCGTTGTTTCCGTATTCTTTATAAATCTTTATAGCCATTGCAGTAGAAATACCGTACCCCTGCAAAAACACCATCACTTCTTTTACGCCTTTTTGCATTTCATAAGCTTCACAAATTCTTTTTATCTTCTCATCGCTTAGACCTTTTATTTCTTTTAATCTTTCTGGTGCAGTTTCAATTATATTTAAAGAATCAACGCCAAACTTTTTTACAATTTTTCTTGCTGTAACAGGACCTATTCCAGGAATTAAGCCAGAAGCTAAAAACTTTTCTATTCCTTCTAAAGTGGTGGGAGCCAAGGTTTGATAATTTAAAACCTTAATTTGCTCTCCGTAATCAGGATGTTCTACCCATTCTCCCTCAATTTTAATTCTTTCCCCAATGTTTACAAAAGGCATATAACCTACAGCAGTAACTGCTAAGCCTTGGGTACTTAATTCTAAAACTGTATAACCATTTTGTTCATTTCTAAAAATTATTTCTTCAACTACGCCCTCTATGTCAACCATAATCAATCCACCTGTTTTAATTCTTCTCTTTTATTTAATTTTACCTTATATTTAAAGCAAATTAAAGTTAATTTATTTCTTTTTCTTAATTTTTGTAGTATAATTAAAGTAGCGAAGCGTTTCCAAAACATATATTATATGTCATAAAAAGCATAAAAAGATATATAAAAACGATAAGCCCGGATTTATCCGGGCTTTCAAATTTATATTCCTGCTAATTTTTTTAATATATCTACTTTGTCTGTTTTCTCCCATGGGAGGTCCAAATCGTGTCTTCCAAAGTGGCCATAAGCTGCAACTTGTCTATAAATAGGTCTTCTCAAATCTAAATCCCTAATTATAGCTGCAGGTCTTAAGTCGAAAACTTGTTTTACAATTTCCGAAATCTTTTCATCTGGTATTTTTCCTGTGCCAAAAGTGTCTACACCTATTTCCAGAGGTGTAGCAACACCTATCGCATAAGCCAATTGCACTTCACATTTCTTAGCAAGTCCTGCTGCCACAATATTTTTTGCCACATATCTAGCAGCATAGCTTGCAGATCTATCAACTTTTGTCGGGTCTTTACCTGAAAAAGCTCCGCCCCCGTGCCTTGCATATCCACCATATGTGTCTACAATAATTTTTCTCCCTGTAAGTCCGCTGTCACCTTGAGGTCCACCAATTACAAATCTTCCGGTTGGATTTACAAAAATTTTTGTTTTGTCGTCCAACATATTTTCGGGAATAATTACCTTTATCACATGCTCAATAATATCTCTTTCAATAGTCTTATAATCAATATCTGGTGCATGTTGAGCTGAGACAACAACAGAATCTACTCTGACGGGTCTGTCATCTTCATATTCTACCGTTACTTGAGTCTTTCCGTCTGGCCTTAAATAACTTAATGTTCCATTTTTTCTAACTTCGGCAAGTCTTCTCGCAAGCTTGTGAGCCAGCATTATAGGCATAGGCATAAGTTCTTCTGTTTCATCACAAGCAAAGCCAAACATTAAGCCTTGATCTCCAGCTCCAATAGCTTCAATTTCTGAATTTGAAAGTTCTCCTCTTTTAGCCTCTAAGGCCTTGTCCACACCAAGGGCAATATCCGGAGATTGCTCATCAATAGAAGTGATAACTGCACAAGTATCAGCATCAAAGCCGTATTTTGCTCTTGTGTAACCAATATCTTCTATTACCTTTCTTACTACTTTTGGTATATCTACATAACATTCTGTGGTAATCTCACCCATTACTAAAACTAAGCCAGTAGTTACAGCAGTTTCACAAGCAACTCTGGCATACGGATCTTTTTTCAAAATTTCGTCTAATATTGCGTCCGAAATCTGGTCACAAATTTTATCAGGATGCCCCTCAGTAACCGATTCAGATGTAAACAGTTTACGCATTTTATCTCTTTATTCCTCCTTAAAAGCAAAATAAAACCCCTTCCAAAAGAAGAGGCAAAACCCTCATCTTTCAGAAGCATGCTTCTGAGAGAATTAGCACCTTGTCCTATAGGACAGGTTGCTGGGTTTCATCGGGCTCTTTCCCTCCACCTCTCTTGATAAGAGCGTGTTATTAAATTTTCTGATGTCTACTATAACACACTTTATCTATTATGTCAAATATTTTTGTAATAAAGGTGTCAAAAATCTATAGCATGTTAGGTTAGTTTTTCTCAGAAATAAAATTCTTGACAATATTTTATTCAAGCTCACTCACTATCCTTAATACTTCATCTGCCTGCATTGCAGCAACCGCTATGACCTTGGGTGCAAAAGGTTTTTTTTCATTAATTGATGTCACAAAATCGCCTATAATTGCAAAGCCCTTGCCACGCTTTATTTTAATATTTTCGCAGTCGCCAAACCCCGCAACCCCTGAGGCTAAAACCACTTTCTTACTATGCTCATGTGCTTTTCGAAAAATCAGTGTTTTTGTAAGCTCATTGTCAACAGCTTCAACAATTATATCATGTTGTAAGATTAGCTCATCTAGGTTCGATTCATCAATTTTTACGTTTTTAGCTTTTACATTCACAGATGGGTTTATTTTAGAAAGAATATCTTTAAGTGCTGACACCTTTTCTTCTCCCACTTGATAGAAAAAGTAGTTTTGCCTGTTGAGGTTTAAAATGTCTACCTTGTCAAAATCAACTATTGTGAGGTTTTTAATACCGCTTCTTACAAGCATTACTGCAATATTTGAACCAAGCCCGCCACAACCAATGATAAGAATTTTCACTTTTGAAAGTTTTTCAAGCATTTTTTCATCAAAATAGTTTTTAAGCATCATGTCAAATAAGTTCATGCATTTTCACACCCCTTACCCAGTTTGTAACTTCAACTATGAGTCCTTAAAATCTAATCGAACTTTGGCAGACTTTAATCAAAAATCAATTCTGCCAACTTTCAGTGTGAAATTCTAAAAATTGTAAAAAATCTGTGGTATCTTTCTTTGGGCGCTTGCATGGGAAAAGGGCTGGACTTTTCGGATTTTTAAAGCTACCAGCCCTTTTTGATTCTAAGTCTACTATTGCTGGTTACAAATTCTCACAAATCTACAAAATGAGCACTCCTCAGTTGTTGTGACCTGACCGCAATTTTTACATTCTTTTAGCTCAAGCCTTTCTCTAACGTCCTGAAAATGCTTTTTGCCCTTTTCAAGGAAGCCACTTAAAAACCTTTGCTTTGTGCCAGGGCTTTCCTCTTCAAGTTTGTTTAGCACTTCTTTATAGAGAATTGAACGTGCCCCAACAGAATGAGGACACTCTTCATGCAAAAATTCAATCTTATTCAAAAGCACATAGTACATGTTTTCTCTCTCTGTTAAAGTATAAAGTGGCTTTACTTTCTTTATAAGTTTTGGATGAGTTTGAGGTAGTACTGGCCCTTGTCTTGCAAGGTACCCTTCTTCCCAGTTCAAGACATTGCCAAAAAGTGTTGCCGCCTCGTCGTCCAAATTGTGACCTGTTGCAACAGCTGAAAAACCTCCGTCATATGCCACTTTGTTGAACAAATATCTTTTAATTGACCCGCATACAGAGCAAGGGCTCCGTCTCAAAGTCTTTGAAAGCTTATATATATCAAGCCCAAACTCTTTTTTGATGTTTTTTACAATAAGTGGAAGGTTATTCTCCTTTGCAAATTTCTCAACAACCTCTTGCGACCTGTTTGAATATTCTCCAATTCCAAGATTTATATACATCGCAACCACATTGTAGCCTTCCTTAACTAAAATATCCCAAAGAGCCATGCTGTCTTTACCACCAGAGACTACTACTAAAACCTTTTCGCCTTTTTCAAACATCCTATTTTTTCGGATGTTTTTTAAAACTTGATTCTTGTAATAATGTAAAAAGCAATCAGCACAAAAAGCTGCATTATGTCTCCTTAGAACAATAACAGCCTTTTTTTTGCATCTTACACACTTCAATTATCAAATCCCCTTTCTATTAACCACCAGAGATCACTGATATTACTTCCACTGTATCCTCATCTTGAAGAATTTCATCTGGAGTAACAATCTCTCCATTTTTGACAAAAACATGTGACTCTAAGCTTATATTCAACTCTTTTGCAAGCTTTTCTACACTTTTTGCCCCTTTTATGGTAACTTGATTGTTTTTCCCAACAAATATTATTGTCATTTTCAAAACCCCCTATAAAAAACTAATACTAAAAAGCAAATTAAAGTAAATTACAGTATTATTTATAACATACTTCGATTATGCCATCAAGATTTTTTAAAATAATGAGGGCTGCTGCATTTCTCTCTAGTGAAAATGAAGCAGAACCTTGAAGTTTCCATCTAAAAATATAGGTTAAAACTTGGTGTTGACTTTTATTTTCCTTGGTCTTATTATAAATTAGCATCTAAAAAAAGAGCATGCAAAAAGCACGCTCTTTTAGAATTCCACAAATTTCTCTTTTGGCACGCCGCAAATAGGGCACTTTTCAGGTAACACATCAACTGTTGTATAACCACATACAGGACATATGTAAACTTTTGATATTTTAATGTCTTCTCCTTTTAAGGCAGCTTCTTTTGCCTCAGTATACAATTTTGCGTGTATTTTTTCTGCTTCTATAGCATAATGGATGCTTTTTTTAGCACTAGCCTCTTCCTGCAGCTCTGCAACAGCGTTATAAGCAGGATACATTTCTTCTACTTCAAATGTTTCGCCTTCTATAGCTTTTTCAAGATTTTCAACAGTATTTCCAACTTCTCCAAGAGTCTTGTAGTGATTTGTAGCATGTACCAATCAGCATAAGAAATAGCTCTGAAAAGTCTTGCAATATTAGGTTTTCCTTCTTTTTCGGCCACATCCGCAAAATTTGATACCTCATGTGGGCTTGGCTTTCACCAGCATAGGCTTCTCCAAGATTATGTTTTGTCATTTCTCTCATAAAAGGTTCCTCCTTCATTAAATTTTTATTAATAAATAATAATTTTCTCCTTCAAATAATATTATACTACATTTTTTTACCATGTCAAGACATTTAAAGGAGAAAATAAAAAAAGACCTTTCGGTCTTCTTTTTCCATGGTGGAGGGAGATGGATTCGAACCATCGAAGGCGTCAGCCAACAGATTTACAGTCTGCCCCCTTTGGCCACTTGGGTATCCCTCCACAGTATTGAATTTTTAAAAATGGTGG
This sequence comes from Thermoanaerobacter thermocopriae JCM 7501, assembly GCF_001310975.1. Lineage (GTDB taxonomy): Bacteria > Bacillota > Thermoanaerobacteria > Thermoanaerobacterales > Thermoanaerobacteraceae > Thermoanaerobacter > Thermoanaerobacter thermocopriae. Next base: position 98,357 of record NZ_BAZY01000003.1, read on the forward strand.
TCGCAATAGGACTCGAACCTATGACCCCCTGCTTGTAAGGCAGGTGCTCTCCCAGCTGAGCTATACGACCACAATGGTCGGGATGGAGGGACTTGAACCCCCGACCCCATGCTCCCAAAGCACGTGCGCTACCAACTGCGCCACATCCCGACACCAGTGACGAAATAAATTATAATAGAAAAAATGAAATTTCACAATAGGCATAACTCATTAAAAACGACTATTTTGGCTATTTATCCTCTGTATACTTTAATTTTTTTAACTATACTTTCAAAATCTCTATTATACGCTTTAAAAATTAATTGTTTCAACTTTATTCACTCGGTAAATAATAATTGTTAGACGAATATTTATGCTTTTGTAATACACCTGTAATAATACAATGGTACAATTAACTAGTAAAAGAAAACATATGTAAAACATAATAAAAAACAACGGGAGGGATATAATTGAACATTAAAAAAATTCTATCTTTAGGTGTTAGCATTCTTCTACTGCTTTTAACCTTTCCAACTCAAAATGTAAAGGCCAATACATATACAATCCTTGACAGAAAAGAATTTACGCAAAATTTAAGCAAAGGAGTTGTACATAAAAATATAGTCTATTTTACAACTGAAGGATGGATAAATGTAAATGTACTAAAAGTAGATTTAACTGATAAATATACTGATGTATCGGTGATTTTCAATCCTTCGGGCATAAAAAACAGAATGTCTGTGCGAGACATGGCAAATACTTATGGTGCTGTAGCTTCTGTAAATGGTGATTTCTTCGATACAACAACAGGATTTGTAATAGGGGCAACAGTAAAAGATGGAAGGTTAATAACAGACCCTTCAAATATAGGAAAGTTAGCTACTTTTTCTATTGACGCAAATGGCATACCTTCAATAGAATATTGGTCAAAAAGCATGTCCGTTACTCTTCCAAACGGCACAAAACTTCCTCTTGCCGCAATAAATAAAATAAGCAGTACCTTTGAGTATTTAGTGATGTACACAAGGGACTGGTTTTCAACATCTCCAGGAGCAAATGAAAATGTACCTCAGTTAGTAGAAGTCGTCGTGGATGGTAACGACAGGGTATTAGAAGTAAGGCAAGGACAGCTCCTGTCGAAATACCGCAGGACGGATATGTGTTAGCTGGTGCAGGCTATGTAGGACAAAATTTACTCACTTTAAAGCCAGGAGATGTAATACAAAAAGATATAAGGACAAATCCGCCTTTTGAAAATCTTAAAATGGCTGTAAGTGGCGGTACAATTCTTGTAAAAGATGGAAAAATTGCACCTTTTACCCATGAAATAAAAGGCTATACGGCAAGATCGGCAATAGGCTATACTCAAGACAAAAAATATTTGATTATTGCAACTGTTGACGGCTCTTCAACCCGCGGAATGACACAGCAAGAAATGGCAAATTTAATGATATCTTTAGGTGCATATGATGCTTTGAATTTAGATGGCGGCGGGTCCACGCAGATGGCTGTAAGGCCTTTGGGAGATACTGAAGCTAAGCTTGCGAACCATCCTCCTGAAGGCTATGAACGAAAAGTAGCAAACGGAATAGGAATATTTAATACAGCACCTCAAGGTAATCTATATGCCTTAAAATTAGAAGCATCAGATACTAACGTTTTTAAAGGACTTCATAGGACAATTACCGTAAAAGGATACGATAAAAATTACAACCCTGTCACAATTAATCCAGAAGAAGTTTTGTTTTCAGTAAATGGAATCACAGGAGTATTTAGTGGTAATACTTTTATGCCAACAAGCGTAGGAGAAGGTGTTATAACTGCAAGAGTAGGAAATGCTATTGGGACTATCAAGATAACTTCACTTGACAAACCTGTAGACATACGTTTTAATCCAGCTAATATAGTCATTGATAAAAACAAAAGCATACCTATAACAGTCACTGCAAAGAATATAAAAGGCTATAGGGCCTTAATAGAGCCGCAAGATATTACTTGGGAGGTTTATAATAACGTTGGAAATATAGATAAAAATGGAATGTTTGTCTCATCTAATTTAGATGTAACCGGTGCACTTGTCGCAAATGTGCTGGGAGAAAAAGCTATTTTGCCTGTTAAAGTAGGGCAAGGTTCAAAATTTGACACATCAGTGCTTCCTCATGTTACAGAATTTACGCAAATAGACCCATATAACAAAGAAGTAATTGTAAAAAACACTTATGATTCCTTTAAATTCATGGTGTTTGGTGATACTAAATATAACACCCTTTTGAAGTTGCATATATCTTTAAAAGCAGCAGATATTGCAAACGCGGAATACCCATTGGCTATATTCTTAGGAGATGTAAATGAAAAAGTGTTAAAAAACCTAAAAGTTAAATATATCACAACCGGTGATAAATACACAATGTATAATTATAATAATTCTACATTTATTGTGCTTAACAATCGCAGTGGAAGCCTTTTAAATCCGGATAAAAATCAATGGAGTTGGTTTAAAGAACAGCTTAACAACGTAAAAGGAGATAACCTTTTTATCATACTTCCCAAACCAGTATGGGGAAGCGATGGCTTCAAAGACGTTAAAGAAGCTACTTTATTTGAAGAAACTCTAAAAGAGTTCAAAGAAAATACAGGTAAAAATGTGTGGATTATATACAACGGCAAAAGCAAATTTTACACTACTTTAAATGATGAAATAAGATACATCACGACTTATGGAACAGACGTAGAAGGAAACACAAATGATATATACAATGACTTTGGTTTTATTTCTATAATGGTAAATGGCAAAGAAGTAAATTATCAGTTTAAAAATCTTATAAATAAATAAATTTTGTTAAATTTATAAACCTTTCTAAATTCAAGAAAGGGTTTATTTTTTGCAAAATATTCATTTGCTATTTCTACAAGGTAGCTGATCTCTTCCGAGGAAAGCTTATTTTTTAATATTTCCATTATTTTATCACTATCCTCTTGCGTTAAGCCTTTTTGAGCCATTTTCATAATTTCGCTCATATCATCTTTTCCTAATTTAAGGAGAATATTTATTACTCTAGCTTTTTGTGAAGGATCCATCTCATTTCGTACTTGTAAAATCTTTTCTAAAGTAACTATCACTCTATCATCATTACTATTTTCCTTTTGCGTTTTTTTGTTATTTTCTAAATCATAGGCTTCTTCTTTTTGTTGGTTTTCGAGCCTTGCCATTTCTTTTTTTTCTTTGTCTTTTTTTGAATCAATAGGTTGTTCTTCTTTGCAACTATTATTCTCTTCTTTTGTAAGTTGTTCTTTATTTTTTTCCCACAAACTTTGTTGAGAAAAATAAATAGGTTCTTCAAAATTTGTCTTAAACATAAACATAGTAGTGAAAAGAGCGATTACAATAACCACAACTAAATAAAATTTTAGCCTCTTCAACATTAGTCATTCCTTTCACATAATATTACGCATTTTTTATTATTTCTTGTTATAAAAATTTTAATTCAATTTATTTGTAAAGGAGGCTACTTATAGATGGAAGAATTAAGGCTTAAATATGACGACTCAAATGCAATTTATTTCATATCAAATTTTTTAAGTACATGTTTAAGTCCTAATTCGATTTTTTTGTGTATTGGTACAGATAGATTTATAAGTGATTCTTTAGGACCTATCGTAGGAAATCTACTGATAAAATCACTTCCACCAATTTATCATGTTTATGGCACTTTAAAGTCTCCAATCCACGCTATGAACTTAGAAGAAAACATAAAATACATAAAAAAGAAACATCCTAACAGTAAAATTATAGCTATAGATGCTTCCTTGGGAGGAAAAGAAAGTATAGGAAAAATTTCAATAAAAAAAGCCCCACTATACCCTGGAAAAGGCGTGGGGAAAATACTTCCTTCTGTAGGAGATGTATCAATAGTAGCATTGTCGATGTCTACGACTCATTTCTTTTAAACTCAGTAAGATTAGGGTTTGTATTTGAGATAGCCGAAGTAATCGCTAAAAGCATCCAACTTGCCTTGAGATGCTAAATTTACTTAAGTTTTAATGGAACAGAAACGAGGTTTTGTACAGAACCATCTTTAGGGCTTAGAGAGAAAACCTGAAGAATGCCGTTTTGAGGCTCTTTTAAAGCTTTGTAAGAGATTATAGCTTCAAAATCTCCCCAAGAAGGAGCACCAGCCGTAGCTTGCACAACAGTCTCACTTAAAATATTGCCATTGCTGTCAACAAGCCTTATATTTACATTTCCCTCAAATACTCTCGCTTTACCTATTACTTTGAAAGGACTTGTCACTACATCATTTTTAACTGGAGAAACTACTTTGATATTTGGTTCATAAGATATATTGCTTCTATCTGAAACTATTATAGCTCTCGCCTCTTTATCCTTGGTTAATATTATACCTAACTCATCTCCTATTTTTATTTCTGCAAAGTTAATATCTTTTTCTGCATACTTAAATCCACCTTGGCTGTCATAGCCGACTTTTGCCTGAAAATGTATAATAGCATCAGGCAATACTTTTATATCTGGCCCTACTTGATTTTTCATATCCTGAGAATCCTGGTATTCCCTTTCAATTGTTATAATCCTGTTTTCATAATCGATAGCCTTCACTATACCGTATATAAAGGTCTCTCCTTCAGCAGGATTCGTTTCAGGTATTTCAGTAAATTTGGCCTTCACATTGTCAATAACCCAAATATAGTTGTCCCCTTTACCAAGAGGCTGAATTAATGTTATACTGTACATTTTATTGTTGTGTATCGCCTCTACATAAGCTACACCATTGTTTTCATTTTTTAATGTCAATTCATCTTCACTTCCAATTCCTATTATTCCGCCTTCTTGCCTAAGAAGTTGGATAGGGTCAAAACGCCACGTTTCTTTCCCTAAATCTGCTCTTTCTTGTAGTTTCTTTATCCTATCTGGGTTATTGTATACATCCCCTACCAATATCATTCTTTTTAAAGGATCTAAACCTATTTTGTATTTTCCTACTGCATCAATTTTATTTCCTTCCACTAGTATTTGAACGCTTTCGACTCCGGGTATATCAGTCAAAGCATTTACCAATGCAGCAACTCTTAATTTGTCTATCCCTTCATCTTCACTGTCCTGTAAAAATTCCTTAGAAAAGTTTACAAAAGCAATTCCCTCCTGCAATTCTATAGAAATTAGCTTCGTCCCATTAGGAAATACCGGTTTTGCATATTCATCCGTTGGCCCTTTAATCATTTCAGCTACAACTTGTTTTAAAACATCAGCATCTTTAGAAATAAGTCTCCTTTCTAAAATAAGGCCATTCATTTTATCATTTAAAAAATAAAGAGAAATCTCTTTCGACACGTCTTGCACTATAGGCTTGGGATTTATAGGACTATTTTTTTCGCTGTTATTAACTTTCGCAAAGCACCCCGCCAGCGTCAAAACAAACATGACTATCAATACTAAAGCAATTCTTTTCACTTTTATTCCCTCCCTTTGGTTTAATCTTATTATACTTTTGTTACACAAACATTAAATAAACATAAAAAAATAATTAAAAAGTTTAATCCCTTTTCTTTTTAGGAAGGGAAATTTTAAATACGGTTCCTTCTCCAACTTTACTTACCACTGTGACTTTGCCTTCATGAATATCTATTATCTCTTTAGCAATAGCAAGCCCTAAGCCAAAGCCTCCACTTTTTTTAGACCTTGCAGTATCCACTCTTGTAAATCGTTCGAATATCTTTGGAAGATTTTCTTCACTTATACCTATGCCATTATCTGCTACAGCAAGGTAAATATTGTTTTCATCTTCTTCTAGGCTTACCATCACATTTCCACCTTCATTAGTATATTTTATTCCATTTTCTACAATATTATAGACCATCCTATAAAACCTGTCTGGATCAACTTCTGCAAAAACATTATTTTTACCTTCAAATTTAAGATTTATATCTTTTGTCTTTGCAAGAGGAAATAGACTTTCTATTACATCTAATATAATTTCGCTTATCTCACTTTTTCTAACTTTTACTGCTTTAATTTTATCCATTCTCGCCAATTCCAATAAATCATTTACCAATCTTGTCATCCTATCCAGCTCGCCGTTTACATCCTTTAATATTTCTTTATAAAATGTTATGTCCTGGTTTTTGCTATTTATTAAAGATTCTATCAACGCTTTTACAGATGCCAGAGGAGTTTTTAGTTCATGAGAAGCATCCGAAACAAATCTTTTCCGTTCTTCATCTATTTTCACTAAACTAAAACTCATCTTATTAAAAGCATTAGCCAATTTCCCAATTTCATCATTGCTTTTTACCTCGACTTTATAGTCCAATTTACCTTGAGATAAAATATTTGCTGCTTCTGTTAATCGTTTTAAAGGATTGGTAATATAAGAAGCCACCAAAAGGCTTAAAAAGCTTACTAAAAATCCAATACCTGTAAAAGTATATATCATGCGATATTTTATAGATTTCAAAAGGCCTATTATGTTATCTATAGAAGAAGATATAAGTATTGCCCCTACTACATTGTTTTTGGCTATAACAGGGACTGCAGTATACATCGCCCAACCTACACCATTTATATCATGAATACTTGTAGAACCCTTGCCATTTAAAGCCTCTTTTATATCGTTGTAATCCTTTATTACTTTTCCTTCAAATTCTTTAGAGGAAGCAGAATCCACCAATACTTTTCCATTTATATTAGTAAAAAGTATTCTTGAATTTATTTGTTTTGCATACTCCATTATCGTTGGCTCAATCAAATGAGAAGAAGCGGTACCTACAAATCTTGATACAAAATTAGATACCATATTGGCTTGCATTAAATTATTGACTCTGACATTCTCTAAATAACTCCCTTCAATGTAACGGTAAAGATAAAGACCTGTTAATGCCAATGAAATTATTAAAATTGTCAAATATAAAGAGAAAATTTTCCACCTTAAACTCATTTTATCACCTTTACTTCATATAGTATCCTGCACCCCATTTGGTGAAAATATATTGAGGATTTGCAGGGTCATCTTCAATTTTCTCTCTAAGTTTTCTCACATGCACTGTAACAGTATTTGTATCACCGTAAAAATCAAATCCCCATACCAAGTCTAGCAATTTATCTTTTGTATAAACCTTTCCTGGATTAGATGCTAACAACACTAAAATTTCAAATTCTTTATTGGTAAGCTCAATTCTCTTTCCTCTTTTGTAAACTGCCCTTTCGGGAATACTTATATAAAGTTCTCCCCTTTTTATTTCGTCTTTTTTCTTAGTATAAGGATTTGTAGCTCTTCTTAAAAGCGCTCTTATCCTCGCAATAAGTTCTCTCGTGTTAAAAGGCTTCGCCAAATAATCATCGGCTCCTATTTCTATTCCCACAATCCTGTCAACATCCTCTCCCCTTGCAGTAAGCATAATTATTGGTATATTTGAAAAAGTTCTTATCTCTCTACACACAGAAAAACCATCTAACTTAGGAAGCATAATATCTAAAATTACTAGGTCATAATTTCCCAAACGAACCTTGTCAAGACCTTCTTCTCCGTCGTAAGCAGTATCAATTTCAAAGCCTTCTTCTTCTAAAGAAAGTTTTAAACCTTTTACAAACATCTCTTCATCGTCTATAATCAACAATCTTTCCATATAACCTCCCTCCTAACACCAGTATAACATAATAATTTACAAAAAAAATAGCCTTAACGGCTATTTTTTCTTCTCCAAAACCAGTAGATTCTCTTACAATCAACTGATGAGGCAAAATAACGTGCATTTCTTCAATCGGTTCTTTTGCTAAAAGTTTTGTTAAAAGTCTCATGCTAACAGCTCCTATATCATAAGCAGGCTGTTGTATTGTAGTAATTGTCGGCTTAAAAATAGTAGAAATATAAGTATTGTCAAAACCCACTACATGGATATCTTCTGGTACTTTGAGATTTGAGTCAAATATCGCGTTTATAGCAGCAGCAGCCATATCATCTGATGCAGCAAATACTGCATCTACTTTGTATTCCAAAAGCTTTAACATAGCTAAATACGCTTTCCGAGTTTTAAATTCTCCTTCTACTACTAAATCAGGGTCATATTTTATGCCATGTTCTTGGAGAGCTTTTTTGTAACCCTCAATCCTTTGAAGACCTCCTATCGGGTCATTCATAGGCCCTGAAATCATAGCTATTTTTTTGTGTCCTAAAGAAATCAAGTATTTGACTGCATCGTATGCAGCTTTTTCATTGTCAATCATAACACTAGGAAATCTTTTATCTTTGTCTTGAGTACCTGCCAGTACTACCGGTACACCAAATTCGTTAAATGTTTGTATGACACTGTCCCTTACAATATCCCCCATAAATATAATCCCGTCTACCTGCTTTTCTCCCAATATTTCTATATATTTGATTTCCTTTTCCTCTTTTTGGTCAGTGTTACACAAAAATATGTTATAGTTATACATGGCAGCAATATCCTCTATCCCTCTAACTACTTCGGGATAGAAAGTGCTAGAAATATCTGGAATTATAAGCCTATAGTATGAGTCTTTTGGATCTTTAAACTACGAGCCAATGCATTTGGTTTGTATCCAGTCTTTTTTATAGCTTCTAATACTTTTTGCCTTGTCTCGTCCGTAACGACAGCACTGTTATTTAACACTCTCGAAACCGTAGCAATTGATACTTTTGCTTCTCTCGCCACATCTTTTATTGTTGCACTCATCTTAATCACTCCCAGGATTAATCGTTTTCGCTTTATGTTATTTTACTTTTTTATAGGAATTTTGTCAATAGATTTTTTCACTCATTTTCATGTATTTTTTTTGACTGATTCCTCCTTTAACTCAATTTTTTGTACTTTTTCGCAAAATAGAGGCAAAAAAGAGAATAACATATATAAAATCCCAACAAATATAATAACCAAACTGATAAATTTTATAACCATCCCTTCCATGGTCATCACCTAAAATAAAAATATATTACCGCCTCGCGGTAATATATTTTATTCCCTTTCGTTTAAACTGGTTACTACACAGCTACTGACTTTTTATTTAAGAAAAATTTATCTATTACATGCGCAACTCCATCTTCATCATTTGATAAAGTTGTATAATCTGCTTTTATCTTTACAATGTCAGGAGCGTTTCCCATAGCCACTCCTAGTCCTGCATATTCTATCATTGACAAGTCATTTAGATTGTCTCCAACCGCCACTACCTGATCTCTTTTTATGTTGTACATATTGGCAAGAGTTTTTAAAGCATTACCCTTGCTTACTCCTTTTGCATTAATCTCTAAATGTCCTCCTCCAGATGTAGAAATAGTCAACCTTTTTGCAATTTCGTCGTAAACTTGTGCATCAATAGAAATGGGATTTTTAATATCATTTATCGCATAGATTTTAGCTGTTACGCTTCCCGTCTTCTCAAGAAATTCCTCCAAATTGCCCACCGCATTTACAGTAACATTGTTAAAAGAAAGGTACCACTCTACTCTATCAGTTATTTTTTCCACGTATAGCTCATCATCAATATAGAGGTTAATATGATATCCACTTTCTTTTAACAATCTTATCGCAAATATTGCGTCCTCTGTTTGTATCGGATTGTAATAATATACTTTTTTAGTATAAATATCTTTTATTAAAGCGCCATTATAAGAAATTACTGGAGCATTAATATTAAGTTTAAGGGCATAGGGAAGGATAGAAGAAAACATACGACCAGTTGCGATAGTAAAAATTACCCCCTTTGAAATCACCTCTCTAATTGCTTCTTTATTTTTATCAGAAATTTCAGAATTGCTATTTAATAAACTCCCATCAGCATCTGTGACAAAAAGTTTATACATAGTACTTCAACCCCTATATTTTATTTATCCCTCATCTATATTATAACAGTTTGTAAATTTACATACTATATCATAAATTGTTATAAAACGTTATCATTGAAAATTTTACATTCCAAAAAATTCCTTAACAAAGTTTTATGAAAAAGAGCAGAATAAATATAAATGAATATTTTCAAAGTCCTTCAACAATACTATATATGAAGACTTAGAAAGGGTGACATTATGCTAATATTATTTTTCCGTACCCTAATTTTATACGCTCTTATAGTAATATTTATGAGAATTTCAGGAAAACAGCAAATAGGTCAACTTCAGCCCTATGAGTTAGTAGTGGCAATCATGATAGCAGACTTAGTTGCAATTCCTATGCAAAATAAAGGAATTCCTCTTTTATCTGGTATTATACCTATTTTAACCCTTTTAGTTTCGCAACTTTTTTTATCCTACTTGTCAATGAAAAGCTTAAGAGCAAGAGCTATAATTTGCGGTACACCTACTATTTTAATTGAAAAAGGTAAAATCCTAACGTCTCAACTTCAAAAAGAACGCTACAATATAAATGACCTTTTGGAAGAATTAAGAGTAAAAGGTTACCCTAATATAGCCGATGTGGAATATGCAATACTTGAAACAAATGGCAGTTTAAGCGTTATACCAAAGAGCGACAAAAGGCCTGTAACTCCTCAAGACCTAAATTTAACTCCCCAATACGAGGGATTACCACTTCCTATAATAATAGACGGAAGAATTATGCATCAGAATATGCAGAAAGCAGGTATTGATATGGAATGGCTAAATGAACAGCTGAAAATGTGGAAAATACAAAATGTCAAAGAAGTACTCTTTGCCTCTTTAGACACCAATAAAGTTTTAACTGTTTACAGAAAGGAAGATTAAATGTGCGATATGTAGTTCCTTTGATGATATCTGTCGTTATTTTTATAGTGCTTTTAGATATTATATCTTTTAAATACCTTGATAAAACCTCTGAAAATTTAAATAAAATGTTAACAAAAGTGCAGCAAAACATAGAAAAAGAGCATTGGGAAGAAGCACAAAAAAACATAAAAACAGTAGAAAAAGAATGGAAAAATATAAATAAAAAATGGGCAATGCTAATAGAGCATAGAGAAATTGATGAAATAGAAATAAACATGGAAAAACTAAAAAGTTATGTGGATACGAAAAATAAAGACCTAAGCAGTGCACAGCTTAAAGCTATTAAAATGTTAATTAGGCATATACCTCAAAACGAAAAACCTATTCTTGAAAATATCCTTTAAATCTGTAACTTTATAAAACAATGTGTTATAATATATAGGCATAAAAACCTTTTTAAAAGAAAGGGGGAACAACCATGACATCACCAATAACTACAAAACGCGTAATAATAGGACCAGACAATTTTAAAAAAGTAGTGGATCTATCTTCTCCCTCTAAAATTGGGCTTCCAAAAGGTCAAATTGACACAGAATTCTTGTCTCAAATAAAACCTGGAAATAGCTTTGAAGTACAAGGAGTAAAATATTATGTACTTAACTGCGATACATTTGATTATATAATGCACTATTTAAAGCGTCAAACACAAATTATCTATCCAAAAGAAGCAAATTACATTGCGATGCGCCTTGACATTTTTCCAGGCAAAAGAGTAGGTGAAGCTGGAACTGGTTCTGGTGCTTTTACTGTATACCTCTCTCGTATTTTAGGGCCTTATGGAAGAGTATATACATATGAGCAAAGAGAAGAATTTTATAAACTGGCGCAAAAAAATCTCAGGGAGTTTTCGGAATTTGATAATGTCATAATGTACAATAAATCTATAAATGAGGGAATCAAAGAAAGAGACTTGGACGCATTTTTCTTAGATGTTAGAAAACCGTGGGAAGTTTTAGAAGAAGTAAGGAAAGCGCTAAAACCTGCAGGACACCTAGGAATATTAGTTCCCACTACAAATCAAGTATCTGAAAGTTTGGCTGCACTTGAAAAAGCTGGCTTTTATATTTCAGAAGTCAGTGAAATTATACTTAGAAAATATAAATTAAACCCTCAAAGGTTAAGGCCAGAAGATTTAATGGTAGGACACACAGGGTATCTCATTTTTGCAAGGAAGCTAGAATAGTAATTGTCTTTATTGACTACAAAATCCCATTGTGCTATTATTCCAAAAGTGGTGGTATCTTTATAGAACCACACACTTAATAAAAATTCAATAGGCTCATTTCGGCCCCGCCAGGATCACAAGACCGGGACGGGAAATAAAGAAGATTTACCTTCCCATCCGTGGAAGGTTTTTTGTCTTAATTAAAAGGAGGGAAAACTATTGAAAATTGGATTTATCGGGGCTGGTGTTGTAGGAACAAGCCTCGCTTTTTTGTTATCCCAAAAGGGTATTAATATCTCAGGTTTTTTAAGTAGAAATTTAGAATCAGCCAAAAAATCGGCTGAATTTACACAATCTAAAGCCTTTTATAATTATGAAGAGATTATTACAAATGCTGATGTAATCATAATAAGTACAAATGACAGTAGCATACCAGAAGTAGTAAACAATTTAAGTCAACACAAAGAAATACTTAAAGAAAAAATTTTTGCTCACTTAAGTGGAGCTTTAAATTTAGAAGTTTTAAATCCTCTTAAAGATGAAAATAATTTTATCATGGTAATGCATCCTATACAAACGTGCCCCTCTGTATCAGCAGCTTTAGAACTTCTTCCAGAATCCTATTTCACTTTAGAAGGAGATGAAAAAGCAGTTGAAATTGGAAAAGAAATGGTAAATAAAATATCAGGTAAATACATAGTTTTAAACAATGTAGTAAGACCCCTTTATCACGCTGCTTGTGTTGTAGCCTCAAATTACCTTGTAGCACTTTCAAAATTTAGTTTGCTTCTTTTAAAAGAATCAGGCTTTCCTTTTGAAGATTATCCTGAGGCCCTAATTCCTCTAATGGAAGGAACTTTAAAAAATATAAAAGAAAATGGAATACCTAAAGCCTTGACTGGTCCTATAGCAAGAGGAGATATAAATACTATAAAACTTCACCTTGAAAATATAAAAGATCCAAATCTTAAAGAACTCTATAAAAGTTTAGGTAAATTAACTCTTGATATAGCCTATAAAAAAGGAAATTTAAGTGATGAAAAATATTTTAAACTGGAGGGGATATTAAATGGAGGAAAAGGTAACAACTCTCACACTAAAGAAATTTAAGAAAGAAGGAAGAAAGATTGTAGCTTTAACTGCTTATGACTTTCCCACAGCTAAAATCCTCGATAATTGCGGAATTGACATGATTTTAGTAGGAGATTCTCTCGGAATGGTGGTTTTAGGATACCAAAGCACAATACCTGTCACAATGGAGGACATGATACATCACACAAAAGCAGTATCTAAGGCAGTAAATCGTGCCTTTGTAGTTGCCGACATGCCTTTCATGTCATATCACATATCAAAAGAACAGGCTATGACTAATGCTGCAAAGCTTATTGCAGAAGGCGGAGCTCACGCTGTAAAGTTGGAGGGTGGAGAAGAAATAGCTTCAATAGTCAAAGCCATAGTAGATGCAGGAATACCAGTGGTAGGTCATCTCGGTCTCACTCCTCAATCAGTACATCAATTGGGAGGATATAAAGTCCAAGGCAAAGAAAAAGAGAAAGCCAAAAAAATTTTTAACGATGCAAAAATATTAGAACAAGCTGGCATATGTGCCTGGTGCTTGAAAGCATCCCAATGGAGCTTGCAAAAGACATTGCAGAAAATATTTCAGTTCCAACTATTGGAATAGGAGCAGGTCCTTACTGCGATGGCCAAATCCTCGTCACCCACGACATGTTGGGAATAACTCAAGGTCATAGGCCTAAATTTGTAAAACAATACGCTAATATTGAAAAAATAATGATAGAGGGCATAAATGCCTACATTAAAGAAGTACAACAAGGTCTATTCCCAGATGAAGAACATTCTTTTACTTTAGAAAAGAGGGAGAATAAATGATAGTAACAGATAAAATTAGTGATGTAAAAAATATAATTAAAGAACAAAAACTATCAGGTAAAAAAATTGGACTTGTACCTACAATGGGATATTTGCACGAGGGCCATTTGTCCCTCGTAAGAATTGCAAAAAAGCATTCAGATTTTGTAGCTGTAAGCATATTTGTAAATCCAATTCAATTCGGACCTAATGAAGACTTTGATAGATATCCTCGAGACTTGGAAAGGGATTTAAAACTTCTTAAAAAAGAAGGATGTAACCTTGTTTTTGCTCCTTCTGTAGAGGAAATGTATCCTTCTGAACTTCTCACAACAGTAAATGTAGATAAAATTACTGAAAAACTTTGCGGAGCTTTCAGGCCCGGTCATTTTAAAGGCGTCACAACAGTTGTGGCAAAATTATTTAACATTTTCACACCTGACATCGCAGTTTTCGGACAAAAAGACGCCCAACAAGTTGCAGTAATAAAGAAAATGGTAGAAGACTTAAATTTCCCTGTAGAAATAATCAAAGCGCCTATTGTAAGGGAAAGTGACGGTTTAGCAATGAGCTCAAGAAATGTATATCTAAATCCTGAAGAAAGAAAAGCCGCCACAATACTTTCGAAATCTTTAAAAGAAGCTGAAAAATTACTTTTAGATGGCGAAAGAAATGCTAATACTATAATAAAAAAAGTAGAGGAAGTCTTAAACTCAGAACCTTTATGCAAAGTCCAATATGTCTCCTGCGTTCATCCTGATACATTAAAAGACTTAACTTATATAAAAGATAAAGCACTTATTGCAATAGCTTGCTTTATTGGGACAACAAGGCTTATAGATAATCTATTGTGGGGGGAAAATATATAATGCAAAGGTTTATGATGAAATCAAAAATACACAGAGCAATTGTAACGGAGACAAATTTAAATTATCAAGGCTCTATAACCATTGATAAAGATTTAATGGAACTTGCTGATATACTGCCAAATGAAAAAGTACAAGTTTTAAGCATCAACAACGGTGCAAGATTTGACACTTATGCAATAGAAGGCGAAAGAGGCTCAGGTACAATATGCATAAACGGTGCAGCAGCAAGACTATGTCAGGTAGGCGACATAATCATCATAATATCTTACGCAATAATAGATGATGAGGAAGCAAAAATTATAAGCCTAAAGTAATATTTGTAGATGAAAACAATAAACCTGTAAACAAATAATTCATTACAAATTAAGGCACCTACTTTATAGTAAGTGCCTTAATTTGTTTTATTTTTACTTTTTACATAATTTATCATTCCGCCTGCTATGAGTACTTCTCTGTTTCTATCTGAAACATCAAGATTTACTTCAAAAGTTGTGCCTTTCGTTTGGTTTTTTACTGTTATCCTGCCGCCTCTTTTTACTTGTTCTACTGCATTTTCTATCTTTAAAACATCCCCAACCTCAATGTTTCATAATCTTTTTCATCTACAAAAGTAAGAGGAAGAATTCCACTATTTATAAGGTTTGCTTTGTGTATTCTTGCAAATGACTTTGCTATAACAGCCTTTACTCCTAAGTAAAGCGGAGCCAATGCTGCGTGCTCTCGGCTTGAACCTTGTCCGTAATTTACCCCACCGACAATTATACCACCGCCCCATTCAATCGCCCTTTTCGAAAAGTTTTCATCTATTATCTCAAAGCAGTGTTTCGAAAGTTCAGGAATATTAGACCTTAATGGCAACAACTTAGCATTTGAAGGCATTATATGGTCTGTAGTTATGTCATCTCCTACTTTAATTAGCACCCTCTTTTCTATATCAGAAAGAGGAGTGTTAAGAGGAAATGGCTTTATATTAGGACCTTTTATTACTTCAACTTTTTCTCTATCCTCCGGTGGTTTAACAATCATGTTATCATTTATTTCAAACTTTTCTACATAGGGGACTTCAGGGGCTTCTCCTAATTCTCTAGGATCAATTAAATAACCTGTCAAAGCCGCAGCAGCAGCAACTTCAGGGCTTACAAGATACACTGATGCTGACTTAGTACCACTTCTACCATAAAAGTTTCTATTAAAGGTTCTTACAGAAATTGCCCCTGTTGCAGGAGCTTGACCCATGCCAATGCAGGGACCACAAGCACTTTCCAATATTCTCGCACCTGCTGAGATTAAGTCAGAAAGCGCACCATTTTTTGCTAGCATATTAAGAACTTGTCTTGAACCCGGAGCAATTACAAGGCTTACATGTTCTGGAATAACTTTACCTCTCAATATGGAAGCAACTTTCATTAAATCAGCATAAGAGGAATTTGTACATGACCCTATAGCAACTTGGTCAACTTTTGGTCTTCCTGCATCTTTAACTTTTACAACATTATCAGGACTATGAGGGAGTGCTACTAATGGTTCCAGTTCATCAAGGTTTATTTCAATGACCTCATCATATTCTGCATCTTCATCAGCAGCCAAAGGCACAAATGCATTTTCTCTTCCTTGGGCTTTTAAAAATTCATAAGTCCTTTCATCTGAGGGAAAAATTGAAGTAGTAGCTCCTAACTCTGCTCCCATATTGGCAATTGTAGCTCTTTCGGGTACTGATAGAGTTTTTACCCCATCTCCCGAGTATTCGAAAATCTTCCCAACTCCACCTTTTACTGTAAGTCTTCTTAAAAGCTCTAATATTACATCCTTTGCGGATACCCAAGGTCTAAGCTTCCCAGTAAGTCTCACATTTACAATGGAAGGCATAATAATTCTGTAAGGCTCTCCCGCCATAGCCAAAGCAACATCTAATCCTCCTGCTCCTATAGCTAACATTCCTAACCCACCTGCTGTTGGCGTATGGCTATCAGAACCTAAAAGAGTTTTCCCAGGCCTTCCGAATCTTTCGCAATGTACTTGATGGCAGATTCCATTGCCAGGCCTTGAAAAATATATGCCATATTTTGCTGCAACAGTCTGAATATATCTGTGGTCATCCGCGTTTTCAGGACCTTGCTGTAATGTATTGTGGTCAATGTAAGCAACAGAAAGCTCAGTTTTTACTCTATCGATACCGAGAGCCTCTAATTGTAGGTACGCCATGGTACCAGTAGAGTCTTGAGTCAAAGTTTGGTCAATTTTAATTGCTATTTCTCGACCTTTCACCATTTCTCCTTCTACAAGGTGAGAAGATAATATTTTCTGCGTAAGATTCATTGCCTTCACTCCTGTAACATAATTTTATATAGCCTTTTCTCTATTTTTAATAACATCCTCATAAAGGTACATCAGCTCTTTATCAAAAAGCGGCCTCTTAAGCTGTATAGCTAATTTTCTTACATGAGGCAAAAGCTGATTTGCTTCTTCTTCTGTTAAAACTCTGCCATATTCTTTAAACTTATTAATAAGAGCTGCAGTACCAGAATGCTTGCCTATCACAATCTGCCTTTCAAGGCCTACTTCATCAGGGTTAAATATTTCGTATGTGTAAGGATTTTTAAGGGCACCATCTACATGAATACCTGACTCATGAGCAAAGACATTTGTTCCAACTATAGCTTTCCATGCTGGCAACTGTCTTCCTGAGGCTAAAGCAACATATTCGGAAATCTCCCTAAACTTAGTTGTATCTATTCCTAAATCTATTTTATAGACGTGCTTTAATGCCATTACAACCTCTTCTAAAGCAGCATTTCCGGCTCTTTCTCCAAGGCCGTTTACAGTAACTCCTATAAAATTGGCTCCTGCTTTCATACCCGCAAGAGCGTTGGCAGTGGCCATTCCAAAGTCATTATGAGTATGCATTTCAATATCAATATCAACAGCTTCTTTTATTGTTTTGACCATGTCGTAAGTTTTGAAGGGATCTAAAAAGCCTACAGTGTCACAAAATCTTAAACGATCTGCTCCTGCCTGTTTTGCACATTTGGCAAATTCAATAAGAAAGTCCATATCTGTACGAGAGGCATCTTCTGCGTTTACAGAAACATATACACCTTCTTTTTTCGCGAATTTAACTGCTTCTGTCATATTGTCCAAAACCCATTGTCTTGTCTTTTTAAGTTTATGCTCAATGTGAATATCAGAAGTAGACACAGAGATTGCAACTGCATCAACGCCACATTCCAAAGACTCTTGAACATCTTTTACTACTGCTCTATTCCATGCCATTATGCTGGCATTCAATCCAAGCTTTGCAATTTTTGCAACAGTTTCTTTTTCGTCTCCTCCCATTGTGGGAATACCTACTTCTAATTGGTCTATCCCAATTTCATCTAACATTTGTGCAATTCTGATTTTTTCGTTATTTGCAAACACAACTCCTGCAGTTTGCTCTCCATCCCTTAAAGTCGTATCAACAATATAGACTTTCTTCCCCTTTTTAAGAGCCATTTAGCTTCCCCCTTCAAAAATTCTATATAAGATATTTTATATGTAACCATTTATAAAGTCAATAGTATTTTGCAATTTTTACAATGCAAAATTGCAAAACCCGAACTAAAATTAATTTTAGTTCGGGTTTGCTAAATAGTATTGATTAATCGTTGAATGTGTATTGCAATATATCCTATTTCTTCTTCGGGAACTTCTTTTCCTAATGTATTTTCTATTACTTTTGAGACTTGCATTGCTATCTTATAAGCTCCCTTAAATTTTTTCTTTATCGAGGCTAAAAGTTCATTTGCTATTGGTGTATTTTTTTCTAACCTATCAATAGCAAAGCGCAGGTGAGTTACAAGTCTTAGATAATCAATCGAATCTCTATCAATATGTTTTCCTAATTGATTTTCAATTATTGACACTAATTGAGAAATCAATCTAGTATTTTTCAAAGTATTTGACAAATCAGCATTTTCTACAGCAGCATGCAAATGAAGTGCTATAAAGCCTGCTTCATCTTCGGGTAGTGAAATATTAAGCCTTTGCTTTATCAGTTCTAACGCTTTTAATGCAATATTGTAATCATCTTTATATAAAGCTTTTATCTCCATATTAAAAGGATTTTTTATATCTATTCCCATATTTATTCTTTCAATTGCAAAAGCAATATGATCAGCAAGTGCAATGTGTATATGCTCATTAAGTTTCTTTCCTTTTATTTTTTCTGCCATCGCTATAATTTCTTCTGCAATCCCTATTACATCTCCTCTTATCTCTTCCATTAACTCAGAAAATTTAATTTTATTAACATCTTCTTGTACATAAAATATTTTTTCTAATTTATCTTCTTCAATAATATCACCTGGTCTTTTGCCAAATCCTATGCCTTTTCCAATGACTACGCATTCCACACTTTTATCATCTTTTGCCATACACACATTATTGTTAAGAACTTTTACCACTTGATACATAATTAATACCTCACTTTTCACTTGAGGTATACTCTCATAATCTTTGTCTTTTCAGCTCTTACTTCCTCACCGTCAGGTTCTTTTACAATTTTATCCACTATATCCATATTAGTAATAATAATTGGAGATGTCAATGGGTGTTCTTTTTTAACCAATTCCATATCAAATTTTATCAACTTATCTCCTACTTTGACTTTTTCACCTTCCGAAACAAAACTTTCAAATCCATTTCCTTTCATTTCTACTGTATCCATCCCAATATGAATTAATAATTCTAAACCTTCTTCTGTTTTTAATCCCAAAGCATGTTTTGTAGGAAACAATTGTATAATGGTGCCGTTGACCGGCGAATATACAATACCTTCCGTAGGTTCTAACGCCACTCCATCCCCTACCATTTTTTGTGAAAATACAGGATCTGGCACATCTTCGATTTTTAACAATATACCATTAATAGGAGAATATATATCTACGTATTTTTTCTTTTTAAATATGTTAAACATGTAATCAGCCCTTTCTGTATTTTTTACAATATTTTATTATACCCATATATTTCAAACTTCCTAAAATAATTTTGGTGGCGGCCAGTTTACGGCCGCCTAAAACATTTTTACCTTAAATTTTACCTCCTGCTTTCTTCATGTGTTTTCTCATTTCTTGTGCAATCAAATCAGCTTTTGTACCAACAATTACTTGCAATGCATTTTTGCCCATTCTAATTACACCTGTCGCTCCTAACTTTTTAAGTTTATCATCGTCTATTATTGTATCGTCTTTCACAGTCAAGCGCAACCTTGTTATGCAAGCCTCCAAAGATTGGATGTTTTCTGTTCCACCCAATACTTCTACGTATTGTACAGCAATATTACCAAGTTCTGATTTTGACATGTCTGCATATTGGTCAACAGCTTCTTCCTCTAATCTGCCAGGAGTTGCCAGGTTGAATTTCACTATTATATAGTAGAAAATTACATAGTATATTGCACCATAAATTATACCTATTAGAAGGAGTAAAAGTGGTTTTGTAGCTATACCATAGCTTAAGATATAATCAATGAGACCAGCTGAAAAGCCAAAGCCATCTTTTATACCAAGAACATAAGTTATAGCAAGAGATAAACCCGTCAAAAGAGCGTGTATTACATAAAGTACTGGCGCCAAGAACATAAATGAAAATTCAATAGGCTCTGTAATACCTGTTAGAAATGCTGTAAGAGCTGCACTTATTAACACACCAGACACAGCTTTTCTTTGGTTTGGCTTTGCTGCTGCCCACATAGCCAGTGCTGCTACTGGAAGCCCAAACATCATAATAGGATAAAACCCTGCCATAAATGTTCCTGCTGTTGGGTCGCCTGCAAAGAATCTGTTTAAATCTCCAGTTACAACTTTGCCAGCTGCTGTTTTAAAAGTGCCAAATACAAACCAGACAAGACTGTTTATAACGTGATGAAGTCCAAAAGGAATCAACAGCCTATTGAGTACACCATATACAAATACTCCAAGTACTCCTGCTCCAATTATCCATTCGCCTACAGCATATATGCCATTCTGTATTGGAGGCCATACATATCCCATTGCAAAAGCTAACACAATTGCCACGAAAGCTGTTACAATAGGCACAAATCTTTTTCCACCAAAGAAGCCTAAGAAATCAGGAAGTTTAATATCATGATACTTGTTATACAGATAACCGGCTATGATACCCATTAAAATACCGCCTAAAACTCCCATGTTGATATCTTTGTTTATAGTTGTCGCACCTTTTGTCAGTACAAAATAGCCTACCGCTGCAGCAAGAGCCGCAACCCCGTCCCCTTCTGCAAAACCTATTGCAATACCTATAGCAAAGATGAGGGGTAAATTGTCAAATACCGCTGCACCTGCCTGCATGATAAAAGGAATGTTGAAAACATCAGGTGCTCCAAGCCTTAAAAGCAATGCTGCTGCAGGTAATACAGCGACTGGAAGCATTAAGGCTTTACCAAGTTTTTGAACACTTGCTAACCACTTCATATAAAAACCTCCTTATTTTTATTTTTCAGGCATTTAAACAAAAAGAGCCGGCAAGGTAATAATACCTTGTCCGGCTCATGCCTGCTTTTCCAGTAACACGCCGTAATTTAGTATTCGTTTGCAAATATTATATAATCTATTTTGCAGTTTGTCAATAACTAATTATTGATAATTTCACATATATCTTTAAATCACACCCTCGTTTTTCATTGAATTATTTGAAAAACAATTTATAATTAAAGTTAAGGAATAATAAAAATACATTTAAATTGGAGGTTTCTGATAATGCCATTGCCAAAAGAAGGTAATGTATATACTTATTACTTATTCAAAGAATATGCCATTCTCCTATAAGTATGCCTTACTCCTCTTATAGCAATAGAAAGTGCCATTATGTTTTCAGGAAGTGCCACTCCTGCATATCCTGCATCTCCTATATGCTGTATGTCTGCCCCTGCCATTTTTGATTGAACTCCGATAAATTCTATTGTGCTTTTTTGTGAACCTTCCTGTGAGGTACCAATTGTAGTCATTGCTAAAGCACTTTCCTCATGTATTGCATCTATCTGCCTTTTCGCAAGATTTAAATCAATTCCTGGGACAGTACCAGCGCTGGTATCAAAACACAGTCAGCACCTGCTTTTACAAAATCCTTTAAAATTTTGTCTTCATATATGTTCCCTGAACCAGCACCGTGCATTTTCCCAGCAATGATCATCATATTTTCACCCAAAATCTCTTTTGCTAATTCTATTCCTTTTATTATCGTACTGACACTTACCCCTGTATTGGGATTCCCAGTTATAACGATATAATCAAATCCGTACTCTTTAGCTTTTAAAAGATTTTCTCTATTTAATTTTCGTCCCTCTACATACTTTACTCCTTCAGGAACTGGTTCTATATTTACACCTATAAACCTTCCAACTATCTTTTTGAGTCTCTTAATATAGTCAAAATCCTCTGCGTTTTTGGAAGCTATTTCGACTATTTTTTGTACTTCGGAAGGCCCAGCTGAAAAGTTTATTTCTATGTCGTCTATACCAAAAATAAATGGTTTTTGAAAGTCAAAAAATTCAACGTAATCATATCACTGCCAAAAGCCGCTGCAAGCTCCATGTTTGATACCCCATAGATAAGCGGTGGAACTGTAACAATAGTCTCTGCCATTACCGTCCTTCCTTCGGAAGTTTTGATTGTTTCAATGAGTGTATTTTTGTCCATTCTCTCAATGTCTTTCATTGTAAGCTCAAATATCCTTTTCATAAAAATCCTCCTCTCTAAAAATTAAAAGCTGGCAAGGTATTAGTTACCTTACCAGCTCATGCCTTAACCAGTCGCACGCTGTCTAAGTAAATTATAAGCCATATAGCCGTTGGTGTCAATAACTACAGCTGTTTTACTATATTCGTAATTTTTTGCATATTAGCCTTTTGCTCTTCAGTATATTCAACCTGTTCTTTTATGTGGTCAAGGTTTTTCAAATTATTTTCATCTACTACATTTATCTCAGCCAAAAGTTGCTGAGAAGAAGCCAACAATTCTTCTACTTGTGCAGATATATTTTGTGATGCTGTCATCACATTTTTCATAGCCTGCAGCGTTTGGTTAGAACTTACTGCTGTTTCTTCTGCCGCAACAGAAATTTCACTAATAATATCAGATACTTTATCAAACCCTTCTTTCGTCTGTTCAAAAATATCTAATACTTTATTTACCTCGATGGATGCTTTTGTTGAAGTATCGATGTTTTTGATAACATTATCAACAGTTTCCCTCGTAAATTGGGTAAGAGATTCTATTATTTCTCCTATTCTTTCTACACTTTCTGTAGATTGTGCTGCAAGTTTCCTTATTTCTTCTGCCACAACTGCAAAACCTCTTCCGTTTTCTCCAGCTCTTGCCGCTTCGATTGCCGCATTAAGTGCCAAAAGATTTGTCTGCTCAGCTATATCTGATATTGAATAAAGAATATCTTTTATACCACCCATTCTTTTTTCTAGCTCATTCAATTGTTTTGAAGTATTTTTAGAAGTTTCCAAACTTTCTTGTAAGGATTCAATCAATGATTTAACTTCTTCTCCTTGCCTGTGTGCATTTTCTTCCATTTCTTTGATTTTCATCATTGCTTCATTCATGTCTCTCATAAGTTTATCAGAAACTTGTGACAAATTTTCATTAGTCTCCGAAACCTTAGTAATAGAATCAGCACTTCATTTACATTTTCGGAAATTACGTTAATCCCATTTACTAAATCTTCTAAGCCCTGTTTTGATGAGGTTATATTTGTTGTATTTTCTTCTGATTTGTTTTTTATATCAACGGCATAATTCATGACTTCCTCTGATTGTTTTACTGCCTTATCAATTTCGGAATTTATAAGTTTTGCAAACTTCCTTAACTTCCTCACAATTACAGCTGTGTAAATTAAAATTATCACTATGATTGCAATACTTATACTAAGTGATACGTAAAAATTCTTTTTATTATCTTCTATCATTTGATTGAAATACGGCAAAAAACCTTGAGAATATGTAGAACTAAAATCATTTAAACTGCTTTGAATGTGATTCAAATAATAACCAATAGTTACTACTTTATCACTATCATTAACAGAGTCATACCTTTCAGGTAATTCATTTACTGCTTTCTTTAAGTTTTGAATACCCTCATTAATAGCTGATAAATTTTTTTTAAGGAGTTCATAGTTTTTTGTGTTTTTATAATCATCTAAACTATTTTGAATATTACTTACATACGTCTCTATCGAACTAATTGGTACTCCTACAGAAAAATTTGTCGCATTTCCATGCATGTAATCGTTTAAAGTTTGCTGTATGTTACCGCTTAACACTGCAATTTGAACTTGAGCATTCGACACATTGATTACCTGATTAACTACATATTTTCTTAGATTTTCGATATTCTGAATAGTATTAATAAGGCCTACATTAATTGTAAAAGTTAAAATGACAATAAGGATTCCTATTATTACAAATGAACGTATAAGTTGAGCACGAATAGTCTTTCCCATTTGCATTTCTCCCCTTCTAAAGTGGATTTAGAAAACCTCAATATATATTTATCGGCTTTAATTGATGAAACTTTAATACAAAAAAGCGATTCCTCTCAAGGAAGAATCGCACACTATACTATTCAAATATTAATGTCGGCCTTTCTACAGGCTCATCTGAAAGGAGAATGTATTTTTGATTTCATCAAAAGCCCACTCTAATTTGCTTTCATCATTGGCATATATCGTCGCAATAGGTTCTCCCTTCCTAATTATATCTCCAACTTTTCCCCCTAACATTATTCCAACTGCTAAATCTATTTTGTCTTCTTTTTTCTCCCTTCCGGCTCCTAACTTCATCGCTATAAGACCTAACTCTAAAGCCATTAAGTCTTTTATATATACATTCCTGTCAGCAATCCAAGGTCTTACATACTTAGCCTGTGGTAAAAGTGATACATCATCAACTACTCTTTCATCTCCACCTTGTGCCTTTATAAACTCTTTAAATTTTTGTAGGGCTTTGCCACTGTCAAGTGCTTCTTTTAGTTTTATCCTCGCCTCTTTGTCGTCTTTTGCAACACCTGCAATCTGAAGCATATCAGAGCCTAAAAGCATACATACTTCCAATAAATCTTTAGAGCCGTAACCTTTCAAAACGTGAATAGCTTCTACTATCTCAAGAGCATTTCCTATCGCAAGCCCAAGTGGGTAATCCATATTTGTAACATGTGCAACAGTTTTTCTGCCAACAGAATTACCTATATCTACCATCAATTTAGCAAGTGCTTTGGCTCTTTCTAAATCTTTCATAAAAGCTCCTCTTCCAACTTTTACATCTAATACTATTCCATCTGCACCTGCGGCAATCTTTTTACTCATAATAGAGCTTGCAATAAGAGGAATAGAATCTACTGTTGCAGTAACATCCCTTAAAGCATATAATTTTTTATCAGCAGGGGTGAGATTTTTTGTCTGCCCAATAATAGCAATCCCATATTTATTTACATTGTCGATAAACTCCTCTTCACTGAGTTCTACTCTCATTCCTGGTATTGACTCAAGTTTATCTATCGTCCCGCCAGTATGTCCTAAACCTCTTCCTGACATTTTTGCAACAGGTGCTCCACAGGCTGCTACCATCGGAGCAAGCACCAGCGTAGTAGTGTCAGCCACCCCACCCGTTGAGTGTTTATCAACTTTGATTCCTTTAATAGCTGACAAATCCATCACATCGCCAGAGTAAGCCATAGCCATAGTAAGATGTGCAGTCTCTTCTGGCGTCATTCCTCTAAAATATATAGCCATTGCTAAAGCACTCATTTGATAATCAGGAATATAATCTTTTGTATAAGAAGAGATTATAAAATTAATCTCTTCTTTTGTAAGAACTCCACCGTCTCTCTTTTTCATTATAAGGTCATACATCCGCATAAATTATACCTCCTGTCATAAAGGTAATTCCCTCAAGAAGGATGTGCCATGTTTTGTAGAACCAACCTCGAATACTTCAGCTATTGTAGCAGCAATGTCCGCATATGTGCTTCTTACTCCTAAATTAACTCCATGTTTCATTAAAGGACTATAAACTAATAGTGGGACATATTCTCTTGAATGGTCTGTGCTTTCAGTAGCAGGGTCACACCCATGGTCAGCAGTTATAATGAGCAAATCTTCTTTTGTAAGTTTTTCCATAATTTCTGGAAGTCTGTCATCAAAATTCTTTAGAGCCTTTGCGTACCCTTCAACATCATTTCTATGACCATATAGCATGTCAAAATCAACTAAATTTGTAAAAATCAAGCCATCATTAACTTCATCCATTGCTTTTATAGTAGCTGTAATACCTTCGTCATTGTTTGTCGTATGATTTTTCCCAGTAATTCCTTGCCCAGCAAAAATATCTTCAATTTTCCTATAGCAAAAACTTCATATCCAGCTTCTTTTAACATATCCAGTATGGTAGGTTCAAAAGGTTTGAGAGAAAAATCTCTTCTATTTTCTGTCCTCACGAAATTTCCGGAAGAACCAGTAAAAGGTCTTGCAATTACTCTTCCCACCGCATGGTCACCTTTTAATATTTCCCTGGCAATCTCACAAATTCTATAAAGTTCTACAGGAGGTATGACATCCTCATGGGCTGCTACTTGAAATACACTATCAGCAGAAGTATAAACTATTGGGAAACCTGTTTTTACATGTTCTTCTCCCAACTCTTTTATTATTTCTGTTCCTGAAGCAGGTTTATTCCCCAAAACTTTTCTTCCAATTCTTTTTTCAAATTCTTTGATAATTTCGTCAGGAAAACCATTGGGATAGGTAGGAAATGGTTTGTTAATAAAGAGTCCTGCTATCTCCCAATGGCCTGTAGTAGTATCTTTCCCTGCTGATTTCTCAGCCATTTTGCCATATCCACCAATAGCGTTAGGGTTTTCAGGAACGCTTTTTAGAGGAATTATATTCCCTAACCCTAATTGCCCCATATTAGGAAGTTCGACACCTGTCTTTTCTGTCACATGACCTAAAGTGTTTGAACCTTCATCTCCAAACCTATACGCATCCGGCAATTCTCCTACTCCTACGCTATCCAAAACTATCAGTATGACTCTTTTGAACATTTTACCACCTCTTCTAGGAGCTTATGTTCATATTATTTCTCTAAATCTTTTGAGGTAAAAGCACCTGGCAATAAATCTTTAACAGTGACAACAGCGTAATCGCCTTTCATGTTGCTCAATACTACCACCATGTCCTCTCCACCCAATTCCATCATTACTTGTCTACATGCACCACAAGGAGAGACAGGACCTTCAGTATCTGCAACTACAGCAATTGCTTTTAATTTTCTCTCTCCATTTGCATAAGCGCTAAAAAGAGCCGTTCTTTCTGCACAATTGGTAAGGCCATAAGAAGCATTCTCAATGTTGCAACCTTGATAAGTTTTCCCATCTTCAGTAAGCACACATGCACCTACTTTAAAGTGGGAGTAAGGTACATAAGCCTTCTCCCTTGCTTCTTTTGCTAACTCGATAAGCTTCTCATAATCTTTATGTTCCACCCTATACACCTACTTTCATAATATTCTTTTGCGTATAATATAGAAGTCAAATTTAGAAGCATTAAAATAGTTAGAAGAATAAAGGATTGGCGTATTGTTTTCATCGTAATGCACTTGCTCTAAAAGAAGTATTGAATCATTTTTGTCCATCATCAGTTTTTTCTCAACAACAGGGTCATGCTTTATAACCCTTATATTAGAAATTGCATAAGTTATTGTAATAGAGTGCTCATTTTCAAGGTAAGAAAATACAGATTGTTCAAATCCAGTAAAAGATTCTCCTACAATGCTTTGAGGTAACCTGTCTATGCAATATACAACAGGGACCTCATCTGCTGTTCTTACCCTTTCTACTTTATATATAATATCCCCAGGTTTTAATTTTAAATGATTTGCCTCATTTTCGGTGGCAGGAAGTTTATATACAGTAAAATCTTTTGTACCCGGTACCATCCCTTGCCTTTCAATTAAAGTGGTAACACTAAATAACTCTTCTAATCCACTTTTGATAAGGGGTTTTCTCTTTACAAAAGTTCCTACTCCTTGCTGTTTTATTATAAGTCCTTCCTCCTCTAAAATTCTCATTGCTTCTCTTAAAGTAGCTCGACTAATACCAAATTGCTTGGCAAGCTGTGATTCAGAAGGAAGCTTACTCCCTTCCTTCCACTGCCCTGTCTTTATCAATTCTTCCATTTTCCTTAAGGCGAGCTCATACAGCGGTTTTTTCTCAGGAAGCAGCATCGACATAAAATCCCCCTATTTCTTCGGTGTATATGGTACTCCATCTGCAGCAGGTGGTACGCTCTTTCCACCGACACCAACAAGTGCAAGTATTGTTACTATATAGGGCAACATCATAATTATATTCTTAGAAAATGCCGTATTTTGAAGCTGCATGCTAAGAGCTGTTGCAAATCCAAAGAGAAGTGCAGCTCCAAAAGAGCCAAAAGGCGTCCATTTCCCAAATATCATTGCTGCCAGTGCAATATAACCTCTACCACTTGTCATATCAGGGATAAAACTATTTAACGCACCTATTGACAGATAAGCACCACCCATGGCAGAAAGAATACCACTTAAAGCAACGCCAAGATATCTTAATTTTATGACATTTATACCCGCTGTTTCAGCCGCCTCGGGATTTTCACCAACTGCTCGAAGTCTTAAACCTAAATTTGTGTGAAACAAAAAATAATTTGATATGAATAAAATTATTATCATCAAATATACTATTACACTGTGACCACTTAAAACTTGGCCTAAAAATGGTATACTCTTAATTGCTGGTATATCTAAAGTAGGTAGCATAGGAGTGTCAACAGGAGTTCCTGTAAAACCATATATTGTATTTAAGAGGTATGCCGTAATACCCGATGCAAAAATATTAATAGCCATACCTAAAATTATTTGATTAGCCGTTAAGCTTACAGCCGCCCACGCAAAAATCAAAGCTACTATAAGCCCAACAATCATAGCACCCAAAAGTCCTAACCAAGCACTACCAGTGGCATGAGCAAACACCACAGCAAAAAATGCTGCAATAAGCATAATACCTTCCATTGCTATATTTACAACACCAGACCTTTCAGAAAAGGTACCACCTAGCGCAGGCAATGCCAATGGTGTTGCCATCGCCAAAGTAGCTGCCCAAAGTTGGGGATTTAAAAATATTTCCATTATACTTGCGCCTCCTTTTTGCGGTTTTTCGCAAATTTGTTTTTTATAACCTCTGCTACTCTATGAGCTGCTACAAAGAACACTATAAGCCCTGTAATAACGTCTGCCATTTGACCTGGTACCTGCGCATTGAGCTGCATATACTGCGAACCAGTATCTAAAGCCGCAAACAAAATTGCGGAAAATATAACTCCTAGCGGATTGTTATTTGCAAGAAGCGCTACAACTATTGCTGTATAACCATATCCTGATGTAAAACTATCATAGAGTCTATGCTGTACTCCTAACATCTGAACTGCTCCAGCAAGTCCTGCAAATGCGCCACTTAAACCCAATGAAAGCACCATATTCAGAGGCACATTCATACCCGCGTATCTTGCTGCTCTTTGATTATATCCTACTGCTCTCATTTCAAAGCCCCATGTCGTTTTAAACATAAGCCAATATACGAAAACAGCGGCAATAAGTGCGATAAAAATTCCATAAGAAAGCTGAGTATTCTTAATTAAAACAGGTATAACTGCACTTTCATTAATACGGGGAGATTGAGGAATTGTTCCTCCCTTCTCCATCATAGGCCCAAATTGAAGCAAAAAGTGGCTAAAATATATAGCAATATAGCTCATCATCATAGTAGTTATAACTTCGTTAGCACCGGTATGGGCTTTTGCAAGTCCCGGGATAAGTCCTGCCCAAAGCCCTCCTGCTATCATTGCAGCTATAACTGCAAAAGGTATGTGGATATACCAAGGTAATCCAGTAAAACTATAGCCTACCCAAACACCTACTATTGCACCTATCCAATACTGTCCTTCTGCACCTATATTAAATAGTCCAGCTTTAAAAGATATAGCTACACCTAATCCTGTCAATATAAGGGGCACAGCAGCTGCAAGAGTATTTGCAATATTATTGATTGTGCCAAAAGCACCTATAAACAAAGATATATAAGCAGTTATAGGATTAAATCCTGTAATAAGCATTATAATAGAACCAACTATTATTGCTATAAGCACAGCTGCAGCAGGAATATACAGTTCTTTTAAAAGATTTTTCATTATCTCGCCTCCAATGTCGTCTTATCAAATCGTGAACCAGCCATAAGCATTCCTATTTGTTCTCTTGTGGCAGTTTTGCCGTCCAAAATATCCATAAGCTGTCCATTGTATATAACTCCAATCCTATCTGATAATGACATTATTTCTTCTAGCTCTAATGAAATGAGAAATACAGCAGCACCTCTGTCTCTTAATTCAAGTATTCTCTTGTGGATATATTCTATGGCACCAACATCCATTCCACGTGTTGGCTGAACTGCAATTAAAAGCTTAGGATTGTATCCTACCTCTCTTGCCAAAATAACTTTTTGCTGATTTCCTCCTGATAACCCACGAGCTTTAAGCATGTACTCAGGAGGTCTTATGTCAAACTCCTTAACTTTTCTCTCAGCATTTTCATAAACTTTTTTGTATTGAATTACACCATGACGAGAATAGGTAGAATCCTTATATTCCCTCAAAATTAAATTTTCTGCAATTGTAAAATCCAAAACAAGTCCATCTGCTTGCCTGTCTTGTGGAATATACGATATACCCTCTCTATAAAGCTGTCTTGTAGTAAAATTTGTAACATCTTTTCCGTAAAATAAAATATTGCCTGATTTCTTAGGCCTTAATCCCATTATAGCTTCCACTAATTCTAATTGCCCATTTCCATCAATACCTGCAAGTCCAAAAATTTCTCCTTCGTGTATTTCAAAACTTACATTTTTAACCTTAGGAACGTTCTGCTGGTCAACTACATTTAAATTTTTAACACTTAAAACGACATCACCTGGCTTGTACTCACTCTTTTCTATTCTCAATACTACTTCTCTACCAACCATTAAATTAGCAAGTTCTTGCTCATTCGTTTCTTTTGTGTTCAAAGTACCAACAGTTTTACCTCTTCTCATAACAGTAACTCTATCAGAAATTTCTAATACTTCTTCTAACTTGTGACTTATAAATATTATAGACATACCTTGTTTTACAAGTCCTCTCATTATTTCAAATAATTTTTCTATTTCCTGAGGAGTAAGCATAGCTGTTGGCTCATCAAGTATCAAAAGTTTCGCTTTTCTATAGAATGCTTTTAAAATCTCAACTCTTTGCTGAAGACCGACAGACAAATCTTTTACTTTCGCTTCAGGCTCTATTTCTAAGTGATATTTTTTTGAAATCTCTCTTATAAGTTCATTTGCTTTTTTTCTATCATAAGTTATACCCTTAGGCTCCGCTCCTAATACAATATTTTCTGCAACTGTCAAAACAGGAATAAGCATAAAATGCTGATGTACCATTCCTATGCCTTTTTCAATAGCTTCATGAGGACCACTTAGATTAAGTTCTTCACCATCAAAAATAAGCTTACCTGAATCCGGTTTATATAAGCCGTATATAATATTCATTAAAGTGGATTTACCAGCACCATTTTCTCCAAGTATAGCGTGAATTTCTCCTTTTTCAACTGTAAGATTGACATTGTCATTTGCTACAACCTTAGGAAACACTTTCGTAATATTTTTTACTTCCAATATGGCACTCATACTCCTACCTCCAAAAAGGGGCTGAACAGTATTCAGCCCCGGTTTTTTATGGTTTTAGTTTATTTTGAAACTTTGTCAGATACTGTTATCTTACCGTCTTTTATATCTTGTGCTAACTGATTAACTTTATCTATGATAGATTGTGGAACATCTTTATTCACTTTACCTATTCCAACACCATCATTCTTTAAGTCAAAATATACAATACCACTCTTAAAGTTGCCATTTAAAGTATCTTTTATAACATCATATGTTGCAACATCAACTCTTTTTACCGCTGATGTCAAAACATGATCAGGAGCTAAATAGCTTTGGTCTGCGTCAACACCAATAGCATACACGTTTTTCTCTTGAGCTGCTTTTATTACACCCTCGCCAGTACCACCAGCAACTTGGAAGACGATTTCTGCTCCTTGGCTTATCTGTGTCAAAGCCATTTGTTTACCTGTTGCTGGGTCATCGAAATTATTTGTATAATTGAGTAGAATTTTTATGTCCGGATTTACAGCTTTTGCACCTTGTTGATAACCAGCAATAAAGCGATCAACTGGTGGGATTTGCATTCCGCCAACAACACCTATGGTGTTTGTACCTTTTACCTTACCAACTTTTTCTTTTTCCATTAGTCCAGCCATAGCGCCTACAAGATAGCCAACTTGCTCTTCCTTAAACATAGCTGATGAAACGTTAGGCCTGTCCGTTATTTCTGAGTCAATTATTAAAAATTTTGTGTCGGGAAATTTTTGTGATACCTCTTCAACAGCATCGTGCATCATAAAACCTACTGCAATTACTAAATTATAACCTTGTTGTGCAAAATTTGATAAGTTTGGTACATAATCTTCCATTTTCTTGGATTGTATTACGTTTACTGTAATACCTAATTCCTTAGCAGCTTTTTGCAATCCTTCATAAGCCATTTGGTTAAAACTGCGGTCATTAATACCACCAACATCCGTAACTAACCCTACTCTAAAATCTTTGTTTTTAGTTTCTTGTGTGGCCTCAGGCTGTGTACCTTCTTGTTTTGTCCTTGAAGAACATCCTGATAACAGAACTGAAACCGATAACACTATAATTAACACAAATGCTAAAACAATACGCCACTTCTTCATCATATAACCTCCCATAAAAATTTTTTTGTTACCGTTTACTACTTATATAAGTAGTAAACATATAGACTTGTCTGACATCTAACTTTATTATAACTTTATTAATCGCTTGTTACAAATTCTAAAATAAATTATTTTAGTAACCTCTTTTATAGATATCTTTTAAAATCTTCTCTTTTCTTTATATTTCGGTAGCAACAATTTTTTATGCAAAATTTAAAGCTTATTTTAAGAACTTTTGGCAATATTGGTTTAAATATAGCATAAAATTAAGAGTGCTCATCGCACTCTATCCCGAAATTTTATTTAAAACTTTATTTACAATTTCATCCCTTATATTTTTGTATTTTGCCAAAATCTCATCACATTCTTTATTTGCACTTTCAGTAATTTCTCTATCTTTAATGTAGGGAATATTCACCTTAACATTTAAAACAGCTCCCTCTATTGCTGCATATAGTAGAATCGCCCCAACTGCCGCATCAGATATGGCATTAGGATTTCCGTATTCCGCAATCAACATCGTCGGGGTAAAAGCTTCTCCACATAATCTCGCAAGTTTTAAAGGAACATTCATAGCATTAATATAAGCTTTTTGAAGCGCTTCGCTCCTTATTTTTCTATTTTCTTCAGTATCTTTTGGCATCTTAAGCGCTTTTATCACTTCGTCATAAGCTACAGTATCTTCATCAATAAGTTTTACATACTCAGCAAGAAGTCGCCTACATATACTAAGCCCTTGTTGAATTTTTTCTTTGATGTCATCAGTATAATCTTCGTAAAATTTCCGCCCTATTGTAAGGTTATAAACCATAGAAGAAAGGGCAATCCCAAGACTTGCTGATACCGCCGCAACACTTCCCCCACCCGGTGTTGGTGACTCCGAGGCCACTTTTTCAATATACTCCTTTAATGAATCATTAATTAACATAAGATCATCTCCCTCTCTGTGTATATACTTTCCCACCACTACCTATTATACCAATGAGATATAATTTTCGTAATACAACATAAAAAATTGTTACAATATTTTTTCTCTATACTCTTTTGGAGTAAAACCTGTTATGTTTTTAAAAACTTTGCTAAAATAGTGTTGATCAGTATATCCAACTGCTTCGGCTACTTCGTAGATTTTAACCTTTACATCTTTTAAAAGTTCCTTTGCTTTTTCAATCCTGCAAGCAGTTAAATAATCTGAAAATGTGACACCCATTTCACTTTTAAATAAAGTACTTAAATAATTTGGGGTTATATACAATTTTTCAGCGATGCTATTCAAAGAAATATTTACATCACTATAATTTTCTTGTATTAGTTTGATAGCCTCATCAATTAATTTCCTATTTTTAGAATTTTTAGTAAGAGAAACATATTCACATACTACTTCTATTATATTTCCCATCCATTCTCGAAGGTTTTCTTTGGTAGATAATTCGGAAATTTGCCTCCAAGGGTCCGTTTCTTTAAATAAAATATCTGCATTTTCTCCAATTTCTATAAGCGACCGCGTAATAACTGCAACAAGCTCTAACCCCCATCTCTTTATAAATCTTCTGTATAATTTTTGTCGCGAAATTCATTCCAAATCTCGTTAAAAATATTAAGAGCCAAATCTTTATCTCCCCGTTTTATCGCTTTTGATAATTTCTCTTCCAATTTTAAAGGATATTTATAATATTCTGCTTTAAAAAATTTCAAGTCTTCTTTGTTCAAGGATGGTAATGGTTCCTTTTTTTTGTCCAATAATTCTTTTCTTTTTAAAACCGCTCGTCTTACAGTTTCTTTTAGCGTGTCAATGTCGATAGGCTTTAAAATATAATCAAAGGCTCCTAACCTTATAGCTTGTTGAGCATATTTAAAATCATCATATGCACTTAACAAAATTACCACAACTAGAGGATCAATCTTTTTAACTTCCCTTGTAAGTTGGAGGCCATCCATAAAGGGCATACGTATATCCGTTAAAATTATATCAGGTTGTTCTCTGTTAAACACATGAAGAGCACTTTTTCCATTAGCTTCGCAACCTACCACGCGTAAATCCAGTTCCTGCCAATTAACATTATTTTTAAGCCCTTCCCTTACAATTGGCTCATCATCTACAATTAAAATTTTCATAAAATCCACCTCACAAAACAGCAGGAATTACAATCCGGGCAACAGTATTGTTATCTATTACTTGGTAATAAAGTCCATACTCTTCCCCATAATATAACTTAATCCTTTCATTAACATTCTGTATTCCATAACTGTCTTTATCCTCTGACGGCGAATCCAATAGTTTATTTACCACATCCAAATCTATAGGATTACCATTATTTATGACCTCAAATACAATTTTTCCATCACCTAAATAACCGTTAATCAAAATTTTTCCTTTTCCTTCATAAGTCTCTATCCCATGAATTATTGCATTTTCAACAAGAGGTTGTAAAATTAACTTTATCGTCTTGTAGTGTAAAATTCTTTTATCTATATTAAAACTCACCTCAAATTTATCTTTAAATCTGATTTTTTGAATTGTAATATAGCTTTCGACATGCTTAAGTTCTTTATCAACAGTAGTTACATCATTCCCTTTATTAATGCTGTATCTCAAAATTGATGCTAAAGAATTCACAATCTTACTTATTTCAGGTGCATTGTGCTTTACTGCCAACCAATTTACAGTATCAAGTGTATTGTATAAAAAATGCGGATTTATCTGTGCTTGCAAAGCCTTTAATTCCGCGTCTTTTTCCTTTATTTTTGATAAATACACTTCATGTATAAGTTCATTTATCCTTTTTATCATGTAGTTAAAACTTGAATATAATACTCCTATTTCTCCATCCCAGTTTTCTTCAACACTTATGTTGAAATTTCCTTTCTCAACTCTTTTCATTTCAGTAGCAAGTTTTATTATTGGCTGTGAAATACTGTATGAAAAATAGAGAGAAATTAAGGCTGCAATTACAACACTCAAAAGCGCAGTAAGATAGATAAAATTTCTTATCATCTTAGCTTTTTCATTAAGTTCATTCAGAGGTATCATACCGACAAGTTTCCACCCATTTTGAGGTAGAGTATTGTATATAACCATTATTTTATTACCATTCATAGTAATAAAATTACTTCTAGAACTGCTATTGTATAATTTAGTGGTATAAGGATATAAAAAGCTTTTGTCTTCAGAATATATCAGCTCTCCTTTGTCATCAACGAGATACACCTTTCCAGTTTTTCCAAGGTGTATATCAGATATTATTGAAGCAATTTTTGACATATCCATATCTACAGAAATAACTGCTATAGGTTTAGTAAAATTTTTTACATCGAAAACCAACCTCGAAACAGAAATCATTTGTTTCCCAAAATCATTGTTTATATACCAGTACAACCTGCCATTTAGCTGTATAGTTTTTTTATACCATTCTTTATCTTCTACTACTTTTGAAGACATCACATCATTTTGTTCTAATCTCATTGGGTATTGATTTTTACGCAAAGCAAAAATCTCTATAGAAGAATAATTTTTATTAAATATTCCAGGATATAATATACTGTTCCTAATAGCTGTAACTTCTCTGTTTATTTGAAAAGGAGTTTCTTTGTCATTGCGTGACAAATTATATTGAAGTTCCTTATTCATCGAAATATAAAGTATAGTATTCTTCATATTTTCTAGCATCTTTGATATGTTTTTATTAGCTTGATTTAAAGTCTGAAAAGTACTCTTTCTTACCTCTTCATTTATATATCTTGATGTAATATTACCTGTTATCGCTGCCACCATTACAAGCGGTATAACTATTATTAAAATATATGAAAGCAAAATTTTTATATAACATAAAAACCACCTTTATAAAATATTTCAACGAAATAAATCAATTACCTCCCTTACACATAAAAGTTTATAAAAAACTACACAAAATATTAAAAATATCACATTATTTTTGCAACCGATTTCTTATATAATTATTATACAACATCAAAACTATATTTAGTTAAGGAGGAGTTTTTGATGGGTAAAAAAAATAAAATCCTGACCTTAATAGTTTCGCTGGCACTAATAGTAACTTTAATTGCTGGTTGTGGTTCTAACACGAGCTCGTCCACTTCAAGTAATACTTCTAAAGACGAACCAGTTACAATTACTTATTCTGCAGGTAAAGATTCCACACCAGCTACTCAAAAATTAATTGAAGCTTTTGAAAAAAAAATATCCAAATATTAAAGTCAAATTTCAAGAACTACCCAACTCTACAGATGATCAACATAATTCATATGTCACTGCATTGTCAGCAGGAGATTCAAGTATCGATGTTTTAGCAATGGACATTATTTGGACACCTGAATTTGCTGCTGCTGATTGGTTACTTCCATTAGATGATAAATTTACAGAAGAAATGAGAGAAAAGTTTTTACCGGGACCCGTTGAAGCGGTAACATATAATGGCCATGTGTGGGCAGTACCAAGATTTACAGACGCAGGAGTTCTCTATTATAGAAAAGATATCATAGATACTCCTCCGAAAACTTGGGATGAATTAATTCAAATGTCAAAAGAAAATGTTGGTAAAGGTGGTACTAAATATGGAATAGTATTTCAGGGCAATCAATATGAAGGTTTAGTTTGCGATGCTTTAGAACTTATAGGAAGCAATGGTGGAAGTGTTCTTGAAGGAGACAAAGTGACAATAAACACACCACAAGCAGTAGCAGGACTTCAATACCTGATAGATTTAGTAAAGATCGCTCCTCCAGGTGTAACAACGTATCAAGAAGAAGAGGCAAGGAATGTATTCCAACAAGGTGAAGCAATTTTTATGAGAAACTGGCCTTATGCATGGTCTTTAGTAAATGGAGATGATTCCCCAATAAAAGGTAAAGTAGGTATAGCTCCAATTCCAAAAGGAAAAAACGGCCAAGCTGGAACCCAGTTTTAGGGGGATGGAATCTCGGTATAAACAAATACTCAAAACATCCTGAAGAAGCATGGAAATTTATAGAATTTGTTACAAGTGAAGAAGGTCAAAAGATAACCGCTTTAGAAGGCGGCAATCTCCCAACAATAAAATCTTTATATCAAGATGAAGAAGTTTTGGCAAAAAATCCTTATTGGGCAGATTTTTATAATGCATTCATAACAGCTAAGCCAAGACCTGTATCTCCTTTTTATCCTCAAATGTCTGATTCAATGCAAATTAACTTTCATAAAGCTTTGACAGGAGAAATAACGGCACAGCAAGCTATACAAAATATAGAAAAAGATTTGAACGACATAATTAAAAATGAAGGTAAAAAGTAAACTTAATGTACTTCTTCATACAAATCCAAAGTGGCAGCTCTCGCTGCCACTTAATATAAAGAAGGTGATAACGTGGTAGAACAAAAAAATTTAACATCCCCAACTAAACAATCTAAGTACCAACTAAGTGAAGCCGCATTGGGATATATATTAGTTGCTCCAGCATTATTATGTATTATTGCAATAGCTTTATATCCTGTATTAAATACTTTTAAACTGAGTCTTTATTATATGAAACTTCAACTTCCTGGATTGACTCATTTTGTGGGATTTCAAAATTATGTTGCATTATTTCATGACCCAAGATTTTGGTCAGCAACTTCAAATACAATTGTTTTTACAGTTGTATCTGTAGCACTGGAGTTAGTGCTCGGAATGATAATGGCACTTTTGATGAATAAAAAATTTAAAGGTACGGGATTGGTAAGAGCTGCCGTGTTGATTCCATGGGCAATACCCACTATAGTATCCGCCCTCATGTGGAAATTCATTTATAATGACCAATTTGGTGTACTGAATGATATTTTAATGAAAACGGGCTTGATTGATAGTTACAGAGCTTGGTTGGGTAGCCCTTCTTTAGCAATGGGATCAGCTATATTTGCAGATGTATGGAAAACTGCACCTTTCATGGCATTATTATTGCTTGCCGGACTTCAAAACATATCTCATGACCTTTATGAGGCGGCAAAAGTAGATGGTGCAGGAAGTATAAGGCAATTTTTTAGTATCACTTTACCATTGTTAAAACCTACAATTTTAGTTGCCCTCATATTTAGAACATTAGACGCTTTTAGAGTGTTTGACCTCATTTTCGTAATGACAGGAGGAGGACCAGGAAACTCAACAGAAACCCTTTCAATATATGCATATAAGACCCTTTTTAGGAACCTCGATTTTGGAATCGGTTCTGCAATAGCCGTTATAATATTTGTTTTTGTGTTCATTTTTGCAATGATCTATATAAAACTTTTAGATAAAAACATTTTAGAATGAGGTGAAAAAATGAAATTTAAAAATACTGCAAACCAAATCGTATTTTATGTGTTTTTAATAATATTTCTCGTGTATATAATTTTCCCTTTTTTATGGCAATTACTTACATCATTTAAAACTCCGCAAGAACTGTTCAGTATTCCTCCAACCTGGATTCCAAGTAAAATTTATACGGGATATTATATAAATGTGTTTACTAAACGCCCTTTTTTAACCTATTTGAAAAATAGTTTTATTGTTGCTTCATCTACCACTCTGTTTAGCCTTTTTGTTTCTTCTTTTGCATCATATGCTTTAGCAAGACTTAAATTTAAAGGAAAAGCGATAATACTTTCTTTAGTTTTATCTGTATCTATGTTTCCTGGAATCGCTATCGTTAGCCCCTTATTTCTATTTCTTAGAAAAATAAATTTATTGAATAGTTACTTAGGACTTATATTAACATACACTACTTTTGCAATTCCTCTTTCTTTGTGGATTTTAACTTCATTTTTTAAAGAAATTCCTTTTGAACTTGAGGAATCCGCAAAAGTAGATGGTGCTACTCCTATGCAAGCATTTTTAAAGATAATAATGCCTCTTGCTACACCAGGTATGTTTACAACTGCTATTCTCACGTTTATAGCTGCATGGAATGAATTTCTATTTGCTCTTGTATTTAACACACAAGACTCAATGAGAACAGTCCCCGTCGGTATTGCTATGTTTCCTGGAGAACACGACCTCCCTTGGGGAGATATTGCAGCAGCATCTGTTGTTGTAACAGTGCCCCTTATAATAATGGTCCTCTTATTCCAAAAGAGAATAATATCTGGATTAACTGCTGGTGCAGTAAAGGGATAAAACAGAACATAACACGATAAAAGAGAAAGGAGTGTCTTAAGTAATGCAAAGAAAATGGTGGAAAGAGGCAGTTGTATATCAAATATATCCTCGCAGTTTTTATGATACAAATGGTGATGGAATTGGAGATTTACAAGGCATAATAACTAAACTTGACTATTTAAAAGAACTTGGAATTGATGTTATTTGGCTAAACCCAATTTACCAATCGCCAAATGCAGATAACGGTTATGATATTAGTGACTATTATGGTATTATGGACGAGTTTGGAACAATGTCAGATTTTGATGAGCTTTTAAGCCAAGCACACAAACGAGGTATAAAGATTGTAATGGATTTGGTTGTAAACCATACATCAGATGAGCATAAGTGGTTTTTAGAATCAAGAAAATCAAAGGATAATCCATATAGAGAGTTTTATTTTTGGAAAAAGGGCAAAAATGGCCGTCCACCTAACAACTGGACATCATTTTTCAGTGGCTCTGCCTGGGAATATGACCCACTAACCAATGAATATTACCTACATCTTTTTGCTGTCAAACAACCAGATCTAAACTGGGATAACCCTATGGTCAGACAAGAGATATACAAAATGATGAAATGGTGGCTTGACAAAGGTATTGATGGGTTTAGAATGGATGTTATAAATCTAATCTCAAAAGTGGAAGGATTACCAGATGATATACAAGGCGAAAGGCAGGGTGGCCTTGTTGGCGCAAAATATTACGCGAACGGTCCCAAGGTTCATCAATACTTGCAAGAAATGAACAAAGAAGTTTTAAGCAAGTATGACATCATGACCGTTGGTGAAACACCATTTGTAACCCCTGAAATTGCAAAATTATATGTGGAATATGACAGAAATGAATTAAACATGTTATTTCACTTTGAACTCATGGACATTGACTGCGGTAATAGCAAATGGGATATAAAACCATGGAAGCTTACAGATTTCAAGAAAATCATGTACAAATGGTACTTAGCGTTAAAAGATAAAGGCTGGAATTCGCTATACTTGAACAATCATGATCAACCAAGAATGGTCTCACGTTTCGGAAATGATAAAGAATACAGAGTAGAATCAGCAAAACTTTTGGCAACATTTCTTCATACATGGCAAGGAACGCCGTATATCTATCAAGGTGAAGAGATTGGTATGACGAATTGCAAGTTTGAAAGCATTGATGAATTTAGAGATATAGAAACCCTGAATTGGTATAACGATATGAAAAAGCAAGGAAAAAGCGATGAGAAACTTTTAGATATTTTGAACAAGCGCAGTCGAGACCATGCGAGAACACCAATGCAATGGGATGATACTAAAAACGCAGGTTTTACCACAGGTATACCATGGATTAAGGTAAATCCTAATTATAAAGAAATAAATGTAAAAAAAGCATTAGAGGATAAAAATTCTATATTTTATTATTACAAGAAGCTAATTGAGCTTAGGAAAAAATACCCTGTTATTGTATACGGCGATATCACTATGCTATATGAGGATGATGAAAAAATCTTTGCATATACAAGAAGTTACGGCAATCAAAGGCTTTTGGTTGTGCTGAACTTTTCAGAAGATAATGTTAATTTTGCTGTACCAAAGGAGATGTTCACTAACTCCCCTCAGCTTTTAATAAGCAACTATCCAGTTAATGATAATATTCAAGAAAAAGTTATTTTAAGACCATATGAAGCAAGGGTATATAAAATATGAAGCTTAAAAAAATCCACAGTATGTGCTGTGGATTTTTGTTAGGTGATTTCCCTGCCGCTAAAATTTTTCCATCTTTTATTGCAATATAAG
Organism: Thermoanaerobacter thermocopriae JCM 7501; assembly: GCF_001310975.1. Taxonomy (GTDB): domain Bacteria; phylum Bacillota; class Thermoanaerobacteria; order Thermoanaerobacterales; family Thermoanaerobacteraceae; genus Thermoanaerobacter; species Thermoanaerobacter thermocopriae. The sequence goes on from NZ_BAZY01000003.1 coordinate 139,861, forward strand.
CATCTTCAATCTCCTCTACCTTCTCCATGTCACTCCCACACAGAGGACGATTGTCAAGATGTGCATAAATTTTCTTAATGTTGTATATTAACAAATCTGTTCCCATTTTAAACCTCATTCGTATATTTTATTCTCTAAAACCATATTTTCAGAAAAGTTCTCTATCCTTAAATAATAATTTGCCACATCAAACAAAGCTTTTGCTGGCACAAGCCCTATAATTTCACTACCTATGACATTTACCCCATACCTTTCAGCTTCTGCTTTAATTGTTTCAAAAACTCTGTAAATAGGTGTTTTATTAAAATCAGTAAGATTCATTGACACCTGCACAATTCCTCTTTCTTTTAAGTTTACTCCTATCGCCTTAACATACCTGTAACCACCGCTTGAAAATCTAATAGCTTTAGCAATTTTATTAGCTATTTCAATGTTGTCTGTAGCAAGGTTGACATTATAAGCTATGAGAAAATTTCTTGCACCAATCACTGTTGCACCGCTTTTTGGATTCATTTCCTGCGGACCAAAATCAGGCTTCCACTCAGGCTGCTTTATCTTTTCAAAAAAGTTTTCATACTCTCCTCGCCTTATGTTCTCCAGATTTTTTCTTTCAGGAGTTGTAGCTGCTTCCTCATATAAATACACTGGTATATTAAGCTCTTTTCCAACTCTTTCTCCAACTTCCCTCGCAATTTGCACACATTCTTCCATTGTAACATTTTTAACAGGTATAAAAGGCACCACATCTGTTGCTCCAATCCTAGGATGCTCTCCTTTATGATATCTCATATCAATTATCTCTGAAGCTCTTTTAATAAGCTTAAAAGCTGCTTCTTTTACTCCTTTTGCATCGCCACAAAAAGTTATGACAGTCCTGTTGTGGTCCTTGTCTGAAGAATAGTCTAAAAGCTTTACCCCTTCCGTAGATACTACCTCTTTGACAAGCTGTGCTATTTTTTCTTGATCTTTTCCTTCACTAAAATTGGGAACACATTCAATTATTTGGTTCATCTATTTTCTCACCCTTTCTAAAGTCATTTTGGTATATGCCCTTTTCATTAAAAGATGGTCGCTATTAAATCTTTTTACAATATATTTTAGTTACCCGTAAGTTTTGAATTTATAACATATTATATTTCTATTTAGCATATTAAAAATCCTGCTGACATTATTTAAAAAAGCGGGAATTCTCCCGCTTACTCAACCTTAAACTGCTTAATTGCTTCTATAAGCGTATTGGCATAATTTTTAAGTTCGTTTGCTGTTGAAGCCATTTCCTCCACAATTGCTGATTGCTCCTCTGAAGTTGCTGATACTTCTTCCGCTGATGCTGCAGCCTCCTCTGATACCGCTGCTATGTTCTGGATTGAATCAACTATTTTGTTCTTGTGGGATTCTATCTCTTTTAAAGATTTATCAAGATTGTCAATTTTTTCTACTATGAAATTCACTGCATGAAGTATTCCTTCAAATACATCCTTTGTGGTATTGACTGCATTGCTTTGCTCTTCTATTGATTTTGTTGAATCTTCTACTGTCTTGTAAGTATTGTTAATAGTGCTTTGTATTTCAGATATTAAGTTTGCTATGTTTCTCGCCGCTTGTGAAGACTGCTCTGCCAATTTTCTTACCTCATCTGCTACGACTGCAAAGCCTCTCCCTGCCTCTCCTGCTCTCGCTGCCTCTATTGCTGCGTTTAGAGATAAAAGATTTGTCTGGTCTGCTATTCCTGTTATTGTCTCTACAATTTTGCTTATTTCCGTAGATTTTTCTAAAAGATAATCTGTGGATTCTTTTACATTGTTATTAGCTTCTACTGTCAGTTGTGTCTTTTTGATTAAGTCATCTATAATCATAAGCCTTCGTTAGATACCATGCTGACATTTGATACTTCTTGGTTTATTTCATCAGCGTTCTTAATGGATTTGTCAATCAATTGTCCAAGTAAGAAAGTGGCATTAGCGCTCTCCTCTGTTTCTTTTGCTTGGCTGGATGCCCCTTGCGCAATTTCTTCAATAGCTTTTGCAACGTCTTGAGTAGCTTGTGCTGCTTGTTCAGAAGCAACAGCCATGTTTTCAGCCGAATGATTTACAGATTCTGATACACTTTTTATATCAAAGATAAGCTTTTTTATTCCTTCAATCATTGTATTGAAGCTGTTTGCTAATATTCCTACTTCATCTTTTGCTTTTACATCAGCTTTAACAGTAATATCTCCTTTAGCTGCTAAAGACATAGCAGTGACCACTCTCTTGATGCCTGAAGATATTGAATTTGTAAAGAAATAAGTTACCAAAAAGCCAATGAGTAATACTATTATACTCACAGTAATTACAAAATTGCGCATTTTCATGACATCTGTTGTTAGCTCACTATCTTCCATTGTAACTACTGCTTTCCACCCAAAGCTGTCAAGATTTCTTACACTAGCAAATTTATATGTATTTCCTGAAACGTAATGTATAGTAGTATTATTGAGATTTAGCAATTTTTTCCCAAAGTCATATTTTTTTACAGAAGTAAATAATTGCTTTGCGTCTGGATGAGAAATGACAGTTCCATCTTTTGTGATTATGTATATGTAGCCTGAGTTGCCGATTTTAATGCTGGATAAATTTTTAGAAAGCTGTTCTAAACTTATGTCAATTCCCAATACGCCTAATAATTTACCATCTGAATTCCTAACCGCCTTTGCTATAGTTATCATAGGTACTTTTGTACCAAAATTTTGATATGGATCTGTCCATACAATACTTTCTCCTGCTTTTTCGGCATCTTTATACCAAGGTCTTTCTGTTGGATCATAGTCTTTTAAGCTGGGATCAGGAGGATATAAAATATACTTTTTGTCAGGCGTTCCAAAGTACACATACATTGCATCTGGCATAGATTTTTTTACTTCTTCTAATTCTCTAAGCACTGCCTCATCTGAGGTACTGCTTCCATCATAATTCATTATAGTATCTGATTCAGATATCATGAGAAGTGTTGATTCTGTATTTTGTTTAAAATAACTTATATGCTTGTTTAAAACATTCAAAGCTGCCTGATTGGAATTGTTTATTTTAGATTTAAGAATACTTTCTGCAATATTTGTAGAAAAATATCCGGTTATGACAAGAGGAATAAATATAACCAAGATTGTAAACACCAAAAGTTTCGTTCTAATACTTTTCATTTGTTACCCTCCTATATTATATAGAAATGAAGCGTTGTTGTTTTTCCTTTTTCTCCCACAAGACTTCTTCCAGTGCTTCTACGATTTTGTAATTATATTTTTGTGATTGGGTTTTTAGTTCAAATATTGCCTCCTGTATATTTCTTAATCTTTTTTCATTATAAGGCCTTCTTGTAGTCATTGCATCAAAAGAGTCACAAATTCCTATTATTTGCGCACTTAAAGGAATAATACTGACACCAAAAGGATAACCGGAACCATCCAGCCTTTCATGATGGTAAAGTACACCCGGGACGAGATCTTTTAGTGAAGGAAAAATTTTCAACATTTCTGAACCATAAGTTGGATGTATTTTTACAAACTCGTATTCTAACTCTGTAAGCGAGCCAGCTTTGTCTAAAATGGTGACAGGTACTAATACTTTTCCAATATCGTGTAATAATCCCCCCTTACAGTTATAAATCTGCTCATCTTTAGGTAATTCTAATTTTTTAGAAACTAAGTAAGTAAGTTTTGCAACCCTTATACTATGTAAATAAGTCGTATAATGATAATGTTTCAAACTCGTTATTAAATGCTTTATTAGATAATACTCATTGTAATTGTATACTTCCACCGTTTCCCCTTCTTTTCGACATAATTTGACAAGAAAAATTATACCATTTGTTTCTTCTAATGTCAATTTTAAAAAAGTTTCAAAAAAAAAAAAAAAAAATACAGTTTTTTTAATCAATTTTTTTTGACAATCACTCTTTTAAAAAATAGTATACTGAACTATTGTTATCCTAATTTTATTTGATTTTGATGGAGAAACCAATAAATTTTTTTGATATGAA
>NZ_BAZY01000004.1 GCF_001310975.1 Thermoanaerobacter thermocopriae JCM 7501
TACAAAATAAAAATAAAAAACCCTCTTCTGACAGCGCGAAGAGGTTTTTGAAATCCTCTTATCTGCCAGAACTCAACGTTCTGCAGGAATTAGCACCGTGCAGCCGGAAGTATAAAACTTTCGGCCACCGGTTGCCGGGTTTCATCGGGCCAGTCCCTCCACCTGCTCTCGATAAGAGTTTTTATATTATTATTCACTTTAAACAATTTAATTAGAATATTAGCATTGTCCTGGACTTTTGTCAATAGGTCAAAAAATCATGGTAAGTGCAAATTTTTTGTAAAAATCAAAAATCAAAGAAAGAGATTGCCTCTTATGAACGATAATCTGAATAGCATTATACTACGATTTGAATTAGATTTCAATAATGATATAATGGAAATATTTAGACATATGCCAGAAGAATAAATTGTGAAAAAGAAAGTAGCAGTAGACCATTAGGATGGACTTTTTTCTGTTATTGTTTGTTATAATTTTAATAAGCACAACAAAAATTCCAATACAATTATTTCCAAGGAAATAGGCAAAGGAGGAGTAACATGAGGACATTTATTGGGATCGAGTTAGGTGTAAAAGCTACAGATGAATTATCGAGATTTCAGGAGGTACTGAAAAATTATACGATAAAAGGAAGATGGACTCATAAAGATAATTTCCATATAACTTTAAAGTTTTTAGGAGAAATCGAGGCGGAAAGCATAACCGAAATAGAAGATGCTGTTAAAGTTGCTGCAAAAAGTATTAACCCCTTTTATATAAAATTTGATAAAGTAGGTTTTTTTAAAGGTAATAAAGACATGAGAGTATTGTGGGTAGGTACAGAAGAAAATCCTTTTCTTAATAAATTGCATGACAATATAGATGAGGAATTGCATAAAATTGGATTTAAAAAAGATGAGAGAAAATTTACTTCCCACATTACCATTGCCAGAGATATACGTTTAAACATTGGAATAGAAGAAGTAAATAATCTTTTTGAAAAACAAAAGAAAAATGATATTTTGGTCGATACAGTTTTTTTGTATGAGAGTGTTATACAAGAAAATAGAAGAAAATATATTCCTATATTTAGTGTGCCTTTAAGATAAGAAGTAAGATGCTTAAAAAGCATCTTACTCTGGATTTACATAAAGGGTTTTTTGGTTTGTGTATATTACAAAGCCCGGTTTTGCACCAGAAGGTTTTTTTACATATTTTTTTAAGGTATAATCAACGGGTACATTTGAAGAATGTTTCGCTTTGCTATATTTAGCGGCTAATTTTGCAGCTTCTATAAGTGTTGCTTCAGGAACTGGTTTGTTATTTGTCTTGATTATGACGTGGGACCCTGGTATGTCTTTTGTATGAAGCCATATATCGTTAGGATTTGCGAATTTTAACGTTAGATAATCGTTTTGAGTGTTATTTTTTCCTATATATATGTCAAACCCGTCTGAGGATACTACATGCAATGGTTGAGAAAGAGTTTGTCGTGATATTTTTTTCTTTTGTTGCTTATGTATATATCCTTGTTCAAACAGTTCATTTTTTATTTCTTCTATTTCTGATGGCAATGTACAGTTTTCCAGGTTCACTAATTGACCCTCTAAATAAGTTATTTCCTCGAGAGTATCGGATATTTGTTTTTCTATTATTTTGTTGGCATTTTTTAACTTACTGTATTTTTTAAAGTATCTTTGGGCATTTTCTGAAGGGGAATATTTTTTGTCAATGGGTATTTCAATTTCTTCGCCAGTGTAATAGTTTATAGTTTTCAAGTTTTCCATTCCTTTTTTTAGAAGGTGCATATTTGCTGTTATAAGTTCGCCGTAAAGTCTAAAAGTGTCAGCGTTTTTTGCTTCGTTTAATTCTTGTTGAAGTTTATCTAGTTTGTTATAAAGTTTTTCTAAATTGTTGCTGATGATTTTTCTTAAATCCGAGGACCTTGCTTGCAAATTTATTATATTTGCTTTTTCACTGAAAAATTTACAAGCAGCTTGGTTTACTGTAGGGAAAAAAGTTTTTGTAATATATTGAGTCAAATCAATACAAGAAAAGTCAATTACTTCATTTTCCTGAAAAGCAATGCAAGGTTTTAAATTTAAGCTTAAAACATCTTCATATATTTTTTTTATGTTTTGATATAGATTTTCAATTTGCTCATCTTCTATTGATTCTACAAATCTGTCAGATATATTACATCTAAAAGCAACTTCTCTTGCTAAAGTGGGGCTAAATCCTTGTAAAATATCTACTAGAGTTTTTTCAATTTTTTTTGACTTGTAGTTATTAATAGCTTTTTTAAAAGAAGGTAGCGAGAGATTATTTATATTTAACTTTTCCTGCAGTGGTGGGTAGACATATTGCCTCCCAGGTAGTACTTCTCTTACTTTACTCATATCGGAATATATTCTTTTTATGCTATCTATTATCGTTTCATTAGCTTTGTCAATTAATATGATATTGCTGTGTCTTCCCATTATTTCAATAATTAGAGTTTTAATTGTTTGATTTTCTAATTCGTCTTTTGTTTCTATATCGATTTTTACTATTCTGTCAAATTCTACTTGTTTTATATCTATTATCCTGCCGCTTTGAAGAAATTTTCTCAAAAGCATGCAAAACATTGGAGGCTCAGCAGGATTTTCTTTATTTTCTTCTGTAAGATATATTCTTGGATAATTTGCATTAGCAGACAATAGCAGTTTATAGTTTTTACCTTTGTTTCGTATTATAAAGATTAATTCTTCTTTTTCAGGTTGATATATTTTATCAATTCTTCCACCAATAATTTCTTCTTTTAATTCTTTTGTTATTGCATGCAAAGTTATGCCGTCCAAAGCCATAGTTATAACCTCCAGATTTTATTGTATATAAAAAGTATACCATGAAATCGAAGGGTTTAATAGTGAAAAATTGATTGTATTGATTTTAGTTGTAACATTTGTTACAATAAAACAAGATGTAAAAATAGGAATTAAAGTTTAATTGCCATAAGTAGAAAGTTGAAAAGCAAGAGAAAGAAAGATAGAGGAGGTGGAAAGTTGAAGTGGTTGCTTTTTGTGTATAAGGTCCCAAGTGATTCGTCAACAGCTAGAGTTACTATCTGGAGAAGAATAAAAAAAATTGGTGCTTTGTATTTACAACAGTCTGTATGTATTGTGCCTTATATAGAAAGGTTTTTAAAAGAAATAGAAAAGTTAAAAGAAGAAATTAAAGGTTTTGGAGGAGATTTTAAAGCCTTTGAAGTAGTGGCCCTTGATAAAGAAATAGAGAAAGATGTGGTAAAACAATTTAATCATCAAAGGATGGAAGAATATAGTGAAATAAAGGAACAATGTGAAGAGTTTTTTAAAGAGATTGAAAAAGAGATAGCGAGAAAAAATTTTACTTTTGCAGAATTAGAAGAAAATGAAGATGAGCTGAATAAGTTATATAAGTGGTTTGAAAAAGTAGCCCAAAGAGATGTGTTTGAGTGTGAAATGAAAAAAGAGGTTAAGAATTTATTAGAAAAAGCCAGTCGAGACTTTGAATATTTTGCTTCATTGGTTTATGAAAACAATAAAGAATGATGGGAGGTATTTTGATTGTTAAATGTAATTATTTTAGGGTTGACAAGTCTTCTTACAGATATATCTACTGAAATGGTATATCCTCTGATTCCACTTTTTCTCACTTCTCAACTTGGGGCAAGCCCTACAATAGTAGGTATTATTGAAGGATTTGCAGAAAGTTTAGCTAGTATACTTAAGGTTTTTTCAGGATACATATCTGATAAAGTAGGTAAAAGAAAGCCTTTAGCTATAGCTGGATATTCTTTTTCTACTATAGGAAAAATGTTTTTGTATTTTGCTACTTCGTGGGGATGGGTGTTTTTAGGTAGAACCAGTGACAGATTTGGAAAAGGAATACGGACAGCCCCAAGAGATGCTTTGATTGCTGAAGCTGTAGATAAAGAAAACATTGGAAGAGCATATGGACTTCATAGAGCATTGGATACTTTAGGTGCGACGATTGGAATTGCTTTGGCGTATTATTTTTTGACTTTTTATAGAGGAGATTATAAAGCGGTTTTTATGTATTCTCTGATACCAGCTTTTTTAGGAGTTTTTGTGCTGTTTTTTGCTAAGGAAAGCACAGTAAAACGTGAACTTTCAAAAAAGCTTTCATTTTCTTGGAGAAGTCTTGATAGACGCCTTCAAATGTTTTTAATAGTTATTTTAATTTTTGCCTTAGGTAATTCTTCTAATCAGTTTTTGCTTTTAAGGGCGAAAATGTGGGATTTAGCGAGTCAGATGTTATACTTTTGTATTTGGTGTACAACATAGTTTATATGATTTTTTCGTATCCTATGGGAAGGTTGTCTGATAAAATAGGGAGAAAGAAACTTCTCATTATCGGTTATTTCCTTTACGGAATAGTGTATTTAGGATTTGCTGTTTTTGGCTTTAAAAGTGCTATGTGGATATTATTTTCTGTTTACGGCTTGTACATAGCCTTGACTGAAGGGGTTGAAAAAGCTTTAGTTGCGGAAATTTCTCCATCCCATTTAAAAGCTACAGTCATAGGGCTTCATGCTACTTTTACAGGTATTGGCCTTTTACCGGCGTCTTTTATAGCGGGAATACTTTGGGATACATTGGGAGTAACTGCACCTTTTTATTTTGGCGGAATTATGGGAGTTTTGGCTGCTATTGGCCTTATGATCGTTTTATGATTGTTTTCCTCACATTTTCTTAAAATATCTAACCAAATTAGCCTTTTTTGTGTTATAATATCCTTGAAGATTAGAAAATGGAGTGATATAGGTGAAATTTACTAAAATGCATGGATTGGGGAATGACTTTATAGTAATTGAGGCTCTAGAAAATGTAGATTATAGTGAATTAGCTGTTAAACTTTGTGATAGGCATTTTGGCATAGGGCTGATGGCCTTTTAGTTGTTGAGCCTTCAGGAATTGCAGATATTAGGATGAGAATTTTTAATGCAGATGGCAGCGAAGCAGAAATGTGCGGCAATGGTTCTAGATGTTTTGCAAAATATGTTTATGAGAGAGGGATAGTAAAAAAAGAGAAAATGGCTGTGGAAACCTTAGCTGGAGTGATTATGCCAGAAGTTTTTGTGAAAAATGGGAAAGTAGAAAGTGTAAAAGTTTACATGGGTAATCCTATTTTTGAAACTAGTAAAATACCTATAAAAACGGATAAGCAAAAATTTATTAATGAGCCGGTAAAAATAGATGGGAAAGTTTATAAATTAACTTCTATAAAAGTAGGAGTGCCTCATACTATTGTTTTTGTAGAATCCTTAGATGAAAATATGATTAAAGAGTTAGGTTCTAAAATTGAAAAGTCTTCTCTTTTCCCTCAAGGTACAAATGTGGATTTTGTAAAAGTAGAAGATAAAGAAAATATTTTTGTAAGGACTTGGGAAAGAGGTGTAGGACTTACTCTTGCCTGTGGAAGTGGTGCCTGCGCTTCTGCAGTAGCTTCAGCAGTATTAGGTAAGACGGAGCGAAATGTCAATGTTCATTTTAAAGCGGGAAAACTTTTTGTAGAATGGCTTGAGGACAACAGCATTTATTTATCTGGTAAGGTGGAAGAAGTTTTTAGGGGCGAGATAGAGCTTTAGTTTAATACAGAGAGAATTTGACTATAATAAGAAAAAGGTGATATGATGATAAAAAGCATGACTGGTTATGGAAGAGGTGAGATTAAGGAAAAAGGTTATTATATAACTGTGGAAATTAAATCTTTAAATCATAGATTCTTAGATATAAATTGCAGGATGAATAAACTTTTAAATGGGCTTGAAGAAAAAGTGAGAGAATTTGTTTCGCAGCATGTTGCGAGAGGAAGAATAGAATTAAATATTGGCTTTGAAGTGTATGAAAGAAGTATTAATGTTATAGAAATTGATGAGAATCTTTTGTCAGAATATCTTAGAGTTTTTACTGATGTAAAGACTAAATTTGAATTAGAAGGATTTATAAAGGTAAGTGATTTGGTGTATCTACCAGAAGTTATCAAAGTAAAAAATGAGGATTTGGATTTGGAAGAAATATGGGAATTATTGAAACTGCCATTGAGGGAAGCTATTAATAACCTCGTTGACATGAGAAACAAAGAAGGTATAAAATTATACGATGATGTTGTTAATAGGATAGACAAAATTTCAGAGATAGTAAAAGAGATTGAGGATTTGAGTTTTGTAGTAGTAGAAGATTATAGAAAAAGATTGGAACAGCGTATAAAAGAATTGGGGGTAGATATAGATCCTAATAGGATGGCAATGGAAATAGCAGTTATTGCTGACAAGTCATGTATTGCTGAAGAAATTACAAGGCTTAAAAGCCATATTATTCAATTTAAAGATTCTTTAGAAGAAGAAGGTCCTGTAGGTAAAAAATTAGATTTTATAGTTCAGGAAATGAATCGTGAAGCTAATACGATTGCTTCAAAGTCAATAGACTATAGAATTTCTAATAAAGTCATTAACTTGAAAAATGAAATTGAAAAAATTAGAGAACAAGTTCAAAATATTGAGTAGGGAGGAAAAAGTATGTCGATTAAATTAATAAATATTGGTTTTGGCAATATAATTTCGGCTAATAGATTGGTGGCAATAGTCAGTCCAGAATCTGCGCTATAAAAAGAATAATTCAAGAGGCAAAAAATAGAGGTATGCTTATTGATGCTACATATGGTAGAAGAACTAGAGCTGTTATAATTACTGATAGTGACCACATAATACTTTCTGCTGTTCAACCAGAGACCGTAGCTAATCGTCTCAATTCCAACAAGGAAATATTAGAAGATGCTTTAGATGAAGAGGAAGAAGAAGAGTAGGGGGAATTTGTGTTGTCGAAAAAGAAAAAAGGGTTACTTATTGTACTTTCTGGACCTTCAGGAGCAGGAAAAGGGACTATATGCAAAGCTTTGATGGAAAAAGAGAAAGATTTAAAATTGAGTATATCTGCCACTACCCGTCCGCCAAGAAGCGGGGAAATAGAAGGAAAAAACTATTTTTTTAAAACGGAAGAGGAATTTGAGAAAATGATAGAAAATGATTCTTTTTTAGAATGGGCAAAGGTATACGACCACTACTATGGAACACCAAAGGATTTTGTATTAAAAAATTTAGATGAAGGAAATGATGTGGTGTTAGAGATAGATATTCAAGGAGCTTTAAAAATAAAAGAGAAGTTTCCAGAAGGAATATTTATTTTCATATTGCCTCCTTCAATGGAAGAATTGAAAAATAGAATTAAAAAACGTGGGACAGAGACAGAAGAAGAGATAATCAAAAGATTTAAAAGTGCGTATGAGGAATTAAATTATGTTTCCAGGTACAATTATGTAGTTATAAATGACAGTATAGAAGAAGCGGTTGAAAAAATTAGAGCTATAATTATTGCAGAAAAATGCAGAGTCGATAGAAATAAGGATTTGTACTTAGAAATCAGGGAGGGATTGACATGATTTTATATCCATCAATTGTAGATTTGATGGAAAAAATGGATAGCAAGTATACTTTGTGTTCTTTAGTTGCCAAAAGAGCAAGACAGCTTATTGCTGGTGACACTAAATTAGTAGACATAAATTCTGATAAACCTGTAACAATTGCTACAGAAGAAGTAAATAATGGACTTATTACTTATCAAAGACCGCAAAAATATGGAATAAAATAGAGGGTGTTGAAATGAATACAAGCAAAAAAAATGTAGTGTTAGGGGTTACAGGAGGTATAGCAGCTTATAAAGCTGCTGACCTTACATCTCGACTAGTAAAAAAAGACATAAATGTGGATGTCATAATGACAAAGGAAGCTACAAATTTTATAAGCCCTCTTACTTTTGAGGCTTTAACTAACAATAAAGTAGTTGTTGACATGTTTGCAGATAGGAAATATTGGGAAATTGAACATGTTTCTTTAGCAAAAAAAGCTGATGTTTTAGCAATAGTTCCTGCAACCGCAAATATTATCGCTAAAATTGCTCATGGGATTGCAGACGATATGTTAACTACTACTATTCTTGCTACAAAAAGTCCTGTATTAATTGCTCCCGCCATGAATACAAACATGTATACCAATCCTGTAACTCAAAAGAATATTAAAATTTTAAAAGAATATGGTTTTTTATTTGTGGAGCCGGGTACAGGAAGGCTTGCTTGTGGAACTTATGGTGCAGGAAGATTGGCTAATGTAGAGGAGATTGAAAAAGCTATTTTAGAGTTATTGCACAATGAGAAAAAAAGAGATTTTGAGGGGAAAAAGGTATTAGTAACAGCAGGGCCCACTCGTGAGCCTCTTGACCCTGTAAGATACATTACAAATCGCTCTTCGGGTAAAATGGGATATGAGATTGCAAAAGCTTTGGTAGAAAGAGGAGCACAAGTGATTTTAATTTCTGGGCCTACTTATATAGAATCTCCTAAAAATGTAACATTTATTCCTGTAGAAACAGCAGCAGATATGTACAATGCTGTCATGATACACCTTAATGAAGTAGACATTGTCATAGGGGCTGCGGCAGTTTCTGACTACAGACCTAAAGAGATAAAAAAAGAAAAGATAAAAAAAGATGAAGAGAAATTAACTATTGAATTGGTTAAAAATCCAGACATAATGTATGAAGTAGGACAGAAAAAAGGAAACAAGATTTTGATAGGTTTTGCCGCTGAAACTACTAATTTAGTAGAATATGCACAAAAAAAGTTAAAGGAGAAAAATATGGATTTAATAGTTGCAAATAATGTCTCTCAAGAGGGAGCAGGTTTTGAAGTAGATACTAATATAATAAAAATCATAGATAAAGATTTAAACATAAGGGAGTATCCTTTGATGACAAAAGAACAAGCTGCCCATGTGATATTAGATGAAGTAGCTAAATTATTGTAAAGCCTTTTGGCTTTTTTTATTTGGTAAATATTTAACAGGCGGAGGTTGCTATGTTTGCTGAGGTCGTTGTAGACATTAAATCTTCTAATACTGACAGGGTATATACTTATCATATTCCTGAAGGAATGAATGTAAAAATTGGGATGAGAGTATCTGTTCCTTTTAATAATAGGTATATAGAGGGTTATGTAATAAGTATTACTGACAAGGCGTCTTACTCGGTGGATAAAATAAAGGATATCTATAGGATTTTAGATAGCTACAGCATATTTGATGAAAAAATGATTGAACTGGCTAAGTGGATGAGGGATTATTATAAATGTTATTTTTCTGAAGCTCTTCAGACTATAATGCCTGTAGGGATAAAGCAAGGGGAAAAGAAGGTAAAGGTTGTGAAAATAAATATTGATGAGATACCTTTCCAACTTTCTAAAAGAGCGCCAAAGCAATACGAGATTTTACAATATTTAAAAAATAAAAGTCCTATTAGGCTTTCTGAGCTTGTCAAAGTCCTGAATATAGATTATTCAGTTATAAAAAATTTACAAAATAAAGGGTATATAAAGGTTTATGAGGAGGAAGTTTTGAGATTTAATATAAAAGATATTGAAAGGACTAAACCTTTATCTTTGACAGAGGAACAAAAAAGAGCTGTAGAAGAAGTTAAAAAATCTATCTTGACAGGTACTTTTGATAAATATTTGCTTTTTGGAGTTACGGGAAGTGGCAAAACTGAAGTTTATCTTCAATTGATAGATGAAGCTATAAAAATAGGCAAAAGCGCTATAGTTTTAGTACCAGAAATCTCATTGACGCCTCAGACAATTGAAAGGTTTGTAAGCCGATTTGGCAATAGGGTAGCTGTAATACACAGTGGCCTTTCATCGGGAGAACGTTTCGATGAATGGCGAAAAGTAAAAAATGGTTTAGTGGACGTAGTAGTTGGTGTGAGAAATGCAGTTTTTGCTCCTTTTAATAATCTTGGCCTTATTATAATTGACGAGGAGCATGAGACTACCTATAAACAATCAGACTTAAGACCCAAATATAATGCTAAAGAAGTGGCAGAGAAGCGGTGTGAAATACAAAAAGCAGTTCTGGTTATGGCAAGTGCTACTCCTTCTTTAGAGACCTATTATAAAGCTAATAAAGGAGAATATAAACTTATAAGGCTTACAAAAAGGATTAATGTTTCTATGCCGAAGATAGAAGTTGTCAATATGAGTGAGGAATTGGCAAGTGGAAATACTTCAATATTTAGTCGTAAATTATTTTCCTATATAAAAGAAAATCTTAAAAGGAGAGAGCAAACTATTCTTTTTTTAAACAGAAGAGGATATTCTTCATTTGTTTCCTGCAGAGATTGTGGCTATGTGCCTAAATGTCCCAATTGTGATATTTCTTTAACTTATCATTTTGAGGATAAAAAATTAGTTTGTCATTATTGCGGTTATGAAGAGCCTATGAAAGATACTTGTCCTAAATGTGGGAGTAAAAGAATTAGGTATCTAGGTATAGGGACTGAAAGGGTAGAAAACGATATAAAAAATTTTTCCTAATGCAAGAGTTTTGAGGATGGATGTAGATACTACAAGGAAAAAAGGTTCTCATGAGAAAATTTTTTATGATTTTAGAATGGTAAGGCAGATATTTTAATCGGTACGCAAATGATATCTAAAGGCTTTGACATTCCAAATGTTACATTGGTGGGAGTAATACTTGCAGATATAACTTTAAATCTTCCTGATTTTAGGTCCAGTGAAAGGACTTTTCAGCTGCTTACTCAAGTAGCTGGAAGGGCAGGAAGAGGTGAAAAGCCTGGGAGGGTTGTTATACAGACTTATGAAGAAGACCACTACAGCATAATTGCTGCAAAACAGCAAAATTATGGAAAGTTTTACAACGAAGAAATTAAATACAGAGAAATATTTAAATATCCTCCTTTTTCACATCTGATGAATGTAGTGATATCAGGAGAAAAGGATGAAGAGGTTAAAAATATGGCCGCAAATGCTTATTTAACTTGTCAAAAACTTATTAACAAACTTCAAAATAAGAGTTATAATAAAATACTAGGACCTGCTCCTGCTCCTATAAGTAAGATAAACAATAGATATAGATGGCAGGTCATTTTAAAAAGTGAAGATAGAAGTATTTTGGCGGAAATAGCAGAAGAAATCCAGAAGATGAAATATCCTAAAGATATAAGAATATCAATAGACATTGACCCTTTGAATATAATGTAAATTTAAGGAGGTATTAATTTTGGCAATAAGGTATATAAGAAAAATTGGGGATGAGGTCTTAAGAAAAAAAGCAAAACCTGTTACAGAGATAAATTCTCATGTTTTGACTATATTAGATGATATGGTACAAACGATGTATCTCAACGAAGGGGTAGGCTTGGCAGCAAATCAGGTGGGTATTTTGAGAAGACTAATAGTGATAGATATAGGAGAAGGACTTTTAGAACTTATAAATCCTGAAATTGTGTATGAAGAAGGTGAACAAGTAGGAGCAGAAGGATGTTTGAGCATTCCAGGAGTAGTAGGAGAAGTTAAAAGGCCTAAAAAAGTAAAAGTAAAATATTTAGATAGAGAAGGTAAAGAGAGGGAGATCGAAGGAGAGGATTTATTGGCAAGAGCTTTATGCCATGAAATAGACCACTTAAACGGAGTTCTCTTTATAGATAAGGCTATAAGATTTTTAGATGAAGAAGAGAAAGAAAATGTCAAGGAGGTATGATTGTTGAAAATTGTCTTTATGGGGACGCCTGACTTTGCCGTCCCTTCTTTGCAAAAACTTTTTGAAGAAGGATACAACGTAGCTTCAGTGGTTACGCAGCCAGATAAACAGAAAGGAAGGGGGATGAAACTTAGATTTTCTCCTGTCAAAGAAGTGGCATTGCAAAAGGGAGTAGAAATTTTACAGCCAGAAAAGATAAAAAACAATAAAGAGTTTTTAGAAAGATTAAAAGAGATAAATCCAGACGTCATAGTTGTTGCAGCTTATGGAAAGATTTTACCCGAAGAAATTTTGGCTCTTCCTAAGTACGGTTGTATAAATGTCCATGCTTCTCTTTTGCCAAAATACAGAGGAGCAGCTCCCATTAATTGGGCTATAATCAATGGTGAAAAAGAAACGGGTATTACTACAATGCTTATGGATAAGGGATTGGATACAGGAGATATTCTTATCAAAAAATCTATTCCTATTTTAGAGGAAGATGATGCGGAAACACTTCATGATAAGCTTTCTCGATTAGGAGCAGAAGTTTTAATAGAAACGTTAAAAAGATTGGAAAAAGGCACTTTGACGCCGGTTAAACAAAAGGAAGAGGAGGCTTCTTATGCCCCAATACTTACTAAAGAAATGGGGCACATAAATTGGAATAAAACGGCGGAAGAAATCCGAAATTTGATAAGGGGAATGAAACCTTGGCCTGGCTGTTACACGTTTTATAAAGATAAGATGTTAAAAATTTGGAAAGGAGAGATAGTCGAATACAATGGGAAAGAAGAAAATGGAACAGTTTTAAAGTCAAAAGGCGACTTAATTGTGAAATGCGATAAAGACGCCCTAAAGATAGTAGAGATTCAACAAGAAGGTTCTAAAAAAATGAGTATTAGGGAATATTTAATAGGTCACAATATACCTGAAGGGACAATTTTAAGATAATTTTTAAAAAGGAGAATAACTTTTGAAGGGGAAAAAAAGAATTTTTTTGGGGATATTGGCAGTTACCTTTTTGGTTTTTACTTTAGTCGTTTTGGGAATTTTATACGTAATAAATAGAGGGAAAATTGAACTTTATAGATATTTGTTTATTACGTTAATGATTTTTGTTCTATCTTTGATGGCTATAATTGTGGCTGTTATTGGAGCGACTTTTTATGTGGTGGTTGGTAAAAAATCTAACAAAATTTTAAACTCTTTCATAGCAAATTTTTTAGACCTTTTTTATCCTTTGGTGGTCTTTGTAGCAAGAGTTTTGGATTTAAAAATTGAAAAGGTAGAGCAGTCTTACATTGAAATAAAGAATTTTTTGTTTAATAAAAATATAAAGAGATATGCCCCACAAGACATATTGATATTGTCACCTCATTGCATACAAAATAGCAACTGTAAATTTAAAGTAACTTATGATATAGATAATTGTAGACGATGTGGAAAGTGCCAAATCAATGATTTGGTAAATTTCAAGGAGAAATATGACGTAAATGTGGCAGTTGCTACGGGTGGTACTATGGCGAGAAAGGTAGTGAAAGATACAAGGCCAAAAGTTATAATAGCGATTGCCTGTGAAAGAGATTTGACAAGTGGCATGCAGGATGTGAAGAAAATCCCTGTGTATGGTATAATAAATGACAGACCTAATGGGCCGTGTTTTAATACTCGTGTAGATGTATCAAAAATTGAAAAAGCCATAAAAAAATTGTTAAATGGAGGGTGATTAGTATGTTTTGGGATACTACAATAATACTTTTAATACCAGCTTTAATATTCGCAATGTATGCGCAAGCTAGAGTGCAAAGCACTTTTAGCAAATACGCTCGCGTCAGAAATAGATATGGGTATACCGCAGAGGAAATAGCTAGAAAGATATTAGACGGTATGGGGCTTTATGATGTAAGAATTGAAAGGATACCGGGGAATTTAACTGACCATTACGATCCAAGAGCAAAAGTGTTAAGACTTTCTGAATCTGTTTATGGAAGTGACTCTATAGCAGCAATAGGAGTAGCTGCTCATGAAGCAGGGCATGCTATACAGCATGCAAAAGGTTATGTACCTTTGACTGTAAGAAACAGTCTTGTTCCGGTGGCTAATTTAGGTGCTAATTTAGCTTGGCCTTTAGTCATTTTAGGATTTTTCATGGGGGCGCCGGGACTACATTTGATAAACATAGGTATACTCCTTTTTAGTGCAGCAGTACTTTTTCAGGTTATTACTTTGCCTGTAGAATTTGATGCAAGCAATAGAGCAATAACACTTCTTCAATCAAATATACTTTTTACAAGAGAAGATATTGAACCTGCCCGGAGGGTACTACAAGCTGCTGCTTTGACTTATGTAGCTGCGGCATTGGTTTCCATTATGCAATTATTAAGACTAATTATTATAAGAAACAGCAGAGAGTAAAGGAGAAAATTTAGATAAATGAAACCAAGAAAAATAGCTTATAAAATACTTCAAGAAGTGTTGTCAAAAGAAGCTTATGCGAATATTTCCTTTAATAAGCATTTAAAAGGACGAGAATTAAAAGAAGTAGATAGAGACTTTATTAAAAAACTGGTCTTTGGTGTTATTGAGAGAAAGTACACGCTAGATTTTATACTTTCTTTTTTTGTAAAGAAGCCCGCGGATGAAAAAAGTAAGATTTTCCTTGAAATGGGATTATATCAGCTTTTGTACATGGATAAAGTTCCATCTTATGCGGCTATAAATGAAACAGTTAATATAGCTAAAAACGTATTGGGAATAAAAAGGGCAAACTTTATAAATGCAGTTCTAAGAAGCTATGAAAGAGAAAAAGAAAAAGTAATTTTCCCTGATAAAGAGAGGGATTTAAGGAAATATTTAATGTTAACATATTCTTATCCTGATTGGATTGTGGAAAGATTACTAAATAATTATGATGAAGAAAAAGCAGAAGCTCTTTTAAAAAGTTTAAATGAAAAACCCAAAATTTGTTACAGAGTTAATACACTAAAGATTGATATAGAAGATTTGAAAAAGCTATTAGTTTCTCGCGGTATTGTTTATAAAAAAGGTTATTATCTAGAAGAAGCGCTATATATAGATATTAAAAACCCTGAAAGTCATCAATTGTACAAAGAAGGGCTTATTTACATTCAGGATGAGGCTTCTATGTTGGTTTCTAAAATTTTAAATCCTAACGAAGGAGAGACGGTATTAGATGTGTGTGCTGCTCCTGGTGGTAAAACGACCCATATAGCGCAATTGATGAAAAATACTGGTAATGTTGTAGCTTTTGATTTACATCCTCATAGATTAGAGGTGATAAAAGAGAATTGTAAAAGATTAGGAATTACAAATGTAAAAGCAGAAGCCTTTGACTCCACTTTTGTTAATGACAAATATCTGGAAAAAGCAGATAAAGTCTTAGCAGATGTCCCTTGTACAGGTATAGGTATAATCAGAAAAAAACCTGATATTAAGTTAAAGAATTATACGAAAAGTGAAATTTCACAATTAGTTGAAACGCAATATAAAATATTAGACTCCAGTTCAAAATATGTAAAAAAAGATGGATTTTTAGTGTATAGCACCTGTACTATAGGAGTAGAAGAAAATCACAATGTAATAATGAAATTTTTAAAAGAACACCCTAATTTTAGATTGGTTGCTATAAAAGCTGAGATGCCAAGTGGATTGAATATTGAAACTGCTTCTTTAGGATATATACAAACTACACCTTTAGAGCATGGAATCGATGGCTTTTTTATAAGCAAGTTAAAAAGAATAAAATAACGTGCAAAACGATAGCCATGTATGAATTTATCAAGTAAACTTATGGGGATAAGAAACCTACGAAATTTCAACATGGACACGGAGGTATATTAAGTTGTACAATTTAAAAAATATGACGTTAGAAGAAATGGAAGAATTTTTTGTAAATATTGGAGAGAGTAGATATAGAGCTAAACAGATTTACAAGTGGATTTACGGTAAAAAAATTACAGATTTTGACAAGATGACAGATATCTCTAAAAATTTGCGATCAAAATTAAAAGAAATTGCTTATATTTCTCAATTGAAGGTAGAAGCGAGAAGGGTTTCTGAAATAGATAACACTGTGAAATACCTTTTTTGCTGGAAGACAAAAATATTATTGAAGGAGTTGCTATAAAATACAGGTTTGGAAATACTGCCTGTGTTTCTACTCAAGTAGGATGCAATATGAGATGTAGCTTTTGTGCTTCTGCTATTGGAGGCAAAGTCAGAGATTTAAAAGCTTCAGAGATGGTAGACCAAGTTATGTCTATAGACAGCGACTATGGCAAAATTTCAAATATTGTTTTAATGGGCAGTGGAGAACCTTTTGACAATTACGAGGAAGTGATGAAATTTATAAAAATAGTAAATAACCCTTACGGTTTAGGAATAGGCAGTAGGCATATAACTATATCTACTTGCGGAATAATTCCTAAAATTTACCAATTTGCAGATGAAAAATTACAGGTTAATTTATCTATTTCATTACATGCTCCTAATGATGAATTGAGAACTCAACTAATGCCAATAAATAAAGCTTATCCATTAGAGGAATTGATGAAAGCTTGTAAGTATTATATAGAAAAAACAAGGCGCAGGATAACCTTTGAGTATTCGTTAATTGAAGGAGTAAATGATAAAAAAGAACATGCATATCAATTGGTGGATTTATTGCAAGGCATGCTGTGCCATGTTAATTTGATACCTATTAATTACGTAAAAGAGATAGGCTTTAAAAAGGCGGCTAATGAAAAAGTGATGATGTTCAAAAAAATTATTGAAAATGCAGGGATATCTTGTACGGTGAGAAGGGAATTAGGAAGCGATATTGAAGCTGCCTGTGGACAGCTGAGGAGAAAGTATTTAAAAGAAAGGTAGGGTTTTTATGATTGTAGCTGCCCTAACTGATATTGGCAATGTAAGAGAAAAAAATGAAGATTATTATTATGCCTCGGGAGAAAAAGATTTGCCACTGTTTATTGTAGCAGATGGAATGGGAGGCCATAATGGGGGTGAAGTTGCAAGTAAGTCTGCTGTTGAAGCCATTGTTGATTATTTTAAAAAGAATTATTTTAAGCTACAGGATAGAGAAATTTCCTCTATAGAAGGTTTTATAGAGAAATCAATTAAATATGCTAATAAAATTGTTTATTCTCAAGCCTGTTCAGAATGTGAATTGACAGGGATGGGTACTACTCTTACTTTGTTATTTTTTGAAAAAAACCATTTTTTTATAGGACATATTGGAGATAGTAGGGCTTATTTGATAAGAGATAACAGCATAGAGCAAATTACAGAAGACCATTCTTTTGTAGAAGAACTTGTAAAAATGGGTAAAATAACTCATGAAGAAGCCCGAGTTCATCCTCAAAAGAATATAATAACAAGGGCTTTGGGAGTTGATGAGGAAGTAGAAATTGATATATTCCATGACGCTGTTATGCCAGAAGACATTTTGCTTTTGTGCACAGATGGGCTAACTAATTTGGTGACAGACCAACAGATTTTAGATGAATTTACTAGGAATGAAGATATAAATACCTCTTGTATTAATTTAGTAAATCTTGCAAAAGCTAACGGCGGATATGATAATATAACTCTTATCGCTGTTAAGGAGGTGACATCATGATTGGACGTATATTAGGTAACCGCTACGAAATATTAGAGGAAATTGGCGAAGGCGGAATGGCTAAGGTTTACAAAGCAAAGTGTCATCTCCTTAACAGAATAGTAGCAATCAAAATTTTGAGGCCTGAATTTGCAGCAGATGAGGATTTTGTAAAAAAGTTTAGAAGAGAGTCTCAGGCAGCGGCAAGTCTTTCACACCCTAATATAGTGAGTATATACGATGTTGGGCAAGAGGGAGACATTTACTATATTGTAATGGAATATATAAATGGACACACTTTAAAAAAACTCATAAGTGAAAATGGAGGACCGTTAGAAGTAAAAAGAGCAATAGAAATAGCAAGACAAGTTTGCAAAGCCTTGGATCACGCTCATAAAAATCGAATAATTCACAGGGATATAAAACCACAAAATATTCTTGTTACTGAAGAGGATGTGGCGAAAGTTACTGATTTTGGAATTGCAAGGGCTGCCAATGGTTCTACCATAACTTATACCGGAGATGTGGTAGGAACTGCTTATTATTTTTCTCCTGAACAAGCAAAAGGCGGAATAGTAGATGAAAGAACGGATATTTATTCTTTAGGAATTGTCCTTTATGAAATGCTAACGGGAAAAGTACCTTTTGAGGGAGATAGTCCTATTTCTGTCGCTTTAAAACACATTCAAGAAGAGATAATTCCTCCTTCCAGGCTAAATGAGAAGGTGCCAAAAGAATTAGATCAAATAGTTTTAAAAGCTACACAGAAGGATGTAAATCTTAGGTATCAAACTGCAGCAGATTTTCTTAAAGACTTAGATACTTTTTTGCGAAATCCTAAAGAGCTAAATTTCAAAGAAGAGGAAATTACAAAAACACGGGTGATTCCTTCTAAAGATGTAGAAGAGTTAAAAAAAGCAGCACAAAAAAAAGAAAAAGAAAAGAAAAGACGAAATGTCATAAAGAAAATAACAATTGCTTTATTAATTCTTTTGTTGATGGCTTCTTTATCTTATGGTACGATATACGTCCTTAATAACTTTTTTAAAGTGAATGATGTAGTAGTTCCAAATATTGTTGGTTTGTCTTTAAATCAGGCAAGCAAAATTTTATCAGACCATAATTTGAATATGGAGATAAGCGAAGAACAGTACAGTGATAAACCCGAAAATACTATTTTATCTCAAGATCCTTCACAAGGCAGCGTAGTAAAAGCTGGAAGTACAGTTTATGTAGTAATTAGTAAAGGCAGGCAAGTTGTTGTGGTGCCTAATGTGATAAACAAAGATTATTTAGAGGCTAAAAATATCCTTGAGAATATGGGCCTTAAAGCAAACATTATAGAACAATACAATGATCAATTTGCTAAAGGATATGTCTTTGATCAAAATCCAAGACAAGGGGTACAGGTAGAATACAATACAGCGATTGATCTATATGTTAGTAAGGGTCAACAACCTGCGATAATGCCCAACGTAGTTAATATGACATTGGAGGAAGCAACAACTGCCCTAGAAAATGCTGGTTTAAAGTTAGGCAAAGTCATTTATAAAGAGACTACTGAGGTACCAGAGGGTGTGGTTTTAGAGCAAAGTGTTTCTCCAGATAGTGAAATTCAAAAAGGAAGCACGATAGATTTAATTGTCAGTAAGATGCCTCAGATGCCCCAGGGTTCTTTACAACACCGAACCAAAAATGTTATTATTGAATTGCCTAACAAACAGGGCACTATGAAAGTAGATGTATATGTAATACAAAACGGACAAAAAAATTTAATATATTCTGCCCAACACACTTATCAAGATAGCCCTCTTACTGTTCCTGTAACGGCATATAAAGGTAAAGCTACAATTGAGGTGGATATAGATGGAGAAGTGTATAGCACAGTGGAGGCGAGATTTTAATTGACGAGGGTAGTGGGAAAAATTGTGGGAGGAATAGCTGGATTTTATTATGTAGCTACAGAGCACGGCATTATAGAATGCCGTGCTCGCGGAAAATTTAGAAAGGATAATGTTACTCTCTTAGTAGGTGACATTGCGGAAATTCAAATGATAAACGATAGGGAGGGGTATATTTTAAACATTTTACCACGAAAAAATAAGCTTACAAGGCCTCCAGTAGCTAATGTAGACCAAGCTATAATAGTATTTGCTATTATTAGGCCAGAACTTAACAGAATTTTATTGGATAAAATGATTGTATTGGCAGAGAGTAATGACATTGAGCCTGTAGTTTGTATCAATAAAGTGGATTTAAAAGAGGATAAAGAGGCTTTTGATTTGGTGAGTGTTTATCAGAAAATAGGATATAAAGCAGTTGCAACTTCTACAGTTACAAAAGAAGGAATTGACGAATTAAAATCCTATTTAAAAGACAAGGTTTCTTTTTTTGCAGGTCCTTCTGGAGTAGGAAAGTCCTCTTTGATTAATTCTATTCAATCAAATATAAAACTCAAGACAGGGGAGGTAAGCGAAAAGCTTTTAAGAGGTAAACACACAACAAGAAGCGTAGAGCTTTTATCTCTTGATTTTGGAGGGTATGTTTTGGATACCCCAGGTTTTACTGCATTAACATTAGATATTGAAAAACAAGACCTTCGATACTATTTTAGAGAATTTTTAGAGTTTCAAGGAGGGTGCAAATTTTCTTCTTGTCTTCATATACAAGAACCGGGGTGCAATGTTATAAAGGCTGTAGAAGAAGGACTAATTGATAAAAACAGATATGTAAGTTATATTTCTCTGTTTAAAGAATTAAAGGAAAAAGAAAAGAGGAGGTACTAAAAATTGAAAATAGCTCCTTCAATATTATCTGCAAATTTTGCAAATTTATTAGAAGATGTAAAAAAGATAGAAAAAGATGCTGACCTTTTGCATATTGATGTAATGGATGGCCATTTTGTTCCAAATATCACCATTGGACCAGTAGTAGTAAAGTCCCTGAGAAAATTTTTTTCTATTCCCTTTGATGTTCATTTGATGATTGAAAATCCAGATTTGTACATAGAAGATTTTGTAAATTCGGGCGCGGATATTATAACTGTTCACCAAGAAGCTTGTATACACTTACATCGTACGATACAGAAAATAAAAAGCTATGGTAAAAAAGCCGGAGTTTCTTTAAATCCGGCTACACCTTTAGAAAGTATAAAATATGTATTACAGGATATTGATATGGTTCTGATTATGACGGTAAATCCTGGATTTGGAGGACAAAAGTTTATAGATTCAATGCTTAAAAAGATTGAAGAAATAAAGAAAATGAGAGAAGATTTAGGCTTAAACTTTGAAATTGAGGTAGATGGGGGAATTAACCTTTATAATGTAAAGGAAGTAGTTGAGGCAGGAACTGATATAATTGTAGCTGGTTCTTCAATTTTTGAATCTTCGGATCCTGCCCAAACTATAAAAGAATTTAGAAAGGCAGTAAAAAGATGAGGGTTTTAATTATTTCTAATGGGGATATAAAAGATTATGATTTTTATAAAAATTTGACAAAAGAAGTAGATATAGTTATATGTGCAGATGGTGGAGCGAATCATGCCTATCAAATGAAACTAAAACCTCATTTGATAGTGGGTGATTTAGATTCAATAAAAGAAGAAGTTTTGGAATTTTATAAAAACAAAGGGGTAAAAATTGAAAAATATTCTCCTATGAAGGACGAGACAGATACACAATTGGCAATGATAAAAGCGATAGAATTAGGGGCGAAGGAAATTATTTTTACAGGGGTATTTGGAGAGAGATTTGATCACTCTTATGCAAATCTTTCCCTTTTGTTGTATTTATTAAATCGCAATATCAAGGGTAAAATTATAAATGAAAAAAATGAGATATATTTGATTGATAAATTTTTAGAGATTGAAGGGAAAAAAGGAGAATTGTTATCTTTACTTCCATATTCTAAAGATGTAAAAGGAATATACACTAAAGGTTTGTTTTATGCCCTTTCAGGTCAAAGTATGGATTTAGAAATGCCTTACGGTATAAGCAATGTTTTTATAGAAGATAAAGCAACTATAAAAATAGAAGAAGGACTTTTATTAGTGATAAAACCAAGAGAATAGTTTCAAAATCCCTTTCCTGTGAATAGTATAATAGTAACTAAAGAGGAAAGGGGTGTTTTTATGAACAAATTTTTTTATAAACTGAAGCGATTAAATAGGCAACTAAATTATTCGTTAGGATATGTATTGATTGCTTTAGGTGTATTGATTTTTATTAGGTATATTCCTTACTGGTTATGGATGATTTTTTTGGGAATTTTTCTTGTAATAGCTGGTTACTATGTAAACATATATTTTAAGTGAAAAATAAAAAAGCGTGCAAAAATGCACGTCTTTCTTTATATTGCTCTTTGTACTTTTCCTGATTTTAAGCATTTTGTACATACATGGAGTCTAACAGGAGTACCATTTACTATTGCTCTTACTTTTTTTAGGTTAGGCTTCCACTTTCTTATGGATTTTCTATGAGAGTGGCTATATTGGTAACCTGCCAAAGGACCTTTTCCACAAACATCGCACTTAAGCACAGTTGCACCTCCTTTGAAAGACAGTAATATTTTATCAAAAATTAATTACTTGCACAATAAAAATCAAAATAACAATATTATTTTATCACCATCTCTTATAAATGTAAATACCTTTACAACAAATGTTTAGTTGATGTTATTAAGAGATTTAGGTAAAATATAAATTAAGATTGGAGGGGTATTAATGGTTCAAATAAAAAACAAATATGGCATAATACATATTTCAAATGATGCAATTGCTGCTATAACCAGTAGAGCAGTATCTGAATGTTATGGGATAGTAGGATTAGGCAGAAAAGGAGCAAATGGATTAATAGAAATATTTAAAACAGAAAATTCTGGAAGAGGAGTCAAGGTTGTTACTATAGAGGAAGGTTTGATATTAGAAGTTTATATAGTTGTCCTATACGGCGTAAATATAAAAACTGTTTCAGCGAATGCTATTGAAAAAGTAAAATACGCTGTCGAGAAATTTGTAGGAGTAAAAGTAGAAAATGTAATAATAAATGTTCAGGGAATTAAAGTTGATAATTGAGGAGGAAGTTGTGTTGAAGTACTTAGATGGAAAAATTTTAAAGAACATGATGATAGCAAGTTCTAATTATCTTTTTAACAACAAAGGAGAAGTTGATAAACTCAATGTTTTTCCTGTTCCAGACGGTGATACTGGCTCTAATATGGCATATACAATGCAATATGCTGCAAAAGAGTTAGAGAAATCACAAGATACGATAAGAGAAGTTTTAGATGCTATTTCGAAAGGTACTTTAATGGGAGCAAAAGGTAATTCGGGAGTTATTTTATCCCAGATTTTTAGAGGTTTTTCTAAACGACTTAGAGATACAAAAAAGATAACTCCTTGCGATTTTGCAGAAGGCTTGAAAGCTGGTGTAGAGGTAGCTTATAAAGCAGTTATGAGACCTGTAGAAGGTACTATTCTCACAGTATCTAGGGAAACTGCAGAAGAGGCGGAAAAAATATGTAAAAAGGTTGAAAATTTTGAAGAATTTTTTCGCAAAAATTATTGAAGCTGCAGAAAAGTCTTTACAAAACACTCCAAATCTCTTGCCAGTTTTAAAAGAGGCTGGAGTAGTTGATTCTGGTGGAATGGGATTTGTGTATGTATTAAAGGGGATGTTTGAAGGGTTTAAAGGAAACAAAATTGAGCCGATAGAAGTTTTAAAAGAGACAGTAACAAATAAGCAAACTGTGGAGGATTTAAGATTTTTATATTGTACAGAAATATTAGTGAAAACAAAAAAGAGTTATGCAGAAGCTATTTTAAAAGGTAAATTCGAAAGATTTGGAAATAGTTTGGTGATAGTTTCAGATGATGACATTTTAAAAGTTCATGTGCACACGAACAATCCTGGATTAGTATTAGAAGAAGGACTTAAAATAGGTGAACTTATAAAAGTGAAAATTGACAATATGAAAATACAACATGAAAGTTGGTAAGTGAAGAGCAAAAGGCTGAGAAAAAATATGGAGTTTTAGTTGTAGCTAATGGAGAAGGAATTAAAAATCTTTTTTCAGAGCTGGGCTGTGATGTTATTATAAATGGTGGACAAACTATGAATCCGAGTACAAATGATATTTTGGAGGGTATAAAAAAGATTAATGCGGAAAATATTTTAGTTTTCCCCAATAATAAAAATATAATAATGGCTTGTGAACAAGCAAAAGCCTTATCAAATAAAAAAGTAGAAATAATCCCAACAAATAATTTTAGTGAAGCTATAACTTCTATTTTAAATATTGATACTGAAAAGAGTTTAGAAGAAAATGTAGCTAAAATAAAAGAAATATTAAGTAATATAAAGACAATTGAAGTTACTTATTCAGTAAGAGACACGCAAATAAATGGTTTTGAAATCAAAAAAGGAGATGTGTTAGGTTTTATAAATGACAACCTGGAATCAGTAGGAAAAGATTATAATAAAGTAGCACAAGAATTGATTTATAAAGCTTTAGATGAGGATTCTTCATTAGTTAGCATATATTATGGGGAAGAAGTTACAAAAGAAAAAGCGGAGGAATTGAAAAATTCTATTTCCGTAGAGGCAGATGTAGAAATTTATTTTGGAGGTCAGCCGCTTTACTATTACGTTATATCAATAGAGTAAAGGTGAAATGAAATGCCTTTAAATCTGGATATTCAGTACGTAAAAGGAGTTGGACCTAAAAGGGCAAAACTTCTTAAAAAATTGGGAATACAAACAGTAGAGGACTTATTATTTTATTTTCCTAAAGATTATGAAAATAGAGCAGTATTTTAAAAATTGAGGACTTAACAGTTGGAGAAAAACAAACTTTTAAAGGCTATATTGTAGGTAGTCCAAGAGAAATAAAGACTTCAAGGGTGATTATCACTAAAGTCCCTGTAAAAGATGGAACAGGCGCAGTAGAGTTAGTGTGGTATAATCAACCCTATATAAAGAATAACTTAAAAATTGGTGAAGAATATATAATAAACGGTAAATTACGAGTTAAGTATGGACAATTAATAGTAGAAAATCCTGTTATAGAAAAAAGTGAAGATTTTAAGTTAAACACAGGAAGGATAGTTCCTATTTATGGACTAACAGAAGGTTTGACACAAAATGCTATTAGAAAGATAATGTTTAATGCTCTTAAGGAGTATGTACAGGAAGTAGAAGAGTTTTTTGATGAAGAATTTCTATCTGAAAAAAGATTAATGGACATAAAAAGTGCACTAATTAATATAAATTTTCCCCAAAATGAAGCATATTTAGAGCAGGCAAAATACAGATTTAAATATCAAGAACTTTTTTTGCTGCAAATGGCTTTATTTCTAATGAAAGGATCTGCGAAAGAAAAAAAAGGAATAAAATTTGAACGGGTAGATTTAAAGCCTTTTATTATGGGATTGCCTTTTAAATTGACACAAGCACAGGTAAAAGTTTTAAAAGAAATAATTGCAGATATGAATTCTCACAAGGTGATGAATCGTTTGGTACAGGGAGACGTGGGCTCCGGAAAAACAGTTGTTGCAGCTTGCAGCATGTATATTGCTGTCAAGAATGGCTATCAAGTGGCAATGATGGCTCCAACGGAGATACTTGCAAAACAGCATTATTCTACGTTAAAAGAACTTTTTAAAAATACTGATATAAAAATTGGACTTTTATCTGGTAGCCTTTCACCTTCTAATAAAAAAGAAGTATTAGAAAAAATCAAAAAGGGAGATTACGATATTATAGTAGGGACACACGCTCTAATAGAAGATGATGTGGTTTTTAACAATTTAGGACTTTGTATAACTGATGAGCAGCACCGTTTTGGAGTGAGACAAAGGGCGCTTTTGACACAAAAAGGCAAAAACCTGATGTTTTGGTTATGACAGCTACACCAATTCCTCGTACCTTGGCTCTTATTCTATACGGAGATTTGGATATATCGATAATTGACCAATTACCTCCTGGAAGAAAAAAAGTCAAAACCTACGTTATTTCTTCTTCTGTGAGAAAAAAAGCCTACGAGTTTGCAATGAAGGAAGTGAAAAAGGGAAGACAAGTTTATGTAGTTTGTCCCCTAATTGAAGAATCGGATAAAATAAGTGCGATGTCTGCCGAAATAGTATATAGAGAAATTTATAAAGATGCTTTTAAGGAAGCTAAAGTAGGACTTTTACACGGTAAAATGGCGGACAGCGAGAAAGAAAAAGTTATGGAAGAATTTGTAAATGGCAAAATTGATATTTTAGTCTCTACCACAGTAATAGAGGTGGGGGTAAATGTACCTAATGCAACAGTGATGATTATAGAAAATGCAGAAAGGTTTGGACTTGCACAACTTCACCAATTAAGAGGCAGAGTTGGCAGGTCAGAATTTCAGTCTTACTGTATTTTAATCAGTTATTCTAATTCTGACGTAGCCAAAAAAAGACTGGGAGTTTTAGCTCAAACTTCTGATGGATTTAAAATTGCAGAAAAAGATTTAGAAATAAGAGGACCTGGTGAATTTTTAGGATTAAGACAGCATGGCCTTCCTGAATTTAAAATTGCTAACATTGTGGAGGATATAGATATTTTAAAGATAGTGCAAAAAGATGTAGAGGAGTTGCTTAAAAAAGACCCTAAACTTGAAAACTATCCTAAGATAAAAAATATTTTACTTAATCAGTTTTACCAAAAATTAGAAGGAATAATATTAAATTAGAGAAGGAGAATAGTAGTATGGAAAAGATAGCGATTGTCACAGATAGCTTGTCTGATATACCTGAGGATTTAATAAAAACTTATAGAATATTTGTAGTTCCTCTGACTATCAATATTGATGGTGTAAGTTATAAAGATGGAGAAGATATAACAAAAGAAGAATTTTATAGGCTTTTAAGAGAAGGAAAAATGCCTACAACTACTCAAGCTTCACCAGTAGAGTTTATGGAAACTTTTAAGGACTTGTTAAAAAGTTATGATTACGTAATTGCCATAATTTTATCATCAAAATTGAGTGGAACTTACCAATCTGCGGTGATTGCAAAAGATATGGTAGATCCAAAAAGAATTGAAGTTATTGATTCAAGACATTTTACATTAGGAAATGGTATGTTAGTTCTTCAGGCTGCTAAAATGGCAGTTGCGGGAGCTTCTAAGGAGGAAATTGTTCAAAAAGTGTATGATTTAACTCCTAAAATTAGGTATATAATGGTTTTTGATTCTCTGGACTATTTATACAGAGGAGGGCGTTTACCTAAAACGCAGGCATTTATTGGGAATATTTTGAATATAAAGCCTATTTTAATGAATGATGATGGAGAATTAAAAATAGTAGATAAGGTTAGAGGGCAAAAAAGAGTTATTCGCTGGATGATTGATTATATGAAAAATACAGGAGTAGATTTTACAGATAAAGAAGTGGGATTAATTCATACAGATAAAGAAGAATTTTTAAATGAAATAGAAGCTGCCTTAAGAAGTGAGTTAGGCATAACTAAATTTTTAAGGTCAAGAGCTGGATGTGGAATAGGTACTCATGCAGGGCCTGATGCGGCGGGAGTGTTTTTTGAGGAAAAATAAATTTTTATTATTTGCCATTTCAATCACTTTTATACATTTTTGAAAACAAATTTATAGTTTATAAAAAAGCAATTTGGTTAAATTAATAATACAAATACAAATGGAGGTGATTGAAATGGCTGTAGGTTCAGAAACCAGAAATCCTCTTGTGGTAAAAGAGGCAAAGCAAGTCATGAGCCAGTGGAAGTATGAAATAGCAAGAGAATTAGGAATAAATCCTCCAGCTGATGGTTATTGGGGTTATCTCACATCAAGAGATTGTGGGGCTGTAGGTGGCCATATGGTAAGAAAAATGATACAAATGGCAGAAAGTCAGATGGCCAGCAAAGGAACCTGGAAATAAATATATATTGATATATATAAAGATAATAAGGATAATGATATATGATATAAAGAAGATATCCCTAGTGGGTATCCTTCTTTATATCAAAAGGTATATATAACAATAGTTTACAGGTATATAAGCTAAATAGCGGGTTAAATTAATAATGGAACACGATTTAGGAGGTGAATAAAATGGCTGTAGGTTCAGAAACCAGAAATCCTCTTGTGGTAAAAGAGGCAAAGCAGGTTATGAGCCAGTGGAAGTATGAGATAGCTAATGAATTAGGAATAACTCCTCCGGCCGATGGCTACTGGGGTTATCTCACATCAAGAGATTGTGGGGCTGTAGGTGGCCATATGGTAAGAAAAATGATACAGATGGCAGAAAGCCAAATAGCCAGTAAAGGAACTTGGAAATAAGATAATTTACAATAAAAAGGGCAATCCTTGTGATTGCCCTTTTAAAATTTTAATCCAGGTAGTTGCCTACCTGGACTGGGAGAGGAGAAATTGAAGGAAGAATTTTGGGGAAATTTCTGTTCCCATAAATATTATTTGCCATTTTGAAAAAAATTTATACATATTTTTTACGATATTTTTTAAAAATATGCTAAAATAATTGGTGAAATGGGGGATTGCCTTTGAGAGTAATAGCAGGCAAGCTAAGAGGAAGAAAAATAAAATCTATAGAAGGCAGTGAAGTGAGGCCAACTGCCGATAGAGTTAAGGAATCATTATTTAATATATTGATGAACAAAATAGAAGGAAGTGTTTTTTTAGATTTGTTTGCGGGTACAGGGAATATAGGCATCGAAGCATTAAGCAGAGGGGCACAGTTTTGCTATTTTGTCGATAAAAGTTTAAAAAGTGTAAAATGTATAAGGGAAAATGTGGCCGAATTAAATTTAATACCTTTTGCTAAAATACTCCATCGAGATGTTTTAAAAGTTATTGAAATATTAGACCAAAATAATACAAAGTTTGATATAATATTTTTAGATCCCCCTTATTATCAAAACCTTGCCGAAAAAACTCTTATAAAGCTTGGAAAGGCAAAACTTTTGAAAAGAGGCGGCATTATAATAGCACAACATCATAAAAATGATAAAGTAAAAGAAACTTATGGAAATCTAGTAAAGGTAAGAGAAAATAAATATGGAGAAACAATACTATCATTTTATAAGGAGGAAACATGAAAACTGCAATTTATCCCGGGAGTTTTGACCCAGTCACCTATGGACACATTGATATTATAAAAAGAGGAGCAAATCTGTTTGATAAACTAATTGTAGCTGTACTTTTAAATCCTTCGAAAAAGCCCTTATTTTCGGTGGAAGAAAGGATAGAGCTTTTAAAAGCAGTAACTTGTGATATTCCCAATGTTGAGATTGATTATTTTGACGGTTTATTGGTAGAGTATGCTAAAAGAGTAAATGCTAATGCTATAATAAAAGGGTTGAGAATGGTCTCTGACTTTGAATATGAGTTTCAAATGGCTTTAATCAACAAAAAATTAAATCCTTCTGTTGAGACGGTTTTTTTGATGACTAGTGCAAAGTATGGATATCTAAGTTCTAGTGTTGTGAAAGAAATCGCTCAGTTTGGCGGTTGCCTTTCTGAGTTTGTACCAGAGATTGTAGCTCAAAAATTAAAGGAAAAGTTTTCAAGATAATTAAAGGGGGTTTTATTTTTGTCGAATATTAATGATTTAGAAGTTCTTAATCTTTTAGAAGAATTAGAAGACATTATAGAAAATAGTTCTTCTATTCCTCTTTCTGGCAAAGTTTTAATAAACAAAGAAGAAGTCTTGGAATTAATAAAGCAAATAAGAATAAAATTGCCAGACGAATTTAAAAGGGCGGAATGGATCAAACAAGAAAGGCAAAGAATTCTTTTAGAGGCACAACAGGAAGCAGAAATGATAATAAAAGAAGCTGAACAAAAGATTAAGGAAATGGTAAGTGAAAGTGAGATAGTTAAAAAGGCTGAAAAGACGGCAGCAGAAATAATTTCTACTGCCCAAGCTAATGCAAGGGAAATAAGGCTAGGAAGTAGAGAATATGCTGATGAATTGCTTGCTAAAATTGAGTTGCAAGTGTCTGAAATATTAGAAATTATTAAGAGAAATAGAGAAGAATTAAAAGGCAACAAATAGTTAGTGTTGTTGTAAATATTGTTTTAAAGCTATTGCAAAAAATAGGATGGTTAAAATAACAATTATGAAAATTATTGAAGAAAATTGAAATATGTCCCAGGAATTTTTGTAAGTATATGGGTTAAAAACATGGGAAATTTCATTGTCCTCTTGAAATTTTAATATAGTGAGTAACAAATGAGAATAT
This sequence comes from Thermoanaerobacter thermocopriae JCM 7501, assembly GCF_001310975.1. Classification (GTDB taxonomy): domain Bacteria; phylum Bacillota; class Thermoanaerobacteria; order Thermoanaerobacterales; family Thermoanaerobacteraceae; genus Thermoanaerobacter; species Thermoanaerobacter thermocopriae. The sequence goes on from NZ_BAZY01000004.1 coordinate 29,476, forward strand.
AAAGCTGCAAGAAAAAATTGGATTGTTTTTGCAATGAAATAAGGAAAATATTTTATTTTTGTTTTTGCTATTACTCCTAATACTTGTCCATGTATTGATATTCCGCCCCATGCTATTATGGCGCTTGTTAATATAACTTTTTGTTCTAAAGGCGCAGAAACTTGGCTTATTAAGTTTGAACCTACCGTTATTTCCAAAAGACCGCTTATGAAAGCTGGTATTAAACTTTTATCAAAACCTAATAATACGAATATTGGAGATAAGAAGTAAGAGAGGAAATCTAAAATTTTATACAGTTTTAAAAATTCTATCACAACGGAAAAAAGTACAACATAACCTCCTATCATGATAATAGTATTTGTTGATTTAACGACAGCTTCTGACAGTATAGTGCTTAAACTTTTTTTTATTCTGTTCTGGTGTATAATTTATTTTTTTGATAGTAGCATTTAAAAATTTTTTTGTTGTGGGAGATGTTTTGTGAGAATTTTTTTTATAAAATCGAAAGAAAAGTCCTGTGGTTATAGCTGCGAAATAATTAGAAGCCATGATCATGTATCCGGCTTGTGGGCTACCAAACATGCCAATTGCGACAGCTCCCAACATGAATAGGGGGCCTGAGTTATTGCAAAAAGACATGAGCCTTTCAGCTTCTTCTGTTTTACATAAATTTTCTTCCCAAAGTCTTGATATTACCTGGCTCCTACTGGATAACCAGAAGTATATCCTATTGCCATTGCAAAGGAACCACTTCCCGGTACATTAAACAGGGGCCTCATTATAGGCTCTAAAAAAGTGCCTAAAAAATGCACTACTCCTAATTGTAAAAGAAGCTCTGAACCTATGAAAAAAGGAAGTAAAGAAGGGGTAATAGTAAAAAGCCAAAGGTTTATGCCGCCTTTAGCTGCTTCTAATGCTTCTTTAGGGAAAAGTATTAAAGATAGTACCATTAAAATTAAAAAAGAAATAAAAATATTTAAAAAGGTGTTTTTCAAGTTTTATCCCCACCTTGTTTTGTTGTCTATTATTATCTTATTTAAAGAGTTCTTTAAAAATGAATGGTGGGGAATTTAAAGTTTTATTAATGGATGTATAAATCTAAGCCAGCGATAGAAGAGTTTTTATAAGCTAAAGTATAGGTATCAGTAGCAAATAAATCTTTTTCGAACATTTTGGTATTAGATAGTTTGCTTTTATATTGTGATACTTTTGTGATGATAGGGAGAGAAGACTTTTTCTTAATTTCTTTTAACACTTTTTTGCCTTTTTCGTTAAAACCTAAAACTCTTATATAATTAGGACCGTCAAATTCTTCAAAAATTTGTTTATCTATCTTAAGTAAAAGATGAGTCAATATATGCTTTATTCTGCTTTCAGTGTATCGCTTTGATTTTATAAGTTTTATAAGTTCCTCAATATTGTTAGTTTTATAAGAAGCTTTGTAAATTTTGTTTTCCAAACCTTCCGAGACATCAAATATGTGATTAAGAGGAATGTGATTTCTTAAAAGATAAATTAAAATATTAGAAAAATCCTCTAAAGATACCGGCCCCTGTTTTTTTTCAAAAGAGCTTTGTAAAATTTCTTTTGAAAAATTTGGGATGTATTTTTCTAAGTCTTCTAGACCTTTTTCAAAAATATGCTTTCTTATGGAAGAGGCACTGGCGAATTCTCCTTTGAGTTCTAAAGAAGTATACAAAGAGCCTCTTCGCTTTATGGTAAAAGGTGTAATAGAACTATCTATTTTTTTTAGCGCTTTTAGGTATTCTATTGCTAAGATGTTGTTGGAGGTTTGTAAAATCTTTTCTATTTCATTGTTATTCGTAACTTTTTTTAATGCTAATTCGCGAGCTTTTGCAAAAGTGATACCGGTTTTTAAATATTCTTTTAATGCTTTTCTATAATGAATTGGTTCTTCTAAAAGTATCTCAGCAATTTTTATAAGTTCGCTTAACTCACCTTTTTCACTACCAAAAGAAATACAATCTATTATTTTTAAAGAGTCTAATAATTTCACTGCTCCATAAGCAAAATTTTCTGCAGTGGAGGTAGCGTATACTACTGGCAGCTCAATTACTAAGTCTACGCCAGCTTTTAAAGCCATCATAGTCCTTTTCCATTTGTCTACAATTGCTGGTTCTCCTCTTTGTACGAAATTTCCACTCATTACTGCTACAGTATAATCACATTTGGTTAATTCTTTTGAAGTTTGCAAATGGTAAAGGTGTCCGTTGTGAAAAGGATTGTATTCGACAATAATTCCCAAAATTTTCATATAACTTCTTATCCTTTCAAAAAATTTTTTAAGATATACTTATTATTTTACATAAAATATGATAAAATGTAAAAGGAAGATCGTGTATACAATATTACAGTTTTAAAATTAAAAAAGGAAAGGAGATTTTAAATGGCGCTAATGGATAGTATTATACAAAAAGCTAAAGCAAATAAAAAAAGAATTGTGCTTCCTGAGGGAAGTGAGTCTAGGACTTTAAAAGCTGTCGAAACGGTTATTAAAGAAGGTATCGCTGATGTAGTTTTGTTGGGAAAAGAAGAAGAAATAAAAGAAAAAGCAAAGGGGTTGGATATCTCGAAAGCAGAAATTATAGACCCTGAAAAGTCGCCTCTTTTACAAAAATATGCTGAAGAATATTATAATTTAAGAAAAAACAAAGGAGTAACAGAGGAACAGGCATATCAAATTATGAAAAATCCGATGTACTACGGTGTCATGATGGTTAAATTAGATGATGTGGATGGCATGGTATCTGGGGCGATTCACGCTACTGCTGATGTTTTCAGACCGGCTTTTCAAATTGTAAAAACTGCTCCAGGCGTCAAAGTAGTTTCTGGTGCCTTTATAATGGAAGTACCTAATTGTACTTATGGAAGCAATGGTGTGTTTATTTTTGCTGACTGTGCAATAAATCCTAATCCTACTGAAGAGGAATTAGCAGCAATTGCTATTGCTTCTGCCCATACAGCAAAGGTCCTTGCTGGGATTGAGCCTAGAATCGCTATGCTATCATTTTCTACAAAAGGAAGTGCAAACCATGAATTAGTAGATAAGGTGAAAAATGCAACAAAAATTGCAAAAGAATTGGCGCCTGATTTGCTAATTGATGGTGAGCTTCAATTAGATGCTGCGATTGTCAAAGAAGTAGGAGAGTTAAAGGCTCCAGGAAGTCCTGTTGCAGGAAATGCAAACGTGCTTGTTTTCCCAGATTTGCAAGCTGGAAACATTGGATATAAATTGGTACAGAGACTTGCTAAGGCTAATGCTATTGGACCAATTTCTCAAGGTCTTGCCAAACCCATCAATGACTTATCAAGGGGTTGCAGTGTAGAGGATATTGTTAATGTTATAGCAATAACTTGTGTACAAGCTCAAGGAGTGTAAAAATAACTTTAAGGAGGTAGTACATATGAAAATTTTAGTTATGAACTGTGGAAGTTCGTCATTAAAATATCAATTATTGGATATGGATAATGGAAAAGTTTTAGCAAAAGGGTTAGCGGAAAGAATAGGTATCAATAATTCTTTTTTAACTCATCAAGTAGAGGGAAAAGATAAAATAAAGATACAAAAAGATATGAAAAATCACAAAGAAGCTATACAAATTGTTTTAGAGACTTTAGCAGATAAAGAAATGGGAATATTAAAGGATATGAAAGAAATAGATGCAGTAGGACATAGAGTTGTGCACGGTGGAGAGTTTTTCACTGATTCTGTCTTGATTGACGAAGAGGTTATTAAAAAATTAGAAGCCTGTATTGACCTTGCACCTTTGCACAATCCTGCTAATATTGAGGGTATAAAAGCTTGTCAGCAGATAATGCCAGGGGTGCCGATGGCAGCGGTTTTTGATACGGCTTTCCATCAAACAATGCCAGATTACGCTTATATTTATCCCATTCCTTATGAATACTACGAAAAATACAGAATAAGAAGATATGGATTCCACGGGACTTCCCATAAATATGTTTCTTTAAGAGCTGCTGAAATATTAAATAGACCTATTGAAGAGCTAAAAATCATTACTTGCCATTTAGGGAATGGTTCTAGTATTGCTGCAATTAAAGGCGGTAAATCGATAGATACAAGTATGGGATTTACACCATTAGAAGGGCTGGCTATGGGTACAAGGTCTGGGAATGTTGATCCTTCAATTATAACTTTCTTAATGGAAAAAGAAGGGTTAACTGCTGAAGAAATTATAGAGATATTCAATAGAAAATCAGGAGTATACGGAATTTCAGGAATAAGCAGTGACTTTCGAGATTTAGAAAACGCAGCCTTTAATGAAGGGAATAAAAGGGCAATGCTGGCGTTGAAAGTTTTTGCTTATAGGGTGAAAAAGACAATAGGTTCTTACGCAGCTGTTATGGGTGGTGTTGATGTTATTGTATTTACTGCTGGAATTGGGGAGAATGGACCGGAGATAAGAGAGTTTATTTTAGAGGATTTGGAGTTTTTGGGTGTAAAATTGGACAAAGAAAAAAATAAGGTGAGAGGAAAAGAGGAAATTATATCTACTCAAGATTCAAAAGTTAAAGTTATGGTTATTCCCACAAATGAAGAATATATGATAGCTAAAGATACTGAAAAATTGGTAAAAGGTTTAAAGTAGATAATCTTGACAACGGGTTGCGAGGTTAGTATAATAGGGATGTCAATTATTTTAAGGTGTGTGAAGAAAAATGAAAGTCGATCTATTAAAAATCAAAGGACAGCTTGGCCGCAGCATAAATATAGACTATGTGGAAGACGTTGAGAGCATTGGATTTAAAGGAGAAGAATATAAGATTATAATTCCTCTACATGTAAAAGGTACTATTACGGCACAAAAAGAAGGTTTTTTTGCAGAACTTGATATTACAGGCAGTATAAATGCTGTATGTGACAGATGTTTGAAAGAGTTCATTTATAATCTAGACCTTAAATTAAGAGAATATGTAGAGGATTTAGTAGACGGCAAAGTAGATGACAGTTTTTATGAAAATTTTGATTTAACTACTTTTGTAGTCCAGTTTGTCATATTGTCATTACCAATGAAATTTTTGTGCAAAGAAGATTGCAAAGGCTTGTGTCCTGTTTGCGGTGCCAATTTAAACCATCAATCCTGTAGTTGCAAGCGAGAAGATATTGATCCGCGGCTTACCGTCCTTTCTAAACTACTGCAATAGATGTAGGAGGTGTTAAGATGGCTGTTCCAAAGAGGAGAATATCAAAGGCTAGAAGAGATACCAGGAGGAATAATAGTTATAAAATAGCTGCACCGGCTTACGTTTTATGCCCAAGATGCCATGAACCTAAGCTCCCTCATAGAGTATGTCCTAATTGCGGCTATTACAAAGGGAGAGAGGTAATAAAAGTAGAAGAATAAGACTAAAAAAAGTAGTAATAGGAAAAGACCTATTACTACTTTTTAGTTGATTTTACAAAAAAAATAATTTATAATTTTGGGTAGGTCATAAAAACAACTAATATCTGGAGCTGGTAATATGACTGTGCGAATGAGTAAAGTAGAAAGACAAAAACTTCTAAAAGAAAAAATAAATACTAACCCCTTTTATACTGATGACGAGTTAGCAGAAATGTTTGGAGTAAGTGTACAAACTATAAGACTTGACAGGATGGAATTAGGAATCCCCGAAGTTAGAGAGCGTATAAAAAGTGTTGCAGAAGAAAATTATCAAAAAGTGAGAACTATTACAGGAAGTGAAGTAGTTGGAGAACTAATAGACTTAGAATTAGGTAAAAGGGGTATTTCGATTTTTGAGCCTACAGAAGATATGGTTTTTGTCAAAACAAAAATTGTGAAGGGGCAATACATTTATTCACAGGCTGAGTCTTTAGCTATGTCTGTTATTGATGCCTCTGCTGCTTTAATTGGAGTGGCAAACATAAAGTACAAGTTTCCCGTTAAAGTAGGAGATAGACTTGTGGCGAAAGCCGAAGTGATACGTCAAAGAGGAAACAAATATTTTGTCTGGGTTAAGATAAAAGTTAAGGACAGGGAAGTATTCAGAGGTAAGTTCATTTTAGTAGCCATTGATGAGGATTTTCTAAAAAAAAGGAGTGACACTGTTGAGGTTAGCGATTGATGCTATGGGTGGTGACTATGCCCAGAGGAGATAATTAAAGGCAGCTTAGAGGCATTACGGCATTTTCAAGACTTAGAGATAGTACTTATTGGGAGAAATGAAGTTTTACGTAGTCTTGAAGGAAAGGATAAAAGGCTTAATCTCGTCTATACTTCAGAAGTTATTGAAAATGATGAAGCGCCTGTTACGGCTGTTAGAAGGAAAAAAGATTCCTCTATGGTAATAGGCCTACAGCTTCTTAAAGATGAGGAAGTGGACGCTTTTTTATCAGCTGGCAATACAGGTGCTTTAATGGCAGGAGCATTACTTACTTTAGGGCGTATCAAGGGAATTGACAGACCTGCTCTAGCTCCAATACTTCCTACTTTAAATGGGGCTACTGTGTTATTAGATGCAGGTTCTAATACTAATTGTGATGCTCAAAATTTGATACAGTTTGCTGTCATGGGAAATGTTTATGCACAAAAAATGTTTGGGATTAAAAGCCCAAGAGTAGGGCTTTTTAATATAGGAGCAGAAGAGGAAAAAGGTAATGAAGTAGTAAAAAAGGCTTTTGAAGAACTTAAAAAATCAAAACTAAATTTTATAGGAAATGTAGAGGGAAGAGATATTCCCTACGGCGTCTGTGAAGTTGTAGTCTGCGATGGGTTTGTGGGAAATGCTATACTAAAGTCTATGGAAGGAATCGCTTCTGTAATTTCTCAACTTTTAAAGGAAGAGTTGACACGAAATATTTTTACTAAAATAGGAGCTCTTTTAATAATGAGGGGACTTAAGAGAATAACTAAAAAAATGGATTACACCGAATATGGAGGAGCACCTCTTTTGGGAATAAAAAAACCAGTCATAAAAGCTCATGGCAACTCAAAAGCAAAGGCTATTTTTAATGCGATAAAACAGGCTAAAAATTTTGTAGATAATGATGTGTTAAATCACATAAAAAAAGAAATTGAGTCAATGGGAGATGAGTTAAGTGGGTAAAAAATTTGCTGCAGGAATTTTAGGAACGGGTAGTTACGTTCCAGAAAAAGTTTTGACTAATTCCGATTTAGAAAAAATGGTAGATACTTCTGATGAATGGATTACAACGAGGACAGGAATTAAAGAGAGGCGCATTGCAGATCCTTCACAAGCAGCTTCTGATTTAGGAATTGAAGCTGCAAGAAAAGCTTTGGAAGATGCTAAAATTGCCCCTTCAGAAATTGATATGATTATTGTTGCAACTGTGACACCTGATATGAATTTTCCATCTACTGCTTGCATAATTCAAGCTAATTTGGGTGCATCCAACGCAGCTGCTTTTGATATCTCTGTTGGATGTTCAGGTTTCATATATGGTCTTGCTATTGCTCAACAATTTGTAGAGACTGGTATGTATAACAAAATATTAGTTATTGGAGCAGAAACTTTGTCTAAAATTACTAATTGGAAAGACAGAAACACTTGTGTCCTCTTTGGGGATGGAGCAGGAGCAGCTGTGGTAGGAAGAGTAGAAAGCGGATATGGAATTTTGAGTACTTATTTGGGAGCTGATGGAACTGGTGGAAAACACTTGTACATGCCCGCAGGAGGTTCAAGAATGCCTGCTAGTGAAGAGACTGTAAAGAAAAATTTACATACTATTTTTATGGAAGGACAAGAAGTATTTAAGTTTGCTGTAAAAGTAATGGATAGCGCTACTATTGAGGCATTAAACCGATGTGGCCTAAAACCAGAAGATATCGATATGCTTATACCTCATCAAGCGAATACAAGAATAATTGAAGCAGCAAGAAAAAGGCTAAAACTTAGCGATGATAAAGTTTATATAAATCTTGATAAATACGGTAACACATCTGCAGCCTCTGTTGCTATAGCTTTAGATGAGGCATATAGGAAAGGACTTATTAAAAAAGGTGATATTATACTTACAGTTGCTTTTGGTGCAGGTTTGACTTGGGGCTCAAGTGTTATAAAATGGAGTAAGTAAGGAGTGAAAGATATGTTTAAAACGGAAATAGTAGAAATGCTCAATATAAAATATCCGATATTTCAAGGTGGAATGGCATGGGTAGCGACTGCAGAACTAGCTGCTGCAGTGTCAAATGCAGGAGGTTTAGGAATAATAGGAGCAGGTAATGCACCTGCCAGTTTTGTAAGGGAACAAATACGGAAGGCAAGAGAACTTACTGATAAACCTTTTGGTGTCAACGTAATGCTTTTGTCTCCTTTTGTTGATGAAGTTATGGAGGTTATTTTAGAAGAAAAAATAGATGTCATAACTACTGGAGCAGGAAATCCAGGCAAGTACATACCAAGACTTAAAGAGCGGGGTATCAAAGTAATTCCTGTTGTGCCTTCAGTAGCCTTAGCAAAAAGAATGGAGGACATTGGGGTAGATGCTGTTATTGCTGAAGGAACAGAATCGGGAGGTCATATTGGGGAATTGACAACTTTAGCATTAGTACCTCAAGTAGTGGATGCTGTGAAAATTCCAGTCATCGCTGCAGGAGGTATTGCTGATGGACGCGGTTTAGCTGCAGCTTTTTGCTTAGGTGCTTCGGGAGTTCAAATAGGAACACGGTTTGTATGTTCTACTGAATGTACTGCTCATCCTCGTTACAAAGAATATATTTTAAAGGCAAAAGACAGAGATGCTGTGGTTACTGGGAGAAGCACTGGCCATCCGGTCAGGTCCTTAAAAAACAAACTGACAAGAGAATTTGAAAAATTAGAACAAATGGGAGCTTCTAAGGAACAATTAGAAAAATTAGGAGAAGGAAAATTAAGAGCAGCGGTAGTAGACGGTGATGTAGAATATGGCTCTGTGATGGCAGGACAAATTGCTGGCCTTATAAATGACATTAAACCTGTAAAAGAGATAATAGAGGACATAATGAAACAAGCCAGTGAGGTTATTGGCAATTTGTATAAAATGAGGTGAAAAAATGAAAATAGCTTTTATTTACCCAGGGCAAGGTTCCCAATATGCTGGGATGGGCAAAGAAATATACCAAAGATACCAGGAAGCAAGAGAGATTTTTGAAAGGGCCGATGAAGCTTTGGGATTTAGTATATCTAAACTTTGTTTTGAAGGGCCAGAAGAAGAACTTCTAAAAACAGAAAATACTCAGCCGGCCATTTTAACGGTTTCTGTTGCTTTAACAAAGGTTTTGCAAAATAGAGGGATAAATGCTGAGGTTACTGCAGGATTGAGTTTAGGAGAGTATTCCTCTTTAGTATTGGCTGAAGCTTTGGATTTTGAAGATGCAGTTAGACTTGTGAAAAATAGAGGGAAATATATGCAGGGAGTGGTACCCCAAGGAGTGGGTACTATGGCAGCAATATTGGGACTTGAAAATGAAGTAGTAGAAGAGATTTGCCGTATTGCATCACAAGTTGGAATAGTAGAACCTGCCAATTATAACTGTCCAGGACAATTAGTTATATCCGGAGAAGTAAAAGCCGTGGAAAAAGCAGTGGAGCTAGCCAAAGAAAAAGGTGCAAAAAGAGCAGTAGTATTGGCAGTAAGTGCCCCTTTTCATTGCAGCATGCTAAGAAAAGCAGGAGAACTTTTGGAGAAGGATTTGGGAAAAATAGAAATAAGAGAGTTAAAAATTCCTGTAATATCAAATGTGACAGCTAACTATCTTACAAGGGAAGAAATTAAAGAATTGCTCATAAAACAAGTGAGTCATCCTGTGCTATGGGAACAATCTGTAAAAAGAATGATTGAGGATGGTGTAGATATTTTTGTTGAAATAGGTCCGGGAAAAACTCTTACAGGTTTTGTTAAAAAGATTGACAGAACCAAAGATGCTTATAATTTTGAAGATGAGGAGTCACTTTTGAAGACTCTCTCTGCTTTGGAGGGATAAGAATATGGAAACTGAAAGAAAAACTGCTTTTATAACAGGGGGGTCTCGTGGTATTGGGCGAGCAATTGCTCGGCGTTTAGCAAAAGATGGATTTAATATTGTGATCAACTATTCCAAAAGCGACAGAAGTGCTGAAGAGGTGGTAAGAGAAGTAAAAGAGTATGGAGTAGAAGCAATGGCTATCAAATGTGATGTCTCTAAATACGATGAGGTAGAAAAAGCAATAGATAAAATTGTAGAAGAATTTGGTAGTATAGATGTTGTGGTAAATAATGCGGGAATTACAAAGGATAATTTAATTTTGAAGATGGATGAAAGCGAGTGGGACCAAGTAATAGATGTAAATTTAAAAGGTACGTTTAATGTAATAAAATTTGCATCAAAGTATATGATAAAAAAGAGAAAAGGGAAGATAATAAATATTACATCAGTTGTGGGATTAATGGGAAATGCAGGTCAAGCTAATTATGCTGCTTCTAAAGCAGGAATGATAGGACTTACCAAATCCGTTGCAAAAGAGTTGGCGAGTCGGGGAATAACAGTAAATGCTGTAGCTCCTGGCTTCATTGAAACGGATATGACAAGTGTGTTAAAAGATGAAATAAAAGAAAAGATGTTAAAGAGCATTCCTCTAAAAAGAGCTGGAAAACCGGAGGATGTTGCTGAATTGGTTGCTTTTTTGGCAAGTCCTGCTTCAGATTATATTACTGGGCAAGTAATAAATGTTGACGGAGGAATGGTTATGTAATATTATCATAATGTATAATTTTTGAGAGGAGGTGAAAAAGGTATGATTTTTGAAAAAGTAAGGGACATAATAGCTGAACAACTTGGCATTGATCCGGATGAAATAACGATGGAGTCATCTTTTATAGATGATTTAGGAGCAGACTCTTTGGACATAGTAGAGCTTATAATGGCTCTGGAAGAAGAGTTTGATATTGAAATTCCTGATGAAGATGCGGAAAAGATTAAAACGGTAGGTGATGTAGTAGAATACTTAAGCAATCTTGAATAGTTGAGGTCCCGCCTTGCGGGACTTTATACCATATATTTTTACCCTATGTTGGAGGTTTAACTTATGAACAGAGTAGTTGTAACGGGAGTAGGAGTCATTACACCTTTGGGTAATACTGTAGAAAAATTTTGGAATTCGTTAATAAATGGTGAGTCTGGAATAGACACTGTTACTAAGTTTGACGTGTCAGAATTTCCTACTAAGGTAGCGGCAGAAGTGAAAGATTTTGAACCAACTTTATATATAGACAAAAAAGAAGCAAGAAGAATGGATAGGTTTATCCAGTTTGCCGTTGCTAGTGCGAAGTTGGCATTAGAGGATTCACGAATTGACCTTTCTAAAGTTGATTTAAACAGGTTTGGAGTCATTTACGGTACAGGCATAGGGGGAATGGAAACTCTTGAAAATCAAATAAAAATTATGTATGAAAAAGGCCCCGGGAAAGTAAGTCCTTTCTTTATTCCCATGATGATAGCAAATATGGCAGCGGGTCAAATTGCAATAACTTTTGGATTAAAAGGGATAAACGAGACTATAGTAAATGCTTGTGCTTCCAGTACTAATGCTATAGGAGAAGCTTTTAAAGCCATTCAACGGGGAGAAGCAGACCTTATAGTTACAGGAGGTACCGAAGCAGCTATAACTCCAATGTCTTTCGCAGGCTTTTGTGCAATGAAAGCAATGTCTACAAATGAGGACCCTAAAAAAGCCTCCCGTCCTTTTGACTTAAATAGAGATGGCTTTGTAATGGGGGAAGGGTCTGCCAGCTTAATTTTAGAATCTTTAGAACATGCGCAAAAAAGAGGAGCTAAAATTTATGCAGAGATAATAGGTTATGGTGCTACAGATGATGCTTACCACATAACTGCTCCTGCGCCAGAAGGAGAAGGAGCTGCTCGTGCAATGGAAGCAGCTTTAAAGGACGGAAAAGTAAGTTTTGAAATGATAGATTATATCAACGCTCATGGAACTTCCACTGAATATAACGACAAATTTGAAACAATGGCTATAAAGAAGGTCTTTAAAGACCATGCGTATAAACTCTATGTAAGCTCTATCAAGTCTATGGTAGGTCATTTATTAGGAGCAGCAGGTGCAGTAGAGGCTGTTGCTACTGTTTTGACTATAAAAAATGGCATTATACCCCCTACTATTAATTATGAAACTCCCGATCCAGACTGCGATTTAAATTATGTGCCTAACGAGGCTATAGAGAAAGAAGTAAATTATGCGATTTCTAATTCCTTTGGCTTTGGAGGACATAATGGGACAATACTTTTTAAAAAATTTTAAAAGAGGTATGGAAGTGAAAAGAAAAAATTTGTCTGAATTAGAAAAGAAAATTAATTATAGCTTTAAAAATAAAGATTTGCTTATTGAGGCTTTAACTCACAGTTCATGGGCTCACGAAGGTAAAAATAGCAAGATTAGCAATGAAAGATTGGAGTTTTTAGGAGATTCTGTTCTAAGCCTTGTAATAAGTGAGTATTTGTACAAGAATAGAAAAGATTTAGAAGAAGGTTCTCTTTCTAAATATAGAGCTGAAATAGTTTGTGAGCCCTCTCTTGCTAGATGTGCAAGAGAAATAGGGTTAGGCAATTTTTTGCTCATTGGTAAGGGAGAAGAAATGACTGGAGGAAGAGAAAGAGATTCACTTCTTGCAGATGCTATGGAGCGCTGCTGGCTGCTGTATATCTGGATGGAGGATTAGAAGTCGTTCGCAATATAATCTTAGATTTATTTAGAATATCATTGAAGAAGTATTAGAAGGACTTATTTATCGTGACTATAAGACCAAGTTGCAAGAAGTTGTTCAAAGTATGGGAATAGGGAAAATCACTTATGAACTTGTAAAAGAAATAGGACCTGACCACAACAAAACTTTTATCACCAAAGTGCGAATTGGAGATGTAGTTTTAGGAGAAGGTTATGGTAAAAGTAAAAAAGAAGCTGAACAAGCTGCTGCTATGGAAGCATTGGTTAAATTGGGTATATTAAAATGAAGACAAAGACGGTAATCCACGAAAATATGCGTCTGCTGACTGTGTGTCTGAAATATGGTAAGATACCTAGAGGAGAAGAGGCTGCTTCTAGCATATCAAAGGGGACAGGGCGATAATATGCTGACGGTGAGGTAATTTAAACGAGATATTTTTAAAAATTTACTTACTAGATCTTAACACGGACTTACATAAAAAATACTTGAAATCAGAATAATAATATGTTATTATAAATCTAGTATTAACTATATAAATGTGTAAAGTTAATAGTTTGTAAGTGAAACAAAGGCGTTTCACGTTGTAGAAGTGACGCCTTTGTTTTATTTTTTAATATTATACCTTAATTATTTATCAAGTTAATATGTTAATTTATAAAATCATTTAAGAGGAGGGAATTACTATGGCACAAAACACTCTAAGCGACATTTTTGGTTCAAATGTTTTTAACGATTCAGTCATGAGAGAACGCCTTCCAAAGGCAACTTACAAAGCTTTAAGGCAAACAATCGATGAGGGAATTCCATTAGAACCAGCAGTTGCTGAAGTTGTAGCAAATGCAATGAAAGATTGGGCAATTGAGAAGGGAGCAACTCATTTTACACATTGGTTCCAGCCATTGACTGGAATTACTGCTGAAAAGCGGGATTCTTTCATTTCTCCTACTCAAGATGGTAGGGTAATAACTGAATTTTCAGGAAAAGAATTAATTAAAGGTGAGCCTGATGCTTCTTCATTTCCATCAGGTGGTTTAAGGGCTACCTTTGAAGCAAGAGGATATACAGCATGGGACTGTACATCGCCGGCTTTTATAAAAGATGATACGCTATATATCCCCACTGCTTTCTGCTCATATACAGGCGAAGCGCTAGATTTAAAAATACCCTTACTGCGTTCTATGGAAGCTTTATCAAAACAAGCTCTTCGAGTATTAAGATTATTTGGTAATACTACAGCAAAGAAAGTTATTACAACCGTAGGACCTGAACAGGAATATTTCTTAATTGATAAAAAGATGTATGACAAGCGTAAAGATCTTATACTTACGGGAAGAACTCTATTTGGTGCTAAATCACCAAAGGGTCAAGAAATGGAAGATCATTATTTTGCATCTATCAAAGAAAGAATATCAGCATTTATGAGAGATTTAGATGAGGAATTGTGGAAATTAGGAATTCCTGCTAAAACTAAGCATAATGAAGTTGCTCCCGCTCAGCATGAACTCGCTACAGTATACAATACAGCTAATATTGCATCAGATCATAATCAATTGACAATGGATCTAATGAAAAAAATTGCTTTAAGACATGGACTTGTATGCCTTTTGCATGAAAAACCTTTTGCAGGAGTCAATGGTTCCGGTAAACACATTAATTGGTCAATGAGCACCGATGATGGTCAAAATCTCTTAGATCCGGGACATACACCCCACGAAAATGCACAATTTTTAGTATTCTTGTGTGCTGTAATCAAAGCTATCGATGAATACGCTGATTTAGTCAGAGTAGCTGCTGCAACACCAGGAAATGACCATCGTCTTGGCGCTAATGAAGCACCGCCCGCAATTGTATCAGTCTTCCTTGGTGAACAGCTTACGGATATTCTTGAACAGATCGAAAATGGTGGTGCAACAACTTCAAAACAAGGAGGAGTATTAAAAGTAGGTGTATCAACTCTTCCTGCACTACCAAAGGATTCTACAGATAGAAACAGAACATCTCCATTCGCATTTACAGGAAATAAATTTGAATTTAGAATGTTGGTTCTTCTTCATCAATTGCAACTGCTAATTTTATATTAAACACCATTGTTGCTGAAAGTCTATCTCAGATTGCGGATAGGTTGGAAAAGGCCACAAATTTTGATGAAGAAGTGCAACTGTTGCTTAAGGAAATTGTAAAGAAGCACAAAAGAATTATATTTAATGGGAATGGTTATTCAGAAGAATGGGTAAAAGAGGCAGAAAAAAGAGGACTTCCAAATATTCGATCAACAGTTGAAGCTATTCCTGCTTTAATTAAAGAGAAGAATATCAAAGTCATGGAAAAACACGGTGTTTTAAGCAAAGTTGAACTTGAATCACGATATGAGATTTCTCTTGAAAATTATATAAAAACAATTAATATTGAAGCTTTAACAATGTTAGACATAGCAAAACGACAAATACTCCCAGCTGTAATAACTTTTGCTACAAAAATTGCAGAATCAATAAATTCTGTAAAAGCAACAGGTCTAAATGCTGATATAAGTGCACAAACTGAATTATTAGAAGAAGTTTCTACACTAATGAGTGAATTTAAGAAAAACATCTCTGAACTTGAAAATGCAGTTAATGAAGCTTCAAATATGAATGGTGATTCTTATAGCAAGGCTTGCTATTACAGAGATGTAGTATTTGCAAAAATGGGCATTTTAAGAGAAATTGGCGATAAACTCGAAACCATTGTAGATGCAGAATTGTGGCCATTACCGACATATGCGACATGTTATTTAACATTTAACTTTTTATAGTGATTATTAGTATTTTAAAGTACAAATGACAAAACGAAAAAAAGCAATTGTAATTAAAATAAACAAGTAAATAGAAAAAAGGCAAAGGCGCCTTTAGAAAAAGGTTGTCTTTGCCTTTTTTAATCATTAACCCTTAAATTTCTGTCAAACTATAACAAATATTATCCCCTAAAAACCTTTTTAAAACATGTAGATCGTTTTATCACATCAAATCAATCAAATTTGAAAAGAGGGGTGCAAGTAGGTGTGCTTAATGATTTATAAGTCTTCTTAAAACTTAATTCAATTATGAGGAGGTTTATAAAAATGGATAAGGTAAAGAAAATATTTTTAAGCTTTATGATTTTAATTTTTGTAGTAGCGAGTGGAATTTGCACTGCAAAAGCAGCAGACCAAATAACACCAGAAAAAGTTGCAACAGCTATTGACAATGTTTGGGTACTTGTATCAGCTTTCTTGGTGTTCTTCATGCAAGCAGGGTTTGCAATGGTTGAAGCGGGGTTCACAAGAGCAAAGAATGCAAGCAACATTGTTATGAAAAACCTAATGGACTTTGCAATTGGTTCAGTTATGTTCTGGCTGATAGGATTTGCAATAATGTTCGGAAAAGATGCAGGTGGCTTTATAGGAACCTCAGGGTTTTTCTTCAGTGATTCATTTGAACATTTAGAGCTTTCAATTCCTTTGATGTCCTTTTTAATTTTCCAGACAGTATTTGCAGCAACAGCCGCAACAATTGTATCTGGTGCTATGGCTGAAAGAACAAAATTTGCTGCTTACTGTATTTATAGTGCTGTAATTTCACTCATTATCTATCCAGTTGTAGGACACTGGGCATGGGGAGGAGGATGGTTGAGCAAATTAGGATTTATCGACTTTGCAGGGTCTACTGTTGTTCACTCTGTTGGTGGTTGGGCAGCGTTGATTGGTGCAAAAATGCTTGGACCAAGAATAGGAAAATACACAAAAGACGGAAAGGTCAATGCGATTCCAGGGCATAGCATAACATTGGCAGCGCTTGGTACCTTCATTTTATGGTTTGGATGGTTTGGATTCAACCCAGGTTCAACACTTTCAGGTATGAGTGACAAAATTGGCGATATTGCTGTAAATACCAATTTAGCAGCTGCAATGGGTGCAACCCTCGCGATGATTTATACATGGCTAAAGTACAGAAAACCCGATGTTAGCATGACACTGAATGGTGCTTTAGCTGGGCTTGTTGCGATCACAGCAGGATGTGCGTCGGTAAGTACATGGGGTGCTGCAATAATAGGGGGATTGGCAGGAATTTTAGTAGTTGTTTCTGTTGAGTTTATTGATAAAAAGCTCAAAATAGACGATCCCGTTGGTGCAATTTCTGTGCATGGTGTTTGTGGTGCGTTTGGAACATTGATGGTTGGGCTTTTTGCAATAGAAGGAGGACTGTTCTATGGTGGTGGAATAAAGCAGTTTTTGGCGCAGCTTGCTGGGGTTGCTTCAACGTTTGCATGGACTACTGTGACAGCGTTTATTCTCTTTGCGATAATCAAACTCACAGTCGGTTTGCGAGTTTCCGAAGAGGAAGAGGTAGAAGGTCTGGATGTTGCAGAACATGGTGCCACAGCTTATGGTGACTTTGTAACGAAGTCTGAGGCAGTAAACTAAATTTGATGGTTTTATGATAAATTTTATTTGAAAAGGGTGAAGGTCAATGAAAAAGATTGAGTGTATTATCAGGCCTGAAAAGCTTGAAGAGGTAAAGGATACTTTAAATCAACTTGGGATAAAGGGCATGACAGTGTCCCAAGTAATGGGATGCGGTCTTCAAAAGGGGAAGACAGAATATTACAGGGGTGTTGCGATTAATATCAACCTTTTACCTAAGATAAAGCTTGAGCTGATTGTAAAGGATTCTGAGGTTGATAGAATTGTGGATACAATTATCAAAGCTGCCCGCTCAGGTAATATAGGCGATGGTAAGATATTTATATACAATGTTGAAGATGCTGTCAGAATCAGAACTGGCGAAAAAGGTGAAAGCGCAATTTAAAGTTTGGAGGAGCCATACTTACAATTTGGCAATAGGAGGCATTCAAAATACCTCCAAATGAAAGATAGTCTGCCTTGCCTCTTGCACCCCTCTAAAAATGTCTATTTATGTAAAGTTATACAAACTCTTAAAATCTGTACTTGATCAAATATTACTAGCTCAAGCTACTTAAAAATCGAAGCTGAACCATATGAAAGAACGGAAGAAAGGCAAAACTATCGTAATGGCTACCATTTAAGAAACAGGCTTTTTTATTGGCATTAATGAAGATGGTGGTTAACGAAGTATCTACACGAAAAGCTGAAGAAATCACTTATGAACTCTATCATACTGAATTTTCAAAATCTACAATTTCTGAGCTTTGTAAAAGTCTTGACCCTATTGTTTAGCAAAGGAGATGGGATAATGCATGTTTTAATTATCCAACATGTAAGACAGGAAGGACCAGGTCTTATAGCTGAGATTTTTTCGAAGAAGGATGGAAGTTAGATATTCGTATAATGGATCAACCAGGAACTATTTTACCTAAAAAAGTGGCTGACTATAAAGCTGTGATAATATTGGGAGGTCCAATGGGAGCATATGAAGAACCAAAGTACCCATATCTTTATCAAGTGCAAGAACTTGTACGCGATGCGATAGAAAGACGAATACCAATATTAGGAATATGTTTAGGAGGACAGCTTATTGCTAGGGCGTTAGGGGCAACAGTTAAACCTAACTCGATAAAAGAAATTGGGTGGTATAAAATACATTTGACAGAAGCAGGGAAAAAGGCTTTTCTTTTCCGCGATTTACCAGAGGAGTTTTGGGCTTTTCAATGGCATGGAGATACTTTTGAACTGCCTGAAGGTGCTGTTCTACTTGCAGAAGGTGATACTTGTACTAACCAGGCTTTTGCTTATCAGGAGTGTGCCTGGGCTTTACAATTTCACCCAGAAATTACACCTATAATCATTGATTATTGGGCTGAGATTTATCAAGAAGAACTTGACTTTGCTGGACCAGAAGCAGTGAATCAACTTAAAGAAGAAACAAAAAGGCTGTGGGAAAAAAATCAGGAAGTTTTTTCCCGCTTTTGGGCGAATTTTTGTCGACTTTTAGATGTTTATACGTAGACGCACAATAAGGTAAGAAAGGAACGAGAACAGTAAAAAAGAATACTTGCAGGGATAAAAGACACCCCCACTTTATTAAGTAGTGGGGTGTTGTTATTCTGCATATAGTTTCGACTTAAGGAGGTGGATTTTTTAATTGTTTTTTAGGGCAATTACATTTAATTGTACAATTAACTTAAAAATAATTTATGAATTTTTCATATTAACGTATTGCAAAATTAATAAAATATATTATAATTAACATAACACTTATAATTTAGAATTGATAAGTGTTTTGCCACGATTTGAGGACAATTTTAAGCAGTAAACATTTTCGCTTGATGCAAGTTTCAAAAAAAATATTGCATATAAAAATTTTTTAAGGGGGTTATAAAATGTTGAAGGAAGGTTATGTAAGAATACCTTCAGGATGTGCTATAAGTGGCATAATTGATCGCACTGGTCGTCTATTTTCGGGGCAATCTATAACAGATTCCATCGCGACAATGCATGATAGATCAAATGGTCTTGGAGGTGGCTTTGCTGCATATGGCATTTATCCTGATTTTAAAGATTACTTTGCATTTCATATGTTTTATGATGATTTGATAGCTAAACAGGAAACAGAGAATATTTTAAAAGCAAATTATATAGTGGCTTTAGAAGAGAAAATACCCACACGAAAAACGACACATATTAAAAATGCACCATTAATTTACAGATATTTTGCTATACCAAAGCCAGAGAAATTGAAATTGTCAGAACTAGATGAAAATGAATTTACAATTAAATTTGTATTTAATATAAACAGTAACATACGAGGTGCATATGTTTTTTCTAGCGGGAAAAATATGGGAGTATTTAAAGCGGTAGGTTACCCAGAGGATGTTGCGAATTTTTATAAATTGGAATCTTATAAAGGATATATGTGGTTGGCCCATGGTAGATTTCCAACGAATACCCCAGGATGGTGGGGTGGTGCACATCCTTTTAATCTATTAAATATCTCTGTTGTTCACAATGGTGAGCTTTCTTCGTACGATACTAATCGTAAATATTTAGAAGAGTTTGGATATATTTGCACCTTGCAAACTGATACAGAAGTTGCAGCATACATTTTCGACCTTTTATTAAGAAGACATGGTTTGCCAATAGAACTTGCATGCAAAGTAGTTGCATCGCCTTTGTGGAAGCAGGTTGAAAGGATGTCACCAAAAGAAAAAATTTTATACACTAACCTGAAAATAATTTATGGTAGAGCACTTTTAAATGGTCCATTTTCAATGATAATAGCATATGAAGATGGCTTTGTAGCAATAAACGATAGGATTAAACTAAGGCCACTTACTGCTGCAAAAAAAGGCGATATGATATATGTAGCCAGCGAAGAGTCAGCAATAAGGCAAGTATGCAAAAATCCTGAAAGCGTATGGATTCCTAGAGGTGGAGAACCTGTTATAGCTGAGCTCATACGTGATAATGAAAAAGAAATGTACTCTACAAAGGAGGTTACTGCATGAGTTTAAGCTACCTTACTCCAGAATTTAAAGTACTCAGAGATTACGATAAATGCATTAATTGTAAGGTTTGTATGAGACAGTGCTCATTTGAAGTTCACAGCTATGACGAACATTTAGATAAGATGGTTTCAAATGATATGAACTGTGTAAATTGTCAAAGATGTGTCGTGCTGTGTCCAACTCAAGCTCTTACAATTATTAAACATCCTCAAACATTTAGAGAACATGCCAATTGGACTTACGATGCTATAAGAGATATATACAAACAGGCAGAAACAGGTGGAGTTCTTCTGTCATCCATGGGAAATGATAGGCCTTATCCCGTATATTGGGATAAAATGGTTATAAATGCAAGCCAGGTTACAAATCCCTCTATAGATCCGTTGAGAGAACCTATGGAGTTAAGGGTATATTTAGGTAGAAAGCCTGATAGGATAGAAATAGACGAAAACCTTAATGTTAAAACAAAAATGCCTCCACAACTCAAACTTGAGACACCAATAATGTTTTCAGCAATGTCTTATGGTTCAATAAGTTACAATGCTCACGCAGCTTTGGCAAGAGCTGCTGAAGAGCTTGGAATACTATATAATACTGGTGAAGGGGGACTTCATAAGGACTTTCGCAAATATGGCAAAAATACAATTGTACAGGTCGCATCAGGTCGTTTTGGTGTTGATAGAGAATACCTCAATACTGCGGCGGCTATTGAAATAAAAATTGGTCAAGGTGCAAAGCCCGGGATAGGTGGTCATTTACCCGGTGAAAAGGTGAGTGAAGATATCTCGGCAACAAGGATGATACCACCTGGAAGTGATGCTATATCTCCTGCACCGCATCATGATATCTATTCAATTGAAGACCTTGCACAATTAATATATGCATTGAAGGAAGCTACCAATTATCAAAAACCTGTTGGTGTTAAAATTGCAGCAGTCAATAATGTGGCGGCAATAGCTTCTGGAATAGCAAGAGCTGGAGCAGATTATATAGCAATAGACGGATTTAGAGGCGGTACGGGGGCTGCTCCAAAAAGAATAAGGGATAATGTAGGAATTCCAATTGAATTTGCAATAGCTGCTGTAGATGCAAGACTCCGATCTGAAGGTATAAGACATACAATATCTTTGGTGGCAGCGGGTAGTATTAGAAACAGTGCAGACATAGTCAAAGCGATAGCTCTTGGCGCAGATGCTGTTTACATTGCAACAGCTGCTTTGATTGCTTTGGGATGTCATATGTGCCAAAAATGCCATACTGGTAAGTGCAATTGGGGAATTGCTACTCAAGATCCTAACCTTGTAAAAAGATTAAACCCAGAAATCGGATATAAACGTCTTGTTAACCTTGTTCAAGCATGGAGTCATGAAATAAAAGAAATGCTTGGTGGAATGGGTATAAATGATATTGAAAGTCTTAAAGGAAATAGGTTAATGCTTCGTGGCATAGGAATGACACAAAAGGAACTTGATATACTTGGCATTCTAGCTGCCGGCGAATAGGGGGGATTTTTGTGAAAAAGGTTTATGTGAAAGAAGATGTGTGTGTTGGATGTAGATTATGTGAAGTATACTGTATTACATCTCATTCAAGGTATAAAGATGTTTTAAAAGCATATAAGTTGGAAACCCAGAGGCCGACACCACGAATTGTTATTGAAGAAAATAAACCTGTATCTTTTTCACTCCAATGTAGGCATTGCGATGATGCACCATGTGTCAAATCATGTATTACAGGAGCAATGCGAAAAGATCCGTTAACGGGCGTTGTAACTTGTGATACAGATAAATGTGTTGGATGTTGGACTTGCGTGCTTGTGTGTGAGTTTGGCGCAATCATAAGAGATGTAAATAATAAGGTTGCATCAAAATGTGACTTATGTGCTGAAACAGGAGAACCGGCGTGTGTCAAGAATTGTCCTAATGAGGCACTTGTCTATAGTGAAGGAGGCATTTCTGTATGAGAATAGTAATAATTGGTAATTCTGCTGCAATGGTAGGTGCAGTAGAGGCAATAAGGAAATATGATACAAGTTCTGAAATAGTTGTTATTTCGGATGAACCCTATCATGTGTATTCAAGGCCTCTTATATCTTATTATCTCGGAAATTTAGTGTCTGAGGACAAAATGATATATAGAGAGAAAGACTTTTATCGCAAAAATAAGGTAGAAACTATATTTGGTATTAAAGCTGTTTCTATTGATGAAAGAAAAAAAGAAGTTTATCTTGAAAACGGGGATAGCATAACTTTTGACAAACTTCTCATTGCAACGGGCGGGAAACCTATAATACCTCCAGTAGAAGGATTGAACAAAAAAAATGTTCATACTTTTATAAAAATGGACGACGCTAAAAAATTAAAGGAAGTTGCCAAGCCGGGTTCAAAAGCTGTAATTGTAGGGGGTGGCCTAATCGGCTTCAAAGCAGCAGAAGGTCTTCACCATTTAGGGGTAGATGTAACAATAGTTGAACTTGCCGATAGAATTTTAAGTACAATTCTTGATGCAGAAGGAGCATCTTTGGTATCTCAAAGTCTTCAGAATGACGGAATAAAAATAATTACGGGAACAACAGTGGATAAAATTATAGGAGAGGAATATGTTAAAGGGGTTTTGCTCAAAAATGGGCAGGAATTAGAAGCCGATAATCTTATCATCGCGATAGGTGTTGTGCCAAACGTTGATGTTGTAAAAAACACATCAATTTCTATAAACCGTGGTATTTTAGTAGATAACACTATGAAAACAAGTGCTGAAGATGTGTATGCAGCAGGAGACGTAGCCGAAGGTTATGATATGCTTGTTGAGTCAAATAGGGTTGTGCCAATATGGCCAAATGCATACATGCAAGGAGAAATTGCAGGGCTCAACATGATTGGTATTAATAAAACTTTTAAAGGGATTTTCCCTATGAACTCAATAGGTTATAAAAATACAAATGTGATAACGGCTGGTATAACAAATCCCCAGCAGGAGGAATTTGAGATTATCTATAAAATTGATCATAACAGAAGGTCTTATAAAAAATTTGTGGTAAAAGAAAATAGGTTAGTAGGTTTTATATTAATTAATGATATTGATAGGGCTGGATTATTTACTGGATTTATAAAAAATGAAACAGATATAACTCCATTTAAGAAATATCTTTTAAATGATGATTTTGGATTTATATATTTGCCAAAAGAATTAAGAAGGGCAAAAATGCTTGACCTGGAGGTGGTATGATGAAAACCATAAATGCGTCAGGAATTTATTATAAAGACCTTAATGAAATAATTAAAGAGTTAGTTCGTGCTGGTGAAGATATAATTAATTTGAAAAATGTTAATGGTCAACGATATATAGGAGATAATCTATCTGGACTACAAAAATAAATATCGAAGGTACGCCTGGGAATGATATGGCAGCCTTTATGGACGGGCTTACAATAGAAGTTTTTGGTAATGGACAGGATGCAATAGGAAATACAATGAACGATGGGAATATTATTATACATGGACATGCAGGTGATGTCATTGGTTATGGGATGAGAGGTGGATCTATCTATATAAAAGATAATGTTGGCTATAGAGTTGGCATACACATGAAAGAATACAAAGATAAAGTTCCTGTAATAGTTATTGGAGGAAGTGCGGGAGACTTTTTTGGTGAATATATGGCAGGTGGATGCATGATTGTACTAAATTTAAAAAATGATGAAGATATAGTCGGAGAATATTGTGGTACAGGTATGCACGGGGGAGTTATATATTTGAGAGGTGATGTAGAAGACTATAAACTTGGAAAAGAAGTTATTAAAGAAAAAATAGATGACAGGGATTACGTGTTTATCCAAAAGTATGTTAAAAATTTTTGTCAATATTTTGATTATGATTTTCAAAAGATTATGAATCATTCTTTTATCAAATTGCATCCGATAGGCAAAAGACCCTATGGAAATATGTATGCATAAAAGACGGGGAAGACCCCGTCCTTTACTTTTTTGACATAACCTTTTTCCTATAACCATAATCTTTCGCAATTGGTCTTCCTATACTATTTATTTTACCAGTAATACAGCTAAAGCAATGGGCTGGAGTGTCATTTACACAGATTTTGCCTGGATATAATGCGTACAATTTTCTGTATTCCCCTTCTGTAACATTTGGCATTACAACATTTGCTCCACTGCGAAGTGCTATCAATCTTCCATTAATATTGAGAGCTTCCATTGCTGTAGTTGCCGGAATATTAATATCGGGCATCAAAAGCCTTGTTATGGCCATACTTTTAAACTGAGTTCAAAGGTACCTCCCTTTTCATTTTTTAATGGAGTATCGGGATTCGGGATAAATGGGCCAACCCCTATCATATCAGCATCAATTTCTTTAAAAAATAGAATGTCATCTGCAATAGATTCTATAGTTTGCCCAGGAAGTCCTATGAGGCATCCGGTTCCAACTTCATAACCTAATTCTTTTAGATCTTTAAGACATCTTTTTCTATTTTCATGACTCATATTAGGATCGAGTTTTTCATAAAGTTCTTTATCCGTTGTTTCTATTCTTAACAAATATCTATCTGCTCCAGCTTCTTTATATGCCTTATATTCTTCTCTTGTTTTTTCGCCTATACTTAGAGTTATTGCAACATCGAGTTCTTTTATTGATTTTATAATTTTAGTCATCCTTCAACATTGAAAAAATCATCTTCGCCAGACTGCAATACTACAGTTCTATATCCTAAATTGCGGGCATTTTTGGCAAAATTAATTATCTGTTCTGGCTTTAATCTATAACGTTTTATATTTTTGTTATCTCTTCTTAGACCACAATATAAGCAATTTTGCTTACATATATTAGAAAATTCAATAAGTCCTCTTAAATGCACTTCATCACCCACATATTTTTTTCTTACTCTATCCGCAGCTTTAAATAATTCGTCGTTATATTGATTATCCTTTAAAAGCTCAACTATTTCTTTCTTTGAGAGAGTGTGTGTTTCTTCAGCTTTTTTTATTAGTTCTAACAAAATATTCACCTACCTTAATAAATTTAAGCTTCAAATTGGCAAATAAAATTGTTAAAAAGAAGCGAAGTTTTTGTGGCTAAATAAAGATGAGTAATTTTTTTGAAATATCCATAAAAGTGTCGCACTTCTCTAATGTTTAACTGTTAAAATTAAAAACATTGATAGAAAGCAAAACTTTCACAATATGAGTTTAACATTTAACGCTCTAAAAGAAAAGAGGATTTTTTGGCGTTACCTCTACAACTTCTTTCAAAGCATGAGCAATGGTTGGCAGCATCCTATTATTATGCATTCTTTTTTGTATCTATAATGTTATGATTGACTTGTTATGATTTAATAGATACAATTGATATTAAGATATGCAAAATATTAATACAATTGTAAGGAGGTATAAAACAATGAATGAAAGGTATGAATTAAATAAAAATTTAGCCCAAATGCTAAAGGGTGGAGTCATAATGGATGTGACAACACCAGAACAGGCGGTTATTGCTGAAAAGGCAGGAGCTGTTGCAGTTATGGCTTTAGAGAGAGTTCCAGCTGATATTAGGGCAAGAGGCGGAGTAGCAAGAATGTCAGATCCTAAAATAATAAAGGAGATAAAGGCGGCAGTATCAATCCCTGTTATGGCAAAAGTTAGAATTGGGCATTTTGTGGAAGCACAGATTTTAGAGGCACTTGGGATAGATTTTATTGATGAGAGTGAAGTTTTAACTCCTGCAGACGAGATGTACCATATAGATAAGTGGGCATTTAAGATACCTTTTGTGTGCGGGGCGCGAAATCTTGGAGAAGCACTAAGGCGCATAGGGGAAGGTGCTTCTATGATAAGGACTAAAGGAGAAGCGGGTACAGGAAATGTCGTGGAAGCAGTAAGGCATATGAGGATAATAAATGCTGAAATAAAAAGGCTTACTACTTTGAGGGAAGACGAACTTATGGCTGCTGCTAAAGAGCTACAAGCTCCATATGAACTTGTAAAATATGTTGCACAAAATGGGAGACTTCCGGTTGTAAATTTTGCGGCAGGAGGGATTGCCACACCGGCAGATGCTGCACTTATGATGCAGCTTGGTGCAGATGGTGTTTTTGTTGGTTCTGGAATATTCAAGTCACAAAATCCCGAAAAGATGGCAGAAGCTATAGTAAAAGCGGTAACCTATTACGACAAACCAGAAATATTGGCAGAAGTTTCAGAAGGATTGGGAGAAGCCATGCAGAGCATTGATATAAGAAAACTTGATGAAAAAGATCTATATGCTTCAAGGGGATGGTAGTTTGCGTGTCGGAGTATTGGCAATTCAAGGCTCTGTTAGAGAACATATTGAAAAATTAAAGCTTATGGGTGTAGAAGCTGTTTTGGCAAAAGACAAAAAATACTCTGCTAAGTTTAGATGCATTGATTATACCTGGGGGCGAAAGCACTGCAATAGGGAAAATGATTGTGGATTTTGGACTCAAAGATGTTATTTTAAAGCTAAATGAGAGGAAAATTCCCATATGGGGCACTTGTGCTGGCATGATACTTATGGCAAAATATATAATTAATGATGACAAAGTGCACCTTGGAATAATGGATATTTCAGTTAGAAGAAATGCATATGGTAGTCAACTTGACAGCTTTAAAACAAAACTTATAATACCAGAGGTTTCCAATAATGAAATAGAGGCGGTTTTTATAAGGGCTCCGTATATAGAAAATGTAGGGAATAGTGTCAGGATACTTGCGAAGTACCAAGGTAAAATTGTAGCAGCACAGCAAGATAATTTGCTTGCTACCTCTTTTCATCCCGAACTTACTGATGATTTAAGTTTTTATAAGTATTTCTTAAGACTTAACTCTTAAAACTTTAGATTGAATACAAACTTTTTAAAGAAAAAATGTTTGTGCCCAAGCGTGCCAGAAATAGCATAAAAGAGTTAATGCAAAAAAACTGGAAAATAAGCCTTTTGAGTGGAGTGTAGAAGTTGTTATGAAGAAGAAGATGTATATAATACCTATTTTTATACCCCATTTAGGTTGTCCTTTTAAGTGTGTTTTTTGCAATCAGAATTCGATAACAGGGCAACAAAGGGAGATAACAGAAGAAGAGGTAAGGCAAACCATAGAAAGTCATTTAAAAACTCTTCCAAGGGATGCGGAAATAGAGGTATCTTTTTTTGGTGGAAGTTTTACAGGGATACCCCAGGATATGCAAAATTTCTATTTAGGAATAGCAAAAGAATATTTGGATAAGGGCAAAATAGATGCTATTCGTTTGTCTACTCGTCCTGATTATATAGACACGAAGATTTTACAAAACCTTAAAAGATACCAAGTTTCAATAATAGAGCTTGGAGTACAATCAATGGATGAAGAAGTGCTTTTAAAAAGTAGAAGAGGTCATACAAGTGAGGATGTCGTAAAAGCTGTAAATCTAATTCGGCAATATGACTTTAAATTAGGATTGCAAATAATGGTAGGACTACCTGGAGATAACTTAGAAAAATCTTTAAATACCGCTTATAAGATTGTGAAGTTGAAACCTGATTTTGTGAGGATTTATCCTACTTTGGTGATTAAAAATACTTATCTAGAAAGAATGTACAAAGAAGGAAGATTCCTTCCTTTGACTTTGCAAGAGGCTGTTGAAATTTCAAAGAAAATGTATATAATTTTTATTAAGAATAATATTGATGTCATTCGTATTGGACTTCAAACGACAGAAAATATTAATTACAATAAAGATGTAGTAGCAGGTCCTTTTCATCCTGCGATGGGACAATTGGTCGAGTCAAGTGTTATTCTTGACATTCTTATAAGGGCATTTAAAGATAAGAATATAAGGGACACAAATGTTACAATTTTTTGTAATGAAAAGCGGATTTCAACAATTATAGGGCAAAAAAAGTTCAACAAGTTGTTTTTAGAAAAAAAATACAATGTAAAAATGGAATTTAAAATATCAGATAGACTGACTAAGGACAAAATAGTTATTTGTACTGATAAAAAGATTATGCGCATTTCTATAACTGATTTATAAAAAATAATTTTAAAAAAATTTTATTTAAAAAGAAGGAAATATTGGTTTTTTAGCGAATATATAAATATATAAATGTATTCATTTTCACAATAATGTATGAAGGAGGTTATTTGACAGTGGAGGTTCTAAAAGTATCAGCTAAATCTAAACCTAAGTCTGTAGCAGGTGCATTAGCAGCCGTCTTAAGAGAAAAATCTTCGGCAGAAATTCAGGCGGTTGGTGCAGGTGCAGTAAATCAAGCGGTTAAGGCTATTGCAATAGCAAGGGGGTTTGTGGCACCAAATGGTATAGACTTAATTGCGATTCCTGCCTTTTCAGAGATTGAGATAGACGGCGAAATGAGGACAGCGATAAAATTTATTGTAGAACCAAGATAATCTAAACCTGCTTTTTAGCAGGTTTTATTTTTATATAGAGGTGATTTTAATGGAAGACTTCGCTAAAATTTTAGTGTTGGAAAATGAAATAGAAGCGAAATTGATAGAAGGCATTTTAAAAGAAAAGGAGATACCACATTTTATAAGAAGTTATCATGATACGGCTTATGATGGATTGTTTCAAGTGCTAACAGGATGGGGAGAGATAAGGTGACTTGACAGAACAGAAGCTAAACTTAATAAGACCGAGAGACGAAGACGGGGCCGAAGGCAAGGGCCCCGGAGGCTGGCCCCTGCGGCAAAGAGGCCGAATGGGTATAATACTGAAAAATAAAAGATGAAATTTAAATGGAGATGTGGTAAAATGGAAGGTGCATAAGGAGTGGTGGTATGTACCTTAAGAAACTTGAACTTCAAGGCTTTAAGTCTTTTGCAGACAAAGTAACTCTTAATTTTGAAAAAGGTGTAACAGCAATTGTAGGTCCAAATGGAAGTGGCAAAAGTAATATTTCTGACGCTATTAGATTAGTTCTGGGAGAACAAAGTATCAAAAGTTTAAGAGGTTCTAAGTTAGAGGATGTAATTTTTGCAGGTAGCGAGAATAGAAAACCTTTAGGTTTTTGTGAAATAAATCTTACCTTAGACAATTCCGATGGTTATCTTCCTTTTGATTATACGGAAGTAGTTATTACCAGAAAAATTTTTAGATCTGGCGAAAGTGAATTTTTTATAAATAAGACTCCTTGTCGTCTTAGGGACATATACGAGCTTTTTTTAGATACAGGAGTAGGAAAAGAAGGCTATTCAATAATAGGACAAGTAGAATAGACGAAATCCTATCTGCGAAACCAGAAGATAGAAGACAAATTTTTGAGGAAGCAATAGGTATTTCAAAGTACAGATATAAAAAAGAAGAAGCAGAAAAGAAACTGGCAGCAGCTAATGATAATCTGATTCGTTTGAACGATATAGTTGCAGAATTAGAGAAACAGCTTACTACTTTGGAAACGCAAAAAAGCAAGGCAGAAGAGTTTCTAAAACTCCACAAGGAAAAAAGAAAAGTAGATATAAGTTTATATATTCAATTAGCAAAGAAGTCTATGAATCAGTACGATGCTTTAAAAGGAAAATATGAGAACCTAAAAAGTCAATTGAATGTAAAAAAAAATACATAAAATAAATCAAGAGGAAAATTTGCTATATAAAGAAAAAGAAATTCATGACCTGAAACAGCAATTAGACAGTAAAAAAGAGGAATATCACAATAAGTTAAGAGAGATAGAGATAGTCTCAGGAAAAAGGGAATTAATAGTAGAGAAGCTTAGAAATTTAGAAGAAACTACAGAGCTTTACAGGGAGGAATTGAAAAAAGCTGTAAAACGTGAAGAACTTTTGAGGGAAGAACTTAAAAGGGTAGAGTCTAATGTAGCGCTTTTACATCTAAACAAAAAAGAATTAGAAGAGAAATTAAAACAATTTCAGGAAGAATACATAAGTGTACAAAAGCAGCAAAAAGATAAGATAGAAGAAATTGAAAAGGCTAAGGAAGATATAATTGAAATTTTAAATAGCATAGCAGATGTGAAAGGAAAATTGTCTTTAAACAATTCTCTAAAGGAAGAGGTAATAAGTAGGCAGCAAAACTTAAAAAAACATATAGAGGAGATTCAAAATCGAATAGAAAAGCTAGACAAAGAAAAAAATAAAATTGTTGAAGAATTACAAATTTTACAAAAAGAACTAGATAAAAAGAATCAACAAAAGATTACTGAACAGCAAGCTTTGCAGAAAATTGAGAATGAAATAATTTTGAAGGAAAATAATTTAAAAATTATTAAAGAACAAATTGAAAGAAAAAGGTCACGACTTTCGATTTTAGAGGAGATGGATAAAAATTACGAAGGCTATAGTGGAACTGTGCGGAACTTGTTAAAACTCTCTGAAAATATTCCTTCTTTTAAAGAAAACATAATTGGAGTTGTGGGGGAACTTTTAGAGGTTGAAAATACTTATAGCACAGCAATTGAGGTAGCATTAGGTTCAAATGTACAAAATATAGTTATAAAATCTTCTGATAAAGTGGCGGAATTGATTGAAAGGCTAAAAAAAGAAAATTTGGGGAGAGCTACTTTTTTGCCTCTTGATTTGATTCGTGGCAGGATCCTTTCTCAGCAAGAAAGCAATATTTTGTCTGAGAGAGGCGTAATTGGAGTTGCTTCTAAGCTAATAAAATATAACGATAATTTAGAAGAAATTTTTAATTTTTTGCTAGGCCGTGTTATTATAGTAGATACAATTGAAAATGCAGTGAGGTTATCTAAAAAATATAATCAAGCTTATAAAATTGTAACATTAGAAGGAGAGGTTATAAATCCGGGTGGCGCAATAACTGGTGGTAGTTTAAAACCTAAACTTCAAAGCATCTTTAAGAGAAAAGAAGAGATAACTAAACTGAAAAAAGAAATTGATAGCTTAAAAAATCAACAAGAAATAGTGGAAGAAGAAATCAGACAAAAAATGAATGATAAAATTCATGAAGAGGAGCAAATAGAATTATTGAACAAAGAAGTTTCTGATATTAGATATAATATAACTTCTAATGAGCAAAGGAGGATTTCATTAGAAAAAGAAATAGGAAATTTATTAAATCAACTAGAAAGTTATACTTTAGAAATTGGCGAATTAAAGGAAAATGTTAGAAATTATCAACAAGAAATTGACCGGTTTTTAAAAGAGTTAGAAAGCTTAGAAAAAGAAAAAGAACGATTGGATGCCTTGATTAATGGTTTTAAAGAAAAAAACAATAAAGAAGAGGAAAATTTAGCAATTTTAGACAAAGAAATCACTGCTTTGAAAATTGAAATCGCCAAAATCGAACAAAAGCTTCAGAATGAACTTCATAACTTAAAAGATAAACGGCAAGAATTTGATAGAGAAAAAAACAATATAGTAGAGAAGGAAAAGAATATTAAAGAAATAGAAAGCTTAAAGGTCAATTTGAGTTTAGATAGGGAAAAGTTGCAAGGAGAAATATATAAATTACAACAAGAAGTAGAAAAAATTCAAAAAGATATTTCTTCTTTAGAAGATAATATTTTCCAAGAAGAAGAGGATTTACAAAAACGTAAAGAAAAATTTTCGATTTTACAACAAGAATTTACTAATATTAATGAAGAATTTCATAAAGTAGAAATGGAAATGCAAAGATTTCAGATAGAGATTGACAATATCAAAAATAGGCTTTGGGAAGAATATGAATTGACCTTAGACAGAGCTTTTGAAGAAGCTGAAGAAGGCGAGATTTCAAAATTAAGACAAAGAGCAGATCATTTGACAAAGGCTATAAAAGGATTAGGTAATGTGAATATAGATGCTATTGAAGAATATAAAGAGGTAAAGGAAAGGTATGATTTTTTAAAATCTCAGATGGAAGATATTATAAAGGCAAAGGAATCTTTGATTTCTGTAATCGAAGAAGCAAATAAAATTATCAAAACAAAATTTAAAGATGGTTTTGAAATCCTACAGATTCAATTTAAGGAGACGTTTAGGCGACTTTTTGGAGGGGGTAATGCAGAGTTAATACTTACTGACGAAGACAATCTTTTAGAAACAGGTATAGAAATTAAAGCACAGCCCCCAGGAAAGAAATTGCAAACCCTTTCTCTTCTTTCAGGAGGAGAAAAGGCATTAGTTGCCATTTCCCTTTTATTTGCAATGCTAATTATAAAACCTACTCCTTTTTGTATATTGGATGAGATAGATGCAGCATTAGATGATGCAAATGTGGAGAGATTTGCTGAGTTTTTGAAAGAATTGTCAAAAGATACTCAGTTTATAGTTGTAAGCCACAGAAAAGGGACAATGATGGTGGCTGATGCGATATACGGTGTAACAATGCAAGAAAAAGGAGTTTCCAAATTGTTATCCCTTAAACTTAATACTGACGACAAAATAGGAGGCTTGGTAAAACATGCTTAATTTTTTTTGACAAATCTAAAAAAGAATCCGAAACTGCTGAAGAAAAAAAAAGGTTTTTTTCAAAAGATCAAAGAAGGACTATTGAAAACAAGAGAAAATTTGACTTCTAAAATAGATAGTATTGTTACAATAGGTAGAAAAATTGACGAAGAACTTTTGGAAGAATTAGAAGAGATTTTAATTTTGGCTGATATAGGTATTAGTACTACTTCTAAGATTATAGAAGGAATACGTCAAAAGGCAAAAGAAATGAAGATTTATGATGCATCTCAAATAAAAGAACTTTTAGCTGAAGAAGTTTATGAAATTTTGCAAAAGGATGTAAAACCTTTTACCTTGACTTCTCCTATGGTGATATTGATCGTCGGAGTAAATGGAGTAGGAAAGACTACTACAATTGGAAAATTAGCTTATATGTACAAAAAAGAAGGCAAAAAAGTTATGCTAGCAGCAGGTGATACTTTTAGAGCTGCAGCTATTGACCAGCTAGAAATATGGGCAGAGAGAGTTAACTGTCCAATTATCAAACACCAAGAAGGCTCAGATCCAGCTTCTGTTATTTTTGATGGCATTCAAGCTTCAAAAGCAAGGGGAATAGATATACTTATTTGTGATACTGCAGGTAGACTCCACAATAAAAAGAATCTGATGGAGGAATTGAGGAAAATTCGCAGAGTTATAGATAGGGAATATCCTGAAGCGAGAGTTGAGACCTTTTTAGTTTTAGATGCTACAACTGGTCAAAATGCTCTTCAACAGGCGAAAATATTTAAAGAAGTTTCTGATATAACCGGTATTGTACTTACCAAATTAGATGGAACGGCAAAAGGTGGAATTGTTGTAGCTATAAAATCAGAATTAAATGTACCTATACGATATATAGGAATGGGGGAAGGAATAGAGGATTTGCAAGCTTTTGATGCAAAATCTTTCGTTTCTGCTATTTTTCAGTAAATTAAATCGTAAAAAAATGAAAAAACACAGCTTGACAAAATGCAGCCCTTCATATAAAATCTTAATGTAAAGGTTAGGACCTTAACGGGTGGGATTTTTGTGGATGAAGATTTTTTATTTATGACTCTTTTGTATGATTTTTATGGTGCTTTGCTTACAGATAAGCAAAGAGAAATTTTTGAAATGTACTATTTAAATGATTATTCTCTTGGAGAAATTTCCGAACTTTTGGATATCTCACGGCAGGGAGTTTATGACACTTTAAAAAGAGCAGAAAGCTCGTTAGAGTTTTTTGAGGAAAAATTAGGGTTGGTAAAAAGACATCAAGAAATAATGAATAGACTGGGTAAGATAAAAAAGGGCATTGAAATAATACGGCAAAGAGAAAGAGACCCAGAAATTTTAAAAATTATTGAGGAGATAGCTCGTGAAATAGAGGAGCTAAATCTGTAGGAGGTAAATTTTAATGGCTTTTGAAAGCCTATCTGAAAGGCTGCAGGAAATCTTTAAAAAGTTAAGAGGAAAAGGAAAACTCACAGAAAAAGATATAAAAGAAGCTATGAGGGAAGTAAAAGTTGCCCTCTTAGAAGCGGATGTCAACTTTAAGGTAGTAAAAGACTTTATAAACTCTGTTACAGAAAAAGCTTTAGGGCAAGAAGTGATGGAAAGCCTGACCCCGGGGCAACAGGTGATAAAGATAGTCAATGATGAGCTTATAGCCTTATGGGGTCTACTCAAAGCCGGTTAAATATAGGGAATAAAGTTCCTGCAGTTATAATGATGGTTGGACTTCAAGGTTCTGGAAAGACCACTGCTTGTGGGAAATTGGCAAACTTGTTAAAGAAGCAGGGAAAAAATCCACTACTAGTAGCTTGTGACGTCGTCAGACCGGCTGCCATAAAGCAGTTACAGGTTGTGGGAGCTAATGTAAATGTACCAGTTTTTACAATGGGGGACAAAGCAAACCCTGTTGATATTGCAAAAGCTTCTATTGATTATGCAAGGTCTCATAACTCTGACGTAATTATTATAGATACTGCGGGTAGACTTCACATAGATGAAGAATTGATGGAGGAACTTGTAAATATAAAAAGGGCAGTACAACCAGATGAGATTTTGTTAGTAGTAGATGCGATGACTGGTCAAGACGCAGTAAACGTAGCGTCTTCCTTCAATGAAAGGTTAGATATAACAGGAGTTGTATTGACAAAATTGGATGGAGATACGAGGGGTGGAGCAGCTCTTTCTATTAAGGCTGTTACACAAAAACCTATAAAATATGTGGGCACAGGCGAAAAGTTGACAGATTTAGAGCCTTTTTATCCTAATAGAATGGCTTCTCGTATTTTGGGAATGGGAGATGTTTTGACTTTAATTGAAAAGGCCCAAGCAGCAATTGATGAGAAAAAGGCACAAGAGTTAGGGCAAAAGCTTTTAACAAAACAGTTCACACTGGAAGATTTCTTAGAACAGCTGCAGAGCCTTAAAAATATGGGACCTTTAGATCACCTCCTCAGTATGATTCCTGGAATGAACAAAAACATGCTTAAGAATGTAGACATTTCAGAAAAAGATTTAAAGAGGATAGAAGCCATTATTCAATCTATGACTAAAGAAGAAAGGCAAAACCCTTCTATTATAAATGGCAGTAGAAAGAAAAGAATAGCCAAAGGCAGCGGTACCACCATCCAACAGGTAAATAGCCTCTTAAAACAGTTTGAAGAAACCAAAAAGATGATGAAGAAATTTGCTGATATTGATAAAGACCTAAAGAAAGGTAAAATGAGGCTGCCTTTCTTTAGATAATATCGGAAGGTGGGCAACTTTTGAAGGAGGTGAGAAAGTGGCAGTCAGAATAAGATTAAAAAGGTTTGGGGCTAAGAAAAGACCTTTTTACAGAATAGTAGTAGCAGATTCAAGGTCACCAAGAGATGGAAGGTTTATTGATGAGATAGGATATTACAATCCTATAGCCCAGCCTGCTGAAATAAAAATAGATGTAGAAAAGGCTAAAAAATGGCTCAGTGTTGGTGCCCAACCTTCAGATACTGTAAAGTCACTGTTTAAAAAAGAAGGTATAATTGGTAATAGTGCATCTCAATAATCCTCTCTTGTGAGGAGGTGTAATAATGGGAGAATTGGTTAAAACTATAGCCAAGGCGTTAGTTAACAATCCTGATGCTGTAGAAGTCAATGAAATTGAGGGACAGCAATCTGTTATAATAGAGCTTAAAGTTGCTCCCGAAGATATGGGAAAAGTAATTGGCAAACAGGGAAGGATTGCTCAAGCAATTCGCACATTGGTTAGAGCTGCTGCTTTAAAAGAAAAGAAACGCGTGATTGTTGAGATAATCTAGGTGGTGGTATGGCTGATTATTATAATGTAGGAAAAGTTACTTCTGCCATGGCATTAAGGGGGAAGTTAAAGTATATCCTCTTACCAATGTTCCTGAAAGGTTTTATGAACTTGAGTATGTTTGGGTTTTTGATGACCAACAAAGGCCCCGCAAATATGACATTGAATATGTCAAGATTATATCTAAAAGAGTTTGTGTAAAATTAAAGGGAATTGACAATAGAGACGAGGCAGAAAAATTAAAGGGGGCCTTTTTAAAGGTTGATTCTCAAAATGCTTTAAAGTTAGAAAAAGATGAATATTTTATCAAAGATTTAATTGGGATGAAGGTGTATACAGAGGAAGGAGATTTTGTAGGTACATTGGTAGAGGTATTGCAAACTGGTGCAAATGATGTGTATGTAATAAAAGGTGAGGAGAGGGAAATACTAATTCCTGCTATAAAAGAAGTTGTCAAAAAAGTAGATGTTGACAATAAAGTAATGGTGGTCCACCTTTTGGAGGGGCTATGATGATTTTTGACGTTTTAACCCTATTTCCTGAAATGTTTGATAGTGTTTTATCCTATAGTATTTTGAAAAGGGCTATTGAAAAAGGAAAATTAAAAGTTAACTTGATAAATATAAGAGATTTTTCAAAGGATAAACATAAAAAGGTAGACGATTATCCTTATGGAGGCGGACCAGGAATGGTGATGATGCCTCAGCCTCTTTTTGACGCAATTGAATTTGTAAAGAGTCAAGGTAATATTCCTGTATATTACCTTGGTCCTAAAGGTAAGGTTTTTAGTCAGGAAATAGCGGTTAAAATGTCTAAATTAGAAAGAATAGCCCTTTTGTGTGGCCACTATGAAGGAATTGATGAAAGAGTCTATTCTGTTATTGATGAAGAAATTTCATTAGGAGATTTTATATTGACAGGCGGAGAAATAGCCGCAATGGCTATTATTGATGCTGTAACAAGACTTATTGAAGGAGTTCTTTCACATCCTCAAAGCGCTGTAGAAGAATCCTTTAGTAATAGTTTGTTGGAATATCCCCAGTATACAAGACCAGAAGTTTTTAGAGGCATGAAGGTGCCAGAAGTTTTACTAAGTGGTAATCATGCTGAAATAGCTAAATGGCGAAGACAAAAGTCTTTAGAGATAACTTTTTTAAAACGGCCTGATTTACTTAAAAAGGCAATTTTGACGGAAGAAGATAAAAAATTTTTACGAGAAAGAGGGTTTGACATTTAGAAGCTGGAAGGAGGGAAAATAATGGACTTAATAAAAGTAGTGGAAAGTCAGCAAATGAGAAAAGACTTAACTCCTTTTAATGTAGGAGATACTATAAGAGTACATTATAGGGTTATTGAAGGAGATAGGGAAAGAATTCAGCCTTTTGAGGGAATAGTAATCAAAAAAAGCGGTTCAGGCCTAAGAGAGACTTTTACGGTAAGACGTGTGTCTTATGGTGTGGGAGTCGAAAGGACTTTTCCACTTCACTCTCCAAGAATTGAAAAGATAGAGGTTATAAGGAGAGGTAAAGTCAGAAGAGCAAAATTGTATTATTTGAGAAAGAGAGTAGGAAAAGCTGCTACAAAGATAAAAGAATTAATGTAAAAAGGGGTTATAAACCCTTTTTCAAATATATGGAGGAATTAGATATGATACAATGGTATCCTGGACATATGGCAAAATCTAAAAAGGAGATAGTTTCTAACCTTAAGTTAGTAGATGTAATATACGAAATAGTAGATGCGAGAATACCTAAGAGCAGCAGAAACCCAGATATTGATGATATTGTAAAAAATAAAAAAAGGCTTATCCTTTTAAATAAAGCTGATTTAGCAGATGATGTAATTACGGATTTATGGATAGAATATTTTAAAGAAAAGGGAATAGAAGCGATAAAAGTTAATTCAATTACAGGGTTTGGACTTAAAGAGATAAATGAAGCAACTCAGAGAGTTTGTCAAGATATTTTGGAGAAGAAAAGGCAAAAAGGAATGATTCCAAGGCTGAGAGGAATAATTGTGGGTGTTCCCAATGTTGGGAAATCTACTTTTATTAATAAATTAATTGGCAGTAAAAGGGCAAAGACTGGCGACAAGCCGGGGGTTACAAGGACTTTGCATTGGATAAAAACTCCTTATTTCGACATTTTAGACACTCCTGGCATACTCTGGCCAAAATTTGACGATAAAGAAACAGGAATTATGTTGGCAATTACAGGAGCTATAAAAGATGAAATATTAAACATAGAAGAAATAGCATTAAACTTAGTTGCAGTCTTAAAAAAGTATTACCCCCATTATTTGATGTCCCGATATAAAATTGATAAAATAGTAATGGAAGATTTTGAACTTTTAAAGGAAATAGGTAAAAAAAGAGGATGTTTAATTGCAGGCGGAGAAGTAGATACCTTAAAAACTTCTCATATTTTGTTGGAAGATTTTCGAAAAGGAAAATTGGGGAAGATTTCTCTGGAAAGACCATAAGGGGGATTTTTATGCTTTCTAAAGTAAAAAGTATGGCGGTCTTAGGTATAAATGCCTATGTGGTAGAGGTGGAGGTAGATTTATCTACTGGAATTCCTTCTTTTGATATTGTAGCTTGGGTGATACAGAAGTTAAGGAAGCAAGAGACAGAGTAAGGTCTGCTATCAAAAACAGTGGCTTTGAATTTCCCCTCAAAAAAATTACTGTAAATTTAGCACCAGCTGATACTAAAAAAGAAGGCACTGCTTTCGATTTACCTTTAGCAGTAGGGATTTTAAAATGCACAGAGGAGATAAAAGAGGAAAAAGAAGACATAGCCTTTGTAGGTGAACTTTCTTTGGACGGAAGTATAAGAGGCGTAAATGGTATACTGCCAATGGTAATAGGGGCAAAGAAAAAAGGTATTTCCTCTATTGTTGTTCCTTATGAAAATGCTCATGAAGCGGCAGTTGTAGAGGGGATAAAAGTATATCCTGTGAAAAATTTAAAAGAAGTGGTTGAGTTTTTAAATGGAGATAGGGAAATAGAATCTTTTACTTTAGATATTAATAATTTTTTTGATAATGTAGAATACGATATAGATTTTGCTGAAGTAAAAGGGCAGGAAAATGCAAAAAGGGTACTTGAGATTGCCGCTGCAGGTGGTCACAATGTTTTAATGATAGGACCACCTGGAGCGGGTAAAACTATGTTGGCAAGGCGTTTTCCTACTATTCTTCCTCAGTTAAGTTTTGAAGAGGCTTTAGAAGTCACCAAAATATACAGTATAGCAGGATTGCTTCCAAAAGGTACACCTCTTATCACTACTCGACCTTTTAGAGCTCCTCATCATACTATCTCTACAGTTGCTTTAGTTGGGGGAGGAAAATATCCTAAGCCTGGAGAAGTATCCCTTGCCCACTATGGAGTGTTATTTTTAGATGAGATTCCTGAATTTAAAAAAGATGCAATAGAAGTTTTAAGGCAGCCGTTAGAAGATGAAGTGGTTACAATTACTCGTGTAAATGGTAGCTTTAGCTATCCAAGCAAATTTATTTTGATTTTAGCTATGAATCCTTGTCCTTGTGGCTATTATGGTGATGATACTCACGAATGCCATTGTAGTGTAAATGAAATAAGAAGATATCAAAATAAAATTTCAGGACCTTTGTTAGATAGAATTGATTTACATGTGGAGGTAAAACCTCTTAAAAAAGATAAATATTTCGAAGAAGAAACACAAGCAGAAAGTTCCAAGGAAATTCGCGAACGAGTCATAAAAGCACGAGAAATGCAACTTAAAAGGTATAAAGGTACTGGCATATATGTCAATTCTCAATTAAAAGGAAATATGTTGAAAAAGTATTGCAAACTTGATGAAGATACTAAAAAATTTTTAAATGAAGCTTTCGAAAAGTTTTATTTGAGTGCAAGAGGATATAATAAAATTTTAAAAGTTGCTCGTACAATTGCTGATTTGGAAGGTGCAGAAAATATTAAGTTTGAACATGTAGCAGAAGCATTACAGTATAGAATTATTGATAGCAAATATTGGTATAAATAAAAATTACAATAAAAATTTTATGTAAAGTAATTAAGTCTCAAATGTGATAAGAAGGTGTTAGCTTGGAGATAACAAGTTTTTTTAATAGAGAAAGTATAAAAAATATTTTCTTTATTCTTATGGGGACTTTAATGTCTGCTATTGGTATTAACATGTTTATTGTTCATGCTAAACTTTTAAGTGGAGGAGTTTCTGGTATTGCACTTATTATACAGTATTTAACCAAGTTTCCTGCAGGATACACTATATTTTTGTTAAACATCCCACTTTTAATTTTGAGCTATAAAAAAGTAAATTTAAGGTTTACAATTTTTACTATTATAGGTACTGTATCACTTTCTTTGTTTTTGGTGCTTACTTATGCAATAAAAAATATCTTGCATATAAATGATCCATTACTTTTGAGTTTATACGGCGGAGTGTTAAATGGTTTAGGTATGGGAATAGTTTTTAGTAATCACGGTTCAACTGGTGGTTTAGATATAATTTCTGTGATTGTAAAAAAGAAATATGATAACTTTGAAATTGGGCATATTTCTTTTATTGTTAACTTTTTTATCGTAGCCATTGGAGCTATATTTTTTGGTTTGACCAGTGCTCTTTACACTCTTGTTTCTATGTACATTACTTCCTACATGGTGGATAAAACTATAAAAGGTTTTAATAGGCAAAAAATGGTGCTGGTGGTTACTGATAAAGTAGAAGAAGTGAGCAAAGGAATAATGACTACATTAAAAAGAGGGGTTACTTTGCTTCATGGAGAGGGTGCTTATACCAAAGAGAACAAAAAGGTTTTGTATTCCATTGTATCTTTGACACAGCTTCCACAACTTAAATTTATCGTACACCAAATAGATGAAAATGCTTTTATCTCTATATTAGATGTAGCCGAAGTCCATGGGAAAGGATTTATGAGGGAATTATTTTAAATTTCATTGCAAATTTTGAAATTTTCTCTTATAATTTTTTCTAAACGACATAAAATACTCAATTGAAAAGGAGTTGATAGCTTGAAAAGAGTTTTTTCAGGAGTACAACCCTCGGGAGACATTCACATAGGTAATTACTTGGGTGCAATGAGACAATTTGTCGCTCTACAAGAAGATTATGAGTGCTTTTTTTGTGTAGTGGATTTGCATGCTTTGACAGTACCCCAAGATCCAATAAAATTAAAAGAAAACACTATTGAATTGGCGGGCCTTTACCTTGCAATAGGCTTAGATCCTAAGAAGTTAATCTTTTTGTTCAATCTCATGTTTCTGCTCATGCAGAATTAGCATGGCTTTTACAATGCATGACATATTTTGGTGAGCTAAGCAGAATGACTCAGTTTAAAGAAAAGAGCAAAGGAAAAGAGACAGTTTCTGTAGGACTTTTTACATACCCTGATTTAATGGCAGCAGATATACTTTTATACAATACCCATTATGTTCCTGTAGGAGAAGACCAAAAGCAACACTTAGAACTGACAAGAGACATTGCACAACGTTTTAACAACAGATTTGGTAAAACTTTTGTTGTTCCTGAGCCTATGATTTTAAAATTTGGCGCGAGGATAATGAGTCTTACTGACCCTACTAAAAAGATGAGTAAAAGTGACAGTGACCCAAATAATAGAATCAATCTTTTGGACGAGCCTTCTGTAATCAAAAAGAAAATAATGAGAGCAGTGACTGATTCTGAGACTGAAATAAGGCTTGATTGGGAAAACAAACCGGGTGTTAGCAATCTTTTGACTATTTATAGTTTATTTACAGGTATGGAAATAGAAGAAGTTGTAAATAAATTTAAAGGACAGGGTTATGGCACTTTAAAGAAGGAATTAGCAGAGGTTGTAATAGATAAATTGACTGTTATACAAAAAAATTATAAAGACTTAAGTAGAGATTATGTTTTGAAGGTTTTAAAGGAAGGGGCGGAAAGAGCTCAAGCTGTTGCAGAAAAAACTTTGAAAGAAGTAAAAGAAAAGATGGGATTGATATTAAAAGATTAAAAAAGCGTTTGGGAAATGGCTTAGTTTTTCAAAGGCTAATGTATCAGGATTTAAATAAACCTCAATCACGTCAAAACGAGGCTGAAAATTTCGAAATTTTTCTGTTGAAGCTAAGTACAACTGGGCAATTTTCAATATTCTTTGTTGTTTATGAAAATTTACAGCTTCACTTCCAGTTCCAAAAAAGGTAGAGGTTCTTGTTTTTACCTCTACAAAAACTATTTCTTTTTTGAATAGAGCTATTATATCTATTTCCCCAATTTTGCATTTAAAATTTTTCTCTAAAATTTTATAACCTGATTTTAATAGATATTGGGCAGCTATTTTTTCTCCTAAGCTGCCTATTGTTTTTTTGTTCAATGTTTTTCATCCTTTCAGAATTTTTTCGATGAAAGTTTTTCTATGTATAGGACAAGGACCGTATTTTTTTAAAGCTTCAATATGTTCTTTTGTACCATAACCTTTGTTTTTTTCAAAATTATACTGAGGATAGATTTTATGATATTCTTTCATTATTTTATCTCTTTCAACTTCGCCAGTATAGAGGCAGCAGCTATAGAGATACTTTTTGAATCTCCCTTTATTATTGCTTTTTGATTTATCTCTATTTGAGGAATGGTGATAGCATCTACTAAAAGGTAATCAATTTTTTGTTGTATTTTTGAAATAGCAATCTGCATGGCTTTGTAGGTAGCATTTAGTATATTTATTTTATCAATTTCTTCGCAATCAACTATTCCAATAGTATAAGAGATAGCTACTTTTTTTATTACCTCTGACAATACTTCTCTTTTTTCTTCAGATAGTTTTTTAGAGTCATTTATCTCAGGGATGAAAACATTCTTAGGAAGTATTACACAGGCGGCAACTACTGGTCCAACTAAAGGGCCTCTTCCCGCCTCGTCTATTCCGGCGATGAAGTTTAAATTTAATTGATATAATTGGTTTTCATAGCATTTTAGATTGTTTATTCTTTCTATTTCTTTCTCAAGCCACTTTTTAGCCGCTTTATTTATGTTAAGAGATTGAAAGTCACAAAAGGGATTTTGGTACAAATAGTTTTTGAGTTGGCGTAGGTTATACAAGTTTGACATTCTATCACCTTTCTTTTTTCTTTATTTTATCACAGGTTATGTATTATAATAAAGATAATTAAGGAAACGGTGTTAAAGGGGAGCAATTATGGAAAGGGAAAAGGTTTT
Organism: Thermoanaerobacter thermocopriae JCM 7501; assembly: GCF_001310975.1. Lineage (GTDB taxonomy): Bacteria > Bacillota > Thermoanaerobacteria > Thermoanaerobacterales > Thermoanaerobacteraceae > Thermoanaerobacter > Thermoanaerobacter thermocopriae. The sequence continues at coordinate 72,536 of NZ_BAZY01000004.1, forward strand.
TAAAATATGGTTAAGCGCTGTCAAAGGGATAGGGTATAAAAATTTTGTTCAACTGATGGAATTTTTCAAAACTGCGGAAGAAGTGTATAAAGCAAAAGAAATTGATATTTTTAGAGCAGTAGGGAGTAAAAAATTAGCGCAAAAGATAATAGAAGCTCAGAAATTGAATCCTTTTGATTATATAGAAAGATTGCAAAATTTAAAAATAAGTGTATATACATTAGAAGAAGAGGAATATCCAGAAGAATTAAAGAATATTTATGACCCACCTCCTGTTTTATATTTGAAGGGTAATATAAATTTAAAAGATAATTTGTGCATTGCCATGGTGGGCTCAAGAAATGCTACTTTTTATGGGAAACAAGTGGCACAAAAATTGGCATATGAGCTATCAGAAAGAGGCATAACAGTTGTAAGTGGCATGGCGAGAGGAATAGATAGTTTTTCTCATATAGGAGCTTTAAAGGAAAGAGGAAAAACTATTGCTGTTTTAGGAAATGGTATAAATATAGTTTATCCAAGAGAAAATAAAAAGCTGATGGAGCAAATTAGTGAGGAGGGATTGCTGGTTTCAGAGTTTCCTCTTGATACTTCTCCACTGCCACAAAATTTTCCTCTGAGAAATAGAATCATAAGTGGGTTATCTCTTGGGGTAGTGGTAGTAGAAGCAGGAATAAAAAGTGGATCTTTATTGACGGCTCAATTTGCCTTAGAACAGGGAAGAGAGTTTTTGCAGTACCTGGAAATATAACGAGTGCTTATAGTAGAGGAACAAATGAGCTGATAAAACAAGGTGCGAAAATTGTAATTGGTGTTGAGGATATTTTAGAAGAATTTAATTTAAGAGAGGATGTGCAACAAAAGATTGAGGAAAATCTTATGTCTTCTCTTACGGAGGAAGAGAAGGAAGTGTACGATTTTATTTGTGAAGCTCCAAGGGATATAGAAGAAATAGCAGGCCATGTGAAAATAAAAATCTCAAAAGTCAATGTAATTTTATCTTCTTTAATGTTAAAAGGTATGATTGAAAAACTTCCTGGCAATAAATATGAGAAAAAAATATTTTGATAATTGTCAAAAACTTTGATATAATTATAAATTGTTTTGGAGGTGTCAAAATGGCAAAATCTCTAGTTATTGTGGAATCTCCAGCTAAAGCTAAGACTATCTCTAAATTTTTAGGCAAAAATTTTAAAGTAGCGGCCTCCATGGGACATGTTAGGGACTTGCCAAAAAGTCAATTAGGTATAGATATTGAAAACAATTTTACCCCTAAGTACATAACTATCCGGGGAAAAGGGGCTATTATAGAGAATTTAAAAAAAGAAGCAAAGGATGCAGATAAAATTTTTTTGGCCACTGACCCTGACAGAGAAGGAGAAGCAATTTCCTGGCATATTGCTCAATTGTTAAATTTGAATATTGAGGAGCCTTGTCGCATAGAATTTCATGAAATTACAAAAAATGCAGTGCAAACTGCTCTTAAAAGCCCTCGCTCTATAGATTTAAATTTGGTAGATGCGCAACAAGCTAGAAGAATTCTTGACAGATTGGTAGGATATAAAATAAGTCCTCTTCTTTGGAAAAAAATAAAGAGGGGATTAAGCGCAGGGAGAGTCCAATCAGTAGCAGCACGTTTGATTTGCGATAGAGAAAGAGAAATAGAAGCTTTTGTTCCAGAAGAATATTGGAGCATTACGGCGATTCTTTCTGATGAGAAAAATTTTACCAAGTTTGAAGCAAAATTCTATGGTACTAAAGAGGATAAAGTTGAGTTAAAGACAAAAGAAGATGTAGACAAAGTATTGGCAGCTTTATCTGAAGAGTACACTGTGGATAAAATAAAAACAGGTGTCAAAAAGAGGAATCCTTCTCCGCCTTTTATAACTAGTACATTACAACAAGAAGCTTCAAGGAAATTGGGGTTTACTGCAAAGAAAACTATGTTAATCGCTCAACAATTATACGAAGGAGTAGAAATCAAGGGAGAAGGTAGCGTAGGGCTTATCACTTATATAAGGACAGATTCTACAAGGGTGGCAAATGAAGCTAAAGCGGAGGTATATAAATATATAGTTGAAAAGTTTGGAAAAGAGTATGCCAATCCGGGAGCAAATTACGCTTCTAAAAAGGCCAATGTTCAGGATGCTCATGAAGCTATAAGACCTACTTCTATTTACCGGGATCCCGAGAGTATAAAGGATTCCTTAACGCCAGACCAATATAAATTGTACAAATTAGTTTGGAGTAGATTCATAGCAAGTCAAATGGCACCTGCAATTTACGATACTGTTTCTATGGATATAGTAAATAATGGATATGTTTTTAAAGCTTCTGGTTCTAGTATAAGATTTTTAGGGTTTATGACGGTATATGTAGAAGGAACGGATATACAAGAAGAGGAAGAAAAAACTGTGCCTGTGCTTCAAGAAGGAACTAAATTGCTTTTGAAGGAATTAAAACCAACACAACATTTTACCCAGCCTCCACCCAGATACACGGAAGCTTCTTTGATTAAAGAATTAGAGGAAAAAGGGATAGGCCGCCCCAGTACTTATGCTCCTACTATCTCTACTTTGTTAGAAAGAGGATATGTAGTAAAAGACAATAAGAATTTAAAACCTACAGAGTTGGGCTTTATTGTGACAGACGCATTGAAAGAGTTTTTTACTAAAATTGTCGATGTTAAATTTACTGCTGAGATGGAGGAGCAGCTGGACAAGATTGAAGAAGGCCAAGCGAAATGGTATGAAGTGGTGCAAGAGTTTTACAATGATTTTTATAAAACTTTAAAAATTGCAGAAGAACAAATGGAAGAGATAGATATAAAAGAAGAAGTGGAAGTGACTGATATTAAATGTGAACTCTGCGGAAGACCCATGGTTATAAAAAAGGCAGATATGGTAAATTTCTTGCTTGTTCTGGTTTTCCTGAATGCAAAAATACAAAACCTTTGTATGAAAAGATTGGTGTTAAATGCCCTAAATGTGGTGGAGAAATTGTAAGGAAAAAAAGTAAAAAAGGGCGAATGTATTATGCTTGCGAAAATGCACCTAATTGCGATTTTATATTGTGGGACAAACCTGTTGAGGAAAAATGTCCTGTTTGTGGCAGCTTATTAATAGAAAAAAATACAAAGAATATACATATACTAAAATGTTCTAATGCAGAATGTGATTATCAAAAGGAAGTTAAATGAATTTAACAAAAATTTTGAATTAATTCTTGAAGCATTTTGAAAAATGTGCTAATATTAAACTATCTAAAGGGGTGTAACATGTTTAAGGGTACTACCATAATTGCAGTGAGAAAAGGCAATAAAGTGTCGGTGGCTGGTGATGGACAGATTACCCTTGGAGAAAATACGATCTTAAAGCATGGAGCAAAAAAAAATTAGAAGGTTATATAATGGAGAAGTAATAGTAGGATTTGCTGGTTCGGTAGCTGATGCTTTGACTCTTTCGCAAAAATTCGAAGAAAAATTGGAACAATACGGCGGAAATTTAAAAAGGGCTGCAGTAGAGCTGGCACAAGAATGGAGAAAAGACAAGATTTTAAGAAAGTTAGAGGCTCTTTTGATTGCGGTTGATAAAAAGAATACTTTACTTATTTCTGGCACTGGGGAAGTTATTGAACCAGATGAGGATGTGATCGGGATAGGATCTGGAGGAAATTATGCTATGGCTGCAGCCTTAGCGCTACGGTATAATACTAATTTAGATACAGAAGATATAGCAAAAAAAGCTTTAGAAATAGCTTCAAAGATTTGTGTTTACACCAATAACAACATAACAGTTGAGACTTTATAGGGGGTGCTCTAAGTGAAGAATTATACTCCCAAGGAAATTGTGGAGGAACTAGATAAGTATATTGTAGGACAAAAGGAAGCTAAAAAGTCAGTAGCAGTGGCTTTACGAAATAGATATAGAAGAAATCTTTTATCTGACGATTTTAAAGAAGAAGTGACCCCCAAAAATATAATTATGGTAGGCCCTACTGGAGTAGGAAAGACAGAAATTGCCCGAAGAATTGCGAAATTAGTAGAAGCTCCTTTTGTAAAAGTGGAGGCTACCAAATTTACTGAAGTAGGATATGTAGGACGAGATGTGGATTCTATGGTTAGAGACCTTGTAGAGGCTGCTGTAAGAATGGTGAAAGAGGAAAAATTGAAAAATGTTACTGAAAAAGCGAAGAAAATTGCAGAAGATAGACTAATTGATTACATAGTCGGAAAAAAGAAAAAACAACCTAAAAATCCATTAGAAATGTTGTTTAATTATCCTTCTGCCGAGAAAAATGAAGAGACAGAGGAAGATGGTATGCAATATAAAAGAGAAGAAATAAGGCAAAAGTTAAGAAATGGCGAGCTAGATAATTATGTAGTGGAAATAGAAGTGACAGATACATCTACGCCAATGCTGGAGATGTATACTAATTTAGGTTCCGAAGAGATGAATATAAATTTGCAAGATATATTTGCTGACATTTTACCTAAAAAGAAAAAAATTAAAAAAGTTCCTGTTTATGAAGCAAAGAGAATTCTAGAGTCTGAAGAGGCCCAAAACCTTATAGATATGGACGAAGTAATTGAAGAAGCTATTAAAAGAGCAGAAAACGATGGAATAATTTTTATAGATGAAATTGACAAAATTGCCAGTAGCGGTTATACAGCAGGACCAGATGTATCAAGAGAAGGAGTTCAAAGGGATATTCTTCCTATAATTGAAGGTTGCACAGTAATGACAAAATACGGTCCTGTTAAGACAGACCATATACTGTTTATAGCAGCTGGCGCTTTTAACATTGCAAAAGTGTCTGATTTAATCCCTGAGCTACAGGGAAGGTTTCCTGTAAGAGTTAATTTAAAACCCCTCACAAAAGAGGACTTTATAAGAATTTTGAAAGAGCCTAAAAATGCCCTTACCAAACAGTATCAAGAGCTTTTAAGAACAGAAGGAATAGAAGTGAAATATACCGATGAAGCAATTGAGGCTATTGCAGAAGTAGCATATCTCATAAATCAGCAATCGGAGGACATTGGTGCAAGGAGATTGCACACTGTTATGGAGAAGTTGTTTGAAGAATTATCTTTTAAAGCCCCAGACCTGAAAGGACAACAAATAGTGATAACTGAAGAGTATGTAAAAGAGCAATTAAAGGATAGTCTAAATAAATACGAAGTCAATAAGTACATTTTATAATAACAAAAACCAAAACATAGGAGGATTAGAAATATGAGCACACTATTAGAAAAAACTAGAAAAGTAAATCGAATTTTGCAAAAAACAGGAATTCAACCAGTTGATTTTAATGAAATGGCTAGTATCCTAAAAGATGTCATTGAGGCCAACGTATATATTTTGAGTAGAAAGGGTAAAGTATTAGGTTATAGTATATTAAGAGAGTATGGAGATGATATTTTTGCTCAAAGTAAAATAATACCTGAAGAATATAACGACAAACTTTTGCGAGTGACTGAGACGCTAGCCAATGACAAAGGCAATCTTTTTAAAGAGGATAAAGTTTTATCAGAATTAATTTTGACTATAGTACCTGTCAATGGTGGTGGTGACAGATTAGGAACTTTGGTTTTATCAAGAGGGGTAAAAGAATTTACTGACGATGACTTGATATTGGCAGAATATGGAGCCACGGTAGTTGGCCTTGAAATTTTAAGGTCAAAAAATGAAGAAATAGAAGATGAAGCAAGAAAAAGAGCAGTGGTTCAAATGGCATTAGGGACACTTTCTTATTCTGAATTAGAAGCTATAAAAAATATTTTTGAAGAGCTAAATGGAAAAGAAGGATTATTAGTTGCAAGTAAAATAGCAGATAAAGTAGGTATTACAAGGTCCGTAATTGTAAATGCCTTAAGAAAGTTTGAAAGTGCTGGTATAATTGAGTCAAGGTCTTTAGGGATGAAAGGTACCCATATAAGGGTACTAAATGATAAGTTATTAGAAGAATTAGAGAAAATGAAAAGATAAAAATGGTTTCCGCTTTTATGCTAAGATGTTAATCTAATGCATAAAAGCGGAAACTTTGTTTTTAGGGAAAAATTTATCTAAACACTTAAGTCCTATAAAAATAGGACTTTTTTCTTATGGAGTAAACTATTATGACATGATATAATATTATTCGATAAAAATTGATATTATTTTACAAAAAAGGTAGTACGAAAGCAAAATTAAATATTTATTTTTGGTTTATTTTAGCAGGATTTTTGTTTTTTTTGTCGAATTAAGTATAGTGTGGTCGGATAAGAGGAGGGAAATGAATGCTGGGGTCAGGATTTGAAAATATAGATTTATTACAAAAAGGTTTGTACGCAGCCACTGTAAGAAACAATGTAATTGCCAATAACATTGCTAATGTGAATACTCCTAATTTTAAAAGGTCTGAAGTCAAATTTGAGAATATTTTAAAAGATGCCATAAACGGTACCAAGTTAAGAGGTTATATTACAAATCCTAAGCACATACCCATTGGCCCACCTCCTGTAGATTCCATACAACCAGAAATTGTTCAAGTAAATAATACTTCCATGAGGTAGATGGAAATAATGTAGACATAGATGCTGAAATGGCAAATTTGGCAAAAAACCAGTTGTATTACTATGCACTTGTGCAAAGGGTAAGCGGGGAGCTTAATTCTATTATGACTGCTGTAAAAGATGGGAGGTAATTTAAATGAACTTATTTAGCTCGATGGACATAAGCGCTTCAGGTTTAACTGCAGAGCGAGTAAGGATGGATGTAATATCTCAAAACATAGCTAATGTAAATACTACAAGGACTAGCCAAGGAGGACCCTATAGGAGAAAATTAGTGGTTTTAAAAGAAATACAACCTGACAGTTTCGAAAGCATTCTAGATAAAGTTAAAGGTAAATACAGTGGCAAAGGAGTAGAAGTTGTACAAATAGCTGAAGATGACCAAACTCCTCTTAGAGAGGTTTATGACCCTGGACATCCTGATGCTGACCAAAATGGATATGTAGAGTATCCAAATGTAAACATTGTTTCTGAAATGGTGGATATGATTTCTGCTACTCGTGCTTATGAAGCCAATGTAACGGCCTTTAATGCTTCAAAAGCCATGTTTCAAAAGTCTTTAGAAATTGGCAGGGGGTAGACAATAAATGGTTAATCAAATAACACCTGTTAATCCAGTAAGTTTGAATAGCACCTTAGAAACGACGCAGAGTGGCAGTAAAATAGAGACTTTTAGCGACTTTTTAAAAGAAGCTCTTAATAAGGTAAATGATTTGCAATTAACGGCAATGAAAAATGACCGAAAACTTGTGACAGGTGAAATTGACGATATAAATCAAGTGATGATAGATGCTGCGAAGGCTGATATTGCACTGCAGCTTACAATACAAATAAAAAATAAAGTGCTGGAGGCTTATCAGGAAATAATGAGAATGCCATTGTGATGTTTTTAATTGAAATGAGGTGAATTAATGCCCGACTTCATTGCCAACTTTAGAGAGCAACTGACAAACTTTTGGAATAAGTTTGATAAGAAACAAAAGATGCAGTTAGGAGTTATTGCTATTTTGCTTTTTATAGGCGTTTCCTTATTAGTTTACATAGTTAATAGGCCTAATTATGTAGTTTTGTATTCTGATCTAAGTATAAAAGATGCGGGAGTGGTAGTTGAAAAATTAAAAACAGAATTTAAGGTTCCATATAAAATATCGAACGATGGAAAAACAATTTTAGTTCCTGCACAATACAAAGATGAAGTAAGAATGAAACTGGCCACAGAGGGAATCCCGGAAGGGGGATTTAGTTTTCAAGACGCTATGAATAACTCTCTTGCCACAACAGACCAAGAGAGAAGGCAAAAATATTTATATTTTCTTCAAAATGAAATACAAAATTCTCTAAAAACTATAGATGGAGTGCAGGATGCTATTGTCAACATCGTAGTACCTGACCAAAATGCCTTTGTACTTTCAAATACTACTAACCAAGCTACAGCAGCAGTAATGTTAACATTAAAGCCAGGGGTAACATTATCTTCTTCTCAAGTTAAAGGAATCATAGATTTTGTATCTAAGAGCGTAGAAGGTTTAAAACCTGAAAATGTCACTGTGATTGATAATAATGGCAAAATTCTTACAGCAGAAGGTGATGATACTGCTGAAAATGCGAATTCTCAATTTGCCCTTCAAAAAAAAGTTCAAGAAGATTTACAACAAAACCTTCAAACTCTTTTAGAGCAGGTTTTCGGCCCTGGAAATGTCGTCGTTAGAGCAAATGTTACTTTAAATTTTGATAAAAAGACTGAAGATAGAATAGAGTATCTCCCTGTTGAAGGCAATGACAATAAAGGAATTGTAAGGAGTATACAAGAGCTTAAAGAAAAAGCCACAGGTACGCAAGGAGGAAATCCTGCGGGTACTTCTTCAAACAATCCTCCTACAACTCAAACAACTGGCAGCAATACTTCTGATTACAATAAAACAGAGACTACTATAAACTATGAAATAAATCAAATCAAAACGAGCCTTATTGAAGCACAGGGCAAGATTGAAAGTATTTCTGTTGCGGTGGTTGTAAATAAAAATCTTAATAATTCTATGAAACAACAAATTGCTGATTTGGTAGCAAAAGCTGCCGGCGGGGATTCTCGTGTGCAAGTATCAGTTCAAGGGATGCAATTTAATCAAGATCTCTTAAAGACAATGCAGCAGCAAGCACATGTTTCGAAAGGAGTGCCCATGTATGCATGGGCTATGTTAGCGGCTTTAGTGTTAGGTGGCGGGCTATTCTTCATTATGATGAGAAGGAAGAAAAAAGAAACCTCTTTAGCTACGGCTGAAGAGGAAGCCTTAGCTACTGCAGAACCTATTGAAGAAATAGATTTCACATATGAGGATGAAAAGAAAAAACAGATAGAAAAACTCATAAAAGAAAAGCCGGATATTGTTGTACAGATTATTAGGACATGGCTTAATGAAGAGTAGGTGGTGTTATTATGGCTAGAAGTGCACTTACAGGCAGACAAAAAAGTGCAATGCTTTTGATTGCATTAGGGCCAGACCTTTCTGCTCGAATATATAAACATTTAAGAGAAGATGAAATTGAACAATTAACTTTAGAAATAGCTAGCATTAAAAATCTTACTCCTGAAGAAAAGCAAAAAGTTATAGATGAATTTTATAACATGTGCGTAGCGCAAGAGTACATAATAGAAGGTGGAATAGAGTATGCAAAATCAGTTTTAGAAAAGGCTTTGGGTACGCAAGAAGCTTTTGAGATTATAAATAAATTGACTTCTTCGTTGAAAGTAAGACCCTTTGACTTTATAAGAAGAGCGAATCCCTCCCAAGTTTTAAATTTTATACAAAATGAGCATCCACAGACTATTGCAATGGTTTTGTCTTATTTAAAACCACAACAAGCAGGAGCAATTCTATCATCACTGCCTGAGAACTTACAGGCAGAAGTAGCTATGCGAATAGCAACGATGGAGAGCATTTCTCCTGAGGTAGTAAAAGAAGTTGAAAGAATTTTAGAGAGAAAATTGTCATCTTTAGTTACACAAGATTATACTTCTACAGGCGGTATTCAGACAATTGTAGATATACTAAACTCTGTGGATAGGAGTACAGAGAAAAATATATTGGATACTCTGGAGACTATAACGTTGAGTTAGTAGAAGAAATAAAGAAGAGAATGTTTATATTTGAAGATATCGTCACATTAGATTCAAGGTCTATACAGAGAGTATTGAGAGAAGTAGACAATCACGATATTGCTCTTGCACTTAAAGGTTCTAATGAAGAAGTTCAAAGGGTTATTTTCAGCAATATGTCTAAGAGACTCGCCGATATGATAAGAGAAGACATACAATATATGGGGCCTGTAAGATTAAAAGATGTAGAAGAAGCACAGCAAAGAATTGTAAATGTTATAAGACAATTAGAAGAAGCAGGAGAAATTGTGATATCAAGAGGAGGGGATGAAATTATTGTATAGAGTATATAAACATCAACAAATCAACATCTCCTCTCCCATAGTTTTAAGGATTGTTAAAAACAGTGAAAAAGAACAAAAAACAGAAAATGCAATTGAACTGAGTGGACAAACAAAGGATATAAAAAAAGAAAGTGATAATTTAGCAAAACAAATAATAGAAAGAGCAAGACAAGTTCAGCAAGAGATACTTAGGAAAACTAGAGAAGATGTAGAAAAAATCTTAATAGAAGTAGAAAAAGAAAGCAAAAAAAATTGAAGAAGAATATAAAGAAAAGGGCTATCAAGATGGTTATACTGTAGGATATCAAGAAGGATATAAAAAAGGAGAAGAAGATGCCAAAGCGATAATACAAGAGGCAAAGGCTATTAAAGAAGAGATTATCAAAGAAAAACAACGAATGTATAAAAATGCAGAAAGTGATATGGTAAGTGTAATTTTGGAGGCAGTAGAAAAAATTATAGGTAAATATGTGGAAGAGGACAAAGATATAATATTAAATCTCATCAAAAAAGGAATGGAAAATTACAATGCCTTTGACAAAGTTACTGTAAGGGTTAGTGAAGAGGATTATGAACACTGTATTAAAAACAAAGACAAAATTCTTAAAGACATAGAGTTTTTGGATGATGTAAATATTTTAAAAGATTTATCATTAAAAAAAGGAGATTGTGTAATTGAAACAAATTCTGGAGTGATAAACTCTGGCATTAGTACACAACTTAGAGCTTTAAAAAACTTATTTGTAGGTGTGCTAAATGAGTGAGATTATTTTCACTAAATATAAAAGAGCTCTTCAAGAAAAAAGATTAATTCAATACTATGGAAAAGTTTCTCAAGTAATAGGATTGACAATCGAAAGTACAGGGCCTCTTTCCAATATAGGAGAGATATGTAATATCAAGACTACCAATGGAAATATAATCTCAGCAGAAGTTGTGGGCTTTAAAGAAGAAAAAGTGTATCTCATGCCTTTAGGAAATATGGAGGGAATAGGAGCAGGCAGCAAAGTTATAGCTACAGGTCAAACCCTAAGGGTTAGCGTAGGGAAGGAGCTTCTTGGGAGGATATTAGATGGTTTGGGCAATCCTATAGATAGTAAAGGACCAGTTAAATTTGAAAAATCTATTCCTATCAATAATGTACCACCTGACCCTTTAGAAAGGAAGAGAATTAGAGAGGTTATGCCTCTTGGAATAAAAGCGATAGATGGACTTCTTACCTGCGGCAAAGGGCAGAGAATTGGTATCTTTGCGGGGAGCGGTGTAGGGAAAAGTACATTGCTAGGCATGATGGCAAGAAACGCCAAAGCTGATTTAAATGTGATAGCTCTTATAGGCGAAAGAGGAAGAGAGGTAAATGAATTTTTGGAAAAAGATCTAGGAGAAGAAGGTTTAAAAAAATCTGTAGTTGTAGTAGCTACCTCTGATACTCCAGCACTTATACGAGTAAAAGGTGCTATGACTGCCACTGCTATAGCTGAATATTTTAGAGATCAAGGATTAGATGTCCTTTTGATGATGGATTCAGTAACTCGCTTTGCCATGGCTCAAAGAGAAGTAGGCTTGTCTATAGGTGAAGCTCCTGTTTCACGAGGTTATACTCCTTCTGTTTTTTCAGTTTTGCCTAAGCTTTTGGAACGCTCTGGATGCTCTAAAAAAGGTTCTATTACAGCCCTTTATACAGTATTGGTGGATGGAGACGACTTAAATGAACCAATTGCTGATGCAGTAAGGGGTATACTTGATGGACACATAGTTTTGTCTCGAAAACTTGCCAATAAGAATCACTATCCTGCTATTGATGTATTAGCAAGTGTTAGCAGGGTGATGAATGACATAATTACAGAAGAACACAAAGAATTAATAGCGAGATTTAAAGATATTTTGGCATCTTACACAGAAGCGGAAGATTTAATAAACATAGGGCATATAATTTTGGCAGCAATCCTAAAATTGACGAGGCCATTGAGTTAAACGACAAAATGAACAATTTCTTAAGGCAGAGAATAGACGAATCCTATGACTTTGAAACTACAAAACAACTGCTATATGAATCTATTAAAAGGTGATAAAACATGAAAAAATTTGAATTTACTTTGCAACCAATATTAAATTTAAAGGAACAATCAGAAAAAATAGAAAAAGAAAAATTAGCAAAGGTCATGGCAGAGATAAACGTTCAAAAAGAAGAATTGCGCAAATTAACTAATCATTTAAATGAAATTTTAGAAAAAACAAAAGGGGAAATGAAGAAGGAACTACTATACACAAAATTGTTGAATCAGGTGTGTATGTAAAAAAAATTAACCAGATGATTGAAGACAAAAAACTTTTAATAAAAAAACTAGAGAAAGATGCTGATTTTATAAAAGAAAATCTTTTAAAAGTCACTAAAGAAAAAAAGGCGTTAGAAAATCTTAAGGAAAAAAAGTTTTCAGAATATCAATACTTGATAGCTGTAGAACAAAATAAATTTGTAGATGAACAAATAAGTTTTAGAATAGCTAAATCCTATTAGGAGGATATATATGCAAAATAAAGATATACAAACAAATAGAAAATTAAAAATTTGGCTCGCGATTCTAATAATTTTTTTGATACTTGTAGGTGGAACAGTCTTGGTTATTTACTTCAACCTATTCGAAAGCCAAACTTTTTTAAGAAAACAATTAGCTGATGTTCCGGTTTTAGGTAGTTTAATTTTTCCGGCACTACAAGAAGATAAAGATTCACAGATAAATAAATTAACAGAAGAATTAAAGGCAAAAAATGAAAAGATTACTGAGTACGAAACTGAATTGAAAGAAAAAGAAGACCAAATCAATAAATTAAAAGCCGAATTAGAAAAAGTTCAAAAAGAAAGGGAATTACTCAAGCAACAGTTAGAAAATAAGCAGACTAGCTTAAAAGACATAGCTAGTTATTATCAAAACATGGATCCGCAAAATGCAGCTCAAATACTCAATAATATGTCAGACGAGGACGTAATAAATATATTAGGTTATATGAACAAAGATAGTGCTTCAAAGATATTGGAATCACTGAATGCTGATAAGGCAGCAAAAATAACAAATATATTATTGAAAAATGCTACAATGATGCCTTAGAAAGGAGGTGAAAAGAGTGATAGGAGTAGTACCGGATACTGATTTATTACCATTTAAGATACAGCAGCCAAGGGTTGACAGAAGCAAAACAGTTGTATCTTTTCAAAAAGATAATAAGGTAAATAAATTTTCAAAAATGTTACAGCAAGAGGAGGCAATTAATAGAAATAAAGAATATTCTATGAACAAAGTGGTATCTGATGGCAATGCTGAGTTAAATGGTCTTTTTTCAACAACACGATCACTGAAAGAAGAAAAAAATTTAAAATCCTTTCAAACAGCGGATTTATCATTAGTAGATGTTTTCAATTTGTTGCAGCAATTAATAAATGGGTTAAATGTAGCAATTCAAAAGGATGATGGCAAACAGTTAATTGAAAAACAAGATTTTTATGCGGAATTGCAAAAAGAAGTACAAAAACTGATGCAAGATTTTTTAAATAATGGTGTTTTGGATGTTGATAAACTATCGCAAAAAATAAGCCAGTTGTTAGAAGAAAAACTGGGCATTAAAGTGCAACCAGATAAAATAGCTACAGCAATTAGAAGCAGTAACTTTAAAGAAGTTTTAGACCTATATAAGGATGAAAATGTGGATGTAAAAAATTTAAACACTCAAGAAACAGAGTCATTTGTATTTTCACAACAGATCATTAAAAAAGATACGATGGATAATTTAACTCTAGTAACTTCAAAAAATAGAAATTTACCTTTGAATAATCAGCATATCTCTGAAGAGAACAAAGAAAACATACTAGAAACCAATGATTCACAATCTGGCTTGAATACCAAAATTTTGGTAGTGAAAGAGGAAAAGAATGCTGGAGAAAATAAGCAGTTACAACCAAATGATCTCACCTTTTTAGAAAATAATGGGAAAACCTTCAAAAACCAACTGGTTAACTACCAAAGTTCGAAATTAAATGACGCACCAGAATCACAAATTTTTGACCAAATAGTGAAAAGTATGAATATTTCAAAAAACCACACATTTTCCACTATAAGTATACAATTGAAACCGGAATTTTTAGGAAAACTTCAGATAAATCTCAAGTCGGCAGAAGGAAATATTAGCGCTACTATCATAACTGATAGCGAAAAATTGAAGCATCAAATTGAATCTAATATAGGTATTTTAAACACTCAATTAGATTTAAAGGGAATTAAAATAAATAGTTTTAATGTGACAGTAGATAAAAACCTACAGTTACTTCTCAATACAATGGCCAACAGCAAAGTTACAATGGCAATTCACAACAACAGAATTTCCATAGAGTAGTATATAGTGGGTATTTACACTATGATTTTGCTGAAGCAGAGGAGACAGAACCTTTACAACAAATTTACAATATCTCACATGATCATATTGATGTTCGGGCATAGAAAGGAGGGAATTTTGTGGAGGTAAATACCAATTACAGTTTTTCGAATGTCTACAATAACAGTGAAATTACTTCAAAAAAACAATTAGGAAAAGACGATTTTTTGAAACTTTTAGTTGCCCAGCTAAAAAATCAAAACCCTTTAAACCCAATGGATGACAAAGAATTTATTGCACAGCTGGCTCAATTTTCAACTTTAGAACAAATGCAAAACTTAAACACTAGTTTTAGTGCAGTAAGAGCTATAAATTTGTTAGGTAAAAATATATATGCTACTGTTACCGACAATAATGGAGAATCTAAAGCTGTTGAAGGAAAAGTAGATGCTGTTTATAAGCAAAATGAAGAATACTTTTTAGAAGTAAACGGCATAGATGTACCTTTGGATGCTGTTACAGCTGTTTCAGAATGAGGTGATAAAATGTCTGAAATAGTGAAAATTCCTCAAAACCTGAATGTCAATTACTTAGCCCAGAGAGCAACAAGTAACAATGGGACTTCTACAGCATTCAAAGAAGTTTTAAATGAAAAAATTGATGAATTAAAATTTTCAAAGCATTCACTCATGAGGATGGAAATGAGAAATGTTAAAATTACGCAGGAAGAATATCAAAAGCTGTTGGAGGCAGTAAACAAAGCTGCTCAAAAAGGAGTAAATGATTCTTTAATCATAATGGATAACAAAGCCTTTGTAGTAAATTTAAAGTCTAAAACAGTTATAACAGCTATGGATGGAGAAATGTTAAAAAATAGTGTTTTTACAAATATAGACGGTGCTGTGATAATTTAAGCCGGACCTTAACAGGGGGCTTATCGCTTTTGACTGACTGATAAAGCGAGCAGCACCGAAAATAAAAAGGAGGAGAAAATATGTTAAGGTCAATGTATTCTGCGGTTTCAGGATTGAAAGCTCATCAAGCAAGGATGGATGTAATAGGTAATAACATTGCGAATGTCAACACTGTGGGATATAAGGCCAGCAGAATGACTTTTAAAGAGATATTTAGCCAGACAATCAAAGGTGCTTCTGCACCGCAAGGAAATGGCGGCGGAACAAATCCTCAACAGATTGGCCTCGGAGTAGCCATAGCTTCTATTGACACATTGTTTACAAGAGGTGGCGCCCAAAGGACGGATAATCCTACAGACCTTTCAATTGATGGGAACGGATTTTTCATAGTTTCCAATGGAGGAGCAAATTTGTACACAAGGGCAGGAAACTTCAGTTTTGACTCTCAAGGAGATTTAGTAACGCCTGATGGATATAAAGTTTTAGGTTGGATGTCAACTGACGGTAAAACAGTAAACACTGATACAGGAAATTTAGTGCCAATAAGCATTAAAAACTGGTCAAGTATAGCGCCTGCAGCAACCACACAATTAGAAATAGGAGGAAATCTAAACGCTTCTACAGAAATTAACGGCTCCATAAGTTATAACATATTAGTGTATGATTCACAAGGAGGAAGTCACATAGCTACACTTACTTTTACAAGAACTGATGCTAGTACATGGGATTGGAGTGTGTCTTCTTCTGATCCTGCTATTTCCTCTGTAGATGGTTCAGGTACACTTACTTTTGGTGCTGATGGAAAGATTGCACCTAATACAACTGCGACGGGTACACTTACTTTTAATATGAATACCAATGAAACAAATGCAACTATTGGTCCTGTTCAATTGGATCTTTCACAGCTTACTATGTTTTCTAGCGAGACAGATTTAAGAGAGCTCAGTAAAAATGGAAATGAAGCGGGTTCTTTAGAGAGTATTAATATAGACAAATACGGAGTTGTCTCAGGGATATATTCTAATGGCCGTAAGCAAATAATCGGGCAGATTGCTATTGCTGATTTTCAAAACCCAATGGGCTTAGAAAAAGTAGGCAATACCATGTTTATTAATACAGTAAACTCAGGGGAGCCAATGATAGGAGCAGCTGGTACAGGTACAAGGGGTTCTATAAATCCTGGAACCTTAGAGATGTCTAATGTAGATTTGGCCAATGAATTTGCTGATATGATTGTTACTCAGAGAGGTTTTCAGGCGAATGCTAAAATTATAACTGCCTCTGACGAGATGTTGCAAGACCTTGTTAATATGAAGAGATAAACTTAAGTCTACTGGGCTTTTGCCCAGTAGACTTGATGGAGGGACATTATGATTTATGTTACGCGCCTTAATAATGAAGAATTTGTGGTGAATGCAGATTTAATTGAATTTATTGAAAAAACTCCTGACACTGTTATAAGCCTTACTACAGGCAAAAAAATAGTAGTAAAAGAAACGCCTGAGGAAATTATAAAAAAAGTTATTGACTACAAGAAAAGAATTTTCACAATAGTAAAAGATAAAGAGGTGTTATAATGAATTACAAAACAATTTTAATAGTTATCGTGGCAGTAGTTTTGTCTTTTGGTGTAGCGTTTTGGTATTTTAACGCTAAAGCTCATCAAGAAATCACTTATTATAATTATTCTCCAGGCGGAGAGTTTATAACAAATTTAAAAGGAGAGGAAAAATTTGTTAAAGCAACCGTACAGTTACAAGTTGCGGATAAAAATATTTTGAAGACTTTAGAAGAACGAAATTCCGAAATTAGAGATTTGATAATCCAAATTTTAAGAAGCAAAACGGCCCAAGAGGTAGAAGGACCAGAGGGACAGGAAAAGTTAAAAAATGATATAAAAAATGGAATAAATAAAATAATAGGCGAGGAAAAAATTATAAATGTTTATTTTGATGAATTTATTGTTCAATAGGGAGGAGGGGGGCTGTTGGCTGAAATATTATCGCAAAGCGAAATAGACGAATTATTAAAAGCATTTAGTTCTGGTGAGGCAGATATCCAAAAAATCGAGAAAGAAGAAAAAGCTAAAAGCAAAAAGATAAGAAATTATGATTTTAGAAGGCCTAATAAGTTTTCTAAGGAACAACTTCGAACTCTTCAAATGATTTTTGAGAATTTGACAAGGTCTTTGACATCCTTTTTGTCAGGATATTTGAGAACAGTAGTAAATGTTACAGTGATCTCTGTTGACCAGCTGACTTATTATGAGTTTAGTAATTCATTAAATAATCCAGTTTTTATTGCCATTATTGATGCAGCTCCTTTAGAAGGTCCTTTTCTCTTAGAATTTAATAATAATACTACTTATGCAATACTTGATAGAATTTTAGGAGGAATAGGAAAAGGTGAGCTTGTAGATAGAGATTATACTGAGATTGAGATCAGCCTTTTGACTAAGATTGTAAAGCAAATGCTTCCACTTTTTAAAGAACCGTGGGGCAATATAGTAGATATTAATCCTTCTTTAGTGAGAGTGGAAACTAACTCGCAGTTTGCTCAAATAATATCTCCTAATGAAACAGTAGCTTTGTGCACTTTATCACTAAAGATTAATGAGACAGAAGGAATGATGAATTTTTGCATGCCTCATTTGACTTTAGAACCTATTGTACCCAAGTTAACGACAAAATTTTGGTTTCAAGTCTGAAAAAAGAAGGGAGAGTAAGTCCTGAGCTTATAAAAAGTAAAATAAGCAAAACTTATATACCTCTTACTGCTCAACTTGGTTCTACAACTATTACGGTGAAAGAATTTTTAAATTTTGAAATAGGAGATATAATCCTGTTAGATAAAAACTTTAAAGATCCTGTAGATATAATCATTGATAAAAATGTCAAATTTAGAGGTATACCTGGAATTAGAAGTAACAAATACAGTGTAAAAATAACAGAAGTTATTTACAAAGGAGATGAAGAAAGTGAATGACTTTTTATCGCAGGAAGAAATAAATGCATTATTAAAAGGCTTAACTGAAGAATCTAAAGAAAATCAGTTTCATAGTGGAAGTGAGTTAACAGAAGAGGAAAAAGATATACTAGGAGAAATTGGAAATATAAGTTTTGGAACTTCAGCTACTACTTTATATACGTTATTGAGAAATAAAGTTACTATTACTACTCCAAAAGTTTCGGTTCTATCTTGGGAAGAGTTAAAAAAAGAATTTAATATTCCTTACATTGGGGTTGAAGTAGAGTATACGGAAGGACTAAAAGGTCGTAATCTTCTTATTTTAAAAAAAGAAGATGTACTTAAAATGACAGATTTGATGATGGGGGAGAAGGAGAAGTAGAAGAAGGAGATATTACTGATCTACATCTAAGTGCAATATCAGAAGCCATGAACCAAATGATAGGTTCTGCTGCTACTTCCCTTTCTACCCTTCTCAATATGACTATAAATATTTCACCGCCTAAAGCTTTTATTGTTGATTTTACTGTCTTTTTACCAACAGATATTTCATTTCCGGAAGGCGATGTAGTAAAAGTTGCCTTTAAAATGGAGGTAGGAGAAATAATTGATAGTGAAATTATGCAGCTTTTACCTTTTGGCTTTGCTAAAGAACTAGCGCACAGTGTTTTGTCGAAAAATGAAGAAAAATCACCACAGGCGACTTCCCAAGAAGAGAATGCCAGTGCTATAATAGAAAGTGATGAAAAAAGTGTCGAGACAGATAATAATATCTTAAAAGAGGAGAAAACTACCAAAAAGAAACAAAAAGTTAACGCAAGTCCTGTAGTTTTTCAAAGTTTTGATGAAGAACCTTCAATTGAAGGCAAGGAAGAGAAAGAAAATTTAGAGTTGATCTTAGATGTACCTCTTACGATTACTGTCGAATTAGGCAGGACTAAAAAACTTATAAAAGATATTTTAGAATTAAGTGAAGGTTCTATTATTGAATTAGATAAATTGGCAGGTGAGCCAGTAGATATTTTAGCAAATGGAAAATACATAGCTAAAGGGGAAGTAGTAGTAATTGATGAGAATTTTGGGGTTAGAATTATAGATATTGTACACCAAAGCAAAAGAATTAGCAATATAGAATAAAGATGAGGAGGAATCATTTGTGAGCAAAATAATGATAGTTGATGATGCTGCTTTTATGAGGATGATGATTAAAGATATTATTTCAAAAAACAATTTGGGGAGTGTAGTAGAAGCCGAAAATGGTGCTATAGCAGTAGAAAAATATTTTCAAGAAAATCCAGATTTGGTTATTATGGATATTACTATGCCCGAAATGGATGGAATACAAGCGGTAAAAGCAATCCGTGCAAAGGATCCCAATGCAAAAATAATAATGTGCTCTGCTATGGGACAGCAGGCTATGGTTATCGAGGCAATTCAAGCAGGAGCAAAAGACTTCATCGTAAAGCCTTTCCAACCTGATAGGGTGGTAGAAGCGATTAAAAAATTGTTGAAGTGAGGCGCTTAAAGTGTCTAATGGCACAGAATATGTCTTTCAACTTATATGGTATTTAATTGCCTTTCTTTTAGTAATTGGATTGGCTTACTACATAACTCGATTTATAGGACAAAGTACTTTAAGATATACTCGTTCTACTAATTTACAGGTTATAGATTACGTAATGTTGGGTAGAGATAAAGGCTTATACATACTGAAGGTAGGAAATAAATTTTTCCTTATAGGCGTGAGCAACACCAATATAACTTATCTTACAGAGATAAACAAAGAAGACTTAAAATTTGTAACCAATGATAAAAATTTTGTGACAAATTTGAATACTTCAATAGAAAAATTAAAACAGCTAAAAAACAAATATTTGTCTAAAAAAGATGGTGAGCAAAAGTGAATTTAGGAGATTTAGCTTCATCGGTGACAGCTCCTTCAAATATGGCTACTAGCCTGCAAATAGTTCTGTTATTAACAGTATTGACATTAGCTCCATCTATTTTAATAATGATGACTTCTTTTACTCGGATAGTGATTGTATTATCTTTTTTAAGAAATGCACTAGGCCTTCAGCAAATGCCTCCTAATCAAGTACTAATTGGTTTGGCTTTGTTTCTCACTTTATTCATAATGGCACCAATTGGGCAAGATATCAACAATAATGCCATAAAACCTTATACAGAAGGGAAGATAACTCAAGAAGAAGCATATCAAAATGCTATCAAACCATTGAAAAGTTTCATGTTAAAGCAAACAAGGCAAAATGATTTAAATCTTTTCGTAAGTTTAGCTAAAATTAATGTGAGTAATGTGGAAGATTTACCTATGAGGGTAGTCATTCCTGCTTTTATTATAAGTGAACTAAAGACTGCTTTTGAAATAGGTTTTATAATATACATTCCCTTTTTAATAATTGATATAATAGTTGCCAGTGTTTTAATGTCAATGGGTATGTTTATGTTGCCACCTGTTTTGATATCTCTTCCTTTTAAAGTGTTACTTTTTATTTTGGTGGATGGCTGGAATCTTGTTGTAAAATCTTTGATTTTAGGCTTTAGATAGGAGGCAAAAAAGTTGAATACAGGAGTGGTTATAGATATTGGAAGAGAAGCTTTAACAGTTACCTTGACAGTTGCTACTCCCTTATTAGCTGTAGCATTAGTAGTAGGACTTTTGATTAGTATTTTTCAAGCTACCACACAAATTCAGGAACAAACTTTATCTTTTGTTCCTAAAATTGTAGCTATACTTATAAGTTTAATTCTATTTGGGCCATGGATGCTTACTACTTTAGTCAACTACACCCAAAGATTGTTTTTGAATATCAATAATTTTATAAAGTGATGTAAAATGGATATGATTCAGTATTTACTCCAAAGTGTTCAAGTTTTTATATTACTTTTTGTCAGGATGCTTGGCATTTTTATACTTACACCTTTTTTTGGCACAAAAATGTCCCAACTATTTTTAAAATAGGTTTAGGCTTTTTTGCTGCAGTAATTGTTTTTGATACGATGGGATCTGTTGATTTGCAAACAAATAATGTTTTTGATTACTTCATCGTTGTCATCTCTGAGTTCACCGTAGGACTTGTGATAGGGCTGGCATCTATGATATCCTTCAGCGCCATACATTTGGCAGGACAGCTAATTGATTATCAGTTGGGGTTTGGGATAGTAAACATTTTAGATATTCACAGCGAAGCTCAAGTTCCTTTAATGGGAAATTTCATATATATTTTGACAATCCTTATCTTCATGCTTATGAATGGTCATTATATATTATTTACAATGTTGGCTAAAAGCGTTGATATAATTCCTATTGGAGAAGTGGCGTTTAATTTGTCTGGTATGTCTCAGGTGATGACAAAAATGGTTTCTGACATGTTTATATTAGGTTTTAGAATAAGTGCTCCTATAATTTTAACAACTCTTTTATCAGATTTAGTTTTGGGAATAATTTCCCGCACTATACCTCAGCTTAATGTCTTTATGATAGGAATGCCAGCAAAGATTTTTGTTGGAATCTTTACTTTGCTTATTATGTTGCCAATGTATTTAGCCATTATAGATTTTATGTTTAACGGAATGAATGCTGATATTTTTAGATTGATGAAGTTTATGACAAGGTGATAGTTTTGAGCAAAATAAATTTACAATTGTTTGCGGAAGAAAAAACTGAACCAGCTACCCCTAAAAGGCGACAAGACGCAAGAAAAAAAGGACAAGTCTTCCAAAGCAGAGAAATAACTTCTGCTTTAGTAATTGTAGCAGGTTTTTTGGCACTAAATATACTTGCAATACCTTCTTTAGAAAAAATGATGGCTTTAACAAAATATTTGCTTTATACCTATTCTGGAGCTAATGACGATGTTTTTAATGTAGTAGGTATACGAAATTTGCTTACATACGTCTTGCAACAAGCAATATCAATAATTATACCTATAATTTTATTGATTTTTGTTGTCTCTCTTGTATCAACTTACCTCCAAGTAGGCTTTGTATTTACAACGGAGCCCCTTGCCTTTAAATTGGAAAGATTAAACCCTGTGGAGGGCTTCAAGAGAATTTTTTCAAAAAGAGCATTGGTAGAATTAGCTAAATCTATTGCTAAAGTGGTAGTTCTTTTCTATATAATGTACTCTTTTTTGGCTTCTCAATATAAAGGTATACCAATGCTTCTTGATATGTCAGTTCAAGACATATTAAAATACGCGTTAAATATACTTTTAGGAATTACTATTAGAATAGGAATTGTGCTTATTGTTCTTGGGGCATTGGATTATTTCTTCCAGTGGAGAGAATATGAGGTAAGCTTAAAATGAGTAAAGAGGATATAAAAGAAGAGTTTAAAGAGACAGAAGGAAACCCGCAGATAAAGGCAGAGATAAGAAGAAAACAGCGACAAGTTTCTATGAGGAGAATGATGCAAGACCTAAAAAAGGCGGATGTCGTAATAACAAACCCAACTCATCTTGCTGTTGCTCTTATGTACGACAGCAATGTCAATGATGCACCTGTTGTGATAGCTAAGGGGCAGGACATGATTGCCCTCAGAATAAAAGAAGAAGCTAAAAAATTAAATATCCCTATAGTAGAGAATAAGCCATTAGCTCAGGCACTGTACAGGTCTACCGAAATAGGAGACATGATTCCACCGGAGCTGTATCAAGCTGTAGCTGAGGTTTTGGCTTATGTCTATAGCCTCAAGGAAGAATAGGAGGGATAATTTGAAAGCCTCTGAACTTACTGTAGTTATTTTTGTAATAGGAATTGTTTTACTCATAATAATTCCTGTACCACCCATTCTCATGGATTTCTTACTGATATTTAACATAACTTTGTCTATACTAATACTTTTAACTACTATGTATATAAAAGATGCTTTAGATTTTTCTATATTCCCTTCTATATTGTTAGTAACTACTCTTTTAAGACTGGCTCTTAACATTTCCAGCACAAGACTTATTTTAAGTAATGCCTATGCGGGTGGTGTAATACAGGCTTTTGGAAGTTTTGTAATAGGTGGAAACCCAATTGTCGGATTTATCATTTTTCTGATAATTGCAATTGTGCAATTTATTGTCATAACGAGGGGCGCAGAAAGAATATCTGAAGTATCAGCAAGGTTTACTTTGGATGCAATGCCAGGAAAGCAGATGGCAATAGATGCAGATTTGAATGCTGGTCTCATAACAGAAAAGGAGGCTCGCGAAAGGAGAGAGGAGATACAACAAGAAGCAAAGTTTTATGGAGCAATGGATGGCGCTAGTAAATTTGTCAAAGGAGATGCTATTGCTTCTATAATTATTATCATTATAAACATTGTGGCAGGTCTCATTATTGGAATGGCAGTGAAGGGAATGGATATAAATAGAGCTTTGAATACTTATATTCTCTTAACAGTGGGCGATGGTTTGGTAAGCCAAATACCAGCGCTTTTAATATCAACTGCTACTGGAATAATTGTCAGCCGCTCTGCTTCTGAGTCGAATTTAGGAGGAGATCTGATAAAACAACTTTTCAATCAGCCTCAGATTTTAAAAATGGCTGCTGGGCTACTCTTTGCACTGATATTGGTGCCTACTTTACCTAAATTCCCTCTTATCTTAATGGGTTCGTTATTTGCATATCTTGGATTTGCGGGAACTCAAAAAGTGGCAATAAAAGAAGAAGAACAACAAGAGAACATAAAAGAGCTAGAAAATATTAGAGATCCTAAAAAAGTGTATGAATTATTGCAAATTGATCCTATTGAACTAGAATTTGGTTATGAATTGATTCCTCTTGCAAGTGGAGAATTGCTAGATAGAATTGTTATGATAAGAAGACAAATTGCTCTGGATTTGGGTATTGTGGTCCCAATGATTCGTTTAAGAGATAATATTCAATTAAAGCCTAACGAATATGTTATAAAAATTAGAGGAAATGAAATTGCCAGAGGCAAGGTATATGTTGATAGGTATATGGCTATGACGGCAGGAGAAATAGATGAAGATATTTCTGGGATTCGAGAAAGAGAACCAGCTTTTGGATTACCTGCAATTTGGGTAGATGAAAACGAAAGGTCAAAAGCAGAAGTAAGGGGATATACAGTAGTAGATGTTCCTTCTGTTATTGCTACGCACCTTACTCATATTATAAAACAGCATGCTCATGAACTTTTAGGAAGGCAAGAAGTACAGAGTTTAATTGATAACATAAAAACCACAAATCCTGCTTTAATAGAAGAATTGGTTCCTAAGCTTTTAACAATAGGTGAAATAGAGAAAGTACTTTCTAACCTTTTAAGAGAGGGGTTATCTATCAGAGATTTAGTTACAATATTGGAAACTTTAGCTGATTATGCTCCTACGGTAAGAGATACGGATGTTTTAACAGAATATGTAAGACAGGCTTTGGCTCGTACTATTTCTAATAAATACGCTGCAGGTGGTAAAATTGAAGTTATAACGTTGGATCCAAGTGTTGAACAGTTGATATCCTCCAGTATAACTCAGACAGAGCATGGTTCATATTTAGCGTTAGAGCCTTCCTTGGCGCAGAAGATTTTAAAAAGCATCCATGAATTGGTAAAAAGAATAACTTTGAAGGGCGGACAACCTGTGATTCTGACAGCGCCTGTTACTCGATTTTATCTTCGAAAGTTAGTAGAACAAATTTCGCCAGATATTGCTGTTTTGTCATATAACGAACTTTTGCCAAATATTGAAGTTACATCGGTGGGGACGGTGAGATTAGATGAAAGTTAAAAAATATATAGCTAATGACTACCAAGAAGCTTTACGAATGATAAAAGCTGAAATGGGAAGTAATGCTGTAATACTTCATCAAAACAGAATTAAACAAAAGGGTATTATAGGACTTTTTAAAAAAAGCAAAGTGGAAGTAGTAGCAGCGGTAGAAGATTACCCACCGGTAATCCCTAAAGAAAGTATTACAAAAAATGATATAAATGAACTTAAAAATTTGATTAAGACTATAGCTACTAACAAAAATGAAGCGGTTACCCAAACGAAAGAAAAAACTTTAGTTTCCAAACTAATAGATTATGGAATAGAAAGGGAAGTCTCTGAGTTATTAGGTGAAGGAATTGACGAACTTGATGAAAGGGGAATAAAAATTTTAAAAGAAAGATTAGAAGCTTTTATGGGGCCGCCTCAGAAATTGGATACTGAAAAAAGCAAAAAAATTTTGTTTATTGGACCTACCGGAGTGGGAAAAACTACCACCATTGCGAAAATTGCGTCTAATTTGATATTGAATGAAGGCAAAAATATAATGCTCGTTACAGCAGACATTTTTAGAATAGCAGCGGTAGATCAACTGAAAACCTATGGAGAAATTTTAGGGGTGCCAGTAAAAGTAGTAAATAATATTTTTGAACTTCATAAGCTTCAGTTAGAATTTGAAAAATACGATGTAGTTTTAATAGACACGGCTGGAAGAAGCCATAAAGATGAAAAGCGGATAAATGAATTAAAAACTTTCATTAAATATGCCAATTGTGATGAAACTTATTTGTGCTTGAGTGCTACCACTAAATCGGAGGATTTAAAAGAAGTGATAAAGAGATATGAATTTGCAGAAAATTACAGATTGATTTTTACAAAATTAGACGAAACTGATAATTACAGTTCTATTTTAAATGCTGTTTACTATTCAGGGCGACCAATTTCTTATTTTACTAATGGACAAATAGTTCCTGATGATATAACTTTAGCGAGAAGTGAAATTATTCTTTCTAGCATAATAAAGGGGAATTAACGTATGATGGACCAGGCTGAAAGTTTAAGAAAATTGGTTTCCCAAAAGAAGAAGATAAAAAGAAGCAGGGTTATTACAATTACAGGTGGCAAGGGAGGAATTGGTAAAACATGTATCTCAGTAAATCTTTCTTTAGCCCTTAAGAAATTGGGCTATAATGTTACGATTATTGATGCAGATTTGGGATTTTCAAATGTCGAGATTGAATTAGGGGTTACTTCTAAGTATACTTTATTAGATGTTCTGTATAATAACAAAATAATAACGGAGGTTATAAATGAAGGACCTTTGGGTATAAAATACATATCTTCAGGTGGAGACTTCAATCTTATTAAGGAAGGAGTAGATTTGACTCTTTTTCTAAACAACATTAAAATTTTAGACTATTATTCCGATTTTATTATAATAGATACGGGTGCAGGGCTTAATAACGTAGTTAGTGATTTTTTAAAAGCGGCCGATGAAGTTTTACTAATAGTAACTCCCGAACCAACGTCTATAATGGATGCTTATACTCTTATTAAGTATTCACTGGTAGGTGAAGATAAAAAAATTAATGTAGTGATAAATAAAGTGAAGAATTTTGATGAATACAGAAAAATTTACGACAGGTTTGAAACAGTAGTTAAAAACTATTTAGGTATATCTTTGATTGATTTAGGTTATTTAGAAAATGACGAAAGGATGATGGAATGTATAATTGAGCAAAATCCCATTGTCCTTAAATACGAAAATAGTAAAACTTCAAAAAAGATATTGCAAATTGCAGCCCAAATTGCTAATCAACCTCCTCCTATAGAAAATAAGGGGTTGTGGGGTATTTTTTCTAGACTTATCAATAGGGGAGGATTTAGATGAATGAGATAAATTTACAGCCAGGGCAAAAATTGAAAATAGGTTTAGATAAAGAAACGATTATATACTCATCTCAAGTACAGGATATTTCTGAAAATGGAACTATATTAATTGATGCGCCAGGATACAGTGGAGATTTAGTTCCTATGAGAATAGGTTCAATAATTCAAGTAATTTATTTTACAAAACAAGGTTTGTTTACTTTTTACGCGAAGGTTTTAAATAGTTTTTATGGAAAACTTGCTCTTTTAGAAATAATGCCTATAAGCGGTGTAGAAAGACTGCAAAGAAGGCAATATTTTAGATTAGAGAAGGTGATTCCATTTACTTACACCATTAATGGAGAAGAAGATAAGGTTTATAAAGGCTTTATTCAAGATATAAGTGGTGGAGGATTGAAATGTAAGGTAGATAAAAAATTGGAAATAGGGACTATCATAAATTGTGTTTTTACATTAGATCAAGAGATAACGATAACCGGAAAAGTAGTCAGGTATGATGAATTACCAGAAAAAGGATATGAAGTTGGTATTTGTTATGTGAACATTTCTGAAAAAGTGAGAGAAAAGATTATAAGCTATATCTTTGAAGAGCAGAGAAAAAGTAGACAAAAAGGGATTGAATGATTTATGAAAAATGATTGCCTTGTTATAATTGGGGCTTCTACTGGGGGGCCTAAAGCATTACAATATATACTCACAAATTTACCCAATGAATTTTTTGCTTCAATAATTGTAATACAACATATGCCACAAAAGTTTACTAAATTGATGGCAGAAAGATTAAACCAAAGTTGTAAACTCAAGGTAAAAGAAGCAGTAGATGGAGAGGTAATTTTGAAAAATGTAGCTTATATTGCTCCTGGTGATAAAAATTTATTATTAATTGAAGAAAATGATAAAATAAAAATTAAACTTTCTACTGATTTTGAATCTGTTTATAAACCTTCCATTGATGCTACTTTCATAAGTGCTTCCCAAATAAATGCCTGCATAATAGCTGTTATTTTGACAGGTATGGGAAGTGATGGTTCAAAAGGACTTAAATATTTAAAAGAGAAGGGAAGTTTTATTATATGTCAAGATATCGATTCTTCGTTGGCAAAAGGAATGCCTTATAATGCTATAAAACAGGATATGTTGATAAAGTCCTTTCTTTGGATAAAATTCCAGCAGAAATAATCGAGAAGGTGAGGGAATTTTATGGAAAATAATCAATACATCGATATATTTATTGAAGAATCACAGGAACATATAGAAAATTTAAATAGCAATTTACTGCTTTTAGAAAATGATCCTAAAAATAGGCAAATAATCGATGAGATTTTTAGGTCTGCCCATACTTTAAAAGGTATGGCTGCTACTATGGGCTTTGAAAACATGAATAAATTAACGCATAAAATGGAGGATATATTGCAAGAGGTAAAAAATGGTGAAACAAATATCTCTCATTCCATCATGGACATCCTTTTTAAGTGTGTAGATACTTTAAGCGAAATGCTGGATTTAATATCCCAAACAGGAGAAGATAATGTAGCTATTGATGAACTTATATTTTTACTTTCAGGTGTGAGTTCTAAATCTGAAAATAAAAAGGAAGTTTTAGAAAAAGAAAATAATGCTTTAAACAGCGACACAATATTGAACGTATACGAACAAGATATAATAAAAGAAGCAGTAAAAGACAATTACAAAGCTTATAAGATAACAGTATACATTGACAAAGGATGTGTTATGAAATCGGCCCGTGCTTTTGTAATTTTTAATAGTCTAGAGGAAATAGCAGATATAATAAATTCCTTCCCCTCTGTAGAAGACATTGAAGATGAAAAATTTGATGATAGTTTCACTCTTCACATTCTTACAAAAGAAGAAAAAGAAAATATAGAAAAAAGATTGCTTTCTATTGCTGAAGTCAGCAAAATAGAAGTAGAAGTTATAAATGTCGATTTAAGTAAGGAAGAGGAGGAATCTTCTAAAGAAGTGTCCTCTTTACAATCTCATAGTTTTGAGAATATCAAAAAAACTCACAGCTTTAATAAAACCTCAAAAAGTGTAAGGGTAGACATTGATAGATTGGATACTTTAATGAATTTAGTAAGTGAACTTATAATCATAAAAACCCGCCTTGAAGGATTGGAGGCAGATAATAAAAAACTCTGAAACTGCAAGTACTATTGAATATTTAGAGAGAATAACTACTAATTTACATGATGCTGTCATGAAGGTGAGAATGGTACCGGTGGAAAGGGTATTCAATAGATTTCCAAGAATGGTAAGAGATTTATCTTACGAGTTAGGCAAAAAAATTATTCTCAATATGTATGGCCAAGATACCGAAGTGGATAGAACTGTTATAGATGAAATCGGTGACCCTCTAGTTCACCTTCTAAGAAATTCCATTGATCATGGTATTGAAATGCCACAAGAAAGATTGCAAAAGGGAAAATCGGAACAAGGCACCATTAATTTGAGAGCTTATCATGAAGGGAATAAGGTCGTAATAGAAGTTAGTGATGATGGAAGAGGAATTGACATAGAAAAAGTCAAAGCAAAAGCAGTAGAGAAAGGTATTTATACGGCTGAACAGGTAAACGACCTTTCTAAAGATAAAATTTTAGACCTTTTATTCAAGCCAGGTTTTAGTACTGCTGATAAGGTTACAGATATTTCAGGTAGAGGGGTAGGATTAGATGTAGTAAAAAATAAAATTGAATCCTTAAACGGTTCAATAGAAGTATTATCAGAAATAGATAAGGGAACAAAATTTATAATTAAACTTCCTCTTACTCTAGCAATTATCCAAGCTTTATTAGTAAAAGTAGGGGACGAAAAGTTTGCAATTCCTCTTAATTCAATTTCAGAAATAGTGCATAAAAAAGAGGAAGAAATACACAATGTTCAAGGGAAGGAAGTAGTTCTTTTCAGAGGGAAGATAATTCCAATAATAAGATTAAATGAAATATTAGAGACCAAAAAGATTTCTAATGATGGAAATCTTGTGTGTGTAATTATCAAAAAAGGCGAAAACTTAGCCTGCTGTACTGTAGACGAATTAATTGGCCAGCAAGAGATAGTTATAAAACCATTAGGGAAATATCTTTCTAATGTCAAAGTTATTGCAGGAGCTACAATATTGGGAGATGGCCAAGTAGCCTTGATTGTCGATGCCAACAATTTGTTTTAACAAGGAGGGAGAATTTTGAGCCTATATGTTATCGCTAAAATCGAGGAGGAAGAATATGCAATAAATATTGAAAATGTGCAGACTATAGAAAAAGTAATGCCTATAACTAGAGTTCCTCAGACTGAAAGTTATGTAAAAGGGGTTATAAATTTAAGAGGAGAAATAATTCCTGTAATTTCTTTAAGAGCAAAATTGGGCTTCCCAGAAAAAGAGCATGATGAAGATACAAGAATTGTAGTTTTGAAAGCTTACGATATGTCAGTAGGCATGATGGTAGATAATGCTAATGAAGTGGTGGATATTTCAGAAGAAAATATTGACAATTTGGTTTTTAATGAAACTTCTGAGGAATTTTCTAAATATGTCAGCAAAGTAGGGAAAATAAAAGATAAGGTATTTCTCATTTTGGATTTAAAAAAATTATTAGATGTCAGGGTGTGAAAAATGGATATTAACCGTTTAAATGAAATGTACTTAGACATTTTGAAAGAATTAGGAAATATAGGGCGGGAAATGCCATAACTGCTCTTTCAACAATAATTGGCAAAAAAGTGGACATGCAAGTGCCAAAGGTGAAAATTCTAGATTTTAAAGATGTATCGGATATATTTGGTTCTGCTGATACCATAATTGTGGGTATCTATTTCGACCTAGAGGGTGATGTAAAAGGTAATATTCTTTTTGCTCTTGATATAAAAAGTGCCTCTTCTCTTATTTGGAAACTTATGGGATTAGAAGTAAAGGAAGATTTTGGTGAGTTAGAAAAATCCGCATTAGAAGAGATAGGAAATATTATGGCAGGTAGTTATGTAAGCTCATTATCTACTCTTACTTCTTTAAATATGAAAATTTCACCTCCTGCAATAAGTATAGATATGGCAGGAGCAATTTTGAGTGTTCCGGCTATTAAATATGGAGAAATTTCTGATAAGATTTTGTTTATTGAAACTCAATTTATAGAGGGAGAAAAACTGATAAAAGGAGATTTTTTCTTAATACCAGATATTAATTCTTTCGATTTAATACTAAAAGCACTTGGAGTTGAAGTGAATGGAAAATAAAATTTACAGGGTTGGAATGGCAGATGCAAAGGTCACACAAAGCCCAGGAATTCTTACAACTGTTGGGCTAGGGTCTTGCGTTGGAATTGTTCTTTATGACCCTTTAACTAAAATAGCAGGATTGGTACATATAATGTTACCTTACAGTAACAAAATTTCTGATAATTCTAATAAACTTAAGTTTGCCGACACCGGTATCCGAATTTTGATTGAAGAAATGGTAAAAATAGGTGCTAATCCTAAAAGGTTGATTAGTAAAATTGCTGGAGGAGCACAAATGTTTTCTTCTAAGATAAATTCTGACATTATGAACATAGGAGAAAGAAACGCCACTGCTACTAGAGAAGTATTAGGAGAACTTGGTATACCAATTGTTGCGGAAGATATAGGTGGGAATTACGGAAGGACTATTGAGTTTTATTCTGAGGATGGAAGGTTATTAGTAAAAACCATTGGTTATGGGATAAAATATATTTAATTGGGGGAATTTTGTATGGCATTAGTGGAGGAGGATATATGGAAAACTTATAATTCTAGTAAAGATCCAAATTTACGAAATGAAATAATAATCAAGTATATGCCACTTGTCAAACATATTGTCAAAAAACTCATTATTTCTGATGTTACTCAATCTGAGTATGAAGACTTAATAAATCAAGGAGTACTTGGCCTTATCGATGCAATTGAAAAATATCAGCCTAGTAAAGGCGTAAAATTTGAAACTTACGCTACTTTAAGGATAAGAGGAGAAATAATAGACTATTTGCGAAAAAAAGATTGGATGCCTCGAAGCCTTAAAAAAAAAATACAAAAAAATAGAAGAAACCGTAGAAACACTGCAACAAAAATATAATAGAGAACCTACAGTTGAGGAAATAACAGAAGCTTGTGGCTTAAATGAAACAGATGTTTTAAAAACTTTAAGCTATATCAATGTTTCTAACATTAACTCTTTAGAGGAAGCTATTGAAAATAACTTTAAATTGCATGCTATTTCAGATGTTGAATTAAAAAATCCAGAAGAAGAAGTATTGTACAAAGAATTAAAAAGAAAGCTAGCAAATGCCATTAAAAATTTACCAGATAAAGAGAGACTAGTAATAACTTTGTATTATTATGAAGATTTAAACTACAAAGATATAAGCAAAATTTTAAATTTAACAGAATCTAGAATATCACAAATTCACACAAAGGCTATCAAAAGGATAAGGGAGATGTTAGGCGAATACTTTTAAAATGGGGGCTTTAAAATGGATGATAAAAGGTACAGAGTACATATTGAGGTTTCAAAAGATAAACAGCAGGCTTATTTGACTTTAATTGAAGACCCCGATGGCATAAGTATCAATAAAGAAGTCTTGTTACAAGAATTAGAAAAACATAATATAGTGTACGGAATAAAATCCGACGTTATAGAAGGCATTTGTAGAAATTTGGAAAATGCAAAAGGTGTATTAATTGCAGAAGGGAAAAAACCTATAAATGGTGAAGATGGAAAGGTAATTTTTGAAATAGACATAGAAAAAAAAGCGACACCAAAAATATTGGAAGACGGAAGTGTAGACTATAAAAATTTAGACTTATTTAAAAACATCAAAAAGGGACAAATAATAGCTCGAAAAATAAATCCTACCGCAGGGCAACCAGGAATTAATGTTTTTGGACAAAGAGTTGATGCTTTAGACGGGAAAGATGTAAAACTTCCTCTTGGGAAAAATACTTATATTGATGAGGATAAGCTTGTAGCAGCGATAGATGGCCATCTTGTTGTTTTAAACAACAAAATAGAGGTACATCCTCTTTTGGAAGTAAAAGAAGTTGATACTTCTGTAGGAAATATAAAAACGGTAGCAAGTGTAAAAAATTACTGGGAATGTCAAATCAGGTTTTATTGTTGAAAGTGAAGGGAATGTAGAAATTTTTGGAGTGGTAGAAGCCGCTACTATAATAGCAAAAGGAAATATCAATATTCACAAAGGGGTACAAGGGGCTGGAAAGGCAAAAATTATCGCAGAAGGAAATATTACAGCAAAGTATTTACAAAACTGTAGTGTAGAGGCCGGGGGAGATGTATACAGTGAAGCGATAATTTATTGTGAGGTAAAAGCAGGGGGAAGTGTAAAACTTTTAGGTAATAAAAGTCAAATTATTGGTAGTAAAATTGTAGCTGCAAGAGAAATTGTAGCAGCGAATATTGGTTCAAAAATGGGAACGTATACGGAGTTACAAGTAGGCGTACTGCCTCAAAAAAAGGCAAAAAATAGCAGAATTAACTTCTCAAATAGAGCAAAATAATATTCAATTAGAAAAAATAGAAAAAATCATAAAATATTTAGAAAAAATCGAAAAATTGTCTCCTGATAAACAAGATGTCTATCACAAAGCTAAAAAATCTTTTCAAAATTTAATTTCTCTAAATCAACAACTAAAGGATGAATTAAATTCTTTAAATGAAGAAATAAAAAGTTATAGCATTGGAATTATAAAAGTTGTTGATACAATATTTCCAGGAACTAAAATCGTCATTGATGATATTACTTTAAAAATACAAGAACCTATCAAATATGCTATGTTTATAAAAAAAGAGAAAGAGATAAAATATTTTCCTCTAAAATAAGGAGATGAATTTTTTTATGTCCTCCAATACCCCTATTGATTTAAAAACTATTCTACCTCGTGCTGTAGAGGTAGGAAATTTGAAACAAATTGACCTTCAAAAGCCTGTCATTTATTCTCAGCAAATAGCAATTTCATCTAATAAAGAAAATGAAATAAAGAAGACAAAGCCTAATGAACTTGAAAAAACAGAAAAAACGCTTATAAAAGAGAGGCAAAACTCTGAACAAAAAAATAAGCAAGAGAAAAATCCAGATAAAAAAAATAAAAAAACAATGGGTCATATAGACATAAAAGTGTGATAATATATTGACATTTAGCAAAATATATAATATAGTATTCATTGTCAGTGAATTACACACGCCTAATGATTGCAAAAAGGGTGCCTGAAAGGTCTTTTTGCAAGAGGATTTAGGCGGAGGAATAACCATAGGAGGTGCATGTATGTCGGTAATTTCAATGAAGCAGTTATTAGAGGCAGGGGTACATTTTGGTCATCAAACAAGAAGATGGAACCCTAAAATGGCTCCTTATATTTTTACAGAAAGAAATGGAATTTACATCATTGATTTACAACAAACGGTAGAAAAACTAGAACAAGCTTATGAATTTGTCAAAGGGTTGGTCATGGAAGGGGGCACCATTCTTTTTGTTGGGACCAAAAAGCAAGCCCAGGATTCCATTCGGGAAGAAGCAGAAAGATGCGGTATGTTTTATGTAAACCAAAGGTGGTTAGGTGGAACTCTTACTAATTTTAAAACAATTAAAGGACGAATTCAACGTTTAAAAGAACTTAAAAAAATGGAAGAAGACGGGACTTTTGATGTTCTTCCTAAAAAAGAGGTAATAAAACTTAGAAAAGAAAAAGAAAGATTGCAGAAATTTTTGGGTGGAATAGAGAATATGCAATCTCTGCCTTCGGCTTTATTCATAGTTGACCCTAAAAAAGAAGCTATTGCTGTTGCGGAAGCCCGAAGTTTGGAAATACCAATTGTAGCTATTGTGGATACCAATTGCGATCCTGATCTAATCGACTATCCTATTCCAGGAAATGATGATGCTATAAGAGCTGTCAAGCTTATTACTTCCAAGATTGCAGATGCAGTGATTGAAGGCAATCAAGGGGAACAATTTGCTGCCGCTGAAGAGTGAAAATTTTTGTCTAGTGGTAAGGAAAAAGCAAAGCTCCTTACCACTATTGTATATCATATATCATAATTTAAGGAGGTTTTTCTAATGATATCAGCACAAGCTGTAAAGGAATTAAGAGAACGAACCGGCGCTGGAATGATGGATTGTAAAAAAGCTTTAATGGAAGCAAATGGAGATATGGAAAAGGCCATAGATATTTTAAGAGAGAAGGGATTGGCTGCTGCTGCTAAAAAAGCAGGTAGAGTTGCTAATGAAGGTTTAGTTGATGCTTACATACATGGTGGTGGAAGAATAGGGGTTTTAGTAGAAGTAAATTGTGAAACGGATTTTGTTGCAAATACTGGTGAATTTAAAAATTTTGTTAAGGAAATATGCATGCAAATAGCTGCCGCAAATCCAAGTTATATTTCTCGCGAAGATGTACCACAAGCTGTTTTGGAAAAAGAAAAGGAAATTTTGAAAGCACAAGCGTTAAATGAAGGGAAACCGCAAAATGTTGTAGAAAAAATAGTTGAAGGACGTATTGAAAAATTTTACAAGGAAAATTGTTTGCTAGAGCAACAATACATTAGAGACCCAGAAAAAACAGTGCAAGATCTATTAAATGAGACGATTGCAAAATTAGGAGAAAACATTGTAATAAGAAGATTTGTCAGATTTGAAAGAGGAGAAGGTATTGAAACTTCCTCGAATGAGTAATAAAATTAAATAGGCAACCAAAAAGGGACACGGTTGTGTCCCTTTTTACAAATTACTTAAAAAATTAAGAAGGATTTTCAAAATTTTTTATAGAACTTATAAGAATGGGGTGTTAATGTGTCGTCAGTTGTTTACAAGCGAGTGGTTCTGAAAATCTCAGGAGAAGCATTAGCGGGAGAAAAAGGTTTTGGTATTGATTTTAACACTGTAAACAAAATAGCAGACGAAATAAAAGAAGTGAAAGAAATGGGGGTCCAAATTGGCCTTGTAGTTGGTGGAGGAAATATATGGCGCGGAAGAGAAGGCATTGGGATGGACAGAACTACTGCAGACCACATGGGAATGCTTGCGACTGTAATTAATGCGCTTGCACTGCAAGATGCTTTAGAGCAACGGGGAGTTCCTACAAGAGTTCAGACTGCTATTGAGATGAGGGCAATTGCAGAGCCTTATATACGTCGAAGAGCAATAAGACATTTAGAAAAAGGACGGGTTGTTATATTTGCTGCTGGGACAGGGAATCCCTTCTTTTCAACTGATACTGCTGCTTCATTAAGAGCAGCAGAAATAGATGCTGAGGTTATATTATTAGCTAAAAAAGTAGATGGAGTTTATGACAAAGACCCAAATAAATACAAAGACGCTGTAAAATTTAAGGAATTGTCTTATTTAGATGTTTTAAACAAAGGTTTAGGAGTAATGGATTCAACAGCAACTTCTTTATGTATGGACAATAAAATACCAATCATAGTTTTTGACCTTACTACTTACGGAAACATAAAGAAGGTAGTAACAGGAAAAGATATTGGTACAATAGTAAAGGAGGTTTAAGTATGAGTGATTATTTAAAAGCTAGCGAAGAAAAAATGCAAAAATCTTTGAGCGTTTTAAAAAACGAATTAGCTGCTATAAGAGCGGGAAGAGCAAATCCTGCATTGCTTGACCGAATTATGGTTGATTATTATGGCACTCCAACTCCTCTTAACAGATTAGCTACCATTACAGCTCCCGAGGCAAGAGTTTTGGTAGTGCAACCGTGGGATGTTTCGAAAATAAGTGACATTGAAAAAG
Organism: Thermoanaerobacter thermocopriae JCM 7501; assembly: GCF_001310975.1. Lineage (GTDB taxonomy): Bacteria > Bacillota > Thermoanaerobacteria > Thermoanaerobacterales > Thermoanaerobacteraceae > Thermoanaerobacter > Thermoanaerobacter thermocopriae. The sequence continues at coordinate 109,183 of NZ_BAZY01000004.1, forward strand.
CAATACAAAAATCAGATTTAGGAATTAATCCAGTTTCAGACGGTAAAGTATTAAGATTGGTTTTTCCCGAATTGACTGAAGAAAGAAGAAAAGAATTGGTAAAATTGGTTTACAAAAAAGCAGAAGAGGCAAAAGTAGCAGTAAGACAAATCAGGAGAGATGCTAATGATACTGTGAAGAAGATGGAAAAAAACGGCGAAATTTCTGAAGATGAAAGAAAAAAGAGAGAAGAAGAAATTCAAAAATTAACTGATAAATATATAAAAGAAATAGATAAAATAGCGGAGACTAAAGAAAAGGAGATAATGGAAATTTGATGAATTATTACAATTTTATAGGAATGGATTTACATAAAGTTATAGAAAAGATACCAAAGGATTTAAAAATTAACATCGTAGAAACAAAATCTATTTTTAAATATAAAGGTTACTGGTTAAAAGTCGCCAGAATAAAAAAACAAAAAGATATTCTTGAAATTACTGTTGTTAGAGTTTAATCCCCCTCTGGTGAGGGGGACCTTAAAAATGAGGAGGAAAATAAATGGCATTTTTTAAACAAAAAAATAAAGAATTAACCGGAAAAATTGATAAAAATAAACTACCTACTCACATAGGTATTATCATGGATGGAAATGGGAGATGGCTCAAAAAAAGGGAATGATGAGATTTTATGGCCATAAAGCTGGAGTTAATGCTGTAAGAGAGGTTGTAAAAGCCTGTAGAGAATTAGGAATAAAATATTTAACTTTGTATGCCTTTTCAACTGAAAACTGGAAAAGACCTAAAGAAGAAGTAAATTTTTTAATGGATTTACTCGTTGAGTACCTTTCAAAAGAAGTAGATGAATTAAACAAAAATAATGTGTTGATTAACTTCATAGGGGATATTTCTGTTTTGCCACAGGGGTGTAAAACTGAAATAGAGCGGGCACAAAATATAACAAAAAACAATTTTGGCCTTGTTCTTAATATAGCATTAAATTATGGGGGAAGAGATGAAATTGTAAAGGCTGTCAAAAAAATTTGTACAAAGGTTTTGAATAAAGAACTAACCATTGAGGGAATTACAGAACAAACTATAAGTGATAATTTGTATACAAAAAATCAGCCAGATCCAGACCTTATAATAAGGACAAGCGGTGAAAAGAGATTGAGCAACTTTTTATTATGGCAATCGGCTTATTCTGAATTTTGGTTTACAGAGGTATTGTGGCCGGATTTTAAAAAAGAGCATCTTATTAAAGCGATATTATATTACCAAACTCGCCAAAGAAGATTTGGGGGAGTATAGTAAGGAGTGGTACATAAATATGTTAAAAACAAGGGTTATAAGTGCGATAATTGGTTTGCCAATTTTGTTTTTCATTATGATAAAAGGGGGAACATTTCTTACAATTGCGTTAGTGTTAATAAGCATATTAGGGCTTAATGAGTTTTATAATGCTACAAAAAATCTTGGGATACGGCCTGTGAAAATTTTTGGATATCTGTCAGCAATTCTTTTGTATCTTTTAGAAGGTAAAATAGCAGAAAGAGAGATATTGGTGATAATTGCAATGATGCTTTTTTTACTATTTTTGACTAATAAAAAGTATAATCTTAAAGATTATGCGCTGACTTTATTGGGAATCATTTATATACCTCTTTTCTTTTTGTACATACAAAACTTAGAGAAATGCCTGAAGGAATTTATATAGTATGGTTTGTTTTTATAGTATCGTGGATGACGGATACTTTTGCATATTTTACAGGTAGATTTTTTGGAAATCACAAACTTGCTCCTACAATAAGCCCCAAAAAGACAATAGAAGGAGCTGTTGGAGGAATTATAGGTTCTATCATTACCTCTGCTATATTTGTTTGGTTATTTCCTCAATCAAATGTTACTATATATCTTTCTATGATTATAGGTTTATTGGGGAGTATAATTGCTCAATGTGGAGATTTAATCGCTTCTTTTATAAAAAGAAATTGTTACATTAAAGACTTTGGAAATACTATTCCCGGCCATGGAGGAATTTTAGATAGATTTGACAGTATTTTATTTGTTTCACCTTTTATCTACTTTATTTTTCAATACATAATTTAGAAAGGAATGCGTTTCATGAAAAAAGTGATAATTCTCGGCTCAACTGGTTCTATTGGTACACAAACCTTAGATGTAATAAAAATTTTAGAGAAAATTTTGAGATTGTTGGACTTACAGCTTATAACAATGTAGAACTTTTATCTAAACAAATTAGAGAATTTAATCCTAGAGTTGTGGCAGTAAAAGATGAAGATAAAGCTAATCAATTACGTGAAAAACTAGAGGAAAATATCGAAATTCTGACTGGCAGCAAAGGGCTTCAAGAAATTGTAAAATATGATGCGGATTTAGTGGTGATAGCGGTAGAAGGAATTGCCGGACTTCTTCCAACAATTACAGCCATCCAGACAGGAAAAGATATTGCTTTAGCAAATAAAGAAGTACTTGTAACAGCTGGACAAATCGTAATGGATTTAGCCAAAAAGAAAGGCATAAGGCTTTTACCTATAGATAGTGAGCATTCCGCTATACTTCAATGTTTAAAAGGAAATGACCGAAAAGAAATATCGAGGTTGATTTTAACAGCTTCTGGTGGCCCTTTTAGAGGCAAGAAAAAAGAGGCTTTGAAGAAAGTGACCGTAGAACAGGCTCTGAACCATCCAAATTGGAAAATGGGTAAAAAAATCACAATAGATTCTGCTACTTTAATGAATAAAGGGTTTGAAGTAATTGAGGCAAAATGGCTATTTGATATTTCTGAAGATAAAATTGATGTTGTTGTACATCCTCAAAGTATAATTCATTCAATGGTAGAATATATAGATGGCAGCATAATTGCACAACTGGCTACTGCCGATATGAGGATACCCATTCAGTATGCCTTAAATTATCCTACTCGTAACTACATAAAAGAAGTAAAGTTTTTGGATTTTTCTGTTATAACCCAATTAACTTTTGAAAAACCCGATTTAGAAACTTTTAGATGTTTGTCGTTAGCATATGAGGCTTTAAAAATTGGAGGAACTATGACTACCGTATTAAATGCAGCTGATGAGATAGCTGTGTCTTTGTTTTTAAATAAAAAAATAGAATTTTTACAAATAGCTGAAATTATAGAGGAGAGTATGAAAGAACATAATAATATACAAAATCCCACTTTAGATGATATAATAAATGTGGATAAAGAGGTTAAGGAAAAAATAGCAAAAAGATATATGAGGTGATATATTTTGACAATATTGATTAGTATAATTGTTTTAAGCGTTTTAGTAATGTTTCACGAATTTGGACATTTTATCGTTGCAAAACTTTCTGGATCTAGAGTAAATGAATTTTCTATTGGCTTTGGTCCACGACTTTGAAAAAGAAATACGGAGAAACAGAGTATTCTTTTAGAGCATTGCTATTCGGTGGTTATGTTGCTTTAGAAGGTGAAGATGAAAAATCTAATGACCCGCGGGCTATAGTAAATAAACCTTGGCCTGTAAGGTTAGCTGTCTTTGCTGCAGGTCCTTTAATGAATATATTATTAGCTTTTTTATTGCTTTTTATTGTATTTTTTAGCATAGGTAGGCCTATTCCCCAAATAAAATCTGTAATGGAAGGCTATCCCGCTGAAAAAGCAGGAATTGCCTGGGGACAAAATTGTAATGGTAAATAATACAAAGATAAATACATGGGAGGAGTTAGAAAAAGCTATAAGCTCAAGTAAAGGAGAAACATTGACAATTGAAGTTCAAAGAGGAAATGAAATTTTACAAAAACAAGTAAAACCGGTTTTGATAAAGAGGCTTCAAAAGTAATGATAGGGATTATCCCAGCGCATAAGCGTTCTATATCTCTTGCCATTAAAACTGCCATTAGTCAGACTATATATTTTTCTAAACTCATTATTTTGTTTCTTGTAATGCTAGTAACCGGAAAAGTTTCTGTCAATGATATTATGGGACCTGTGGGAATTGTTCAAGCGGTAGGAACTGTCGCCAAAACAGGTGTTATGAATTTACTGGCTTTTTCTGCTCTTATAAGCGTAAATTTAGGCCTTTTTAATCTATTGCCTTTGCCGGCTTTAGATGGCGGAAGGATTTTGTTTGTATTAGCAGAGGCAATAAGAGGGAAACCCTTACCACCTGAAAAAGAAGGCTATATCCATTATTTGGGTTTTTTACTGTTGATTGCATTGCTTATTTTTGTAACCTATAGGGATATTTTACGTATTTTTTAAAAGGTGAAAAAAATGAGGAAAATTACTCGAGAAGTGAAAATAGGAAATAAAAAGATTGGTGGAAATAATCCAATTTTGGTTCAGTCTATGACTAACACGGATACCCACGATATTGAAAAAACAATAGAGCAGATAAGAAGACTAGAAGCTGAAGGCTGCGATATTATAAGAGTTGCTGTTCCGGATATGGAAGCAGCTGAAGCAATAAAAGAAATAAAGAAAAATATAAATATTCCTTTGGTAGCAGATATTCATTTTGATTATCGGTTAGCTATAAAATCAATTGAAAATGGAGCAGACAAGATAAGAATTAATCCTGGAAACATAGGAAGAGAAGAAAATATCAAAAAAGTGGTAGAAATAGCAAAAGAAAGAGGTATTCCTATTAGAATAGGCGTAAATTCTGGCTCTTTAGAAAAAGAAATATTATATAAATACAAGGGAATAACTGCCGAAGCAGTTGTGGAAAGCGCCTTAAAAAGCGTTTTAATTTTAGAAAAGTTGGGCTTTTATGATATAGTTATTTCGCTAAAAACTCCAAATGTACCTCTTACTATAGAGGCCTATAAACTTGCTTCTTCAAAAGTAGATTATCCGTTACACGTAGGTATAACAGAGGCGGGAACTATTGAAGCTGGCACTATAAAATCTGCTATAGGAATAGGAACATTGCTTTATTTAGGAATAGGAGATACGATAAGAGTTTCTTTAACGGGTGATCCAGTCCATGAGGTGAGAGTAGGGAGACAGATTTTACGTTCTTTAGGTCTTTTAAAAGAAGGAGTCGAAGTCATTTCCTGCCCTACCTGCGGTAGAACAAAAATTGACTTAATAAAATTAGCACAAGAAGTAGAAAAAAGAACAAGGCATATTAAAAAGCCTTACAAGTTGCTGTTATGGGATGTGTTGTAAACGGACCAGGGGAAGCAAAAGAAGCTGATATAGGTATAGCAGGAGGAGATGGAGAAGGAGTTATTTTCAAAAAAGGAAAAGTTTATAAAAAAGTTAAAGAAGAAGAATTAATAGAAGAATTGACGAAAGAAATTGAAAAATTACTCGAGGAGGATTCTTAATGATTTCTGTTGTAATCCCAGCTTTTAATGAAGGAAAAAATATTGGGAGAGTTTTGTCAGTCTTAGAAACAATAGACATGATTGATGAAATCATAGTTGTAAATGATGGTTCTACGGATGATACAAAAGAGCAAGCCTTAAAACACGATGTAAAGCTAGTAGATTTGCCGAAAAATCAAGGTAAGGGGAAAGCATTAAAAGCAGGAATAGATAATGCTAAAGGCGACATTATCGTCATGTTAGATGCCGATTTGATTGGACTTACTGAAAAACATTTTGTAAATCTCGTATCTCCTGTATTAAAGGATGAAGCAGATATGACAATTGGAATTTTTTCCGGTGGAAGGAAATCTACAGATTTTGCACAGAAAGTAGCACCCTTTTTGTCAGGCCAAAGGGCAATAAAAAGGCAGTTTTTAGAAAACATTGAAAAGATGGAAATCAGCAAGTTTGGAGTAGAAATTGCGTTAAATAAACACGCCAAAAAGAACAAGCTTAGAGTAGTGAATGTGCCTCTTGAGAATCTAAGTCATGTCATGAAGGAAGAAAAGCTGGGATTAATAAAAGGATTTTATGCGAGATTGAAAATGTATTTTGATATTTTAAAAATGGGGATTTAGAAAGAGGGATTTTATGATTCCAGCATTATTTCTGCAGGAATTTGAAATAAAAAAAGTAAAACTGCTAAAAAAAGAGAGAAAATTAATTGTAAGTGTATCCTCTAACAATAATGCAAATTCACAGTTTAGAAAATTTCAGGATTTTTTGCTTAATAAATTCCCTTTGATTAAAGATGTGGAAGTTGTAGTAGAAAGGGAAGAGAAATATAATTGCCTTCAGGACATAATGGATAATTTTGAAGAAATAATTTTAAAACTGAGTGAAGAACATCCGGCTTCTCTTGGTTTTTTAAAAACTTGTGAGGTAGTGGCAGAAGATCAAAAGATAATAATTAAAGCTCCTAATGAAGTAGTCTACCAATTATAAAGAGCAATAGAATTGACTATGCTCTTAGGAAATTTTTAAAGGATAAATATGGAATTGAAACAGAAATAAATGTGATCTTTTTACAGGAACTCCAAGACACAATGGGGAAAATCATAAGGGAGGAAGATATAAAAGTCATTGAAGAAATTACTAAAAATGGTCATAAACAACAAGATGTCAATACAACTGAAAGGGAGGACAAAGGACATTCCCAAATACTTCTAGGAAAAGAAATAAAAGCTGAAGCGATATCTATTAAAAATATTACTGCAGAAATAGAAGAAGCAATAATTGAGGGTGAAATCTTTTCTCTCGAATTTAGGGAATTAAAATCTAAAATTTTAATGACTTTTGATATAACTGATTATACTTCATCAATACTTGTAAAAGCCTTTTTAACTGAGGAAAAGTATAATTCTTTAAAAGAGAGTATCCAAGTAGGCAGTTTTGTAAAGTTAAGGGGGAAAGTTTTCTACGATAAATATGAAGGAGATTTAGTAATAAGTTTAAAAGACCTGCAGCTGATATCCCCAAAAGAGAGAAAAGATTTAAGTGAGAAAAAAAGAGTAGAGCTTCACTTACACACTCAAATGAGCAGTATGGATGCGGTAGCCTCTGCAACAGAAGTGATTAAAAGAGCAGCAAAATGGGGACACAAAGCTATTGCTATAACAGACCATGCAGTTGTACAGGCATATCCAGAAGCGATGGAAGCTCCTATAAATATGGAGTAAAAGTCATATACGGTGTAGAAGGCTATTTAGTGGATGATGGTGTACCTATTGTAATGGGAGATACAGACTCTACCTTAGATGATGAGTTTACTGTTTTTGATATAGAGACGACTGGTCTTTCTAATATAAATGATGAAATAATCGAAATTGGTGCAGTAAAAATAAAAGAAGGCAAAATAATAGATACCTTTGAAACCTTTGTTAATCCCAAAATTCCTATTTCTTCTTTTATAACAAAACTGACTGGAATTGACGAATCTATGGTTAAAGATGCTCCTTCTATAGAAGAAATATTACCTAAATTTTTGGAGTTTTCTTCTAACAGTGTTTTAGTGGCTCATAATGCAAATTTTGATGTGTCTTTTATAAAATCTAAAGCTAAAAAATTTAATTTAAATGTGAACAATACGGTTTTAGATACCTTAGAACTAAGTAGGCATTTATATAAAGATTTGAAAAATTACAAACTAGATACTTTGGCTGAACACTTACAGGTAAAACTGGAACACCACCACAGAGCGGTAGACGATGCCAGAGCTACTGCTGAAATATTTATAAAAACTATCGATAGATTAAAAGAATTAGGAGCAAAAAAGGTGAAAGATATAAATGATATATTGAGAGAAAGTGAAGTTGATATAAAGAAATTGCCTGTCTACCATGTTACAATTTTGGTAAAAGACCAAAGAGGATTGAGAAATTTATACGAAATAATCTCTAAATCTAATTTAGAATATTTCCATAGAACACCTCGTATCCCCAAAAGTTTACTTATTAGTATGAGAGAAGGTCTTATCATTGGTTCTGCTTGCGAACAAGGGGAAGTTTTTAGGGCGATTTTATCTAATTTAGAGGAAAAGAAACTAGAGAATATTATTTCTTTTTACGATTATTTAGAAGTACAACCTGTGGGAAATAATGAGTTTTTAATTGAAAAAGGAGAAATAAAAAGCGTAGAAGAATTAAAAGAAATAAATAGAAGAATTTATCTTTTAGGTAAAAAATACAATAAATTAGTGGTAGCAACGGGAGATGTACACTTTTTAGATCCGTGGGATGATATATACAGAAAAATTTTAATGGCAGGAAAAGGATATAAGGATGCAGATAGGCAGCCGCCTCTTTATTTTAAAACAACCGATGAGATGCTAAAAGAATTTGAATATTTAGGAGAAGAAGTAGCGAAAGAGATTGTAATTGATAATCCTAATAAAATTGCTGACCTTATAGAAGAAGTAAAACCCATACCAGATGGAACATTCCCTCCCGTAATAGAAGGAGCTGAAGAAGAATTAAGGAAGCTTACTTTAGATAAGGCTCATGAAATATACGGCGACCCCTTGCCAGAAATAGTACAAAATCGCTTGGATAGAGAATTAAATTCTATAATTAACAATGGATATGCAGTCATGTATATTATAGCTCAGAAATTAGTGTCTAAGTCTTTAAAAGATGGGTATTTGGTTGGCTCTAGAGGTTCTGTAGGCTCTTCTTTAGTGGCTACTATGAGTGGAATAACAGAAGTTAATCCACTGCCTCCTCATTATGTTTGTCCAAATTGCAAGTATTCCGAGTTTATAACTGATGGAAGCTATGGTTGTGGTGTGGACATGCCGGACAAAATTTGTCCTCACTGTGGTACTTTGATGAAGAAGGATGGCTTTGATATACCCTTTGAAGTGTTTTTAGGGTTTGAAGGAGATAAAGAACCCGATATTGACCTCAATTTTTCTGGAGAATACCAACCTATTGCTCATAAGTATACAGAAGAACTTTTTGGAAAAGGACACGTTTTTAGAGCAGGTACTATTGGAACTTTAGCAGATAAAACTGCTTATGGATTTGTGAAAAAATATTTTGAAGAGCGTAGTTTAGTAGTTCATAAGTCAGAAATCAAAAGGCTTACTATGGGATGCACAGGGGTAAAAAGAACTACAGGACAACATCCAGGTGGAATAATGGTAGTGCCAAAGGACAAGAGCATTTACGACTTTACTCCAATACAGCATCCTGCAGATGCAGAAGACACTGATGTTATAACGACTCATTTTGATTACCATTCAATAAGCGGAAGGCTTTTAAAACTGGATATTTTAGGGCATGATGACCCTACAGTTATCAGAATGCTTGAAGATTTAACCGGCGTTAATGCAAGAGAGATTCCTTTGGATGATAAGAAAACTATGAGCTTATTCACCAGCGTAGAAGCATTGGGAATAGACCCTGAAGAACTAAATACTCCTGTGGGTACTTTGGGATTGCCTGAGTTCGGAACGAAGTTTGTAAGACAGATGCTTATTGAGACTCGTCCTACTACTTTTGCAGAACTAGTACGCATAAGCGGACTTTCTCACGGCACTGATGTATGGCTTAACAATGCTCAGGACATAATAAGAGAAGGAATAGCTACATTAAAAGAAGTAATATCTACAAGAGATGATATAATGCTTTATCTGATAAGCAAAGGTATGGATAAAAAATTATCCTTCAAAATAATGGAAAATGTAAGAAAGGGCAAAGGTGTGACGCCAGAAGAAATAGAGGAAATGAAAAAACACGGTGTTCCAAATTGGTTTATTGAGTCTTGCCAAAAAATAAAATATATGTTTCCTAAAGCCCATGCTGTGGCATATGTAATAATGGCATTTCGAATTGCTTATTTTAAAGTTCATTATCCAGAAGCCTTTTATGCTACATACTTTACTGTTAGAGCAGATGACTTTAATTTGGATATTGTATTAAAAGGGAAAGACAGCATAAAAATGCTATAAAAGAGATAGAAGCGAAAGGAAATAATGCTAGTCCTAAAGAAAAAAGCCTTTTAACAGTATTAGAAGTAGCTTTAGAGATGTACCTAAGAGGATTTAAGTTTATAAATGTAGACTTATATAAATCTGATGCAGTCAAATTTTTGATTACTAATGAAGGAATATTGCCACCTCTTAATTCTTTAGAAGGTGTAGGAATACAAGCGGCCAAAACAATTGCACAAGAAAGAGAAAATGGTAAATTTCTATCTGTTGAAGATTTTAGAAACAGAACAAAGGTCAGTAAAACAGTTATAGAAATATTAAGAAAATATGGCTGCTTAAATGATTTGCCAGAATCTAATCAATTAAGTTTATTTTAGTGTTGCGTTGGCAAAAGGTGTATGTTATAATTGTTATGTCAACATAGAGTTTTTGCAAAAAAGAGTGGGGTTCCCCACTCTTTAGTTTATATAAGTTTATATAACAAAAATAGAAAATTTTAGGAGGAGAATAGGATGTCCAAGATAGAACAAATTGCAAAGGACTTAGTAACGCCTATTTTAGAAAAAAATAATTTTGAGCTAGTAGATGTAGAATACAAAAAGGAAGGGAATAACTGGTATTTGAGAGTTTATATAGATAAAGAAGGGGGGATTACTTTAGATGATTGTCAATTGGTTAGTGAATATTTAAGCGATAGATTAGATGAAGTAGATCCAATAGAACATAGCTATATTTTAGAAGTATCTTCTCCAGGTTTGGATAGACCTCTTAAAAAACCACGAGATTTTGAAAGAAATATCGGAAAAGAAATAGAAATATCCCTATATTCTCCTATTGATAAAAGGAAAAAGTTTGAAGGGGAACTTATAGAGTTTACTGGAGATAAAATAATTATTCTCTATAACGGTGAAAGAAAGGAATTTGATATGAAGAATGTAAGTCTTGTTAAACCAGTAATAAAGTTTTAAAATTAAGGAGGGGAAATAATAATGAACACAGAATTCATAGAAGCTTTAAATTCGATCTGTGAAGAAAAAGGAATACCAAAAGATACAATGTTTGAAGCGATAGAAGCTGCCTTAGTTTCTGCTTATAAAAAGAATTATGGGTCTTCGCAAAATGCTAAAATTGTGATGGATAGAGAAACAGGTGATGTAAAAGTTTATGCACAAAAAACAGTGGTGGAAGAGGTTTACAATGACCTCTTAGAAATAAGTTTAGAAGAAGCGAGAAAAATAAACAAAAAATATCAAATAGGAGATATAGTTGATATAGAAGTAACGCCAAAAAATTTTGGCAGGATTGCAGCGCAAACCGCAAAACAAGTTGTGATTCAACGGATTAGAGAAGCAGAAAGAAATGTGATTTATGAAGAATTTTTGAGCAAAGAAACAGAAGTAATAACAGGGATTGTAACCCGAGCAGATAAAAAAAATGTACTCATTAATTTAGGCCGAGTGGAAGCAATACTAGGCCCAGCAGAACAAATTCCAGGGGAGACTTTTGCACCAGGTGACAGAGTTAAAGTGTATATTGTAGAAGTAAAAAAGACTACTAAAGGCCCTCAAATTTTGATTTCTCGTTCACATCCAGGACTTGTAAAAAGATTATTTGAATTGGAGTCACCTGAAATTCAACAAGGAATAGTTGAAATCCGGAGCATTGCCCGAGAAGCTGGTTCACGGACAAAAATGGCGGTTTTTAGCAGAGATGAAAATGTAGACCCTGTAGGAGCTTGTGTTGGATATAAAGGAGCAAGAGTACAAGCTGTTGTCAATGAACTAAAGGGAGAAAAAATAGATATAGTCAAGTGGAGTTCAAAACCTCAGGAATTCATAATAAATGCTTTAAGTCCAGCAAGAGCGTTAAGTATAGAAATTTTAGATGAGAAAGAAAAAGTAGCAAGAGTAATTGTGCCTGATTACCAACTTTCTTTAGCAATTGGAAAAGAAGGACAAAATGCTAGGCTGGCGGCAAAGCTCACAGGTTGGAAAATAGACATAAAAAGTGAATCAATGGTAAAAAGTTAGGTGAGGTGAAAAGATGAAGACCAAAAAGGTTCCAATGAGAATGTGCTTAGGCTGTCAGCAGATGAAACCGAAAAAGGAATTAATACGCATTGTAAGACGAGCAAAAGATTCAATTGTACAGGTAGATTTAACAGGAAAAGTACCGGGAAGAGGTTGCTATATTTGCAAAGATATAAATTGTCTTGAAAAAGCTTTTAAAAATAGAAGATTAGAAAAAGCTCTAGAAGTACCAATTTCTGATGAAATTTACGAACAATTAAAGAGGGAGATAGTGGATGAAGAATGACAGATTTCATTCTATGCTCGGATTAAGTAAAAAAGCCGGTAAACTTGTCTCTGGCAATTATAGTGTGGATAAGTACCTCAAACTTAAAAAAATCTTTTTAGTGGTATTGGCCACTGACGTGTCAAAGAATACTTTTAAAAAGTTTGCTACAATGTGTGAACGAAATAAAGTCCCCTATATTGTATATTCCACAAAAGAGCTATTGGCAAAAGCGATAGGAAGAGAAATAGTCGGGGTAATTGGCATTACAGACGAGGGATTAGCAAAAGTATTACTAGATGCTGCAAAGGAGGAAAATTATGGAGGTGAATAAAATGTCTAAAACAAGAGTTTATGAATTAGCAAAAGAATTGAATTTATCTAGTAAAGACCTTATATCCAGATTAAACGATTTGGATATAAAAGTTAAAAACCACATGAGTACGTTGGAAGATGAAGAAGTAGACTTAATCATGGATTTACTAAGTGACAAACCACAACAAACGGATGAAATAAATCAACAGGAAGAAGATATATTTGAAGATAATTTAGAGGATTTGGAAGAAGAGAGAGCTTACAAAAAGAGTTTCAAAAAAGGTGGTAAAAAAAATAAGAAGAATAACAAAAAAGTGATTTTAACAGAGGAAAAACAAGAGGACGAAATTAAAATAATCACTATTCCCGAGTTTTTGACTGTAAAAGAGTTAGCAGAAAAAATGAAAGTCAATCCTACAGAGATAATTAAAAAGTTAATTGCAAAAGGAATAATGGTTACAGTAAATCAACAGATTGATTTTGAAAATGCATCTAAAATTGCTGAAGAATATGGATTTTTGGTGGATAAAGAAGAAGTAAAAGATGAATTAGAATTGTTGTTAGAAGAAGCGCCTGATGATGAAAAAGATTTGCAACCTCGTCCACCTATTGTTACTGTAATGGGCCATGTGGACCATGGTAAAACTTCTTTATTAGATGCCATTAGAAATACAAATGTCACTATGAAAGAAATGGGAGGAATCACACAGCATATAGGTGCCTCTGTAGTTGAGGTAAATAACAAAAAAATTGTGTTTTTAGATACGCCTGGCCATGAAGCTTTTACTGCTATGAGAGCAAGAGGAGCCAGCATTACAGATATTGTCGTTTTAGTCGTAGCTGCAGATGATGGTGTTATGCCTCAAACAGTAGAAGCAATAAACCACGTGAAAGCTGCCAATGCACCTATGATTGTAGCTATAAACAAAATAGATTTGCCGACTGCAAATCCTGATAAGGTAAAGACAGAGCTAAGTGAGCTAGGGTTAGTGCCAGAAGAATGGGGAGGAAATACAATTTGTGTACCTGTTTCTGCAAAGAAAAATATAGGTATAGATAATCTTTTAGAAATGATTTTGCTGGTGGCTGAAATGGAAGATTTAAAAGCTAATCCGAATAAGCCAGCAAGAGGTACTATAATAGAAGCGAAGTTAGAAAAAGGAAAAGGTCCTGTTGCAACCGTAATTGTACAAAATGGTACTTTACAAATAGGAGATGCTATTTTAGCGGGTACCACCTATGGAAGAGTAAGGGCAATGTTTGATGACAAGGGGAAAAGAATTAAAAAAGCCGGGCCTTCTACGCCAGTGGAGGTTTTGGGCTTTTCTGAAGTACCAGAGGCCGGAGATAAGCTCATAGTAGTAGAGGAAGAAAAAAAAGCAAGAGAATTGGCAGAAAGACGTAAAGAACTTCAAAAAGAAATGGAACTTAAAACGAAAGCAAAAAGTTTCACTAGAGGACTTATTTAGTCAAATACAGGAAGGTAGCGTAAAAGAATTAAATATTATCATAAAAGCTGATGTTCAAGGTTCAGTAGAAGCATTAAAGAAATCCATTGAAGACTTAAGCAACGAAGAAGTTAGAATAAAGGTAATTCACGGAGCAGTAGGCGCAATAACTGAAACGGATGTTATGCTTGCATCAGCTTCTAATGCCATAATAATAGGTTTTAATGTAAGGCCAGAGACAAATGCTAAAAATCTTGCAGAAAAAGAAAAGGTAGATATAAAGCTTTATCGAATTATATATGATGTTATTGAAGATATTAAAGCAGCTATGAAAGGTCTGTTAGAGCCAAAATATAAAGAAGTAGAGTTAGGAAGAGCTGAAGTTAGGGCCGTTTTTAGGGTACCTGGTGTAGGAAATGTAGCTGGCTGTTATGTGTTAAGTGGTAAAATTTTAAGAAATGCCGATGTACGTATAATAAGAAATGGTATTGTAGTCTATGAGGGTAAAATTGCTTCTTTAAAGAGATTTAAAGATGATGTGAGAGAAGTACAACAAGGATTTGAATGCGGTATAGGTATAGAGAAATTCAACGACATAAAAGAGGGTGACATAATAGAGGCTTATCAAATGGAAGAAATTCCTCGTTGAAAGGATGAATACAATGCAGTACAGGAATAATCGACTTTCAGAAGAAATAAAAAAAGAGATAAGTAAAATGATTTTAGAAGAAATTAAAGACCCAAGAATTAAAGCAATGGTTAGTATAACTGATATAGAACTTACTAAAGACTTGAGATATGCCAAAGTTTATGTAAGTATTTACGGAAATGAAGAAGATAAACGTGAAACTTTTGAAGGGCTGAAAAGTGCAGCTGGATATATCAGACACGAAATTGGACGGAGAATAAAAATGAGATATACTCCTGAAATCATCTTTGAGTTAGATCACTCTATAGAATATGGGGCTCATATTTCTGAAATATTAAAAGAACTCAATAAGCAAGAGGGTGATGGTAATTGATATTAATTGACGCAGTAAATCACATAAAAGACGCTAAAAGTGTAATTGTAATATCTCACATAGCACCTGATGGAGATGCTATAGGTACTGTTACAGGAATGTATAAAGTTTTAAAAAAAATGGGAAAAGAAGTAGAGGCATTCATAGATGATGAAATTCCTGAAATGTACAATTTTGTTCCTAGTATAGATAAAATATCAAGACCATTTTATAAAGAGGCAGACGTAGTCTTGATTTTTGACTGTGCTGACGAAGAAAGATTGGGCAATGCCAAAGAACTTTTAAAAACTTCTGCTGTAACTATTAATATTGACCATCACATTTCAAATACTTTATATGCCAAATTGAATTATGTAGATACTAACGCAGCTGCGACAGCAGAAATAGCCTATCAAATTGTTAAATTGTTAGGAGTAGAATTTGAGGAAGAAATAGCAACATGCTTTTATACAGCAATTTTGACAGATAGTGGTGGATTTATGTACGAATCAACTACTTCTATAACTCATCAAATAGCCGGGGACTTAATAAACAATGGCGCTAAATTTAAAGAAATAGCAGATAAAGTTTTTAATACTCTTAAATTTAACAAAGCAAAACTTTTGGGAAGGGCTTTAAATAGCCTAGCCTTGTATAAAGAGGGAAAAGTTGCTTATATGGAAATTTTAAAAAAGGATTTTGAAGAAACTGACACTAATCTTTCGCACATAGAAAATATTATCACCTATGCTAGAAATATTGAAGGGGTAGAAGTAGCAGTACTTTTAGTTGAAAAAGAAGAAGAGATAAAGATTAGTTTAAGGTCAAAAGAAAAGGTAGATGTAAATAAAATTGCAAATATTTTTGGTGGTGGAGGCCATGTTAGGGCTGCTGGATGTAGCATCAAAGGAAATATTCAAAAAGCCAAAGAAAAAATTTTACAGGCAATATTCAAAGAATTAGAGGGATAAAAATTGGAGGGAATACTCAACATTTTAAAGCCACCTGGTATGACTTCTCACGATGTTGTAGATTTTATCAGAAAAATCTACAACACACGAAAAGTTGGACATACAGGAACTTTAGACCCAGATGCAGCAGGAGTACTACCTGTCTGCGTAGGAGGCGCTACTAAATTTGTCTCTTACCTGGTAGAGCAAGATAAAAGATATAGATTTGAAATAACTTTTGGGTTTAGTACAGATACTTTAGATAAAAGTGGCAAAATTATAAAAAGCGGACCTGTAAGATTTTTAAAGGAGAAAGAATTAAGGCAAGTCTTAAGGGAATTTGAAGGAAAGATAAAGCAAATTCCTCCAATATATTCTGCAAAAAAAATAAAAGGAAAAAAATTATATGAATATGCGAGAGAAGGAAAGATAATTGATATCCCACCTATTGAAGTTACTATATACAATATTGACTTAGTTGAGTATGAGTCACCCTATCAAGTTTTGATAGATGTGAAATGTTCTAAAGGCACCTATGTGAGAGCTTTAGTAAGAGATATATGCGAAAAATTAAACATGCCGGGATATATGTCTATGTTGATAAGAACAGAGGTTGGTGCTTTTAGGATAGAAGATGCTTATACTCTTGAAGAAATAAAAGAAAAAAAGCCTTCATTACAGCCAATAGATAAGTTTATTAAATTACCTTCTGTACACTTAAACAAAATAGAAGCTGAAAAAATTTTAAAAGGTCAATTTATTTCGAATAGACATTCTATTGAAACTTCATTTTTGAAATTATATGATAATAATGGCAAGTTTCTCGGTATTGGAGTTTCGGAAAGAAATAAAATCCGTCCCAAAAGACTTCTTTGAGGGGGAAATGGTAATTTGCAGATTATTGATGAGAGCAGTGTATCAAGATGCAAAGAGGCCAAGGTAATTGCTTTAGGCAATTTCGATGGGGTTCATATAGGTCACCAGAAATTAATTAAACAGGCGATATCTCTTTCTAAAAAAAACAACTTAACAAGTGCTGTTTTCACATTTAAGCAGCATACTTCAAAAATTTTAACTCCTGACAAGCCATCCGAGCTTATAACTACTTATCAAAAAAAGGTAGAAATTTTAAAGCAATTTAACCTTGATTATGGGATATTCTTTGACTTTACTGAAAATTTTTCTAAATTAACCGCTGAAGAATTTATAATAAAAATTTTAGTGGAGCTATTAAACATTAGAATAGCAGTGGCAGGATATAATTATAGATTTGGTTACAAAGCTTTAGGGAGTGTAGATACATTAAAAAAATATTCCAAAATATATTCATATAAAGTTTATGTTGTCCCTCCAGTTATAAGGGAAGGTGTTGTAGTAAGCAGCAGCTATATAAGGGAATTAATAAAATCTGGTAAAATTGAGAAAGCCAATGAGTTATTAGGACGTTTTTTCTCTTTGCAAGGGCAAGTGATCCATGGACAAGAAATTGGGCGAAAATTAGGTTTTCCTACTGCTAATTTACAAATATCGGAAGATTTAGTTTTGCCAAAAACAGGAGTATATGTGACGCGAGTAAAAATTGAAGACAAATTTTATATAGCGGTCACAAATGTTGGCTCTAAGCTACTTTTGGCGGCACGAACATTTCTGTCGAATCTTACGTTTTAGATTACAATGAAAATTTATATGATAAATATTTAGAAATCGAATTTATCACAAGAATAAGAGATGAAATTAAATTTCAAAACGTAGAAGCTTTACAACAACAAGTTTTTAAAGATATTAATTATGCTAAAAACTTTAAAAATATTTTACAACATAAACATTATGTGATAAAATAAAATAGCGAATTTACCTTACGCGTAGAATACCGTATCTCCGGCGGTATTCTACGCGTAAGGCGTATTCTAAAAGATGGAGGTGAAAAAAGTGCTAGACAAAGAGAAAAAAGCTGAAATAATCAATAAGTTTAAACGCCATGATACTGACACAGGTTCTCCAGAAGTTCAAATTGCCCTTTTAACCGAGAGAATAAATAACTTAAATGCTCATTTGCAAGTTCATAAAAAAGACCATCATTCAAGAAGAGGTCTTCTTAAAATGGTTGGGCAAAGAAGGGCATTGTTAAATTATTTAATGAAAACAGATATGGAAAGGTATCGTGCCATTATTGAAAAATTAGATTTAAGAAAATAGAGCGAGATACCTCGCTCTATTTTCTATAAAATTTTATA